>NZ_JADYTL010000004.1 GCF_021531055.1 Collinsella tanakaei
AAGTTAGCCGACAGGCGCGCAACGCGGGGGGCGCACATGGGCTCGAGTAGTGGGGCGCGGCGTGTCGGCGCGCCCCACTTTTGTGCCCGCCGGCCGCGCCGTCCGCCGTAGCTCGGTGCCATGCCCTTGGTGCCCGCCGCCCGCGCCGCCCGCCGCCCGCACCGCCCGCGTCGCCTGTCGGCGCCCACGTCATGCGTGCGTTGGAATGCGGGTGTGAATCTCCGATGCATACCTTGTGCGTGCTATCAGCGCAAGGATGCTGTCGGATGAATCGAATCTCGCAACCGCGGTCAGCCAAAATCACTGAATCGTTCTAGGGCGCGATTTTTCGGTGCCCAGGCTTCACCATCCGGAGACCGCTTGCAAAGGCCCAGTTGTTTCCTGCGGCGTTAGCGCGCGGTGTTGCCATAGCTGCAAGGTGGCACCCAAAAATCGCGCCCTAGAGCGATGCACGTTTTGCTCAAAACGCAAAACGGACAGAACGGAAAAGAAATATGCATTACCAAGCTAATCTGATACATTCCGCGGCCGGTAGCCATGACCAAGACACACGAAAGTAACCAAGGTGGTCAGAAGAACGGCAAAATGCGACGCGCGCGTCGCCCGTCACACATCACAACACCCAATTGCACGGATACTGTCCCTTTTTGATACCCTCGTCCCGGGCACGGTACAATAGTGCTCGGCTGGCACAGACCAGCCAGGTGGGGCGCAGGGATCGCCCGAATCGTACATCATGTCCGAAAGGGTCGCTATGAAATACTTTGGTACCGACGGTTTCCGCGGTGAGGCCAACAAGGGGCTCACGGTCGACCACGCGTACAAGATCGGTCGCTACGTGGGCTGGTACTACGGTGCCCGCCAGGATCGCAAGGCGCGCGTGGTGGTGGGTAAGGACACCCGTCGCTCCAGCTATATGTTCGAGTCCGCGCTGGTCGCAGGCCTTGTCGCTTCGGGCGCCGACGCGTACATGCTGCATGTCATCCCCACGCCGGGCGTGGCGTACGAGACGGTCGACGGTCGCTTCGATTGCGGCATCATGATCTCGGCGTCGCACAACCCCTACACCGATAACGGCATCAAGCTCGTCAACAGCGAGGGCTACAAGATGGACGAGGACGTCCTCGAGCTCATCGAGTCCTACATCGACGGCGAGGTCGAGGTGCCGCTTGCCACCGGTGACCATATCGGTGCCACCGTCGACTACATGCAGGGCCGCAACCGCTACATCGCGCACCTGATCGCGAGCGCCAACTTCTCGCTGCAGGGCGTGAAGGTCGGTCTGGACTGCGCCAACGGATCCGCGTCGTCGGTCGCCAAGCCGGTGTTCGATGCGCTGGGCGCCGACGTCCGCGTTATCAACAATGCGCCCGATGGCTTTAACATCAATGTGGACTGCGGTTCCACCCACATCGACCGTCTGCGCCGCCACGTGGTGGAGCAGGGCCTGGACGTGGGCTTTGCCTACGATGGCGACGCGGATCGCTGTCTTGCCGTCGACGAGCGCGGCAACGTGGTCGATGGTGACCTGATCCTGTACGTGTGCGGCGTGTACCTGAACAAGCACGGTCGTCTGACCGGCGGCACCGTGGTGCCCACCGTCATGAGCAACTACGGCCTGTTCAAGGCCTTCGACGAGGCGCACCTCTCCTACGAGACCACCGCGGTGGGCGACAAGAACGTCTACGCCTGCATGCGCGCCAACGGCTACAGCCTGGGCGGCGAGCAGTCCGGCCACATCATCTTCGGCGACATCGAGTGCACGGGCGACGGCATCATGACCTCGCTGCGCGTGATGGAGGCGCTGCGCGCCGAGCGCGAGACGCTCTCGCAGCTGTGCGCCCCGGTGAAGCTCTACCCGCAGCTGCTCACGAACGTGCGCGTGACCGACCGCGACGCCGCCATGGCCGACGAGGGCGTGCTCGCGTCCGTGAAGGCCGCCGAGGAGTTCCTGGGCGACCGCGGCCGCGTGCTCGTGCGCGCGAGCGGCACCGAGCCGCTGGTCCGCGTGCTTGCCGAGGCCCCGACCGATGAGCTGTGCCGCGAGGCGAGCGAGTTCACGCTCAAGGCGCTGGAGCCTTTCCTCGCGGAGTAAGCCTCGCATACATCGTCGTTACGAAAAGACGGCCGGGAACCCGAAGGTTCCCGGCCGTCTGCGTTTGCGGGATACGGGCGCGCGGGATGGATCCCCGCGTTTGCCGCTACTGCGCCGACGGGGTGTTGCCCTGCTCGTTGGCCTCGGCGGCGGTGACCATCTGCTCGAACATGCTCGCCGACTGGCGGAAATCGCTTGGCAGCACCACGGTGGCGCTCTTGCCGGTCTTGGCGAACTCGTTCATCATCTCGGTCCACTGCGTGAACATGAACAGCTGGTTGGCCTCGTCGTTGCCGACACCGGTCTCCTGGATGATCTCGAGCGAGTCCTTGATGCCGGAGGCGATGGCCTTGCGCTGGTTGGCGATGCCCTCGCCGGCCTTCTCCATCGCCTCGGCCTCGGCGACGGCCTCGGTCACGCGGCGGATGCGGTCGGCCTCGGCCAGATCCTGCGCGGCGGCCTTGGTGCGCTGGGCGGCGTTGATCTGGTTCATGGAGTTCTCGACCTCGGCGGGCAGGGCGATCTTGGTGATCAGCGTCGAGACGAGCGTGAAGCCGTAAGCGGCCATCTGCTCGGACACGGTGGCGTTGACGTCCTTGGCGATGTCGTCCTTCTTGGCGAAGACCTCGTCGAGCGTGTAGACGGGGATGGAGCTGCGCAGCGCGTCGGTGATGAAGTCGCGCATCTGCGCCACGGGCTGCTGCAGCATGTAGTAGCTCTTGTAGACGCCGGACTCCTGCGGGGTGTTGCCCAGCTCGTAGCTTACGTGGTACTGGGCGGAGACCTCGAGGCCGATAGTCACGTTGTCCTCGGTCTTGACGTCGATGTCGAAGCCGTTCTTCATAGTGCGCAGGGACACCGTTGCGGCCTTGCGGTCCACGAACGGGATCTTGGCGTGAAAGCCCGCGCCGACGATGCGATGGAACTTGCCCAGACGCTCGATGATGACGGCGTGCTGCTGCTTGACCACGAAGAACAGGTTGCCGGACAAGATGCCGACGATCAGGAGGATCACCACGATGAAGATGATGAATCCGAGACTTTCCAAGATGAACATGTCGCTTCCTTAGAACGAAGGGACGATATGTGTCAAGGGTACCCGTTTTTCGGTACCCGCTCTGTTAACGAACGGTAAGCGGTGCGATGGGAAGGGAAAACGCGCCGAAGGTGATGGGCGCCTTCGGCGCGTTGCGGATCGGGTTGCGACCTTTCGCGTTACAGCGCGTAGAGGGCACCGAACTTCTTGGCGAGGTAGCTGCAGTAATACGTCGCGTCGAACGGCTCGCCGCAGGCGCCGCCGATCAGTTCGGGCGCGTCCTTGGAGCGGCCCCAACGCCAGATCTTCTGGCCGAGCCACGCGCGCACGGGGGCCAGGTCGCCCGCGGCGCAGGCGGCGCCGAAGTCGACGCCCTCGCCCGCCATGGCGCGCACGAACTGGGCGCCGTACGCGCTGCCCAGCGCGTAGGTGGGGAAGTACCCGAAGTCGCCGCCGGACCAATGCGTGTCCTGCAGGCAGCCGTGGGCGTCGTCGGGCACGTTGATGCCCAGGTACCTGCGCGTGAGGTCGGCCCACAGGCCGGGGATGTCGTGCGCGGTCGCCTCGCCGGCGAACAGGGCGCGCTCGATCTCGTAACGGATCATGATGTGCAGCGGGTAGGTGAGCTCGTCGGCCTCGATGCGGATGAGCGAGGGCTGCGCGATGTTGACGGCGCGGTACAGGTCGTCCTCGGTGACGTCGCCGTAGACGCTCGGGGCGCGGCGGCGCAGCACGTCGAGCAGCGGGCCCATGAACGGGCGGCTGCGGCCGACGATGTTCTCGAAGAAGCGCGACTGGCTCTCGTGGATGCCCATGGAGGTGCCGCCCGCCAGGCACGTGTACGCGTACGCCGGGTCGACGCCGAGCTCGTAGATGGCGTGCCCCGCCTCGTGGATGATCGAGTACACGTTGGAGATGGCGTTGTCCTCGTAGATGTGCGTGGCGATGCGCGAGTCGCCGGGCGCGAATCCCTCGGAGAAGGGGTGCTCGGTGAAGGCGAGGGTCGTGTCGGCGCGGTCGATGCCCACGAGCTCGATGAGGTCGAACGAGATCTGCTTTTGGACGTTCTCGGGGATGCGCTCGTTGAGGAACCACGCGTCGGGCTGGTAGCCGCGCTGCACGATGCCATGGACGAGCGGGACCACGGTACCGCGGACCTGGTCGCAAAACGCGTCGAACTCCTTGGCGGTCAGGCCGCGCTCGTACTGGTCGAGCAGGACGTCGTAGGGGTCCTTGGAGCTGTCGAGGTAGCCGGCGTGGCGCTTGCGCATCTCGACGATGCGGTCGACGTAGGGCTCGAACGACGCCCAGTCGTTCGCGGCCTTGGCCTTGTGCCACACGGCGTCGGCCTCGCAGGTCAGGCGCGTCCAGGCCTCTTCCTCCTCGGTGGGGATCGCGGCGGCCTCGCGCTGGTCGCGCGCGAGCACGCGGATCTCGGCGGCGAGCTGGTCGTCGTCGATCTTGCCCTTGGCTGCGGCCTTCTCGAGCTTGTGGACGAGTTCGACGGCGTCCGCGTCGGTGAGCATGCGGTGGTAGGTGCCGGCGAGCGCCGCCATGGCCTCGCCGCGCGCCGGCGCGCCGTTCTCGGGCGCGATGGTTGCGCCGTCGAACTGCACGATCTTGAGCAGGTACTCGTGTGTCCACAGCTCGCGCTCGAGGCTGCGGAGCTTCTTGGCGAGCTTCTTGACGTTGGTGTCCTTCTTTTTGCCCACGGTTTCCTCCTTGGGGTGAATCGTCGTGTGCCTTCCAGTGTAGCGGGTCCGGCGGCGCGGGACGGGGCAAACCTGCCGCCGTTCCGACGGACCGGGGCGGGCGGCGGGGTGCGGGGGCGGCGACCCGCCGAAGCTCTGCGCCGCCCGCCGCCGTCTTGCCAAAACGATGGACGCTGCCGTCGCGACGTGCAGCTACGCGTCCGGTGTGCTATCCTAGCTCGCAACGCGTTGACGGAGAGGTCGGATACCTCGCAGGTCGCGGCATAAGAGAGGGTGGGTCACCGGCTGAAAGCCCGCCTGCGGCGACGAGGCGTCCGAGTTCACTCCCGAGCAGCGACCTGAACGGCACCGCGCGCGGCACAAGCCGCCCGTGCTCAGTAGGGAAGCCGCCCGCCCGAGCGACAGAGGGCCAAAGAGGGTATGCCGGGCGTGACATCCGGCAGCCAAACAAGGTGGTACCGCGGATTTATCCGTCCTTGGCGCGAGGGACAGCCCCGAGCGCGAAGGACGGTTTTTTTGTTAGAGAAGGGATGATTCATGAGTCTGATCGAAGACCTTGAGCAGCTTGAAGCCAAGGCCAAGGAGATGATCGAGGGCGCGACCACGCCCGAGGCGCTCGAGCAGGCGCGCGTGGCGCTGCTCGGCCGCAAAGGAGAGATCACCTCGGTGATGCACATGATGGGCAAGGTCGCCCCCGAGGAGCGCCCCGTGTTGGGCAAGCGTGCCAACGAGCTGCGTCGTCTTGCCGAGAGCCTCGTCGACCACCGCGGCAGCGCCCTCAAGCGCGCGGCGATGCGCGACCTCATGGCAACCGAGGCCGTGGACGTCACCCTGCCGGGCGCCCGCCCCAAGATCGGCCATCAGCACCTCATCAACCAGATCATCGAGGAGATGGAGGACGTCTTCTGCGGCATCGGCTACACGGTCGAGGACGGCCCGCACGTGGAGACGACCTACTATAACTTCACCGCGCTGAACGCCCCCATGGATCACCCGAGCCGCAGCGCGCGCGACACGTTCTACGTCGTGGACAACGCGCCGGGCACCTGCGCTCACTCCGAGGCGCACGCGCACGGCGAGTCCGACGTCCTGCTGCGCACCCAGACCTCCGGCGTGCAGGTGCACATCATGGAGAGCCAGAAGCCGCCCATCTACATGATCGCGCCGGGCACGGTCTACCGCCCCGACACCCCCGATGCCTGCCATCTGCCCCAGTTCAACCAGGTCGAGGGCCTCGTGGTCGACGAGGGCATCACCTTCGGCGACCTCAAGGGCACGCTCGACTACTTCGTCAAGTGCATGTTCGGCTCCGAGCGCAAGACGCGCTACCGTCCGCACTTCTTCCCGTTCACCGAGCCTTCCTGCGAGGTCGACGTGAGCTGCGGCGTGTGCCACGGCGAGGGCTGCAGCTTCTGCAAGCATTCCGGCTGGATCGAGATCCTGGGCTGCGGCATGGTCGACCCCAACGTGCTCGTCAACTGCGGCATCGACCCCGAGCGCTACAGCGGCTTCGCCTTCGGCATCGGCGTCGAGCGCGTAGCGGCCCTGCGCTACGACCTGCCCGACCTGAGGACGCTGATGACGGGAGACATGCGCTTCCTCGATCAGTTCTAGTCCCTGCGGCTTTCCCAGGCACCCGACCTTGGGGTTCAATCGTCGGGCGCCGCACGCTTGGCGTGCGCCCTCCTCTTTCACCCCAATCTCGGGTACTTGGAAAAGCCGCCTCCGTTGCAGATGTAAGAAAACCCCTGGGGTTATTTGACATATTGAGAGGAGTAGCGCGATGCGCGTTCCGTATAGTTGGCTCGGCGAGATGATCGAGCTGCCGAGCGACCCGGCTGAGCTGGTCGCAGAGTTCATCCGCACGGGCACCGAGGTGGAGTCCGTCGACACGGTGGGCGAGTCGTTCGACCATGTGGTCACCGCCCAGGTGCTGTCCAAGGAGCCCCATCCCGATTCCGACCACATGTGGGTCACCAAGGTCGATGTGGGCCGGTTCAACGTGGGCGAGGACGGCGAGCCCGAGCCGCTGCAGATCGTCTGCGGCGCCCAGAACTTCAACGAGGGCGACCATATCGTGACCGCCATGATCGGCGCCGAGCTGCCCGGCGGTATCAAGATCAAGAAGTCCAAGCTGCGCGGCGTGCTGTCCTGCGGCATGAACTGCTCTGCGCGCGAGCTGGGGCTTTCCGGCGACCACTCGGGCATCATGATCCTGCCGCCCGACGCGCCGGTGGGCGTGCCGTTCGCGCAGTATCAGGGCACCTCCGAGACCGTTCTCGACTGCGAGATCACGCCCAACCGCCCCGACTGCCTGTCCATGGTGGGCATCGCCCGCGAGGTCGGCGCCATCTACGACCGCGATTACCACGTGGAGTATCCGCAGATCAAGGAGGAGAAGGGCACCCCGACCGCCGATGAGCTCACGGTCGCCTTCGACGGCGAGGGCATGTGCGACCGCTACGTCGCGCGCATCGTGCGCAACGTGAAGGTCGGCCCGAGCCCCGACTGGATGGTCCAGCGCCTGACCGCGCTCGGCATCCGCCCGCACAACAACATCGTCGACATCACCAACTACGTGATGATGCTCACCGGCCAGCCGCTGCACGCCTTCGACCTCTCCACCTTCGCCGCGCGCGACGGCAAGCGCTCCGTCGTGGTCCGCGCTGCCCAGGAGGGCGAAACCTTCACGACCCTCGATGGCGTCGAGCGCACGCTTTCCGCCGGCATGACGCTTATCACCGACGGCGAGCGCCCGGTGGCGCTGGCGGGCGTCATGGGCGGCATGGATTCCGAGATCGAGGACGACACCGTCGACGTGATGGTCGAGAGCGCCTGCTTCGATGCCGGCCGCACCTCGCACACGAGCCGCGACCTGTCGCTCATCTCCGACGCCTCCATCCGCTTCGAGCGCCAGGTCGACGAGACCGGCTGCGTGGATGTCGCCAACATCACCTGCGCCCTGATCGAGGAGCTCGCCGGCGGCGAGGTCGCGCCCGGCTACGTGGACCTGTATCCCGCGCCCAAGCAGCAGCCTGAGCTGACGCTGCGCCTGTCGCGCGTGCACGCCATCTGCGGCGCCGACATCGAGGCCGATTTCGTCGAGCGCGCGCTGACGCGCCTCGGCTGCACGGTTTCGCGTGTTGACGACGACACCTTCCATGTCGTGACCCCGAGCTTCCGCCCCGACCTCCCGCGCGAGATCGACCTCATCGAGGAGATCCTGCGCCTGTGGGGCATGGACCGCGTCGAGGCGACGATTCCCGCTGCGCGCAACCACATCGGCGGCCTCACGCGCGAGCAGCACCTCACGCGCAAGATCGGCCAGATCCTGCGCGCCTGCGGTCTCAACGAGACGACGACCTTCGGTTTTGCCGCCGCTGACGACCTCAAGAAGATCGGCATGTCCGAGGAGGGTCGCGGCTGCCCCGTGGTCCTCATGGATCCGCTGATCGCCGACCAGACCGAGATGCGCCGCTCGCTCATTCCGGGTCTGCTGCGCTCCGTCGCGTACAACGAGGCCCACGGCACCGCCAACGTGCAGCTGTACGAGATCGGTCGCCTGTTCCACGGCCGCGAGAACGCGAGCAAGCCCAAGGAGCGCATGAGCCTCGCCGGCGTTCTGTCCGGCGCCATGGACGATGTGACCTGGCTGCAAAAGTACCGTCCGCTGCGCTTCTTCGACGGCAAGGGCGTCGTGGAGGAGCTGCTCGCGCAGCTGCGCATCGAGAAGGTGCGCTTCCGTCCCGCCGAGGGCGAGGGCTATGCGTTCCTGCAGCCCGGCCGCGGTGCCGAGGTCCTTTCGGGCGGCACGGTGCTCGGCTGGGTCGGCGAGATCCATCCCGATGCGCGCGAGGCCATGGATATCGACCTGCCGGTCGTGGCGTTCGAGCTCAACTTCGATGCGCTGCTCTCCGGCGCGCGCGGCCAGGAGGCCTACCACGAGTTCTCGAGCTTCCCGAGCGTCGAGCACGACCTTGCTATCGTGGTCGACGAGGGCGTGACCTGCGAGGATCTGGAGCGCCGCATCACGAGTGCGGGCGGCAAGCTGCTCTCCGGCGTGCGCCTGTTCGATGTGTACCGCGACCCGGTGCGCGTGGGCGAGGGCAAGAAGTCCATGGCGTTCGCGCTGACGTATCGCTCGGACGACCACACGCTCACCTCGGAGGAGGTCGAGCGCGCCCACTCCAAGCTGGTGACCAAGGTGTGCAAGGCCACCGGCGGCGAGGTTCGCTCGTAGCGCAAACGCTTACCTGCCGCTTGCGATGGCGGCACATCTGACGGCGTATACTGGTGAGGGCTCGTGCGACGCGCGGGCCCTCACCTTGTTGGAAGGATGTGCGCATGCCCAGTTGGAACATACATATCGCCCAGACCGAGCGCCTGCTGGCGCGCGACAGTGCCGTGGCGCGGGCGGTGCGCGACGAGAACGCCTTCCTGCTCGGCAATGTGATCCCGGATATCATGGTCGGGTACATGGTGCCCGGCATCGCCGAGCCCATCCCGTATCGGGTGACGCACTGCGCCGAGCCGTCTCCCATTCCCAAGCCGCGCGAGCGCGAGTTTTGGGATGAGTTCGTGGCGCCGCTGGCAGGCGCCCTGCGTGAGGGCGATTGGGCATGTGGTCGCGTGGAGCCTGCCGACCTGCGGCGCGAGGTGGACCGCGTGAACCGCATTCACTTTGCCCATCGCTACCAGGGAAAAGATGCTCCTGCTGCCTTGGACGCCGGCGGTGCGCGCCGTGAGGACACGGTCGGTTTCGAGCGGAGCCTGTTCGACCTGACGCTGGGCGCCTGGGCGCATCTGATGGCCGATAACGTGTGGAACACGCGGGTCAACGAGTTCCTGGACGCTCACGGCGGCAAGCCGAGCGAGGAGTTTCGCATCAAGAAGCAAAACGATTTCGATGGCTTTGGCAAGACGCTCGAGATCCACACCCTGCCGCGCGAGACCGAGCGGCTGGTGCGGACGGCGAGTGCGTTTCCGCAGTATGCCATCGAGCCCGCACACGTACATGACGCGCTGGTCGTGGCGCACGAGATCGTGCGCACGAACGGCGTGGCGGTTCACGCACCCTACATGCTGCTGACCGAGGAGTTTTTCTCCAGCGTGTTCGACGAGGTGCTGGACGCGACCGAGACGGCGCTCGCGGAGCGGCTCGGCCGCGCATAGGGGGCGGATACGTGCCCGAGGCGCATTTTGGTGGGTGCCGGCGACAGGGGCATGTGCTGGCCGCCGTCCATCGGGCCGTTGGACTGGGCGGTTTTGATGCCGCCGATGCACGCTGAGCCGTGGTCGTGGGCGGCTGGTCTGGGGCTCTGGTCGGGCGCTGCATATTATGATTGTCTGCGTCTGCGATCCTGCATAGTTTTCCGCTCGACGGTTTCGTGCCGAAACCTGTATCGCTCTGGGGCGCGATTTTTCGGTGCGAAGACGTCACCGTCCGGAGACCGCTTGCAAAAGCCCAGTTGTTTCCTGCGACGTTGTTGGAGGCTATCGCCATAGGTGCAAGGGGGCACCGAAAAATCGCGCCCCAGAGCGATACAGGTTTTCCGCAGGCGCCCGCAGGCACGATTGTATTCGCTGCTTTCCAAATAATCTGCGAGAACGATGCGTCAGTATGCAAGTACGTTTCCCAGCAGCATATTGCGCAACTCCAGTCGCTCCTCGGTCGTGCCCATGATCTTGGGATTGAGCGAAACGCCCAGGTGGTGTGCGACGCGCTGCACGATACCCTCGAATCGCTCGAAATCTTTGATGCGCCCGGGTGTCACGAACATCACGTGATAATCCATTACCTCGAGGTCGTCGCGCCGATCCTCGTCTTTGTCGGCGCTTCCCGCGTTTTCGTGGAACAGCCGGCTTTGATACTCGATGATCAGTCGCGCGGCTCGATACACGAGGTCACCGTATCGGACGCCCTTCACGCGTTTGCCTCCGAGGTGCTGGATAACCGGCAGCTCGGCGTTGAGCTCGGGGAGCGGCAGCCCGTAACCGCCCGAACTCGGAGGCAGGCACAGCAGCATGCACAGCGCGGTCTCCATGGGCGACGCGGAGCCGTCGCACACGTACCGAAGCGCCGAAAGCGCCTTGCCAGACCCCTTGACTCCATGGTTTTCCTGCGCGTACGTGCGGATTTTCTCCTTCGAGCTCAACGCGTCGAGGCCGTATCGCGTGACCGTGTCGCGCTCGTTGGGTCCGAGCGCGTACGTTCCACAGAGCTCCATGGCGCATCGGACATGCTCGGCAAGCTCGTCGCGTTGACATATATAAAGGTACGCGAGCTCCGGCACGGCGCAGGCGCATGCGTCGTCGATGCTGACGAAGCTCGGGGACACGAGGCCTTCGGGAAGTGCGTGGCACACCGCGAGCTTCGATGACCGGCGCGACCGCTTGTCCGGCGCGAAGATGTGGTAGGGCGGGGTGACGCGCAGGGGACCGAACGCCCGCTCGAGCTCTTTGATCTGCTGGGCGCGCGTCGCGGCGTCGTCGATGTCGTTCGTGCCGAGCAGCATGGGCTCATGCGGACGCGGAAACGCGTCGGTGCGCATGAGCTCGATGGCGCTGCAATCTGTGAGGTAAAGCTTCGACATGGCGCGAATATAGCAGAGTCATAAACGCAAATGTAAACTAGACGCGACAGGGTATGAAAAAAGATAGAAAAAAGCGCCGCCCGGAAACCCGGACGGCGCTGCTGGGCGCTTGTGGCGCGAAAGGCGCTTAGCGGACCTGCGCGACGTAGGCGACGTTCGTGGAGGTCGCCTTGCCGTCGAGGTGGATCGACATGCGCGGATCGCCGGCGGTGGCGACGGTGAGCTCGCCCTCCTTGACGTAGCCGAGCTCCTTGGCGGTCTCGATCGCCTTGATGATCGTGCCGTTGACGGTGCCCTGCGTGATGGCGGCCAGGTGCGGCTCGACGCCCCAGTACATGATCATCTGCTGGACGGCCCACTCGTGGCGGGAGAACGCGCAGATGGGCACGTTGGGACGGAAGTGCGAGATCAGGCGCGCGGTGCGACCGGTGGTCGTGGGCACGGTGATGCACTTGGCGCCGACGACGGTGGCCATGTTCACGGCGGACATACCCACGACGTTGTTGATGACGCGGGTGCCGTGCGCGCTCTCAGGCGCGGTGAGCGGCGCGTGGACGGGCAGGTGCTTCTCGGTCTCGTGCGCGATGTGGGCCTGCATCTTCACGGCCTCGACCGGGTACTGGCCGGCAGCGGTCTCACCGGAGAGCATGACGGCGTCGGTGCCATCGTAGATGGCGTTCGCGACGTCGGCGACCTCGGCGCGCGTCGGGCGCGGGTTGTGCTGCATGGAGTCGAGCATCTGCGTGGCGGTGATGACGGGCTTGTAGGCCGCGTTGCACTTGGCGATGATGTCCTTCTGGATGTGCGGGACGAGCTCGGGCGCGATCTCGATGCCCAGGTCGCCGCGGGCGACCATGATGCCGTCGGAGACCTCGAGGATGGCGTCGAAGTTCTGGACGCCCAGGGCGCACTCGATCTTGGGGAAGATCGTGATGTGCTCGCCACCGTTCAGGCGGCAGAGGTGGCGGATCTCCTCGACGGCGGCCGCGTTGCGGATGAAGGACGCGGCGATGTAGTCGATGTTCTCCTTGATGCCGAACAGGATGTCCTCGCGGTCGCGGTCGGTGATGGCGGGCAGGGAGATGTCGACATTGGGGATGTTGACGCCCTTGCGCTCGCCGATCTCGCCGGTGTTCTTGACGATGCAGTGCATGTCCTGGCCGTCGATGGACTCGACCTCGAGGGCGACCAGGCCATCATCGATCAGGATGAGCGAGCCGGCCTCGGCCTCGGAGGGGAGCTCGAGGTAATCGAGGGAGATGTGGGTCTCGTCGCCGAGCCAGTCCTCGCTGGTGGGCTGGGCGGTCACGATGATCTTGTCGCCCTCGTGGACGGTGATCTTGGCGTGATCCTTGAGCAGGCCGGTGCGGACCTCGGGACCCTTGGTGTCGAGCAGGATACCCACGGGGATGCCGAGCTCGCGGGAGATGCGGCGGACGCGCTCGATGCGCTCGTGGTGCTCCTCGTAGGAGCCGTGCGAGAAGTTGAAGCGGGCGACGTTCATGCCCGCCTTGATCATCTCGCGGAGGGTGTCGTCGCTATCGCAAGCGGGACCCATGGTGCATACGATCTTTGTGCGCTTGTACATTCAGACCTCCATCTGACGTCGACTTTGCGCTGATAAAACGATTTGCCAACGCGGTTATTATAGGCAATCGGATGACAGGGCAAAGTAATGTCAAGGTTATTGCTCAGTCTTTTCACAGATTCGGAGCGCGTTTCCATATCAGATAGGTATGTTGATGGGTTTCGCCGTGCGGCGCAATGGTATCGCGCCCAGTATTGGTGGGATATCGTCCGCGGCGGCGCTCCGCCCGACAAGATGGTGCCAGGTACAAACTTGTCGGCGGTGCCTCGACCGACAAGATGGTGCCGGGTACAAACTTGTCGCGGCGGCGCTTCGCCCGGTAAGTTCGGGCCCGGTTCAAACTCGTCGCGATGTCTCGCATGCCATGTTGACCGCTTACGGATAGGCATGCAAATTCTGTGGAGATGTACGCTAATATTTTGGCCATTGCAAGCCGCTGGACAGCGTGCAGCCTCAAGAGGCCCTTGCCCCGGTTTTCCGGGGAATTAAGATCGGGCAAATCCCCGTGCCGCCGTCCGGCAACTAGTTCCCATAAGGGGGAGGCAACGATGCAGAAGGAATACTTAGCTTCGGCTGAGGAGGTGCTCGAGGACCAATCCTCGAATGCCGAAACGGGCCTTTCCGACGCCGTCGCGCAACAGCGCCTGGCCGAGTTCGGCCCCAACAAGCTGGACGAGGAGGAAAAGACGCCGCTGTGGATCCGCTTCTTCCAGCAGATGGCCGACCCGATGGTCATCATGCTCATCTGCGCGGCCGTCATCTCGGCGGTGACCGGCATGATCCAGGGCGAGTCCGAGTGGGCCGACGTCGTGATCATCATGACGGTCGTCATCATCAACTCCGCGCTCGGCGTCATCCAGGAGGCCAAGTCCGAGGAGGCGCTCGAGGCTCTGCAGGAGATGAGCGCGGCGCAGTCCAAGGTCATCCGCGACGGCAAGATGGTCTCGCTCCATTCCTCCGAGCTCGTCCCGGGCGACATCGTCCTGCTCGAGGCCGGCGACTCCGTGCCCGCGGACTGCCGTGTGCTCGAGAGTGCTTCCATGAAGATCGAGGAGGCGGCGCTCACCGGTGAGTCCGTCCCCGTCGAGAAGCACACCAACCCGATCTCGCTCGACGGCGCCGACGACGTGCCGCTGGGCGACCGTAAGAACATGTGCTACATGGGCTCCACCGTGGTCTATGGCCGCGGCCGAGCCGTCGTGGTCGGTACCGGCATGAAGACCGAGATGGGCAAGATCGCCGGCGCCCTGAACGAGGCCAAGGAAGAGCTCACCCCGCTGCAGATGAAGCTCGCCGAGCTCTCCAAGATCCTGACCATCATGGTCATCGTGATCTGCGTGGTCATCTTCGCGGTCGACCTGCTGCGCTCCGGTATCGGTAACGTCATGGCCGAGCCGCACATGCTGCTCGACACCTTCATGGTCGCCGTGTCGCTGGCCGTCGCCGCCATTCCCGAAGGCCTGGTCGCCGTCGTGACCATCGTCCTTTCGATCGGCGTCACCAAGATGGCCAAGCGCCAGGCCATCATCCGCAACCTGTCCGCCGTCGAGACCCTCGGCTGCACGCAGGTCATCTGCTCCGATAAGACCGGTACCCTCACCCAGAACAAGATGACGGTCGTCAAGCACGAGCTCGCTTCCTCCGAGGAGAAGCTGCTGGCCGGCATGGCCCTGTGCTCCGACGCCAAGTGGGACGAGCAGGCCGGCGAGGCCGTGGGCGAGCCCACCGAGTGCGCGCTCGTCAACGACGCCGGTCGTGCCGGCATGCAGGGTCTGGACGTCGAGCATCCGCGCGTGGGCGAGGCCCCGTTCGACTCCGGCCGTAAGATGATGTCCGTCGTGGTCGAGGAGGCCGACGGCTCGTTTGAGCAGTACACCAAGGGCGCGCCCGACGTCATCTTGAACCTGTGCACGCAGGTCTATGAGGACGGCAAGATCGTCCCCATGACCGACGCCAAGCGCGACGAGCTGCTCGCCGCCAACAAGGCCATGGCCGACGAGGCGCTGCGCGTGCTCGCGCTCGCCAGCCGCACCTATAGCGAGAAGCCGACCGATTTCTCCGCCGAGGCGCTCGAGAACAACCTCGTGTTCTGCGGTCTGTCCGGCATGATCGACCCCGAGCGTCCCGAGGTGGCCCCGGCCATCAAGGAGGCCCACGGCGCGGGCATCCGCACCGTCATGATCACGGGCGACCACATCGACACCGCCGTGGCCATCGCCAAGAACCTCGGTATCGTCGAGAGCCGCGACCAGGCCATCACCGGCGCCGAGATCGACAAGATGTCCGACGCCGAACTCGACCGTCAGATCGAGAAGTACGGCGTGTACGCGCGTGTCCAGCCCGAGCACAAGACGCGTATCGTCGAGGCGTGGAAGTCCAAGAACAAGGTCGTCGCCATGACCGGCGACGGCGTGAACGACGCCCCGTCCATCAAGCACGCCAACATCGGCGTGGGCATGGGCATCACCGGCACCGACGTCACCAAGAACGTCGCCGACATGGTGCTCGCCGACGACAACTTCGCCACCATCATCGGCGCGTGCGAAGAGGGTCGCCGCATCTACGACAACATCCGCAAGGTCATCCAGTTCCTGCTGTCCGCGAACCTCGCCGAGGTCTTCTCGGTGTTCGCCGCCACGCTCATGGGCTTCACGCTGTTCCAGCCCATCCAGCTGCTGTGGGTCAACCTCGTCACCGACTGCTTCCCGGCGCTCGCGCTCGGCATGGAGGAGGCCGAGGGCGACATCATGAAGCGCAAGCCGCGCAACGCCACCGACGGCGTGTTCGCCAACAACATGGGTCTCGACACCATCATCCAGGGCCTCATCATCACCGTGCTGGTGCTCGCGAGCTTCTTCTGCGGCGTGTACTACGACCTGGGTACGATCGACCTGTCCCAGCTCGCCACCACCATGGCTGACGAAGAGGGCGTCATGATGGCGTTCATCACGCTCAACATGGTCGAGATCTTCCACTGCTTCAACATGCGCAGCCGCCGCGCCTCGATCTTCCACATGAAGAAGCAGAACAAGTGGCTGTGGGGCGCCGCGATCCTCGCGCTCATCCTGACGCTCATCGTGGTCGAGGTCGACGCCCTGTCCATGATCTTCTTCGGCGTCGAGCACCTCGAGCCCAAGGGCATGATCACCGCGCTCGTGCTCGGCTTCTTGATCATCCCGCTGGTGGAGATCTACAAGGCCATCATGCGTGCCGTGGAGAAGGACAAGTAACCGACAAGTTGGTGCCAGGTACAAACCTGTCGCGAGGCCCCGGAAGGCGTTCCTTCCGGGGCCTTTTTCATGTGTCGGGGGCGTAAAAATACCCCAGGGGTTTTATTGCATCTGCGCGGGCATGCCCGCGCAGATGCAATAAAACCCCTGGGGTATTTTTACGCCCTCGGCCTCGATTCGCGGGCCAATGGTCCACAGCACATCCGGTGGGCGGTTTGGCGGGGCAATTCACGCGATTCGTAACATGGTGTAAAAGAACATGAACAAATATGCTTATTGCCGTTGTTATAGGGTACTATTGCAAACATGCAAGACGCCAGCTGACATGGCAGCCTTGATGAGCCCTTGCCCCTCTCCTGGGGAATTATGATCGGGCATCAACCTGTTGGTTGGTAAGGACACCCAGGAGGAGGAAGCGAAAGTATGCAAAAAGAATACTTGGCTTCGGCCGAGGAGGTGCTCGAGGACCAATCCTCGAACGCCGAGACCGGTCTTTCCGCCAGCGTGGCTCAGCAGCGCTTGGCGGAATTCGGCCCCAACAAGCTCGATGAGGAGGAGAAGACCCCGCTGTGGAAGCGGTTCTTCGAGCAGATGGCCGATCCGATGGTCATCATGCTCATCGTGGCCGCGGTCATCTCCGCCGTCACGGGCATGATCCAGGGCGAGTCGGAGTGGGCCGACGTCATCATCATCATGGCCGTCGTCATCATCAACTCCGTGCTCGGCGTGGTCCAGGAGGCCAAGTCCGAGCAGGCGCTCGCCGCCCTGCAGGAGATGAGCGCCGCGCAGTCCAAGGTCATCCGCGACGGCAAGCTGGTGCACCTGCCCTCCGCCGATCTCGTCCCGGGCGACATCGTGCTGCTCGAGGCCGGCGACTCCGTGCCCGCCGACTGCCGCATCCTGGAGAGCGCGTCCATGAAGATCGAGGAGGCCGCCCTCACCGGCGAGTCCGTCCCCGTCGAGAAGCACACCAACGCCATCGAGCTCGCCGAGGGCGCCGACGACGTGCCGCTGGGCGACCGCAAGAACATGTGCTACATGGGCTCCACCGTCGTGTACGGCCGCGGCACCGCCGTCGTGGTCGCCACCGGTATGAAGACCGAGATGGGCAAGATCGCCGACGCGCTGACCACCGCCAAGAAGGAGCTCACGCCGCTGCAGATCAAGCTCAACGAGCTTTCCGGCATCCTGACCAAGCTCGTGCTCGGCATCTGCGTGGTCATCTTCGCCGTCGACCTCATCCGCCACGGTGGCGAGCTCGGCTCCAACCCCGAGATGATCCTCGACACCTTCATGGTCGCCGTGTCGCTGGCCGTCGCCGCCATCCCCGAGGGCCTGGTCGCCGTCGTCACCATCGTGCTGTCCATGGGCGTCACCAAGATGTCCCATCGCCAGGCCATCATCCGTAAGATGACCGCGGTCGAAACCCTCGGCTGCACCCAGATCATCTGCTCCGACAAGACCGGTACCCTCACCCAGAACAAGATGACCGTCGTCAAGCACGAGGTCGAGGGCCCCGACAACCTGCACGTCCGCGCCATGGCGCTGTGCTCCGATGCCAAATGGGATCCGGCTGCAGGTGAGTCCGTGGGCGAGCCCACCGAGTGCGCGCTCGTGAACGACGCCGCCAAGCTCGGCTTCTACGAGGGTGGCAACGCCGAGAAGTACCCGCGCGTGGGCGAGGCCCCGTTCGACTCCGGCCGCAAGATGATGTCCGTCGTGGTCAAGACCCCTGAGGGCACCTTCGAGCAGTACACCAAGGGCGGCCCCGACGTCGTGCTCGGCCGCTGCACCACCGTCATGAACGCCGACGGCTCCGTCGAGCCGCTGACCGACGAGCGCCGCGAGAAGATCATGGCCGCCAACAAGGACATGGCCAACCAGGCGCTGCGCGTGCTCGCCTCCGCCATCCGCCTGCACGACGAGCAGCCCGCCGACTGCAGCCCCGAGGCGCTCGAGCACGACCTCACCTTCGTGGGTCTGTCCGGCATGATCGACCCCGAGCGTCCCGAGGTGGCTCCGGCCATCGTCGAGGCCAAGGGCGCCGGCATCCGTCCGGTCATGATCACGGGCGACCACATCGACACCGCCGTGGCCATCGCCAAGAACCTCGGCATCTGCGACGACGCCAGCCAGGCCATCACCGGCGCGCAGCTCGACAAGATCTCCGACGAGGACTTCAAGGAGAAGGTCACCGAGTACAGCGTGTACGCGCGCGTCCAGCCCGAGCACAAGGCCCGCATCGTCGACGCGTGGAAGAGCCGCGACAAGATCGTCGCCATGACCGGCGACGGCGTCAACGACGCGCCCTCCATCAAGCGTGCCGACATCGGCGTGGGCATGGGCATCACCGGCACCGACGTCACCAAGAACGTCGCCGACATGGTCCTTGCCGACGACAACTTCGCCACCATCATCCACGCGGTGGAGGAAGGCCGTCGTATCTACGACAACATCCGCAAGGTCATCCAGTTCCTGCTGTCCGCCAATATCGCCGAGGTGCTCTCGGTGTTCGTGGCGACGCTCGTGGGCTTCACCATCTTCCAGCCGGTCCAGCTGCTGTGGATCAACCTGATCACGGACTGCTTCCCGGCGCTCGCGCTCGGCATGGAGGAGGCCGAGGGCGACATCATGAAGCGCAAGCCGCGTAACGCCACCGACGGCGTCTTCGCGGGCGGCATGGGCGTCGACATCCTGTTCCAGGGCGTCGTCATCACCATCCTCGTGCTCGCTTCGTTCTTCGTGGGCGTGTACCTCGACATGGGCTACATCAACATCGCCGACATGATCGCCGGCACCGCCGACGAAGAGGGCGTCACCATGGCGTTCATCACCCTGTCCATGGTCGAGATCTTCCACTGCTTCAACATGCGCAGCCGCCGCGCTTCGATCTTCCACATGAAGAAGCAGAACAAGTGGCTGTGGGGTGCCGCGATCCTCGCGCTCATCCTCACCGTCGTGGTCGTGGAGTTCCACCCGCTGGCCGTGATGTTCGGCTTCATGGAGCTTCCGATGGAGGCCCTCGCCGCCGCGCTCGGCATCGCGTTCCTGATCATCCCGATCATGGAGGTCTACAAGGCCGTCATGCGCTCGATCGAGAAGAACGACTAGTTCGCGTTCACAGCTCGCGGCATGCAACCGAAAGGCTCCTGGGGCATACGCCTCAGGAGCCTTTTTCATGCCCCGACAAGTTTGTACCTGGCACCATCTTGTCGGTTCCCGACAAGATGGTGCCAGGTACAAACTTGTCGGGGGCTGCGGCGCTGCCTCCGTGAAATGCAGTCTGACGCCTTCTCGCACTATTCATTTCCGGAGATGGGCCTCGCTTGTGACCAGCCGATCTGCTAAGGCCTGATACAGGTGATTTTGAGGTTGAACATTCGCCGGCTCAGCCGGTTACAAAAATGGCCATTTTCTAGTTAAGTTGGGGGCGGTCAGAGGCTTATACATCAGATTGATAAACGCATTGCGATATAAAGCATGGCATTGTGCAACATAAGGTTTTCACGTCGACTGCCACAATCGCTTGAAAGGTACCATCGCAGGGTCCGAGCCACCTTCAGACCTTTGAACAGGACATGCATAAGCTCTCGGAAAACTAGAAAATACTCGATTTTGTAACCAATGGGGCCACCCGAGCATTGCAGACGGTGTTTCGGATGCATGCATATGCATAACAAGCGCGACGACATGAATATTCGTCTGCTGTATTGTCACATGCGGCAGGATGGCTAGCGGCTGCGCTTGAGGTAGCGGCGCAGCAGGAACGCCATGGTGAGCACGGCGAATCCGGGCAGCTTGCGCGGGTTGTAGCCGGTCTTGTCGGCGATTTTGTTCAGGCGGTTCTGCAGCGTGTTCTTGTGTAGGAACAACTCGTCGGCGCAGTGCACGATGCTGCCGTTGTGGCGCGAATACGCCTCGAACACCACCTGGAAGGCGTCGATCTCGTCGTCGGAAAGCCCGTGGAACACGTGGTCCACGAGGCGCTCGGCCTCCTCGCGAGGCACGGAGGACACGATCAGGCCCAAATCCATGCTGTCGTAGCGGCCCACATAGGTGTCGTCCGAGAACTCGATCCACTCGAGCGCGCGGCACGCCTCGTCGTAGCTGCGCCAATAGTCGGAGCTGCTCTCGGCGGCCATGCCGATGCCAAAGCGGATGGATTTGCGCAGCGTGCGCTTGGCGTCTTCGCGGATACCCTCGAGCAGCGAGGAAACGGCGCGCTCGTCGCGCTCGTCGACGAACAGGCACACCTCGCGCTCGGAGATGGCAAAGAAGCTGGTCTTGAGCTGCTGGAACCGCGCGTGCAGCATCGAGTAGATGCTGTCGTAGTCGGGAATCTCGTCCTCGCCGAAGTCGGCACGTCCCACGATGGCGATGCGCGGGCGGTTGAGGTCGATGCGCAGGATGGAGCCGTAATAGGCCACGAGCTCGTCGTCGTGGTGCTTGAGCTTGAGCATGCTCACGAGGTTGGACACGCGGGCGCGCTGGTCGTACTGCACAACCAGGTCCCAGTTCTCGCGGATCAAGATCTCGGTCATCTTCTTGATGACGTTGCCGAGCGGCTCGACCTCGGCGCGCTCACCGGTGATGCCGATGACCGCCACGACCGAGTCGTTGAACACGACCGGCACGTTGATACCGTGCTTGGCACCGCGGAACTCGTGCTCGTCGTTGATCGCGACCGTCTGCTTGGTCCTGATGGCCAGGCGCGCGCCGTCATGGCCGGTACCGATGCGCGAGCGCACGGTGCTGGCGATGATCGTCCCCGTGGTGTCGAAGAGGTTGATCTCGTGATTGATGACATCCTTGAGGGTGGTGACGATGGTTTCGGCGATATGCGGATCGAGATTCATGGTCGGTTCCTAGCGGGTCGGGAGGCGATCGTCGGACAGGCTCGAATCGGTGGCCCTGGGGCACGCGATAACGCATAGGGGAATGCGCCCCGGTGGTCCGAGACGCATTCCCCCATACTACGGTACGAAACCTTATGTGATCGGTGCGGGATTGAAAATGCACAGGTCGTTTGCCAGGCCGTGTTCCTCGGCAAGCGACTTCTTGCGTCCGCTCACCACGTCGAGCAGCAACAGGAACAGCTCGGTTCCGACCTCCTCGATCGTGCGCTCGCCGTTCGAGACCGGACCGGCATTGATATCGATCAGGTCGGGCCACTGCGCGGCGACCTCACTGCGCGAGCAGATCTTGAGCACGGGTGCTGCGGCTAGGCTGTACGGCGTGCCGCGGCCGGTGGTGAACACCTCGGCGCCCATGCCGCTGGCGAGCTGGCACGGTCCACAGCACAGGTCGCTCGCCGGCGTCGCGGCGTAGATCAGGCCGTGCTTGGTCGGGCGTTCACCCGGCGAGAGGACCTCGACGATGGGGGAGCGCCCGGACTTGGCGATCGAGCCCATGGCCTTCTCGACGATGTTGGACAGGCCGCCCTTCTTGTTGCCGGGCGTCGGGTTGGCGCTGCGGTCGGCGCCGCCACGGTCGAGGTACTCGTCGTACCAGCGCATCTCGTTGGCGAGCTTCTTCTCGGTCGCCTCGTCGGCGCAGCGGTGCGCCAGCAGGTACACGCCGTCGCGGACCTCGGTGACCTCGGAGAACATGGCCGTACCGCCACCCGAGACCAGCAGGTCGACGCAGTAGCCGATCGAAGGATTCGAGGCCACGCCCGAAAACGCGTCGGAGCCGCCGCACTGCACGCCGAGCAGCAGGTCGGACAGGGGCAGCGTCACGCGACGGCGCTCGTTCAGGCGCTTGAGCTTGGTCTCGGCCATGGCGCAGATCTTGTCCATCATGTCCTCGAAGCCATGGCAATCCTGCAGCACGATGACGTTGTCGGGATTGTTGTCCTCGGGACGGTCCTCGCAGAACATCTCGGGCGAGAACTTCTCGCAGCCCAGGCTCACGAGCATGAACTCGCCGCCGAAGTTGGGATGCTTGGCGATGTTGCGGATGATGCGCTTGGGGATGTAGGCGTCGGTGGCGTTGATGGCCACGCCGCAGCCGTAGGCATGGTTGACCGCCACGACCCCGTCGACGTTGGGGTACTTGGGGAGCAGGTCGCGCTTGATGCGCTCGACCGCCTGGTTCACCACGCCGGCGGCGCACTGCACGGTGGTCTGGATGCCAAGGTAGTTACGCGTGCCACCGTAGCCGCCCTCCTCGACGGGAGCGTAGCCCTCCCAGGTGGTGACGGGAGGCGTGGGCAGGTCGGTGACGATGTTGGTGCCCCACTCCATCTCGTCGAGCGGCGGGGGCGTGGGCAGGTCGAGCGAGGTCTCGTTGATCCACGTGCCGGCAGGGGTGTCCTGCTTGGCGTAGCCCAGGACCACGCCGTAGCGGACGACGTTTCCGCCCTGCGGGATGTCGGTCAGTGCGATCTTGTGGGCCTGGGGGATATCGGTCTGCGCGATGACCCCGCCGCCCACATCGGTACCCGCTGCGATGTCGTGCAGCGCGATGCCGACGTTGTCCTGTTCGTTGATCTTGACGTACAACGATGCCGCCATATACCAGCTCCTTTCTATATAAAGGCAGCTTAACTACGGGGTCAACTTTACCGGTGGGTAGGTGTTTTCAAAATGTTTCCCGTAACACCAAACCCCGAAAGACCGCATGTGAGCGTTGTTCTTCGGACCCTTAAACGACGTGCGGGGTTGCTTCAAACTTTCTCCATAAGCAAGTGAGCGGTCGCGACGGACGCGTTCAGACGGAAAAGGGAACGAGCCCGCATGCCGTCGCCTCCGCTTTCGGTTTCGGCTGGGCGCCCGCCGCGCGGGGCAGGAGGAACCTCCGTGTTCGCGAGCGCCATGCTTGTGGCAGGAAAGGAGAGGGGGAGAACACACATCGTTCCGATCGGAAACCTGTAAGGAGGAGTAAGTATGGATGCAGGACTTATCAGCCTGATTGGCATCCTGGTGGCCATGGCCTTCCTGATCATCGCCTCGATCAAGGGCCTGCCCATCCTGGTCGTCGGCCCCGTGTCGGCTATCATCGTCTTCGCGTTCTCGGGCATGGGCCCCGCGGAGATCATCGAGAACATGTCCGGTGCGTATTCCGAGGACTTCGCCGGCTTCGCGCAGAGCAACTTCCTGCTGTTCCTGCCCGCCTGCGTACTCGGTGCCATGCTGGGCGACTGCGGCGCTGCGCAGAAGATCGCCATCAAGATCGGTGACGCGGCACAGAAGATCGGCGGCGGCAAGAACGATATGATGGCCAAGTACCTGGTCATCCTCGGCCTGTCGCTCATCACCGCCATCCTGTCGTTCGGCGGCGTGTCCGGCTTCGTGGTCATCTTCACCATCGCGCCCATCTGCCGCGAGATCTTCAAGAAGATGGACATTCCTTGGCACTTCGTCATCGCCGTCGCCGTGTACGGCGGCTCCATGTGGACGGCCATCCTGCCCGGTTCGCCGTCCGTGCAGAACCTGATGCCCATGGAGTACCTGGGCACCCAGGCCACCGCTGCCCCGATGCTCGCCGTCATCACGTCGCTCACCTGTATCGTGTTCGGCGCCTGGTACATCTGGTTCGTGCTTCGCCGCAACGAGCGTCGCGGCGAGGGCTACCTGCCCACCGGCCAGCTCATGGAGGAGAACTCCAGCGAGCTCGACACCTCCATCCTGGGCGAGACCTGCACCAACTGGGAGTTCATCAAGGCCCTGCTGCCCTCGATCATCCTGCTCGTGTGCATGAACGTCATCCTCGTGGACTACAAGCCCTGGGTCTCCCTGACCATCGGCTGCCTGGTTTGCTATGCCCTGTACTTCAATAAGTTCCAGAACATCGGCAAGACCCTCGGTGCCGGCTGCACGTCCACGATGAAGTCCATCATGAACGTCTCCGCCGTCGTCGGCTTCGGCGCCGCCGTCGAGCTGGCCCCCGGCTTCCAGTACGTCGTCGACAACCTGAGCGCTCTGCCCGGCACCCCGCTGTTCCAGCTCTGCCTGGCCACCAACCTCGTTGCCGGCATCACCGGTTCCGCCTCCGGCGGCGAGGCCATCGCGCTGAACCTGTTCGCGCAGCGCTTCGTCGACATGGGCATCAACCCCGACGTCATCCACCGTGTCGTGGCCATCTCCTGCTACGGTCTGGATTCCATGCCGTACAACGGCTCGGCCATCAACCGCCTGAACTACACGAACCTCGACTACAAGCGCGGCTACATCCACGAGTTCATCCTGGGTGCTATCTTCCCGTTCCTCAACTCGTTCTTCTGCGTGATTCTGGCGTCGATCGGAATCGTGTAAGTCTCACCCGACATATGCTCGGATGCTGAATCCGAGCAGAGGTCTTCTGAGGCCCGATTTCGGACACGCTTCGAGATCGGGCCTTTCTACTACGTACGCCAGGCGGATGATCGGGGACGTGTTCCTTCCAACCCATGGATGGTTGGGGGATGGTTGGTGGATGGTTGGGGACGTGTTCGTTTCAACCCATTGTCAGACCGTTGGGGACGAGCCCGCTTCGGCCCGACATCGTTTGCCTTGTGCGCACAGAAAGGAGCAATCAATGGACGTCAAGATCGAGCGCATGGAGGTCGTGCCGGTCGCAGGCTACGACAGCCCGTTGCTCAACCTGGCCGGCGTGCACGAGCCGTTCTTCACCCGCAACATCGTGGTGCTGACCGACTCGGCCGGCTACACCGGCGTGGGCGAGGTGCCCGGCGGCGAGGTCATCACCCAGCGCCTGGAGAGCCTGATCCCGCTCGTCGAGGGCAAGCCGCTCGGCCGCTTCAAGCAGACGCTCATCGAGGCGCAGAAGTTCCTGTCCGTCAACATGGCCGCCGCAGCCGCCGCTGGCGGCGCGCAGACGGCGCACGCGCAGATCTTCTCCAAGGTCACCAACGTCATCACGGGCATCGAGACCCCGATGCTCGACCTGCTCGCCAAGCACCTCGAGGTGCCGGTGGCCGCACTGCTCGGCGACGGCCAGGTGCGCGAGGACGTGCGCTTTTTGGGCTACCTGTTCTATGTGGCCGACCGCAACGTGGTGGGCGGGCCCTACCTGCACGGCGACGACGACTCGGACGAGTGGGGCCGCATCCGCCGCGACCCGGCGCTCACGCCCGAGGCCATCGTGCATCAGGCCGAGGCCGCCGCTGAGCGCTTCGGCTTCCGCGACTTCAAGCTCAAGGGCGGCGTGTTCCCCGCGCGCGAGGAGATCAAGGCCATCCGCGCCCTGAAGGAGCGCTTCCCCGACGCCCGCATCACGATCGACCCCAACGGCGCCTGGTCGCTCGCCGAGTCCGTCGAGGTCTGCCGCGACCTGGTGGGCGTGCTCACCTACTGCGAGGACCCATGCGGTGCGGAAGGGCGCTTCTCCGGCCGTGAGACCATGGCCGAGTTCCATCGCCAGACCGGCCTGCCCACGGCGACCAACATGATCGACACCGACTGGCGCGAGATGAAGGCGGCCATCCGCCTGGATTCCGTGACCATCCCGCTGGCCGACCCGCACTTCTGGACCATGCAGGGCTGCGTGCGCGTGGCGCAGCTGTGCCACGACATGGACCTCACGTGGGGTGTCCACTCCAACAACCACTTCGACATCTCGCTCATGATGGTGGCGCACGCCGCCGCGGCCGCGCCCGGCTTCGTCAACGCCTGCGACACGCACTACATGTGGCAGGACGGCCAGCACCTGGGCAAGAACGCCCCGGTCTTCCACGACGGCTGCCTGACCGTGCCGCGCGACAGCATCGGTCTGGGCATCGACCTGGACCGCGCCAAGCTCGACGCCGCCCACAAGCTCTACGTGGACAACGGCTGCGGCACGCGTGACGACGCTCGCGGCATGAACGCGATGATCCCCGGCTGGACCTACGACCCGCATCGCCCCGCGATGGTGCGCTAGCTCCGACGTGTCCCGAAAGGGGCCAGGAGTAATTTGGGACATGTGGGACATAGGGGACCCGCCGCTGTGTGGGACAAAGGGGACTGTCCCCTTTGTCCCGCATCCCACATGCGCCCGCGCCCATCGGGCGGTGCCGTCATCGTCGGCGCGCGGCCATGGTACACAGACCATATGGCTCGCGACCGTTCGAAACGGTTATGTCCTGCCGAATATGGGAGCGCCAGCTCCCGAACGGTAGATTAATCTCATCGGACGTCGGGGACGTTTCCCGGCACAACCTTTCACAAGGAGGCCCACATGGTACCCACTATCGAGAAAATCGAGGTCTATCCGGTCGCTGGTTACGACAGCATGCTGCTCAACCTCTCCGGCGCCCACGGCCCGTACTTCACCCGTAACATCGTGATCCTCACCGATTCCGAGGGTGTCGAGGGTATCTCCGAGGTTCCCGGCTCCACCAAGATCACCGAGGTCCTGAACGAGATCGACGACCTGGTCGTCGGTCAGCCCATCGGTCAGTACAAGAACATCGTCAAGTCCATCCACGACAAGTACTCCGCGCTCGACGCCGGCGGCCGTGGCGACCAGACCTTCGACCTGCGTACCACCGTGCACGTCCAGACCGCCATCGAGACCGCGCTCCTCGACATCCTGGGCAAGCACCTGAACGTCCCCGTGGCGTCCCTGCTCGGCGACGGCCAGGTCCGCGACTCCGTGCGCTTCCTGGGCTACCTGTTCTATGTCGGTGACCGCAACAAGACCGACCTGCCCTACATCCACGATGATGACGACTCCGACGCTTGGGGCCGCATCCGCCGCGACGAGGCCCTCACGCCCGAGGCGATCGTCGAGCTCGCCAAGGCCGCGTACGAGCGCTACGGCTTTAAGGACTGGAAGCTCAAGGGCGGCGTCTTCTCCTGCCCCGAGGAGCTCGAGGCCATCCGCGCCCTCAAGAAGGAGTTCCCCAACGCCCGTATCGACCTCGACCCCAACGGCGCCTGGTCGCTCGCCGAGGCCGTCGAGAACTGCAAGGACATGGTCGGCATCCTGACCTACTGCGAGGATCCGTGCGGCGCCGAGGGTCGCTTCTCCGCCCGTGAGACCATGGCCGAGTTCCATCGCCTGACCGGTCTGCCCACCGCGACCAACATGGTCGCCACCGACTGGCGCGAGATGAAGGCCGCCATCCGCCTGGATTCCGTCTCCATCCCGCTGGCCGACCCGCACTTCTGGACCATGCAGGGTGCCGCCCGCGTCGCGCAGCTCTGCCACGACATGGACCTCACCTGGGGCGTCCACTCCAACAACCACTTCGACATCTCGCTCGCGATGGTCGCCCACTGCGCCGCCGCCGCGCCGGGCTTCTACAACGCCTGCGACACCCACTGGATCTGGCAGGACGGCCAGTTCCTCACCAAGAATCCGCCCAAGATCGAGGGCGGCGAGATCGCGGTGCCCTACGACGTGCCCGGCCTCGGCATCGAGATCGACCGCGACGCGCTCGAGAAGGCGCACCAGCTCTACGTCGAGAACGACCTCGGCACGCGCGACGACGCCGTCGCCATGCAGTACCTCATCCCCGGCTGGAAGTTCGACGGCAAGCGTCCCTGCCTCGTCCGCTAAGGGATATGCGCACGGCTCCGGCGGCTCAGGTCGCCGGGGCCGTCCCGCTCACCAGGAGATGCTCCGGATGCCGCATGGTGCACGGAACGTCCCTGTGCCTCATGGTACACAGGCTACTTTTTTGGTAGGAAATTCGCGCCGCCCTCGTCACACAGACTGTTTGCCCGCGGATGTGGGCGGCATATAAAAATAATGTGCAGCGCATTTCGGTATGCACGGTAAGGAGCACAGCATGGCTAAGTTCGATGTCGAGCGCCTGAAGGGCATCGTGGTGCCCATCGTCACCCCGGTGACCGACGCCTATGACGGCAAGATCGACGACGCGCGCCTGCGCGAGCAGGTCGACTATGTGATCGAGCACGGTGTTGACGGCATCCTGGCGTTCGGTTCCAACTCCGAGTTCTACATGTTCGACGACGACGAGATGATCGAGGCCACCAAGTCGATCCTCGAGGTCGCCGCCGGCCGCGTCCCG
Source organism: Collinsella tanakaei (assembly GCF_021531055.1). Lineage (GTDB taxonomy): Bacteria > Actinomycetota > Coriobacteriia > Coriobacteriales > Coriobacteriaceae > Collinsella > Collinsella tanakaei_B. The sequence goes on from NZ_JADYTL010000004.1 coordinate 28,214, forward strand.
GTGTTTTTCGGTGTCGGCCACATCCGCACCTCCAAGGCCGTCGCGCTCGCCAAGCGCGCCGCCGCCCTGGGCGTGGACGCCGTGTCCGTCCTCACCCCGATGTTCATCCATCCCACCGAGGAGGCCAACTACCACCACTTCAAGGCGGTCGCCGAGGCCATCCCCGACACGATGATGCTCATCTACAGCAACCCCGGCCGCGCCGGCTACGCCATGACGCGCAACACCATCAGCCGCCTCGCGCACGACTGCGAGAACATCGTGGGCATCAAGGACTCCTCGGGTGACATCACCAACCTCCAGGAGCTCATCCGCCTGACCGCCGACATCGACTTCGCGGTGTTCGCCGGTAAGGACACCGTGGTGTTCCCCGGCCTGTGCTGCGGCGCCGTGGGCGCGGTCTGCTCCACCTCCAACATGTATCCCGAGCTCGTCTGCGGCATCTACGACAAGTTCGTCGAGGGCGACCTCGCCGGTTCGCTCGAGTACCAGACCAAGCTCAACCCCATCCGCCTGTCGCAGGACGCGGCGAGCTTCCCGGCGGCGACCAAGGACATGGCCAACCTCATGGGCATGAACGTCGGTCCGTCGGTGCTGCCCACCGAGTCCGCCGAGGGCGCCGTCATGGAGGGCATGAAGGCCGCCATGCGAGCCGGCGGATACCTCGAGTAGGTCTCCCCTTTTCTTGAGTCGGCCGCTTTCATGTGCGGCGGCCGGGCTCACCTTTCCATGCGCGCGGGACGTGTCCCTGCCTATATGGCGTCCCGCGCACCCGACATCGAGCGGCGGCGGCACAGCCGCCGATCCGATAGCACCACCCACCTCAACTAGCGATATCGAGAGGAGGTTTCCATGGACAAGCTTTCCGTTTTGATCGCATCCGACTCGTTCAAGGGCTCCGTGTCCAGCATGGGCATCGCGAACCTGCTCGAGGAGGGCATCCACCGTGTGGTTTCCGACTGCGAGGTCCGCAAGTTCGCTATCGCCGATGGCGGCGAGGGCACCGTCGAGGCCATCGTGTCCGCCACGAACGGCACGATCCGTGAGGTCGAGGTCTCCGGCCCGCTCGGCGAGACCGTGGTCGCGCACTACGGCTTCATCGGCGAGGACACCGCGATCCTCGAGATGGCCGAGGCCAGCGGTATCACGCTCATCGAGCAGAACAGCGACAACGCCCGCCGTGCGTCAACGTGGGGTGTCGGGCAGGTCATCCTGGACGCTGTCGACCATGGGGCCCGTCGCATCTATATCGGGCTGGGCGGTTCCGCCACAAGCGATGGCGGCGCCGGTATGGCCAAGGCCCTGGGCGTGCGCTTCCTCAACGCCGATGGCGAGGAGATCCCCTGCGGCCTGGTCGGCCTGTCCGAGCTCGCATCCATCGACTGCTCGCAGATGACCGACAAGCTCGAGGGCATCGAGGTTATCGCGCTCACCGATGTGACCAATCCCCTGACCGGCCCGGATGGCGCCGTGTGCGTGTTCGGTCCGCAGAAGGGTATCCCCGCCGACGACGTGACGAAGCTCGACGGCTGGATGGCCCGCTACGCCGAGATCCTCAACGCGACCGTGGGCCGCGCGGTCGACGCCGTGCCCGGCTCCGGTGCCGCCGGAGGCCTGGGTGCCGCCCTCGTGGCGTTCTGCGGCGCGCGCATCCAGCGCGGCATCGAGACGCTGCTCGACATCATCGGGCTCGAGGATGCCATGGATGGCGTCGATCTGGTCATCACCGGCGAGGGCCGCATGGACTCGCAATCCGCATTCGGCAAGGCGCCGATCGGCGTGGCCAAGCGCGCCAAGCGCCACGGCATCCCCGTGGTGGCGGTCGTCGGCGGCCGCGCCGACGATCTGGGCGGCGTGTACGAGGCGGGCATCGACCTGGTGCTCTCCATCGCCACCGGTCCGATCACGCTGGCCGAAAGCATCGCTCGTGCCGATGTTCTCGTTCCGATTGCGGGCGAGAACGCGATACGCGCCTTGCTTTTGGGTAGATAACGACGAGGCGCGCCACGGGCCCGTGCCCGAGGCGCGCGTCCGCGGCGATCCGTCGTCGCACCCCCATCGGGGTTCCCACCTGGCGACAGGTGAGAATATAGGCAGGCTGTTACAGATTTTGAGAGAAAGGACAGCAATATGAAGGTAGGATTCGTCGGTCTGGGCATCATGGGCAAGCCCATGTCCATCAACGTCCAGAAGGCCGGTCACACGGTGTACGCGTTCGACTTCCACATCGAGAACGCCAACGACCTCGTCGAGCTCGGTGGCGTGGCGTGCGCCAGCGGCAAGGAGGTCGCCGAGAACTCCGACGTCGTCATCACCATGCTCCCCAACTCGCCGCACGTCGAGAGCGCCCTGTTCGGCGAGAACGGCATCGCCGAGGGCCTTTCCGCCGGTAAGTGCGTCATCGACATGAGCTCCATCGCCCCGCTGGCGAGCCGCGACTTTGCCAAGCGCCTCGAGGAGATCGGTGTCGACTTCCTGGACGCCCCCGTCTCCGGCGGCGAGCCCAAAGCCATCGACGGCACCATCGCCGTCATGGTCGGCGGCAAGGAGGACGTCTTCGCCAAGTACGAGGATCTGCTCAAGACCATGGCTTCCACCGTCACCCTCGTGGGTGAGGTCGGCGCCGGCAACATCACCAAGCTCGCCAACCAGATGATCGTCGCGATCAACATCGCCGGCGTCTGCGAGGCCTACTCCCTGGCCAAGAAGGCCGGCGTCGATCCGGCGCGCGTCTACGAGGCCATCCGTTCCGGCCTGGCCGGCTCCACGGTCATGGACCAGAAGTCCCAGAAGATCTTCGACGGCGACTTCACCCCGGGCTTCCGCATCGAGCTCCACATCAAGGACCTGCAGAACGTCATGGACACCTCGCATCAGATCAACGTGTCCTCGCCGTTCTCCGCGCTCGCCATGGAGATCATGCAGTCCCTCAAGGCCCACGGCCACGAGAAGGACGATCACTCCGGTATCGCCGAGTGGTACGAGATGGTCAACGATATGAAGCTGCAGGGCTAGTCCCAGGCTTCGCTCGCGACAGCGTTCCATTGCATGATGGGCGGCACCCGGGGCATCGGGTGCCGCCCATTTTCGTTGCAGGGGAGCCGCGGCGTAGTTGTCGACGGCATGACACCTCGAATCATCTGACGAAGTACTTATGATTCCCTTATGGGGATATAAATGCTTTTGCGCAAGTCGCATATTTTGGGGCCATGGGGTAGAAGAGGAGTACGCCGATACGCGACCGTCGCGTATCGGACCTTCCAATCCGAGGTGATTTACATGTTGCCCTATGATTCCGATTTCGACTACAGGCGCGAGTACGTCGACCGGTGGAACACCGGCGTCCATCGAGCCAAGATCTGGATGATCGTGCTCGGTATCGTGCTGGTACTCGCCGGCGTGCTGAGCGCCGTGGCCCCGTACAGTCTGTACGCCTTCATGCAGATGGCGGTGGGAATCGCCCTGCTGTTCCACGGTGTCGGCCAGGTGGCGTCCTACTTCGGCACGCCCGAGTTCTTCCGCAGCTCCACCCTTGCGGTGTCCGGCGTGCTCAACGCCCTGCTCGGCGTGTTGTTCCTGACGCTTCCCGCGTACCTCACGGCGAGCACGCTCGTGTTTTTGCTGGCGTTCCTGTTCATCGTGACGGGGTTCGAGCGCCTGACGTTCGCGCGCCAGATGAAGTACTTCCAGCTGCCCTGCGCCGGTGCCGGTACCGTGACGGGCGTCATCAACATCGTCCTCGGCGTCGTGTTCATCCTGATGCCGATGTTCTCGAGCATCGTGCTCACCTACGTGATCGCGGCGTACCTGATCGTCGCCGGCATCACCCTCATCATCGAGGCGTTCACGCTCAAGCGTATCGAGCGGTAGGGGCATAGCGCCTGCCGCCGACTTTCAACCTTGTCCCCCTTTCTGTCGGGCCCCGCGTGTCCCCATGCGCGGGGCCCTTTCCGTGTGAGTCGGGATCAGCTTCGTGCCATCTTCCAGGCGTGCGCCGTGCGGCATGATCCCTCGAGGGTGACGGAGAGCTCGTCGGCGCGGGGGAACCAGCGTGTCGTCATGGTTGCGCACCCTCCGTTCGCAAAGACCTCGACCGTCGATTCGTCGATAAGGATGCGCAGGTCGCGCATGGCGTCGATGGGGCAGCGGCGCTCGGTGCGGCCTGCGCCGACCCCGTGGGGGTCCGCAAAGCGCATGATGAGCTCGTGCCCGTCGAAGCCGATTTCGAGCGCGCCGTCGAGCTTGATAAAGAACGGCCCTTCGATGCCCTCGATCCGCACGTCGGCACGGTGGGCTTCCAAGACGCTGGTGCCGGACGGGCAGCGGAGCGCCTCGCCCGCATGCAGCGCGTCCAGCTCGGGTGCGGGTTGCTGCGCGATGCTCCCATCCTCGGCGCGCGAAAGCACGCGCGGCACGGTGAGGCAGTGGCACCAGGAAAGGCCATCCGGCGCGCTCGTGAACGGTGCTTCGGGCATGCCCATCCAGCCGATGAGCAGCGTGCGATCATGGTCATCGACGAACGTTTGCGGTGCATAGAAATCGAACCCGTGATCCCACAGCGTGAATTTCGAGGTGGGAAGCACCGTGGTGCCCGAGCCGACATCCCGGCCGCCCTCGAGCGCAACGTACCCTGCTTGGTCGCGCATGCCGTGGGCCCAAAGGCGGTCGGCCATGCCCTGTGGACAGTAGGACAGATAGACATGCCCGTCGAGCGCGATCCGGTCGGGGCATTCCCACATAAAGCCGAACGGCGCGTCGGGGCGGATGTCGCCGGCAGCGCTCCAGGCAAGGCCATCCGCAGAACGCAGAACGAGCAGCCGCCCGCGATCGTCGGTGTCGCGCGCGCCCAGCAGCATCCACCACATGCCCTTGTCGTCGCGCCATACTTTGGGATCGCGCACGTGGCGCGTGCACCAGGAGGGATAGTCCGCCTCGCGCAGGAGCGGCCGCTTGGGGCCGAGCGCTCTGCCGTCCTCGCTCTCGACGAGGATCTGCGTGGCACGCCGGCCGTCATGCACGTAGTCGAATGCACCGGGCTCCTTGACGTTGCCGGTGTAGTACAACCGCAACAGGTTGCCACCGTCGCTTGCGGCGTGGGGCACCACGACGGCGCACCCTGAGTACGACCCGGAGGTCTCGTCGGGCGTGTCCGGCGAGATGACCATGCCGTGATGATGCCACCGGACGAGGTCGGTGCTCGTGGCGTGCCCCCAGCCGCGCGGCGCGTCCGGCGCGGGCCAATCGGGGCTGTACTGGTGGAACACATGGTAGACACCGCGGAACTGGCACAGGCCGTTGGGGTCGTTGAGCCAGCCGGTCGGTGGCGCTAGGTGAAAGCCGGGTTTCCAGCGATCGGTTGCCATGGTCTTCTCCTCAGTGGTGGATGGTTGGGGACGGATGGTTGGGTTGGTTGGGGACGTGTTCGTTTCAACCCATTCGTGCGAGCCCAAGTCAGGCGGTCGTCGTGGCGGACGGGGCATGACGAACGGCGGTTGCACAGCGTGATGCTCGCGGATCGCTGCCTGAGCCGGTCTTCGCTCACACGCACACGGCCGCCGGGCGCCTCCGCGCTCATACGCATCCTCGCCCGGCGGCCCAGAAGGGGTTAGTGAACCTTGATGATCGGATCACCCACGGTCACATCGCCGCTCGCGCAGGGCTCGACGGCCTCGTACGCCGCGGTGTTGGTGATGATGATCGGGGTCACGGTATCGAGTCCCTGCGCCTTGATGTAGGCGAGGTCGACGTCCATGAGCGGCTGTCCGGCCCTCACATGGTCGCCCACCTTGACGTGCGGGGCGAACGGCTTGCCCTCCAACCCAACGGTATCGATGCCGATGTGCATGAGGATCTCGGTGCCGGCGTCGGTCATCACGCCCACGGCGTGACCGGTGTCCGCGAGAACGATCACCTTGCCGTCGGCGGGCGCGTGCAGCGTGCCCTCGCTCGGCACGATGGCGATGCCGGCACCCATGGCCTCGCTGGCAAAGACCGGATCCGAGACCTCCTTCATGGGAATCGCCGTGCCCGCCATGGGGGAGACGATGGTCGCGGGCTGGACGTCGGATGCGACGCTGCCGTTCACCGCGGCGATGGCGGCATCTGCTGCGGCAGCGGACACCGCGGCGGCCTCGGCTTCGTCGCGAGCGGTGGCGTTGACGGATGCTTGGACGGTCGCGTTCGTCGTGGGCTCCGCCTGGACGGCCTCAGCGTTCGGCGTCTCATCGCGATAGAGCATGTAGGACAGGCCGAAGGCGACTAGACCGGCGATAGCGAACATGATGATGTACTGGATAGGCTGGTTCAGGCACAGCAGGATGCCGAAGATACCGGTGACGCCTGTGCCGGCCGCGGCGAGGCCCACGATCGAGGCGAACATGGCGCCCAGACCGCCGCCGATGCAACCGGCGATGAAGGGCTTGAAGAAACGCAGGTTCACGCCGAAGATGGCGGGTTCGGTGATGCCCATGAACGCGGAGAGCGAGGAGGGCAGGGCGAGCGAGCGGATCTTGACGTCGCGGGTCTTGAGTGCGACGGCGAGCGCAGCGCCGGCCTGGCCGATGTTGGCGGCCGATGCCAGCGGCAGCCAGTAGGTCACGCCGTACGTCGCGATCTGGCCGAGGTCGATGGTGGTGTACATCTGATGGATGCCGGTGACCACGGTGGGGGCGTAGAGGGCGCCCATGATGAGCGAGCCCAAGCCGAGCGGCAGCGTGAGCAGGAACTGGATGCCGCCGAGAATGGCGTTCTCGGCCCAGACGAAGATGGGGCCGACGGCGAGCATGGTGATGTAGGCGGTCGCCGCCACGGACACGAGCGGCGTCACGAACAGGTCGAAGGCCTCGGGTACGACCTTGTGCAGGCGCTTCTCGATAAAGGCGAGGATGCCGGCGGCGATGACGATGGGGATGACATGGCCCTGGTAGCCGGTCCATTCGATGGAGTACAGGCCGGGGATCACGGCGTAGGTCTGCTGCACGCCCTCCGTTGCCACGGTGTTGGCGTTTTGCAGGCCCGGGTTGATGAGCAGCATGCCCATGACCGCGCCGAGGTACGGGTTGGCCCCGAAGGCGCTGGCGGCGGAGTAGCCGATCAGGATCTGCAGGAACGTGAACGCCGTGTTGGAGACGAGATTCAGGATCTGGTACCACGCGTTGTCGGTGCTGAGCGTGATGAAGCCGTTGGAATCCATGAATGACAGGGCGCTCATGATACCGAGCAGCAGGCCGGAGGCTACGATCGCCGGGATGATGGGGACGAAGACGTCACCCAGCAGCTTGATGGCGCGCATGAACGGGTTCTTCTGCTGCTCGGCGGCCGCAGCCTTGGCCTCGGCCTTCGTGGCGGCGCTGATGTGACCGAGCGCGATGAACTCGTCGTAGACTTTGTTCACCGTGCCCGTGCCGTAGATGACCTGCAGCTGGCCGGACGCCTTGAAGTTGCCCTTCGCGCCGTCGGCGTTGTCGACGGCTGCCTGGTCGACCTTCGAGTCGTCGGCGAGCACCAGGCGCAGGCGCGTCGCGCAATGCGCGGCCGAGACGACGTTGTCCGGGCCGCCGATCGCGTCCAAGATCTCCTGGGCGGCTTTGGTATAGTCGAGAGCCATTGAAACCCCTTTCTTCGATGGCTTCCTCGTTAGGCGGGAACGTTCTCATGTGTAATCGTTCTCACATTTACCGTGATACTACAAACGCCTCTGGTATCACTATATGAAATCGATTCCAGTCATGAACGGTAGCAAACAATCGGTGGATGGCAATTTGTTCGACTGACAAGTTTGCGACAAGATGGGGCCGGGTTCGACAAGATGGGGCCGGGTTCAAACTTGTCGGCCGCCCCATCTTGGCGACAAGTTTGAACCTGGCCCCATCTTGTCACGACAAGTTTGAACCTGGCACCATCTTGTCGGTTGTCGCGTTAGCGCGTCGAGGCGCGTTCGACGACCTCGTAGCCCATCTTGATCTCGCGCGGGATGGAGTCGTCGCCCGTCATGATGCCGAGCAGCATCTTGGCGGCCTCGACGCCGGAGGTCTTGTAATGATGGTGCACCGTGGTCAGGCGGGGCATCACGACCTGCGACAGCTCGCCGTCGCCCACGCCGGTCACCTGCACGTCCTCCGGCACGCGGATACCGTGTTCGCGCAGGTAGGTGAGAGCGCCGTAGGCGATGGAATCGGTCGCGCACACGAGGGCGTCGGTGTCGGGGTGCGCCTGCATGATGGCCTCGGCGCACGAATAGCCCGAGTCCACGGTGAACTCGGCACGCTGCTGTGCGTCGTCGGGCACGTCGATGCCATGCTCGGCGCAGGCGTCCACAAAACCGCGATGGCGCATCTCGCCGGCGGAAACGTCCTCCTCGAGCACGCCGATGTACCCTGGGTGCTGCGCGTTCGCGAGCACGAGCTCGGCGATGTCGTGCATGGCGCGGTAATCGTCCTGGTGCACGCAGGAGTAGCCCGACAGGTTCTGGTCGAGCACGACGATGGGCACGTGGAGCCCCTCCATGGCGGCGAGGTGCTCCGGGGTGAAGACCGTCGCGATCAGGATGATGCCGTCCACCTGCCGGCGCTCGGTGAACAGCCGCATGAAGTCGACCTCGCGCGCGGCGTCGTTGTCCGTGTTGGCGAGCAGGATCTGGTAGCCGGCGTCGTTCAAGACCGACGAGATGCCGGCGACCATGCGCGAGATGGAGGCGGAGTTGATCTTGGGGATGATGACGCCCACGACGTCGGTCTTGCCGGTGCGTAGCGTCTTCGCCTGGCGGGAAGGGACGTAACCGGTCTTGTCGATCACGCGTTTGATGGCGGCGCGTTTCTCCTGCGAGACGTAGCCGTCGTTCAGGTAGCGCGAGACGGTCGCCCGAGAGACTCCTGCCATCTGCGCGATCTGGTTGATATCCATGCCCCGTCCTCCTTCCAGGTTGTGAGGATTGTAACGCAACCGACAAAACCGCCGAAAGGGGCCGGACAGCTATCGGTTGAAGCGGAAGGATCGAGCGTGGGTTACTTGGGGACGTGTTCCCCACAACCCATGATGGGTTGGAGGGAACACGTCCCCAACCAACCCCGGAAGGCTGTCCGCCCCGATCGCGTTCTATACTTGATTCATTGCGAAAGGAGAGGCCATGGAGCGTGAACGGTACGAGCAGCCGACGCATATCGAGGTGCGCGGAGCCCGCGTGCACAACCTCAAGAACATCGATGTGAGCATCCCGCTGAACCGGCTGGTGGGCATCGCCGGCGTGTCCGGCTCGGGCAAAAGCTCGCTCGCGCTCGGCACGCTCTATGCGGAAGGGTCGCGCCGCTACCTGGACGCGCTGTCCACCTACACGCGCCGACGCATCTCCCAGACCGGTCGCGCCACGGTCGACGAGGTGCTGCACGTGCCCGCCGCGCTCGCCCTGCGCCAGCGTCCGGGTATCCCCGGTGTGCATTCGACGTTCGGCACCTCCACCGAGCTACTCAACTACCTGCGTCTGCTGTTCTCGCGCCTAGGCAGCCACGTGTGCCCTAACGGCCATCACGTGCCGCCGTCCATGGATGTTGCCCTCGGGCAGATGACGACCTGTCCTGTCTGCGGCGTGCAGTTCATGGGGCCGGGCGCGGAGGACCTCGCCTTCAACAGCGGCGGCGCGTGCCCGACCTGCGGCGGCACGGGGATCGTGCGCCGCGTGGACGAGGCGAGCCTCGTGCCGGACGAGAGCATCTCCATCGACGACGGCGCGGTGCTGCCGTGGGGTTCGCTCATGTGGGATCTCATGAAGCAGGTGTGTGGCGCGATGGGCGTGCGCACGAACGTGCCGTTTTGCGAGCTCACGCCCGAGGAGCGAGACATCGTGTTCCACGGGCCGGCGGTCAAAAAGCACATCCTGTACCAGCCCAAGAAGGGTAACGACTTCGCCGAGCTGGACTTCACGTACTTCAACGCGGTCTACACGGTGGAAAACGCGCTGTCCAAGGTCAAGGACGAGAAGGGCCTGGCGCGCGTGTCGCGCTTCCTGCGCGAGGAGAGCTGCCCGGACTGCGGCGGCACGCGCCTGTCCGAGCGCGCCCGCGGCTCGCTTGTCGACGGCATGACGCTGGCGGACGTCACCGCCATGACGCTCGACGAACTGGCGATCTGGGTGCCGACGGTGCCCTCGCTCGTTCCGGAGGACATGCGATCCATGGCGCGCGCCATCTGCGCCGAGATGGCCGAACCCATGGAGCGGCTGCAGCAGCTCGGCTTGGGATATCTGTCGCTCGACCGCGCGAGCTCGACGCTCTCGACCGGCGAGCGCCAGCGCGTGCAGCTCGCCCGTGCCGTGCGTAACCGCACCTGCGGGGTGCTCTACGTGCTGGACGAACCGTCGATCGGCCTGCATCCGTCCAACGTCGAGGGTCTGCTCGGCGTGGTGGACGACCTGCTCGCCGACGGCAACTCGGTGGTGCTCGTGGACCACGACGTGCGCGCGCTGCGCCATGCGGACCACTTGATCGAGATCGGTCCCGGTTCGGGTGCCGACGGTGGGCAGATTATCGCGCAGGGCACGGTGGCGCAGGTGGAGGCTTCGCCCGCCACGCGGATCGGGCCGTTTTTGTCGGGCGAACGACGCGTGCGGGTGCGGGAGCGCGTCGATGCCGCCGAGGTGTTCTCCGCGGGCGCGATCGAGCTTGAGACCGGTGCGATCCATACGGTCAAGCCCCTGGAGGTGCGGATTCCGCGCGGGCGCCTCACGGCGGTCACGGGCGTATCGGGCTCCGGCAAGACCACGCTCGTGCTGGAGAGTCTGATCCCCGCGCTGCGAGCCCAGTGCCAGCAATGTCAAAAAACCCCTGGGGTTTTGTTACCGTTGCCGGAGCATGTGCGCAGGTGCGAGCCGGGCGGCATCGCGCGTGCGAACCTGATCGACGCCACGCCGATCGGCGCGAACGTGCGCTCGACGGTCGGCACGTATTCCGGTGTCCTGGACGACCTGCGGCGTGCGTACGCCAAGCTGCCCGAGGCGCGCGAGCGCGGTCTCAAGGCGGGCGCCTTCTCGTACAACACCGGCTCGCTGCGCTGTCCGACGTGCGACGGCACGGGGCAGATCTCGCTCGATGTGCAGTTCCTGCCGGACGTCGACATCCCGTGCCCGGACTGTGGCGGCACGCGCTACGCGAAGGAGGCCGACGCCATCAAGCTCGCAGGCGACATCTCCCTGCCCGAGCTGCTGTCCTACACCGTCGACCAGGCAAGCGAGGCGCTGGCCGAGACGGGCCTGCGCACCGTCAAGGCAAAGCTCCAGGTGTTGCACGATCTGGGACTCGGTTACCTGACGCTCGGCGAGGCCACGCCGGCGCTGTCGGGCGGCGAGGCGCAACGGCTCAAGCTGGCAAGCGAGCTCACGCGCCGGCAGGACGATGCCCTGTTCGTGTTCGACGAGCCCACGATCGGTCTGCATCCGCTCGATGTCGAGGTGCTGCTGTGCGTACTGCAGCGGCTGATCGACAATGGGGCGACCGTGGTGGTGATCGAGCACGACTTGGATATGATCGTCAACGCCGACTACGTGATCGACATGGGGCCCGGCGGGGGAGAGGACGGCGGCCGCATCGTGTGCGCGGGCACGCCCGAGCAAGTTGCCGCTTGCCCCGACAGCATCACCGGCCGCTACATCGCAGAAGAGCTGGAAAAATAGGGACAGGCACTTTTTTCCCACCTCGCCCGTAGAAAAACCCCGGGGGTTATTTTACACGGAGCCATGTCGCACATGGCTCCGTGCAAAATAACCCCCGGGGTTTTTCTACGGGCGAGGCCCCGTGCGGGAAACATGCCCTAGGCATCGAGTTGATACATCAAAATAACCCCCCTGGGGGGTCTTCTACGTTCACATCGTCGTCGTTCGGCCCACTTTACTCAAAAAAGTTGACTAAAAAAGTTGAACAAACTGTAGTAGAGCGCAGATGCCCTTCGAGCTGAGGATGTGCGGAACTCGTTATGCTCGTTTGCGACATCGCGTTCTATATATGTGCGGGGCACAAGCACCGTAGCCAAGAACAGAAAGCACCCGAAAGGACCGCTCGTATGAAAAGCTACGGCTATGCCCGTGTGTCGTCGCGTGACCAGAATCTCAACCGCCAGCTTGATGCGCTGCAGGCGTTTCCGCTAAGCCCCGAATCCATCTATGTCGACAAATGCACGGGGGCGACTTTCGACCGACCGCGGTATCAGGCGCTTGTCCGCAAGATGCAGGCGGGCGACGTGCTGGTGGTCAAAAGCATCGATCGTTTGGGCCGCAACTACGCCGAGATCCTCGACCAATGGCACAGCCTCACGCGCGATTTGGGCGTGGACGTCGTGGTGCTCGATATGCCGCTGCTCGACACGCGCGGCACGTCGACGGAGGGGCGCGACCTGACCGGCCAGTTCATCTCGGACGTCGTATTGCAGCTGCTGAGTTATATCGCGCAGGTCGAGCGCGAGAACATCCATCAGCGCCAGGCGGAAGGGATCGCGGCGGCAAAGGCACGCGGCGCCAAGTTCGGCCGCCCACGCAAGCAGCCGCCCGCGGACTGGGAGGGCATTCGCGATCGAATCGCATGCGGCGAGCTCACGCAGGTCGAGGCGGCGCGTCAGCTGGGAGTCTGCCGCAATACCTTACGGCGATGGCTCAAGGAGGACCAGACGGCCGAGCCGTCGTGCGCAAGCCGGTAGGGGTAGGGTGCCAGACGGTGTCCGCCGCCCACGAGGGTGCCAACTACATCTGACGCGCACGCGCCGGGTGAACTACAACACGTAAAACAGTATGGATGTATCTCGCATAAACACACCGAGGGGGTCTATGCAGCGCGCTGCCAAGCGACCTCCCCGCTTGTCGAGATGCGTCGACACCTCATGCATGCCGCGACACTAAATCGAAACACGCGGTGCGCAAACGGAATAACCGCAGGAAAGCCGCGCCATTCGGCCGAAACGTTCGAGGGGATTTGTAAAAAAAAGTAGACTTTTTTGAACTCGTCTATCGTGTGGTCCAACCCATCCGACTTCCGCATCGAACCGACGTCTCATACGGAAAATCGAGAGAATCGTCCCTTCAACTTCTCGTTCATCGAGTTTAGACCCCCGTCTCAAAAAAGTCTGCTTTTGCGAACGCGGGGGAAGGTTCGATATGGAACACAAACGAGCGCACGGAACCTTTGGCTCACATTGCCGTCGCGGCCTGTCCTGGCTGCGCGCCGCTGCGGTGACCGCTGCGGTGGCATGCGGCATGCTCATCGCGCCCGGTGTGGCCGAGTACGCTTGGGCGGCCGAGGGCGACGGCAGCGACATGACGATCAACCTGCACGATTACAGCAGGGAGAACCCTGACATCAACGAGGGGCATGCTCTGAAATTCGGCAGTGTCGACGGTCAGGCTGGGGAGAATATCAATGCCTGGACCGGCAGCGGCGGCGGCGTATATCAGGGTATCGTTGCTAGCACGATTGGCGAAAATGGGTACCCGCGCCTTGCAGACCGATATGGTGGGGAGAGCTTGGACTATCTGTTCAAGTCGAAAACCGAGGGTGAGGCTCGGGGCGTCACGAGTTTCGACAACGTGACCGGTCTGTTCCGCTTGGATGAAGAAGGCTACTACGTCTACGATAGTAGCGAGAATTACGCGTATTACGATGAGGGCAGCAACTCGTTTGTGCGCTTGGATTACCCGCGTTACTCCGAGTATGGCGATAACGGCAGCATTGCTCCTTCGCTGCCGCAGTTCCTGCCGTTCAACAGCTTGACGAGAGATGTGAGCACGTACGATAGCAGTGGTAACCCTCTGCAGTGGCGTCGGGTCAACAGACGATATCAATGGGGTTATTTCGACAGCAACGGCCGTTGGCATCAGTCTGACCCCGCGGCAACCGGTTACGACGTCAACGATGATGTGAACTACTCCTTTGGCATGGATTTCACCAAGACGTTCTATATGCCCAAGGACGGTCAGGTCAACGGTTCTGACATGATTTTCGACTTCACAGGCGATGACGATGTGTGGGTCTTCATCGACGACGTGCTCGTGCTCGACCTCGGTGGCATCCATGATGCCTATAACGGTTCGATCAACTTTGCCACCGGCGAGGTGACCGTCAACGCGACAGACAATGGTCAAGCGATCGGCACCGAAAACATCGCCAATATCTTCGAAGCTGCTGGTGAAGAGTGGGACGGATCCGACTACAGCACGCACACCATCAAGTTCTACTACTTGGAGCGCGGCGATGGCGGTTCCAATTGCCGTATCCGCTTCAACATGCCGACTGTACCCGATGGCACGATCGAGGTAGGCAAGCAGGTCACCGATACCAACACCGCTGACTTCGTAAACGCCGAGTTCACCATGAAGGTCGAGACCGCCGATTCCGAGAACGGTTCCTGGTCGACCTACGTCGGCGAGTACAAGCTCTTCGATTTGGACGGAAACCCGATTTATGACGAGAATGGCGTGCAAGTTACTGGGCAAACCAACGAAGACGGCACCTTTACGCTGAAGCATGATCAGGTTGCACAGCTGACGGGAGCCGTGCAGCACGAGGGAGACGCTGAGGCCCATAAAATCCGCGCCAACACCTGGTACAAGGTGACCGAGACGGGTGCCGACGGCTATTCGAATGATTATGAGTTCGATCTCCAGAATACGGATCTTATTGATGATTCCGGAGATGAGCAGACCGATCCCAGCTTAATCGGTAAGTCGAAGCCTGTCCGCGTGGATAGAAGTGCGCGTATGGTCGTGCGCAACAGGTTTACGGCGAAGGACAAGTATTCTTTCTCCATCCAGAAGCACATGGAAGACAACTCGACTCCTGATGATACATTCTGCATCAAGGTGACCGATGCCGACGGTAACGCGGTGACGGGTGCACAGTATTACGTGCGCACCATCGGTGAGGGCGTGGGTGAGACCCAGGCCATGCCGGAGAGCGGCATCATCGAACTCAAAGCAAACCAGGAGATCGTCATCCTTGACGTTGCCTTGGGTGCCACCTTCAAGGTCGAAGAGGTCAACGCAGATGGAACTCCGTTTACGAGCGATGAGTTCAAGGATCCGAAGTATGCCGTCCAGGTGGGCACAGATAAGACGGAGCCGTCAACTGAGCCTGTGACCGTGACGATCGAGCATAGCGACGGTGATCAGATCTCCTATATCGCTCACGTGATCAACGCGTACCAAGTCGTGCCCGTGACCGCTCTTCCGGGGACGATCGGTATCACCAAGACGCTCAACGGCCTTGCGCTCGAAGCCGATATGTTCAAGTTCCAGATCGACGCTCAGGCAACCGGTACAGGCGACAACGCGGTTTCTGCCGAGCAGGCGGCTGAGAAGGCTGGCCTGAGCGATACGACGGTCACAGTCACGAACGGCGAAGAAACTGCAAACGCGGGCGTGCAAAGCGACGCTTTCGCCTTCTTGGGTGGCATGACCTTTACCAAGGATGATGATGGCTTGGTCTACGAGTACGTGATTTCCGAGGTAGGCCTAAACGAGAATTACAATGGCGAGCATAAGAGCGAGTCTGAGTACGACTTCGACACCACGCAGTATCGCATCCAGTTCGTCGCTGAGAAAGTTCAGGATGACGAAAGTCGCGATGTGATGCATCTCAAGGTGTATCAGGCCACGCGCGATGGATCCGAGGGCCAGTGGGGCGAAAATGCCCTGCTCGGAACCTTTGATGGATACGATTGGATTGCGGATGGCTCTGCTGTATCGAGTCGCACCTTAATTGGCGAGTTCCTGGTCAACTTCACCAACAGCTACGAGCCGCTCGGCCTGGTCATCCAGAAGGAGGACGAATCCGGAGACCCGCTCGAGAACGCGTACTTCACGCTGTTCGTTGACAAGGATGACGATGGCACGTATGACGCCGAGACCGATACCGAGGTCGCTTCGCCCGTGTACGGCACCGCCGACATGACCGGTGACACGCTCACCAAAGACGGTTTCGCCACGAAGCTGAACGGCGATAATCCCGATCGTGCGATCGCCTCGTTCTACGGGCTCAAGCCCGGCACGTACTTCATCGTCGAGACGAAGGCGCCTGCCGGCTATCAGCTGGCCGAGCCCGCGACGCTCGTCATCGGTGAGGATCGTACTTTCACGATTAATGAAACCAGTATCGAGAACGTCGAGAACGGCGTGGCTACCTACACCATCACCGATCTTGCAATCGCGGAGCTCCCCACCACGGGGTCTTCCGGCACGCTGCTGATGTCCACCGCCGGTGTGGCGACGGTTGTCGTCGCCGGTTGCTACCTGGCGCTTCGCCTCAAGCTCAAGCGCTAGCGCTGGCTATGACGTGCGGCCGTCCGCACTGCGACGGACGGTCCGGCCTTTCGGTATCACGACCGGTCTGCCTTTACCGGTCCTGATATAACCCGCAGCTTCCCGACCTGCTGCGGATGCGGGCACATCCGACCTGCCCGCTGCGGCGCGAGGTTCGCGCCGCCCCCGAGGGCCTATCCCGACCTGGGCCCTCGGCGCCGCGTACGCGCGGCATCCGGGCGAGCTGACCCGACCCCAGCTTGCCCGGCACGACCTTTCGCGCGCCGTACCTGCGGTGCGGCGCGCTGGATCGTTAGCTTTCGGGTGTGTTGATCGCCCGATGGTTATAGGAACGCTTGCAAGTGAGCAGATGCTGCATACAGCGGCGAGAAGGAGGAATGATGCTCATGGTTAAGACGAAGAGGAGCTTCGGGCGCCTGTTCGCAACCGGTGCTCTTGCCGGTGCAACGTTGGCCGCGCTGCCCGGCATGGCGTTTGGTGCGTCGGTGCCCGGTTCCGGAAGCGTGACGGTTAACGGCCTGACTGACGGTGACATTGTCACCGCGTACCAGGTTGCCACTGCGGATCTGGGGACCGATGGAACTGTCACGTATTCGTGGGTCGATCCTGTTGACGACGTCGACGGTATCATCAACCTGAATTCCGGTAGCGATCTGACCAATGCCATCGATCAGGAGCTTGCGAACGATATCGCGCTTGCAGCATCCGGTTTTGAGGCGGCAGGTACGTCCGGCGAGGCTTCGGACGGTACGGCTAATATCGATGGGCTTTCCGCCGGCGTGTATGTGATCAAGGTAACGAACGACGAGGATTCCACTCGCGTTTATCAGAACATGATCCTTTCGGTCAAGCCTGTCGACTCCAACGGCAACGGTTCGTTTGACAGCGCGGATGTCTTTGACGGCGGCGAGGTGACGCTCAAGGTCTCGACCACGGATCTCGAGAAAGTCGTCAAAGAGGGCGACGCCGATTACGGCCACTACATCAATACGCTGAGCTTCGGCGATACCGCTGACTTTAAGATCACCGTGACGGTTCCTACCTATGCGGATTACGAGGGCCGTACCTTTACGGTGACCGACCAGCTTGTGGACACCTATTTCGATCTCGGCTCCCTTACTGCCGACAGTGTGGCCATTGATGGTCTCGAGCGCACGACCGACTATAGCGTGACGTATGAGAACGGCCTGATCACGGTGACGTTTACCCCGGCGGGCCTTGCGAAGGCTGCTGCTGCCGGAACCGTCGACATTACCTATTCCGTTAAGGTTGACGCAACCGCTGCCGCCGTCGATGCCGTTTTGAACGATGCGACCCTGACGTTCGATAAGGACTCGGTGACTGAGGACTACACCGGTACGGTCACCGACGAGGACACTGCCGATTTCTATGCCCTTCAGATCGTCAAGAAGGGCGACGACGATACGCTGCTTCCCGGTGCGGAGTTTGAAATCACCTTCCCGGATGGCTCCAAGAAGACCGTGACGTCTGGTGATAAGGGCCTCACTGACCTCGTTGCCGCGCTCGGCTCGAATGACAAGATCACCATCACGGAGACCAAGGCTCCCGCCGGCTACAAGCCTGCTGCGACTACTGAGTGGACCGTTAATGTTTCCGGAGCCAACGACGACAACGTTATCACGTTGGATATCGTGAACACCAAGGACAACACCGTTCTCCCCACGACGGGTGGAACCGGTACGGTTGCCCTGACTGCCGCCGGTGTGGTTTTGATTGCCGGCGCTGCGATGTTCATCGTTCGTTCTCGCAAGGAGAACTAATCGAACGCAGATGAGTGTATAGCTCAGATCGGTTTTGCCCGGCCTTTCGTACATGAAGGGCCGGGCTTCTTGCGATGAGAGTGGAAGGTTGGCCCGGTGACGGATGTGCCAAGAAGCCAGAAGAGTGCTGGAGGAGCGGGATCGACGACTCAACTGAGGGAACCCGTGGCGCTTCATCCGAAAACTCAAGGAGGTTTACGAGGCAGTTGTCGCAATCGAGCGGGTGTATCTGCGACGGAGGCGCGCGAACAAAGGGGGCGATTCCATCCGGATCGTGCTGGCTCGGGTGGAGGTGACACCGCCAGTGGATCCGCTCAAGCCCAGCGCGCAGCGAACTCGCGCCTTCGTGGCGGCGTGCTCGCGGCTCTGGCGCTTATCGTTGGATTATTGTGCGTGGCATATCCTATGGTGAGCGATATGCTGAGCCAGAAGGAATACGGCTATGTCGTTGATGCGCAGGCCGAAACCGTCTTAGCAACCGACGAAGAAGACCTCTCAGCCGAGCGCGAGCTCGCGATCGAGTACAACGAAAAGCTGCTGGGAAGCCGCACGATCATCACCGACCCGTTCGACCCCGATCAGGAACAGGTGACCGACGAGGAGTACGAGCGCGTGCTCAACCTCGGCGGGGATGGTGTGATGGCCACGATCACCATCCCTAAGATCCATGTGGAGCTGCCGGTCTACCACGGAACGTCCGACGAGGCGCTCCAAAAGGGTGTGGGACACCTGCAGGAGACGTCTGTTCCTATCGGCGGCGAGTCCACGCACTGCGTGCTGTCCGGTCATACCGGCCTGCCGTCCTCCAAGATCTTCGACAATCTGGATCAGCTCGAGGTGGGCGACTACTTTATCATCACCGTGCTCGGCGAGGACCACGCCTACCGCGTGACCTCGACGGAGGTCGTGCTACCCGACGAGACTGAATCGCTCGTCATCCAGCCCGGCGAGGACCTGGTGACGCTTGTGACCTGCACGCCCTATGGCGTGAACACGCACCGCCTGCTCGTGCATGCCGAGCGCTGCGAGGTGCCGGACGAGTGGCTGGAGAAGGGCGACGACGAGACCTTCCCGGCCGGCTACAGCGATCCTCCCGACAAGGCCCTGCTGCCGAGCGTGCTGCTCGGCCTGTTGCTCGCGGCTCTCATCATCGGCGGTTATGTGGGCGTGACGCGCTGGCGCAAGGCGCATGCTGCCCGTGCGTCGCAAAGTCCCAAAGGGGGCCAGGAGATAATCGGGACACGGCCGACGAGCTCCGTGCATCCAATCCAGCGGCCTATCGGTGCTGTCCCGCATGGGGCGCAGCAGCCCGTCCGTTCTGCCTCGCGGACGACCGGGGCTCCCGGCGTCTCTGGCGGCGCTCAAGGGGTCAGGCCGGTGACGGGTCGTGCACGGCAGCCGTATGCCGGTGGTACGGCTGGTGTGCAGCCGGTGCGTCCTGTCCGCCACAAGACGACGAATGCGGGTTCGCGACACAGCGCCGCTCCCGTGCGCAAGCTGGGGCTTCATGCCGCTCCGCCCAATGCCGCCGGTCGTTCGAACCGCTCGCCTAAGACGGGCGGCGTGCAAGGAGGGAGGCACTTCCGTGCGAAGGGCGACCGATAACCGTGCACGCGGTGGGCGCGCGTCGCTGATCGTCGGGCTCGTGATGCTTGCGGTCGGCATAGGCCTGTTCGCGTATCCGACCGTCTCGGCGATCCGGGCCCAGATGGAGACCGACGATGCGCTGGCGTCCATGCGCGAGGAGGATGCGGATGCCGATGCCGCGTCGGACGAAACGGCGTCGGACACGACCTCGGGTGGCGAGGGCGTGGCGGATGTAGGACACGCGACGGATGCCGAAAAGGCGGCCGATACCACCTATCAGCAGCTCAAAACCTACAACGAGCAGGTCCGCGAGGGTGAGGGCGACGCGATCAACGACCCGTTCGCCTTCGATGACGATTCGCTTGCCGAGTTGGGGCTGCCCAACGGCATCGTCGGCTCGCTCGATATCCCGGCGATGGGTGTGACGCTGCCGCTGTACCTCGGATCTTCCTTCGACCATATGGCGCAGGGCGCCACCGTCGTCGCCGGTACGTCCATGCCGCTCGGCGAGACGGATTCCAACGTGGTCATCGCTGCCCACCGCGGCGTGTGGCAGGGCCTTACGATGTTCCGCGACATCGAGAAGCTCGAGGAGGGCGACACGCTCACGCTGACGACGCCGTGGGACACGCTGGTCTATCGCGTGACGGGGTTCGAGGTGATTTTGCCCGACGATACCGACGCGGTGGCGATCCAGCCGGGACGCGACATGGTGACGCTTTTGACCTGCCATCCGTACGGGCAAAACGCGCATCGTCTGCTCGTGTACTGCGAGCGCGTCGATGATGCGGAAGGGGAGTCGTCCACGGGCTCGATCGTCCAGGACATCGTGACCCAGCTGACGCCCGACCTGGAAAGTACCTCGCCGCTGCTCACGATCGAGGGCGTGCTCAAGCTGGCTGGCCTCGGCATCCTCGTGGCGCTCGGCCTGTATCTTATCGTGGACACGATCCGCCGCCGCCGCAGAAGATAGCGATCCCCCGGTCCGTAGAAAAACCCCGGGGGTTATTTTGCATGGCTCCGTGCAAAATAACCCCTGGGGTTTTTCTACGGGCGGGGGAAGCCGTGCGTTCACGGGTCGTTGAGGGCACAAGACGCGCGATGCTGCGCGGTGTCTACATCCTGTGGTGGCGCGAGCTGCGAAAAAGGTGGTCGCCGCAGCGAATGGTGGTATCAATCTACTATATGTAGTGTTACCGTTTACAGAAACGTACAACATATTGACATCCCCATATAGTCATCTTGCTAGAATCAAAACCGCCGGCAGGAATGCGCCGGCAAGATTCTGTCTACACGGGATGCGACGCTGTCATAGGTCCGAAACGCGTGTTCAAGAGAATGAGGGATCGAATATGCTTGCCACGATCGATGAGTTGATCCGCCGACGCTTCACCGCCGAGCTCGATATGCCCGAAAACGCCGGAAAGACCGTATACGATCTGTTCACATGGGCAAAACGAGACGTGCATCTGACTGACTACAAGACCGGCAAGGTGCTGTGCGACATGCACGACCTGGAGTTCCCCGAGCACTATTCGCAAAACGCCGTGGACATCATCGCCTCCAAGTACTTCCGTCGCGCCGGCGTGCCCGGGACGGGTCATGAGACCTCGATGCGCCAGGTCGCGCACCGCATGGTCGACTTCTGGGTCGCCGCGCTGATCGAGGAGGGGCTCGTAGAGGAGGGCGAGCAGGCGCAGATCCTGTACGACGAGCTCGTCTACATGATCTTGGACCAGCGTTTCGCGCCCAACTCCCCGCAGTGGTTCAACACGGGTCTCGAGCGCTCGTACGGCATCAAGGGCGAACCCCAGGGCATGTTCTACGTCGACCCGGCAACCGGCGAGGTCGTGGAGTCGGCCGACCAGTACACGCGCACGCAGGCGAGCGCCTGCTTCATCGTGAGCGTCGAGGACAAGCTGCTCGGCGACCATTCCATCTCCGACGAGTTCGTGACCGAGACCAAGCTGTTCAAGGGCGGCTCGGGCACCGGTTCCAACTTCTCCGCGCTGCGTGCCGAGGGCGAGCGCCTGTCGGGCGGCGGCGTGTCTTCCGGCGTCATGAGCTTCCTGCGCGGCTTGGACCGCAACGCCGACGCCATCAAGAGCGGCGGCACCACCCGCCGTGCCGCCAAGATGGTGTGCCTGGATATCAACCACCCGGATATCGAGAAGTTCATCACCTGGAAGGCGCGCGAGGAGGACAAGGCGCTGGCCCTCATGAAGATGGGCTACGACGGCGACATCAACGGCGAGGCCTACGCGACCGTCTCGGGCCAGAACTCCAACAACTCCCTGCGTATCGATAACGAGTTCATGCAGAAGGTCGACAACCTCGATGCCGATCCGGACGCCACCTACCGCCTGCGCGGTCGCGTGGACCCCTCCAAGGACACCGAGGTGTCGGTCGCCCATATCTGGGACGTGTTCAACGAGAGCGCCTGGCGTTGCGCGGATCCCGCGCCGCAGTTCTCCGACACGTTCAACGAGTGGCACACGTGCCCCGGTGGCGAGGACGGTCAGGTGGGAGCTCCGTACAACCGACTGAACTCGACGAACCCGTGCGGTGAGTACGCGTTCCTCGACGACTCGAGCTGCAACCTGGGCTCCATCAACGTGTACCGCTTCCTCGATCCGGCGACCGGCGCCTTCGATGTCGAGGGCTACGAGCATGCGATCGATATCGCGCAGCTGGCGCTCGAGGCCTCGATCGAGTGGGGGCAGTTCCCCACGCGTGACATCGCGCGCCGCACCTACCGGTTCCGCGCGACGGGTCTCGGCCTGTCCAACCTGGCGAGCCTGCTCATGGCGAGCGGCGTGCCCTACGATTCGCCCGAGGCGCGCGCATTGGGCGCTGCGCTCGTGGGAACGCTCACGGGCCGCAGCTACGCGGTGTCGGCCCTCATGGCCGCCAAGGTGGGGCCGTTCGACTGCTACGAGATCAACAAGGGGCACATGGCGCGCGTGATCCGCAACCACGCCCGCGTGGCGGGCGCGCGCGACGACGCGTACGAGAACCTGACGGTGCAGCCGCCCGCGGTCGATCTGGGTCTGCTCGAGCAGACGGGCGCATCCGGTTTGGCCGACGCGCTCGTGGATGCGTGGCGCGACGCCGAGCGTTTGGGCGAGGAGCACGGATACCGCAACGCGCAGGTGAGCGTCATGGCGCCCACGGGAACCATCTCGTTTGCCATGGATTGCGGGGCCACGTCCATCGAGCCGTTCTTCAGCCACATGATCTACAAGAAGCTCTCCGGCGGCGGCTTCATGACCATCGCGAATCCCGTGATCGGCGACGCCCTGCGCCACTTGGGTTATGCCGAGGACGAGGTCGAGGAGATCTTGGCCTACGTGCAGGCGACCGATGACGACGGCATGATCGTCGACGGTAAGATCGAGGGCGCTCCGCATCTGCGCGACGAGGACCTGGCTGTGTTCGACACCGCCAACGTGTGCGGATCGGGCGAGCGCTACATCGACCCGCGCGGGCACGTGCTCATGGTCGCCGCGATGACGCCGCTCATCTCGGGTGCCATTTCCAAGACGGTCAACCTGCCGAACTCCGCGACGGTGCAGGACTTCAAGGATGTCATCATGCTCGCGTGGAAGACGGGCTGCAAGGGCATCACCCTGTACCGCGACGGTTCCAAGAACGCCCAGCCACTCAACAACTCGCTGACCGAGGACGCCGGCGACAAGGACCTGGGCGACCTGTCGTATGCCGCGCTGCTCGAGTACGCGCGCGGTGCGCAGCAGCAGTTGTCGAGCATGCGCGCCCCGGCGCAGCGCCGCCGCATCATGGGCATCCGCAGCGGCCACACGCATCTGGCGCAGATCGACGGCGTCAAGATCTACACCACGGTGAACCGCAACGAGGACGGCGAGATCTCGGAGCTGTTCGTGACCACCGACCGCGAGGGCACGACCATCATGGGCCTGCTCAACTCGCTGTCCAAGACCATCTCGGTCATGCTGCAGTACGGCATCCCCGCCGAGCGGATCTCCAAGATGCTGCGTGGCCAGATGTACGAGCCCTACGGCTTCGTGCAGAGCCATCCCTACATCAAGTACGTCAATTCGATTTCGGACCTGATCTCCAAGGTCATCGATATCGAGCTCGGCGACTTCACGCGCGTGCAGATCAAGCCCGAGGGCTGGGCGCAGGTGGCGGGTGCCGTTCCCGCGCCCGCCGCGGCCGCTCCGGCGGTTGCCGACCCGCTGTTCGACGACGAGCCCGCGGTGAGCGACGAGGAGTTGAGCCGTCTGACCGCGGCCAAGCAGGACGAGGTACTCGAGGAGACCGGCGCCTTTGACAGCGGGGACGCCTACACCATGGCGTTCGTGAACAAGGCGGTGCACGATACCGCGATTCATGGTGAGCGCCTGTACGACGGCAGCACGTGTCCCAACTGCGGCAGCTCGCGCATGGTGCAAAACGGCACCTGCAAGGTCTGCATGGACTGCGGCACCACCACTGGCTGCAGCTGATAGGGCTTTTGCAGCCTGACCGGCCCGGCGCGGTTCCCGATCTTGACGCTCGTTTCGTCGCGTCGATTTCGGGTGCCGCGCCGGGCCGTTTTCATTCCCACTCGGAAGAGGGCGCCGAGCCCCATGGCGGGGTCCGCCATGGGGCGTTGTCGTTAGAGCTTGAGGACGACTTCGATATCGGGGTTCACGAGCTCGGCGAACGCGTGCGGATCGTCCATGGAGCCCACGATGGAGCCGTAATGGGTGGGGATGACGATGCGCGGCTGGATCGTGTTGATGAAGCCCGCGGCCTGGTGCGGGTCCATGGTATAGGTGCCGCCGATGGGGATGAGCGCGATATCGCAGGAAACCTGCAGGGTATCGGGGTTGGGGTCGGTGTCGCCCGCAACGTAGATGCGCGTGCCGTCGACGGTGACGATGTAGCCGATCCAGGCGTTGTCGTGCGGGTGGAAGCCGAGGCGCTCGGGCTCGACGTTGTAGGCGGGAACGGCCTCGACGGAGATGTCGGCAAGCTCGATGCGCTCACCCGCCCGCATGAGGTGGACGGCGGCGCATGCGGCCTTGGGAGCCTCGTCTTCCATGGTCGCCGGCACGACGAGCTCGGTGGCGTCCTTGGCCACGCGCGCGATGTCCTCGGGCGAGAAGTGGTCGTAGTGGGCGTGCGTCACGAGGACATAGTCGGCATCGTGCGGCTCGGTGTCGACCTTGAACGGGTCGAAGTAGATGACGGTGCCCGCTTCGCTCTGGATGCGGATGCAGCTGTGCACGAGTACGTCGATATGGTCGAGGTTGAAGGTGTTCGCCATGGTCATCGGTCCTTTCTGGACGAAGGGTCGAGCAACGACGCTCGTACACCATGGTACCCATTCCTTCGCGAGGTCAGCCGGCGGGCAGTGTCCCTTTGAGTTGCGCGCATCCCCGACGGCTACTCGATGGGCGCGAGCTTTTTCCAGATGACGTAGGAATACACGCCGGCGATGGCGGTCACGCCGAGGATCGCCACGAGCATGATCGCGAACGACACCTCGGGCGCCGTCAGGGCGATGAACGCCGAGACGAGGGTCGCGATGCCGGCGACGATGAACAGCGGGCCCGACATGCGATGGGTGCGCCGCCAGACCTCCTCGTTGGCGATCGTCCACGGCGTGCGGATGCCGAAGGTGTAGTTGGGCTTGACGCGCGGCAGGTAGTTGCCGAGTCCGATGAGCAGAAGCCCGAGGAAGCCGAGAACGAACGCGCTCACCGGACTCTTCTCGCTCGAGAGAAGCCCCCATGCGGTGAGCGGTCCCATCCAGGTCATGCCGACCATGAAGATGACGAGCGCTGCGGAAAACGTCCGATAGATGCCGGCGAAGCGGTCGAAGTTGCGCCCCTTGGGGTCGATGCGCGGGATGACGAGGAAGAGCGCGAACATCGCAAGCGGCAGGGCCGCCAAGACGATCTGGCTCTCCTTGCTGCTCCATTTGTCGATTTCCCCCGTGATGCCCCAATGGCTGGGGAGCTGGTCGGGCATGGCGGGCAGCAGGCAGAGGAATGCCGCGAGGTTGCCGACCGCGATGAGCGCGATGGCGATCCAGACGGCGCGCTCGCCCGCCGAAAGGTTGCGTTTCATGGTCAGTTCTCCTTGTCCGTGATGTTGTAGAACCACGCGATGATGTCCTGTAGAACCGTCGTCTCGAGGCTGTACACGATGTTGCGGCCGTGGCGCTCGGAGCTGACGAGGCCCGCCTCGCGCAGCACGTCCAGGTGGTGCGAGAGGGTCGCCTTGGTCATGTCGAAATGCTCGCCGAGCTCGCCGGCCGTGAGGTCGCCCGAGCCCAGCAGTTCGAGGATCTTGCGCCGCGTGGGGTCGGAGAGTGCCTTGAATCCGTCACCTGTCATCGTGTCCTCCTCTCGCCGTGCAGTATACCCCTAATAGTTCGATAAGTATCTAACTATTTTGGAAAGGTCCGCTTGCCTACGGGCGATGTCGACTGATACGCTGGAACGGTGCCATGTAGGCGGTTATACGTTGTCAGGAGGAACCATGCGCTATCGCGAGCTGGGAAAGACCGGGCTGCAGGTCAGCGAGATCGGATTCGGCGGCGAGTGGATGGACGGCACGCCGGAGGCGACGCGGGCGGTGGTCGAGCGCGCGCACGATGCCGGTATCAACATCCTGGACGTATGGATGCCCGATCCTGTGCGCCGCTCCAATCTGGGTGACGCCCTGCGCGACCTCGACCTGCGCGAACGTTGGGTGATCCAGGGGCATCTCGGGTCGACCTGGCAGGGCGAGCAGTACGTGCGCACGCGCGATCTGGTGCACGTCAAGCCGGCGTTCGAGGATCTGCTCGCGCGCTTCCACACCGACTATATGGACCTCGGCATGATCCACTATGTGGACCAGGTCGCGGAGTTCGAGCAGATCATGGCCGGTCCGTTCATGGAGTACGTGCGCGAGCTGCAGGGTTCGGCAACGGTGCGCCATGTGGGCCTGTCGACGCACAACCCGCAGGTGGCAAAGCTCGCCGCGGCCGAGCCTGCGATCGAGATGATCCTGTTTTCCGTGAACCCGGCCTTTGACATGATGCCGGCGACCGAGAACCTGGACGACCTGTTCGGCGAGGCGGGTGAGCAAAGCGCGGTCGACGGCATGACGCCGGAGCGCGCGGAGCTCTATGCGCTGTGCGAGCAGACGGGCACGGGCATCACGGTCATGAAGGGCTACATGGGCGGGCGCCTGTTCGATGCGAAGACCTCGCCGTTCGGTGTGGCGCTCACGCCGGTGCAGTGCCTGGAGTATGCGCTCACCAGGCCCGCGGTGGCGAGCGTGATGGTGGGCTTCACCACGCCCGAGCATGTGGACGAGGCCGTTGCGTACGAGACCGCCTCGGCCGACGAGCGCGACTACGTGCGCGTGCTCGCCGGTGCGCCGCGCCACGCCTACGTGGGGCAGTGCACGTATTGCGGCCACTGCGCCCCGTGTCCGAGCGGAATCGACATCGCGACGGTCAACAAGTTCTACGACCTGGCGACGATGTATGACGATGTGCCGGATTCCCTGCGCGAGCACTATCGTGCGCTGGGCGCGACGGCGGCTTCGTGCGTGGCCTGCCGGGCATGCGAGAGCCGCTGTCCGTTCGGGGTCAAGATCGCGGACAAGATGGCCCGTGCGGCAGAGCTGTTCGGCTGCTAGGGAGACGGCGCGGGCTACGGCAGCGTCTCCTGGGGTGCCAAAGTCGGCACGGCCGCCTTCGGCCGTTCGTTTTCGTCGATGTGGTCACGAGACGACGATAATTGTCAGCGAGGGGCTGTGCGACGGTCCATCTGGAGCCCCGCGGAGTCCAAAACAGAGGGCCTTCGCCGCGTCATTCGGCGAAGGCCCTCTCGTTCCTGCGGTTTTCTTGTCCCAATCTCGCCTTGAAGGAAGGTGGATACCCCGCAGACAGCCAGACAGGGTGTTCATTAATTGCTGGAATGGACAGTTATCGTCCTCTCGTGACCAAATCTTGCGACACGAACGGTCGCGGGCTTATGCGATGCGGTAGACGTAGTCCTCCTTGCGCGGCTTGGGTGCGGGTTCGTCTCCGTCGGCGTAGCCCAAGATGCAGTGGCCGATGCCCTCATAGTCGTCAGCGTCCAGGCCGAGCGTGGCCAGCAGCTCGTGGCCCTCGGGCAGTTCGAACTCCTCCTTGGCGCGATGGATCCAGCAGCTGGCAAGACCCAGCTCATGGGCGGCATTCATGAGGTTGCCCATCACGAGACTGCCGTCGTAGACATGGGTGGGGATGTCCTTGCGCGCGAGTACGACGAGCACGACCGGTGCGCCGTAGAACGGGTCGGTGTCGACGCCCATGATCTTGGCGTTGAGGGCGGAGAGCCGGTCGCGGACCTCTTTGTTGGTGATGGCGACGATGATGGGAGATTGGCGTCCCATGCCGGTCGGCGCGTAGGTACCGGCCTCGAGGATCTTGTCGAGGGCCTCGGTGGGCACGGCGTCGGGTTTGTAGGCGCGGACGCTGCGGCGGGTGTTCAGGGCTTCGAGAGTGTTCATGCGGCCTCCTTCGTCGTGTACGGTCATGGAGGTTTGTACCCATCTGGACACGAAATGCCGCCCGGCGTGAAAGCCCCTCAGGCGCTTTCACGCCGGTTGCCGGATATGAAAACACGCCAGGGTAGAGCCAGCCGCAAATTTCACCCATGGGTTTGTCTCGCGTAGGTGCCCGTAACTGAAACAAACCCATGGGTACAAATCAGGAACGTGAAATCGTGTTTATTCACACGTCCTGCTCGGCGACAAGTGTGCCGACGCGATCGAGCAGGTCGGCGAGGGTGGTCTGCGCGAGGCGATTCTCAAGCGCGGCCTGCGCCGCATCAAGCTCGCCATCGAGCGCGGCATGGATGTTGCGACCGACGGGGCAGGCGGGATTCGGGTCCTCGTGGAAGTTGAACAGGTGCTCCTCGCTGCTCTCGACCGCGCGATACACGTCGAGTAGCGTGATCTGCTCGGCGTCGCGCGCCAAGGTCGCTCCACCGAGGCCCATCTCGACTTCCACGAGCCCGGCATCTTTGAGCTGCCCGAGGACACGACGGATGACCACGGGGTTGGCGTTCACGCTCTTGGCGATAAACGTCGAGGTTGCGCGTTGCTCCGGTGCGAAGTAACCGATGACGAGTAGCGTGTGGACGGCCATGCTGAAGCGGGTTGAAATCTGCATGACGGCTCCTTTCGTTAGCGTGAAAAACATCAGATACGTTTTCACATCTTTGCGTCCATCTTCGCGCTTATCCTGTTCCGTCAGGGAGTCGTTTGCTTTAGTATCAAAGATTCCATGGAGAGGGGAGGCGCGATGGCGCAGTTTGCGAGCGATACGTCCGGGCGGAGTTTGGGCGATTGGGCAAAGGCCCTGATCATCCTGCTGATCGGCCTGACGGTGGCGCACCTGGGCGTCACGTTGTTCTTGCAGTCGGCGCTCGGCACTGATACCTTCACGGTATTCATCCAGGGTCTGTCGTGCGTCTTCCACCTGACGGTCGGCACGGTCCACGTGATCGTGCTGTGCATCCTCATGGTACTCATGCTGCTTACCACCAAGGGCTACGTCAAGCCGGGCACCGTGGTCTGCGCGTTTTGCGGCGGTCCCATCATCGACCTGTTCACCTGGATGCTGCAGGGCGCCATCAACGAGACCTCCCCCATGGCGCTGCGCGTCATCAGCATGCTCGTGGGCTGCGTGGTGCTCGCCCTCGGCATGTCGATCGTCATCAACAGCAACGCGGGCACCGGCCCCAACGATCTCGTCGCCATCATCCTGTCCGACAAGCTGGAGAAGATTGAGTTTCGCTGGGTGCGCGTGGGCTGCGACCTGTTCTTCGTGGCCGCGGGCTTCGTGTTGGGTGGCACCGTGGGCGTGGGTACCGTGGTCGCCGCATTTTGCACCGGTCCGCTCGTGCAGTTCTGGCTGCCCAAGACCGCAGCCCCCATCCGCGCGCTGGGCATCTAGCGACAGGTGGGAAATCGGTGCCTGTCCCCATTTTCCCCGGCGGGAAAATGGGGACAGGCACTTTTTTCCCACCGGCGCCGTTTGCCGCCGCGCGGCGTCCGTTCGGCGGTGCGGGCGAGAGGGCCTTGCATCCTGCACCGCCCGCGCTATCATGACGCAATCCTCGAAAACGAGGTGTCGGTTCGGCTCCAAGGAGGCGTGCCATGGACGCGCAGACGGGCGGCTTTATCACCTGTTTACTGGTCGGATTGCTGGTCGGTACGTGCGGGGTGTACATGCTCGTGACGGGCAACGCCCGCATCATGCATAGCTATCATTACGCCGCGACGCCACCCGTGAAGATGCCCTCGCTTGCCCGTTGGTCGGGTGCCGGCATGTTGGTGTGCGGTATCGGCTGCGCGCTGCTCGTTCCCGCGACGGGGATGCCGGAATGGCTCTCCATCGTCGGCATCGCACTGCTCGTGGCGGGGCTTGTCCTGACGTTCGGCGCGATCATGCATTTCAACGGGTCGCTATTCTCGTTTGCGGGTGCCGGCGGCGATTCGCGTGAATCCGAGGGTTCCTCGCGGACGCTCGTCAGGGGGCTTGGTGTCGTGGTCGCCGTGATCTGCTGCGCCGTCACGGTCGTGCCGGGCGTGCTGATGATCGCCTCGGGCGACCCGTCCGCTCTGCATAGCTATCACCTGGTGAACGTCGCACCCGAGAACTATGCCGCGCTGGCGCGGTGGGAGGGTGCCGGCATGACCGTGATGGGTGCGGGCCTTGCCGCGAGTATCGTCGGCGCGCTGCTCGGCTCGCGGCGGCGTCCCGCACCGCGGTGGACCAAGGTGCTCATGGTCGCAGGCACCGTTGCGTTCGGCTGCGGTCTCGTGTCCATGCTGGCCGCCATCATCCATTTCAACGGGTCGCTCATGGGCTAGGGAAAATAGGGACAGGCACTTTTTTCCCACGTCGGTGGGAAAAAAGTGCCTGTCCCTATTTTCCCACCGCCGCGCTGCTACCCACCTTGGCCGTTGCCAGCAGGTATACTTGCCTCGGACCATTCGATGGCAAGGAGGCTGCCATGTGGGCATACGAGACCACGTTCTACCAGATCTATCCCATCGGCTTCTGCGGTGCGCCACTGCAAAACGACGGCGTGCAGGCACATCGGATCCGGCGCGTGGCCGAGTGGGCGCCCTACCTGCAAAAGCTCGGTGTGGGCGCCGTGCTGCTCAACCCCGTGTTCGAGTCGAGCGCACATGGCTACGACACGCGCGACCTGCATCGCATCGACTGCCGTCTGGGTACGAACGAGGACTTCGCCGAGGTCGTACGCGTTCTGCACGAGCATGGTATCCGCGTGGTGCTCGACGCCGTGTTCAACCATGTCGGCCGTGAGTTCTGGGCGTTCCGGGATGTGCGCGAGAAGCGCTGGGACTCGCCCTATCGCGACTGGTTCTTCACCAACTTCGACGGCAACTCAGCGTTTAACGACGGCTTTTGGTACGAGGGCTGGGAGGGCTGCTTCGATTTGGTCAAGCTCAACCTGCGCAATCCCGAGGTGGTGGAGTACCTGCTCGACTGCGTGCGCAGGTGGCGTGCGCAGTTCATGATCGACGGGCTGCGGCTGGATGTGGCCTACTCGCTCGACCACGATTTCATGCGTCGCCTGCGCGGCGTGGCGGGTGAGCTCACGGCGTCATCCGGTCCCGAGCACGAGTTCGTGCTGATCGGCGAGACCCTGCACGGCGACTACAGCCAGCTCGTCAACGACCAGATGCTGCACTCGTGCACCAACTACGAGTGCTACAAAGGTTTGTATTCGAGCTTCAATTCGCAGAACATGTTCGAGATCGCCCATTCGTTGCATCGTCAGTTCGGCGGCGACCCGTGGTGCATCTACCGCGGGCTGCACCTGCTGAGCTTTGCGGACAACCACGACGTCACGCGTCTGGCGAGCATCCTCACCGAGCCGCGCTGCATCCGGCCGGCGTACGGTGTGCTGTTCGGCATGCCGGGCATCCCGTGCCTCTACTACGGCAGCGAGTGGGGGCAGACGGGCGTAAAGGGCGCGCATGACGATTACGACCTGCGTCCGGAGTTCGTCGAGCCTGCGCCCAACGAGTTGACGGAGTGGCTGCGCGGTCTCATCGCGGCGCGTAGCGGATGCCGCGCGCTTAACTACGGCACGTACCGCAACGTGGTGATTACCAACAAGCAGCTGCTGTTCGAGCGCGCGGTCGAGGCATGCGGCGATCTGCCCGCCGAGCGCGTGCTCGTGGCGGTGAACGCCGTCGACGAGCCGTTCACACTGCAGACGGGCGAGCTTGCAGGCACGTTCGCGGACCTGCTCGATGCGGATGCCGTGCCCGTTGAGCTCGCCGGTACGCTCGAGCTCGCGCCCTTCGAGGTCCGCTACCTCGCAGCACGATAGCGACAAGATGGTGCCAGGTACAAACTTGTCGCAAGATGGTGCCAGGTACAAACTTGTCGCAAACCTGTCGGCAAGACGGGACCTGACGCTTGGTGTCAGCTTGCAGCGCTGACACTCGGGCAGGTGGCACGCTTGACCTCGGAAAGTCTCTTGTCGCTTTCCGTGTGTGATACAATTGCAATACACTTACTCGATCGGAGGGGCTATGACTACTTCGATTGCACCGGCAAGAGAGACGAGAGTCGCCATATCGCTGCGCCTTCCTCCCGTCCTCGTCGATACGGTTGAGCGATATGCGACTGAGCATCGCCTCAGCAAGACCGATGCGTTTCTTCACTTCCTGTCCCTCGGCATCGCTGCCGAGAGCGAAGGCGACGCGGCAACCGCGCTCGAGAGGATTGAGGAAAAGGTTTCCGAGACCTTGCGTCTTGTGCGCAGACAACATGGGGCTATCGCTGATAAGCGGTTCGTCATAGATGCGGTCATCGGCGCTTGCAAAGAGTTCCCCTCCGTGCGACGTGCGTATCTTTTCGGATCGTTTGCGCGAGGTACGTTCGACGACGAGAGCGATATCGACATTCGTCTCGAAATCGATTCTTCCGTGCGCTTCACCTTGCGCGATCTCACGTATTACTCGAAGCGCATCGAGGAGGAGACGGGACGATCTGTCGATGTGGTCACGGCGGGCAGTATCAAAAACGAATCGCTCAGAAAGGCGATCGAGCGGGACAAGGAGCTGATCTATGACCGCGAAGCCGAGTAGCGACAAGACGGTGCCAGGTACAAACTTGTCGGGTGATGCTTAGCGTTCCTGCACGGCGCCGTCGCGGACTTCCCAGGTGCGTGAGGTGCACGCATGCAGGAACGCATGGTCGTGGCTCACGAGCAGCAGTGCGCCCGGGTAGCCCGCGAGCGCGCGTTCGAGCGCTTCGGTCGAATGCAGGTCCAGATGGTTGGTGGGTTCGTCCATGATGATGAGGACGGGATGGCGCAGCATACCGAGGGCGAGCATGAGTTTGCGCAGCTCTCCGGGGCTCGTGCGTCCACCCTCGAGGATACGGTCGGGATCCGAGTTGAGCTGCGCCACGGTCGAGAGGACCTGGCCGCGTTCGGCGGACGAAAGCTCGCGAACGGCGGCGATGACCTGAGCGCGCTGTTCGGCATCTAGCTCCTGCGGGATATCGAGAACCTCAAGATCGGCGGCGAACAGCGTGCGCATGTGGGCGAGCAACGTCGACTTGCCGGCGCCGTTGGGGCCGACGATCCCCACGTGATCGGTGTTGCCGAGGTAGAGCTCGGGGATGGCGAGCTCGCCGAGGCCGCAGGGGATGAGGGCCGCGGGGATGTGCGCCACGGTTTTGCGCGGACTGGCATGCGCGTCGAGCCACAGGTCCCCGTCGTAGCGCTTGTGGACGAAGGCTGCGTCGACGCGGGCTTTCGCAGCGGCGATTTGGGCGTTCATCTGCACGGCCGACTTGCCGGCGGCTCCATCCTGTCCCGTGTAGATCGCGAGGTCGATCTTGGCCTTCGCTGACTTGTCCTTGGGATCGATATGGCGCTTGCTGCGCCGCGCGGCCGCGCGTGCCGCTTCGTGGGCGCGCCGGTCCTGCTCGGCGGCAAGGCGGCCGAGCTGTTCTTTTGCCTGCGTACGCTCGCGCGCCACCGTCGCGCGCTCCAACTCGGCTTGGCCGTGCGCCGCCGTGTAGCCGCCGGGGCGCACGACAAGGCGTCCGCCGGGCTCGAACGAGACGCAGCGATCGACGAGCGCGTCGAGCAGCTCGCGGTCGTGCGAGACGAGGATGCCGATGCCGCGGAAGCGCGCGAGTGCCGCGGTGAGCTGGGCACGAGCATCGACGTCCAGGTGATTGGTCGGTTCGTCGGCGACGAGCACGTCGGGATGCTGCCAAAGCGCCGTGGCGATCTGGAGCTTCTTGCGCTCACCGAAGGAGAGCTCGTCGAAGCGCCACGGCATATCGTCCTCGATATGGAAGATCCGTCTGAGCTCGCGCGCCTCGCGGCCGTAATCCGCGGCGAAATCGTACAGCCCGTCAGGGGAGCGGTCGACCTCTTGGTCGCACATCGCGCAGACGAGGCCGTGCGTGACCGATCCCGTGTCGGGCTCGAGCTTCCCGCAGGCGATGCGCGCGAGCGTGGATTTGCCGCAGCCGTTGTCACCGAGCAGGCCGGTCCAGCCGACGGGGAAGGTGACGGTCACGTTTGAGAGGATGGGTTCGAGGGCGGAGGGGTAGGCGAACGACACGCCGGATAGCATAAGTTGCATAGACATACTCCTGGTGACACGCGGCATGCGCCGCGGGGCCTCCCTGCATGCGCAGGGTTCGTCAAACGATGAGCTGTCTAGCGAATCCGCACCGTGTCCTGTCTTTCTGCCGATCCGATGGCGCCGCCACACGCGCTGCGGGGCCCTGTGTCCCACTCGGCCGGCAGCCCCCAGTATAGCCGACAAAATGGTGCCAGGTACAAACTTGTCGCGACAAGTTTGTACCTGGCACCATCTTGTCGGTCGGTTAGGCGTAGTGGCGGGCGACAGCGAGGGTTTCGGGGATGTAGCCGCCGCCGAACAGCACGCAATGGAGCAAAAGCGGTGCCAGTTGGTGCAGGCCCACGCGCTCGCGCCAGCCGTCGGCGAGCGGGGACGCCTCATCGTAGCCGGCGAGCACGTCCTCGAGGAACGGATAGCCGAAGAGCTGGAGCATGGCCAGATCGGTCTCGGCGTGCCCGCCGTAAGCCATGGGATCGATGAGGGCGCCGCTGGTCGGGGCGTTCGCATCGGCGAGGTAGAGCACGTTGCCTGCCCACAGATCCCCGTGCAGCCGAGCGCACGGAACGCCCGCTTCGCGCACGAGGACGGGCTGCGGGGCGTCGAACTCGCCGGCTGCGACGCGCGAGGCGACCCGTTCGAGGAGCTCGGCTTCGCGATGCCCGAACGAGCCGTCGTCGCGCAGCAGGCGCACGTAGTACATCATGCGGTACTCGGCGAAAAACGCGCCCCAGCTCGATGCGGCGTCGCGCGAAGCCCACGGGGTCAGTGCGCGTCCGATGCCCGCGGCGCTATCCGGCGTCTCGGGTGGCGGGCAGCCCCACCAGGGGGCTCCGGCGGCATGCATACGGGCGAGGGAGGCTCCGATGCGCCGCGCCGCCGCGCGCGTGGGCGCTCCGGTTTCGATGCGCTCCTCCACAAGACGCTCGCGCGATGCTTCGCGCACGCGGGCGATGCGGATGCCACCGCTGCCTTCCGCCTCGGCGAGCCAGCGCAGGCCCGCCGCCTCACAGAGCAGCTCATCGCTCGTAGGCGATCCTGTCTTCACGACGTTTCCCTGCTCGAACCTCGGCACCAGTCCTCCTCCCATGTAGAATAACCCCAGGGGTTTTTCTACATGCCATGTAAGATAACCCCAGGGGTTTTTCTACATCAAAAGTTGGTTTATGTGGCCGAGAAGCTGGGAAATCTCACGCGTGATCATAATGTTCAACCAATGATCGAGAGATGGGGCATCATGGCAGTACCTGGTAAGGGACGTACCGTCGCGATCATTTTGCTGGTCATCTTCTTGGCGATCGGCGTCGTTTCTTCAACTCGCTCGGCAGCAGCGCGCCGGAGGGCTCGATAACGACGCGATCACCCTGCGCGGCGTGACGCTTTCCGGCGATGACTACAAGGTCGTCACCATCGAGGAGGAGCTCTACGAGCTGCCGATCGACGGAACGCCCGCCCACGAGATCGCCGAGGGCAGCCGCGACTTCATCTCGCGCAACCGCGACGAGCTGTGGATGACGGGCGAGACGGTCGACCGCCTGGGCATCGAGGGTCTCGACGTCATCGGCGACTAATGGGGCGCGTCACCTTACGTCTGACGTTTTTCACGCGTGGCGCTTGCGGCCCCAGGGGTCGCGGAAGTCCTCACGCGGATCCCATGCGCGCTGGTAGAGCAGGCGCCAGGCGAATATGCGGTTGGCGCATACGATACATGCGAAGCCGGCGAGCGCGCAAAGGGCCATGACGGTAGGCGAAGCACCGAAAACGAGCGGTACCACCGAGGCGAATGCGATGAGCGCGCAGGTGAGAGCCGGTGCGAGTCGCGTTCCGCCACGCTGGCAAAACTCCGCGTAGTACCCGAACAGCTTGGCCGTACAGAGGAGCGCCACGGCGCAATAGACGAACAGCAGCCAAGGGGTTGTTGCTGGGTCGTAAGCGTGCCACAGGGTGTCTGTCGCCGCCAACCCGAAGCCCAGCAGACATCCTGAGACCAGGGCGTGCTTCCACACAAGCGAGCGGTCGCGCATGATGCGCGCGCCTTCGGAGGGCGTGATCTCCGTCGAAGGTATGGGGTCGCCTGGCGTGCCGGGTGCCGGATCATGCGCGGAGGTGCCCAGCAGTTCATCGACGGTGCAGCCGTATACCTCGGCGAGTCGCCTGAGATTGCACAGGTCGGGCTGCGACTGTCCCTGTTCCCATTTCGAGATCGCCTGTCGTGTCACGCCTAGGCGTATGGCGAGCTGTCCTTGTGTGAGGCCACGGGATCGCCGTGCGGCACGAAGGGCTTGCCCAAGGTCGCACGTTGGTTTGCGGAGGGATGCCATCGGTGCCTCCCCGAAAGCGGATGTCGTATCACCTAGATTTTACCGGTGTCGTCCGCCCGCCATACCGAAAGGGCGCCAAGAGGTGTCAACTGCCGGTTGCCCCGCAGGTGAGAGGCGGTGTAGCCGGATTGCCCGCCCTGGGCCGCGGGAAGGAGGAAGCCTGACTGTGCCTGCTGGTTCTTGGGACCGCCTCCGGTATCGGCATCTTTATCGCAGGGTACGCGCTGTACTACGTGTGCATCGCCGCGCGAAGCGTTATCGAGCAGACGGTCTTGCACAACGCCGTGCCGTCGCAGGAGCGCGCGAGCATGGCCTCCGTCCAATCCCTTTCGCTGCGCGGCGGCGGCGCGCTCGCGTCGGCGGCGGGTGCAGGAGTGATCGCCGCCTTCGGCATTTCGGGCGCCTGGCCGACCTTCGCCGTCCTCGCCCTGCTTCTGGAGCTCGTTGCTTTCAGGGGAAAGGACGGCGAGCACACGAAGCGAAAGTAGGTTCCGAGCGTGCAACTCAAAATGGCTACGATGCCGTCCACCTCCGAATTTCCGCCGTTCGCCGTGCTGCCTCTTCCGTTGGTTTATCCGAAAACGGCAGAATGACATCTAATCGCATACGTAAGGCGTGTTACTGGTAGGCAGGCACTAACCTTCGGCTTTCGAGGCGGCGCAAGCGTCGCGGACATGTCGTCGGTCGGTGCTTTTTTCATGCCGGCATATCGCTTCCGCCCAGCGCATCTTGCAACTCTTTCGCCTCCTCCAAGCCAGCGACATTCGGTCCGGGTCATCCCGGAATCATCCGCGCCCGTCATCAGGGCGCATGGACGCTAGGAGGCGTACATGAAGGACAAGATCTTCGGAATCCTTCAGCGCGTGGGACGTTCGTTCATGCTTCCCATCGCGGTTCTGCCAGTGGCCGGCCTGCTTCTGGGTCTCGGCAGCTCATTTACGAACGAGACCACCCTCGCCACGTACAACCTGCTGGGCATCATGGGGCCCGGCACCATCGCTTGGGATGTCTTTACGGTGCTTTCCGCCTGCGGTGGCGTGATCTTCGACAACCTGCCGCTCATCTTCGCCGTGGGCGTGGCCATCGGCATGGCGCGCGCCGAGAAAGAGGTCGCGGCGCTCTCCGCTGCCGTCGCGTTTCTCGTCATGCACTCCGCGATCTCGGCCATGATCACCCTCACCGGCGGCGTCGAGCAGTTCATCGACGGCGCGACCGCGAGCGTGCTTGGCATCACCTCGCTGCAGATGGGCGCCTTTGGTGGCATCATCGTGGGCCTGGGCACCTCGGCGCTGCACAACAAGTTCTATAAGATCCAGCTGCCCCAAGCGCTTTCGTTCTTCGGCGGCTCGCGCTTCGTGCCGATCATCTCCACAGTCGTGTTCACCTTCGTGGGCATCGCGATGTTCTTCATCTGGCAGCCCGTTCAGGACGGTATCAACGCGCTGGGCTATGCCGTGGCGAGTGCCGGTCCGGTCGGCGTCTTCCTGTTCGGCATGATCAAGCGCCTGCTCATTCCCTTCGGCCTGCATCACGTCTTCTACCTGCCCTTCTGGCAGACCGCTGTCGGCGGCTCCATGGAGGTTGCCGGCCAGATGGTCTACGGTGCCCAGAACATCTTCTTCGCGCAGCTGGCCGACCCCACCGTCACGCACTTCTCCACGGCGGGTACCTGGTGCTTCACCGGCGAATTCGTCCTGTATATCTTCGCCTTTCCCGGTGCTGCGCTCGCCATGTACCAGGCGGCCAGGCCCGAGCGCAAGAAAGTCGTCGGCGGCCTGTTGCTCTCCGCGGCACTGACTTCCATGCTCACCGGTATCACCGAGCCCCTTGAGTTCTCCTTCCTGTTCGTCGCGCCGGTGCTTTTCGGAATCTCCACCGTGTTCGCGGGTCTCGCTTACATGCTGTGCTACCTGCTCAACATCACCGTCGGTCTCACCTTCTCGGGTGGCTTCCTCGATCTGTTCATGTTCGGCATCCTGCAGGGTAACGACAAGACGAGCTGGCTGCTCATCATCCCGTTGGGCATCGCGTTCTTTGCCGTGTACTACCTGCTGTTCACGTTCCTGATCAAGAAGTTCGACTTCGCAACGCCCGGTCGCGAGGAGGGGGATACCGAGACCAAGCTCTACACCAAGGCCGACTACAATGCCCGCAAGGAAGGCGAGCAGGCGCAAGACGCCGCGGGTGCTTCCGCTGACGACGAGCGGTCCGCGCAGATCACGGCAGGTCTGGGCGGCGCGGCGAACATCCGCGACGTCGACTGTTGCGCCACCCGTCTGCGCGTGACGGTCCACGACGGTTCGCTTGTCGAAGATTCGCTGCTCAGGGCCACCGGTGCCGCAGGCGTCATCAAACGCGGCGAGGGCGTGCAGGTGGTCTACGGTCCGCAGGTGAACGTGATCAAGACCGAGCTCGAGGCGTATCTTGCCGCATTGCCCGTAGCGGACGCCGCGAGCGGGGAAGAGGATGCGAAGAAGGCCGACGCCGAGTCCACAGCGAGCGAGGAGGCGCGTGAGCCGATGGAGACCATCACGCTGGGCAGCCCCCTTGCTGGAGAGGCTTTGGCGCTCACATCATGTCCTGATCCCGTTTTCGCAGGTAAGATGATGGGAGATGGCGCCAGCATCGTTCCGAGCGAGGGCGTGCTCGTGGCGCCGTGCGATGCCAAGGTTGCCTTCGTGTTCGAGACCAAGCACGCCGTGGGACTCGAGCTTCCGGATGGCACGGGGATCCTCTGCCACGTTGGCATCGATACCGTCAAGCTGGGCGGCGAAGGCTTTACCGCCCATGTGGCACAAGGTGATGAGGTCGAACGCGGTGATACACTGTTGACGTTCGACGTGGCCCAGATCGCCCAAAGCGCTCCGAGCATCTCGACGCCGGTGCTTGTCACGAGCACTGACGACAACCACAAGGTGCGCCAGTTGGCTTTCGGTCATGTGAACCGGGGTGACGACCTGCTCGCGATCGATATCTTCGAGGCGTAGGCGGCGCCCTTCGCATGATTCCCGTCGGGCGGTCCTGCAGAAGATCGCCCGACGGCGCCCGTGACCGAGGGATGCTCCGTCCGCGAATACTTGGGAAGGCTGCCATGTACCGCATCACCAAACCCCTGAACCATAACGCCGTACTCGCCTTCGACGTCGACGATGGGCACGAGTATCTGGTCGTGGGCCGAGGAGTGGGCTTCGGCCGTAAGCCCGGCGAGCGCGTGGAGGGTTTCGAGTGCGGAGGCGAGGTTCAACGTTATCTGCTTTCGCAGGATGCGGGCGGACGCGGTGCGGCGCGCGAGGCGATCGAGCGGTTGGATCCTCGCGTGCTGGATGCTGCCGAAGATATCTACGGGGAAGGGCGTGCGGTTTTCGGAACGCTCGATCCGGAGATGCTGCTGCCGCTCGCCGACCATCTTGCTTTCGCCGTCGCGCGGGCGCGCGACGGACGCGCGGTGACCAATCCGCTGACCGAAGATATACGGGCGCTTTTTCCTCGTGAGTTCGAGATCGCCGCGCGCGGCGTGACACGGCTGGGGGAGACTTTGGGGCTGTATTTGGGTGACGATGAGGCGGGATTGGTCGCGCTGCATGTGCACGCGGCACTCGACGACACGCACGTGAGTCAAGCCATGACCATAGCGCAGATCACCCATTCGTGCATCGAGGCGGTCGAGCGCATCGCCGGGTCGCCGGTGAACACCTCCTCCATGGATTACAACCGCCTCATGACGCATGTGAAGTACATGGCCGCGCGCATTCTGCGTGGCGAGCGCCTGACGATAGACGTGAACGATACGATCCGCTCGAGTGCGCCGGAGAGCTATGCCATCGCCGAGCAGGTGTGCGCCGAGGTGGAGCAGGCGTTCGGTAAGCCCGTGAGCGAGCTGGAAGCCGGCTATCTGGCCATGCATATCGCTCGCGTGGTCGGGCGGTGAAGCTGCCTCGTTCCACTCGGGGTGCATCACATGCGAAAACGTGAAAACGTCTGACGTGAAAACGTCAGACGTTTTTCCATTTAGGCGTCAGTAGTAGAGCTTGAACAGATATTCCAGCGTGCTGTCGTAGACGTCCTCGTCGGGGACCCATTCGCCGTCGCGCTGCACGAAATCGAGGCCCGCATATTCCATGGTGTGCGTGGCGTCGGCGTACGTTTCGAGGGTGCCGGCATAGAGTTCCTGGATGAAGGCGCGGTCCTCGTCGCTCAGCGTGGCGTCGTCCTCGTCGAGCAGTCCGCGGTCGTCCAGATACTCGAAGACCTCGGGATAGAAGTCATTGCGCCACGAGTCGATATCGGCAAGTTCGATATCGAAATACGACGAGCCGGTGGCCTCATCGTCCTCATCGATGGCGGAGAACGCATAGACGTCGTGGATCTGATAGTCGACGGTATGGAGCGCCCACGCCGCGTACTCGGCAGGGTCGATTCCCGCATCCTCGACGGTAAA
This sequence comes from Collinsella tanakaei, assembly GCF_021531055.1. Taxonomy (GTDB): domain Bacteria; phylum Actinomycetota; class Coriobacteriia; order Coriobacteriales; family Coriobacteriaceae; genus Collinsella; species Collinsella tanakaei_B. Next base: position 69,299 of record NZ_JADYTL010000004.1, read on the forward strand.
GCCGGTCAAGTTCTCGAAATCCCACGTGAAGTACTCGATGATGCTCGTCTCGGCGGTGCCACCGGGCTCGTCGAGCGCCTCCAGCGTGTCGATCGTCGCCTGCTCGACCGCCTGCTCATCGGCATCGAGTTCGTCGGAGTCGTACTCGTATTCGTAGTCGTAGTCGTAATCATCGACGTCGTCGTAGTCGTCGAAAGCATCGAATGGCGATGAGTGATTCAAGGTGAGGTCGTATACGGCTTCGGAGATGCAGCTTCCGAGTGCTCCGAAGATGGAAAGCGCGGCGACCATGATGATGAACGCGGTGATGCAGCCGCACCCCTTCTTGCCACGCGAATCGGCATTCCGGGGTCGCTTGGGCAAGATCGGCTTGCTGCTTTTGCGCGGTCGACGGCGCGCGGGTGCCTCTTCCGTCGTGTCGGGAGCATCGTAGTTGTCCGGCCGTTTGACGGGGCTTTCGTAGCCCTCTTCGGGAAGCCCGCAGACGTGCCCGTCATCGAATCCGTCGCGCGCGGGGTCGTTGCTCGGCAGCTCCCATGGCAGCTCGGGTTCGCCGGCGTTGAAGGGGTCGATCTGCGACGGGCGACGCTTTGCCATGGTGCCTCCTCGAGGTTGAAGCGTGCGTTGACACCAGTATACGGACGACGCGTCGGGTAAACGTTGCGAGAGGTGCTGAGCGTACCAAGTCCTTACGTATGCGGATACTCCCCAAACATGTGGGATATCCGCCTCCAGGCGAAAAAACGTCAGACGTCATTTCACATCGTCGACGGCGGCTATCCCTTTGGCGAAACGCTCTGGCAAAACGGGCGCTTTGGTCGTAGGCTGGATGTACTGCGCTGCCCGCGCGCCCTGCGGTCGACAGGAGGCACCATGGCCATCGAACAGCTCAAAGCGTACGATTCCGAACTTGCCGACATGATCGATGCCGAGCTTGCCCGTCAACGCGATAGCATCGAGCTGATCGCATCGGAGAATTTCACGAGCCGTGCGGTCATGGAGGCGCAGGGCAGCGTGCTTACCAACAAATATGCGGAAGGCTATCCGGGCCGTCGCTATTACGGAGGCTGCGAACAGGTCGATCGCGTCGAGGAGCTCGCCCGTGCCCGTGCCTGCGAGCTGTTCGGCTGCCGCTTTGCCAACGTCCAACCGCATTCGGGTGCCAACGCGAACCTCGCCGCCTACGCGGCCCTGCTCGAGCCGGGCGATACGGTGCTCGGCATGAGTTTGGACCAGGGCGGCCATCTCACGCATGGCAGCCCGGTCAACTTCTCGGGCAAGCTGTACCGCTTCGTGCCCTACGGGCTGAACCTCGAGACCGAGACGATCGACTACGACGAGCTCGAGCGCCTGGCCGCGGCGGAGCGTCCGGCCCTGATCGTGGGCGGCGCGTCGGCCTATCCGCGCGTCATCGATTTCGAGCGCTTGGCGTCCATCGCCCACGGGGTCGGCGCGCGCCTCATGGTCGATATGGCACATATCGCGGGGCTTGTGGCTGCGGGCGCCCATCCCTCGCCGGTGCCCTATGCCGACGTGGTGACCTCGACGAGCCATAAGACCCTGCGCGGACCGCGCGGCGGCTTTATCCTCACCAACGACGAGGAGCTGGCACGCGCGATCGACAAAGCGGTGTTTCCGGGGACGCAGGGAGGCCCGCTTATGCACGTGATCGCCGGCAAGGCGGCGGCGTTCGGCGAGGCCCTGCGGCCCGAGTTCGCCGACTACATCGCACATGTGGTGGAAAACGCGGCGGCGATGGGCGAGGGGCTGGTCGCAGGTGGACTGCGCTTGGTGTCCGGCGGGACCGATAACCATCTGTGCCTGGTGGACCTGACGCCCGCCGACGTGACCGGGCGTGATGCCGAGCGTCTGCTGGAGCACGTCGGGCTGACGGTGAACAAGAACTCGATTCCGGGCGAGCCGCGCTCGTCGTTCGTGACGAGCGGCATCCGCGTGGGGTCGGCCGCCGCGACGACCCGCGGCTTTGTGCGCGACGAGTTTTACGAGATCGGTGAGCTTATCGCCCGTGCCGTGTTCCACGCCGACGACGAGGCCGTACTCGATGGGATCCATGCCCGCGTGACCGAGCTGCTTGCCGTCCATCCGCTCTATCCGGATCTGGGGTAGGGGTTGCATCTCGTTCAGTTCAAGCGTTTTTTCGTCTGAAATCAGTGCCGCGGTCACGCGAGGTCGTTTATGGTTCGGTTTATTCGGAGTCTTTCGAGTAGCTGGCGCATGTCGGTGAAAGAACAAGCAGGTAAATTATGGTGCCCGAAATCGGTCTACTCGAAGGGGCCTCGATAAACCGAACCGTAAAGGGCTACGTGTGTCTGGGTGTCCGTGTTTGAACAGGAAAGCGGGCCTGTAGGCCCGCTTTCCTGCTCGGTTTCTCGTGGAGACGGCGAATCCTTACGCGAAGACAGCCCCGCACTACCCCCAGAAGCTGTCGTTATCGTCGCCGGGTCCGCGGTCGACGTAGATCTTGTGCGTGCGCTTCTCGAGCACGAACGCTGCGATCGCGAAGATGACGATGCCTGCTACGAACAGGACGGCAACGCCCTCACGGGTGCCGAACAAAAAGGAAAAAAACGCGTCCATATGATGCCTTCTCGCCTTCTCGGTCTGGGGAAAACTCACATAAGTATATACTTGCCAGTGCACAGTCATGCCGCTCGTCCCAATTGCACATCAAGTGCGGGGCGGGTTCATAGCAACCGGAGGCATCATGCTAGACATCAAGTTCGTTCGCGAGAATCCCGATGCGATCGATACCGCCATGGCCAATCGCCAGACGTCGTGGGACCGCGAGAAGTTCTTCGCGCTCGATGACGAGCGCCGCTCCGTGATCACCGAGGTCGAGGAGCTGCAGGCCACGCGCAACGCCGAGTCCAAGAAGATCGGCGCCCTTATGCGCGAAGGCAAGCGCGACGAGGCCGAGGCCGCCAAGGAGGCCGTGCGCGAGGTCAACGAGAAGATCGACGGCCTTGCCACGCGTCGCTCCGAGCTCGAGGCGCAGCTCAACGACTTCATGGCACATCTGCCCAACCTGCCTTACGAGGCTACGCCGGTGGGCGTGGACGAGACCGAGAATCCCGAGCGCCGTCGCTGGGGCACCCCGCGCGACTTTGCGGCCGAGGGCTTCGAGGCCAAGCCGCATTGGGATCTCGGTACCGACCTGGGCATCCTCGACTTCGAGCGCGGCGCCAAGCTGTCAGGCGGCCGCTTCACCGTGCTGTCGGGTGACGGCGCGACCCTCGACCGCGCGCTCGAGAGCTTCTTCCTGAACACGCATCTCGCCGCGGGCTTTCGCGAGTTCATCCCGCCGGTGGTCGTGAACCGCGAGATCATGTACGGCACGGGCCAGCTGCCCAAGTTCGAGGACGATGCCTATCATGTGGGCGACGATCAGTTCCTGATCCCCACCGCCGAGGTCGTGCTCACCAACCTGCATGCCGGCGAGGTGCTCGACGCCGCCGACCTGCCGCTGTGGTACACCGCGGGCACGCCGTGCTTCCGCGAGGAGGCGGGCTCTGCCGGTCGCGACACGCGCGGTATCATCCGTCAGCATCAGTTCACCAAGGTCGAGATGGTCAAGTTCGCCACGCCCGAGACCTCCGATGACGAGCTCGAGAGCATGGTCGCCGAGGCCGAGCACATCCTGCAGCTGCTCGAGCTGCCGTATCGCGTGATCAGCCTGTGCACGGGCGATCTGGGCTTCTCTGCGCGCCAGACCTACGATATCGAGGTGTGGCTGCCGAGCTACAACAGCTACAAGGAGATCTCGTCGTGCTCCAACTGCGGCGATTTCCAGGCACGCCGCGCGAACATCAAGTATCGCGACCCCGAGCACTTCAAGGGCACGCGCTTCGTCCACACGCTGAACGGTTCCGGCCTGCCGACCGGTCGCACCATGGCCGCCATCATGGAAAACTACCAGAACCCCGATGGCTCCATCACCATCCCCGAGGTGCTTCGCCCCTACATGGGCGGGCGCGAGCGCATCGAGCCGCGCGCGTAGGAAACGCGGCATTCGCTGAATGGGAAACGGCGGTCGGCTTCGTGCCGGCCGCCGTTTTTGCTGCGTCGGAGATGGGTTGAGCGACAGGGCAGTCTAGCGTCCCCAGCGCTCGAAGAAGGTCACGGCGTTGTCGTAGCAGAGCTTGCGCGTGATCTGCTCGCCGAAGCGGCGGACGAACGTTTCCTGCAGCTGGGGCATCTTGGATGCCGACGAGATACAGGTCGGCAGGTCGGTGCCGTCGAAATCGCTGCCGAGCGCGACGATGTCCTCGCCGTCGAGATCGAGCCAGTGCTCGATATGGCGGCACAGGTCATCCTCGGTGGGCTCGTGCGTCGGCGCATCGTCGCGCAGGAAGTCCGGACAGTAGTTGAGGCCGACCAGGCCACCGCGGTCGCGGATCTCGGCGAATTGCGCGTCGGTGAGGTTGCGCAGGTGCCCGCAGACGGCGCGGCTGTTGGAATGGCTCGCGACGAACGGGCGCGTTGCCAGGTGGACGACATCGGCGAAGCAGACGTCGTTGAGATGCGAGACGTCGAGGATCATGTGCTCGGCTTCCATCTGGCGGATCGCCTCGGCGCCGGCAGGGGTGATGCCGGCGTCGGCGACGTCGTGGCCGCTTGCCAGCGGACCCTGGGCATTCCAGCTGAGCGAGGCCATGAGGACGCCGTCATGCGCCGCGTCGTGGACGGCAGCGCCATCGAGTGCGAAGAAGCGTGCGTTTTCGACCGTGTAAACGGCGACGTGCTTGCCCGCCTCGAGTGCGGGGCGGATCTCCGATGCGTGGCGCACCGTGACGATACGGTCGGCGTTGCGGGAGACCTCGTGCTCGAGATGGTCCATGACCTGGTGGAAGAAGGTGCGGGAAAGCTCAGGGGAGAACTCGTCGTAGACGAAGCAGGCGAAGCACTGCGCCCATGGTACGCTTCCCATCGCATCGAGCGAAAGATGGCAGCCGTTGTGCGCGAGCTCGGTGTAGGGTGTGGGGTCGCAGCCGTCGGGGTCGTACAGGTCGTTGCCGGCGATCTGGCGGATCGCTTGGTCGAGCTGCGGCCATGCCAGGCGGTCGGCGGTGTCGCAGTGAAGGTCGAACACAGGGTAGCTCATGGGTCTCCAATCATCTTGTCGTGAATAGCCTATCACTGAAACGGGTTCTGGCAAGAAAAGGAATCGAACAAAAGTTCTCACGAACACATGTTCTATTTTAGGGTATACTGCTTGGTGAACGGGATTGGACGAGCAGGGGAGGTCACGATGGCGGAAAAGCGGTTGATGCATGCGATGTTGTTCGATAGCCAAGAGGGGGAGGAGGATCTGCGCATCGATTGCGCGATCGACGATGAGGGCAGCCTGCATGTGATGCAAGTGAGTTCGGGACCGTTGACGTCGTGGTGCTTTGAAGAGCCCGAACATTCGGTCGAAACGATCGTTCCGGTGCAGAGCGTGAGCGGACTTCTCGATCATCTCGAGCTCGACACGCCGGGGCAATTGCTCGCCGCCTTGCAGATCGACTATGCGGGGCGCTATGAGGCATCGCAGCTTATCCGGTCGCTCGTGCGCGAGGCAGGAGGCGAGTACGAGGTCGTGGAGCATGCCGTGCAGCGATGAGCGGGTAAAGCGTGCATGTTTTGACCCCCTTTGTGCATACTGGTGCGGATGGGGCGAAGGTGCGCCTCTGGTGGCGTTTGATGCCGATCGGGTGGGACGGAGTGTCTCCAAGGTCCTTGTCTATGACGTTTTCGCAGGTCAGGATATACGGCAAAATTTTTTTCAAAAAAGTTTTGATTTGCGCTTGACGGTATAGGGGGATGATGGCATTATATTCCGTGCGATGCGGCGTTACCTCAGCTGGATAGAGGGTCTGACTACGAATCAGAACGTCACAGGTTCGAATCCTGTACGCCGCACCAGTTGAACTTGAAAGGTGCTCTTCGGAGCACCTTTTTTGTTATCGGTTTGGCGTGTCGGCGCCGGCGGTTATGCCGTAAGAGGTTTCGCAGCCAAACCCCGGTGCGGCCCGTCGCCGAAAAAGCTACCGCGTGCGCATCATCTCGCAGCACAATGGGCATAGTTCAAAACAACGGTGTGTGAAGCGTATAACGAGGGCGGCCTGGCGATGGCAGTGGAACCGACGATCAAACTCTCTTTTCTATCACGGCGCAAGCGCCTACCTGTTTTGCCTGACCAGCCGCTGGATGCCACGTACGGCATCGTATGGGGTACCGATACGCTGCCGGCGCGAAGCCTGTGCCGGATCGTGCGCTTTATCGATCGCACGCAAGCCGTCGTGCTGGGATATATCGCCAAGGGCGGACGTGTGTATCGGGCATCGACCCCGTTTGTCGCCGAGCCCGATAACGACAACCTCGATCTTGTTTTGGTGAGAGGCGTCGACGAGAAGGTGGGCGAGGTGTATGCCCGTGCCACCGACGGTTCGATGGTACGGGTCAGCGAGTTCAAGGGGTCGCTTTCCGGTACGATGCGCGAGGTGGCAGACGATACGACGTGGAACACCGAGCGAAGCCTGCTGTACCAGGAATTCATGGCCACTATGTTCCTGCGGCACTGCGTGTTCAATCCGCATGTCGCCTCGAAGTCCGCGATGCCCGGTCCGATACCGCGGTGCGAGAAGCTCGACGAACCGGTCGAGCTGTTCGCCGACATGGGCAAGATGGCGCTGCCCGATGCGATCGAGTCTTTGCTGTATCGCATCAGGATGAAGGAACAACCGGCGGGGATCGAGCGGTTCGCGGGGCGTGTCCTGTCGCGTATCGATCTGCAGCGCCTTCGGACCGAGGTCGCCTCGCGTGGCGTGAAGCTTATCCGCACTGAGCGCACCGGTGGCATCTACCTGGTCTTTGACCACGAAGGTATCGCGCCGGAGCAGGAGGCGTTCCTGCTGTCCGTCGAGACGGCGCTCAACCGGATCGCCCATGTGCTCGCCTCGATCGGATGCGGTTTCGCACCCGCCTCCTATTCGCCCTCCGAGGCGTCCTGCGCGGTGCTCGATCGCACGACGTTCGAGGGGATCACGGCGCATGTGGATACACTGATCGGCGGCGCTCCTGTCGAGGATTGCGATCTGCGGACGCTGGGAAGTGTGCGATGCGAGCCGGGAGGCGAATGGGATACCAGGGCGACGCTGGCGACGCTGTGCGAGGGTCTGAACCTTATCGTGAGGCTGGACTATCGCTTTGGTGTGCATATGGACGATGGCGAGATTTCGATTCGCTTTGTGCGACCCGATCTGCTGTCGATGCCCGCCGAGTCGTACGAGGAGCGTTTCGGCAGTTGGCGCGTCCTGCCCGATGACCAGCGCGCCCGCATGGCTCGCGAATATGCGAGCCGCATGTCGCTCGTGCTCGCCGCCGCGGCGTTCGCATCGAATCTGAATGTGACCCGATGCGTGATCGGGGAGCGGACGCTTGCCGGCGAGGAGCCGGTGGTTCGGGCGTTTGATCGTATCGAGTTCATGGCGACGCTGGTTCCGCTCGCGCGCGAGCTTGTAGGCGCATCGCTTGCGGATCTTGGGTGCGTCGATGCGTTGCGGCGGTTCGAGGTGGAGCAGGACGCTCTGCGGATCGGGTCTCCTGCGTTGCGGCTGGCACCGATGGACGACGATCGACGGTTGCCGGATGGCCTGCGCGATCTGCTGCTGGCGGATTGCGCGAACGAGCTCGAGGTCGACGACGACCTGCATGATGCCCTGCGCGGGCGGTTCGACGCCGCGCGGTCCGTCATGGCCGAGGACCCGCTTCGCGCCGAGCAGGAGTTCAACGAGATCATCGAGGAGGCGCAGGCATCCTGCGTGGCGGCGGAGCTGCTGGAATCCCACCCCGTACAGACGCAGTTCTGCGAGAACCACCTGGGTCGGATCATTCTGCCGATATTTGTGGGAGACACCGCGACGCGCATCCATCGGGCGCCCGACGCGCTGTTCTTTGCCCAGTTCGATCTGTGCAACATGTATGCGCAGGTCGGGGCATACGAACGGGCGCTGCCCTTGGCGCGCCACATGCTCGATATGGCGACGACGTCGATGCAGGCGCACTTCACGCTGGTCAACGTGCTGGCGCGGCTGGAGATGTTCGATGAGGTCATCGAGGTGGCAAAGCACGGGCTGCGGGCCACCTACGATACGGATGCTGCAGCGTACCTGTTCTACCGCATGGCGTTCGCGTACTGGCGGCGCCGTGAGCGCGAGATCGCCTTGGCCTGTTATCGGCTCGTCCCGCAGGGAAGACGGATCAGCCATGTCGCCCAAGAGGAGATGCGTGAGCTCATGCGCGCCATGGGGCGGGTGGAGCCGCTCGCCTTCGACGAGGCGGTGGCGATCTTGCAGGCAGCGGACGTGCCGATTCCACCGACCGAGGAACTGTTCTGTCAGGTCGCCGATGCGGCAGTCATGCTGACCGACAGCGGTTTTCCGTTCCTCGCAGGCCGCTGCGCCTACGTCGCATGGCAGATGCGCGGCTCCGACGAGCTGAACGCGGTGAGCAGGTCGCTGCTACCGTAAGATCCATGGAGGCACGGCGGGAATATGGCTTCATCCATGTGATGGGCGCGAACGGTTCCGGTATCGATGCGCCATTTGGCGTCGCATATGGTTTAGGGTGCGGTTTATTGTCGGACCTATCGGTAGACACAAAAACAGGGTTGCCGATAACCTGCGGTTTCTTTCGGATCATTGCCTCGGCTACTCGCAAGGTCCTCGATAAACCGCACCATAAATGCCATCGCGAGCTTTCGGCTTCGCAGCCCAGCGGTTTCCCAAGAAAAAAGCCCGGTGCCGCAGGGGCATCGGGCTTCAATCTCAAACTGGCGGAGAGCTGGGGATTCGAACCCCAGATTCCCTTGTGGGGAATACTCGCTTAGCAGGCGAGCACCTTCGGCCTCTCGGTCAGCTCTCCGTAACAGCCGCAATATCATAGCGCACCTACGTCCGCTTGTTCAAGGGATTTTTGGTCGATAACGATATCCTCGCGATATGCACGGATGGCGTCCCAGGAAAAGCGGTCGATGAGCTCCTCGGCGCTCCGGGGACGCGGGTCCTCGACGATGCCCGTCGCGTGGGCGAGCCAGCCGAGCAGCGCCTCCGGCCTGCCGAATCGCTCGCGCAGGCCTTCCATGTCCAGATCGCGGTCGCGCTTGGACAGCCGCCTGCCTTCGGGCGCGATCAGGAGGGGGACGTGGGCGTAGGTCGGGTGCGGATACCCGAGCAGGGTTTGCAGGTACATCTGCCGCGCGCACGAATCGAGCAGGTCACGGCCGCGGACGACCTCGGTGATCCCCATCTCGCCATCGTCGACGACCACGGCGAGCTGGTAGGCGAAGACGCCGTCGCTGCGACGGACGAGGAAATCCCCGCATTCGTGCGCAAGCGTCGTGCGTTGATCCCCATAGGTACGATCGAGGAAGGTCACGATGCCTGTCGGGTCGGAGGCGTCCGGTACGCGCAGCCGGCATGCCGGGGGTCGGACCTTCGAGCGTTGGGCGATTTCCTGGGGGGAGAGGTCGCGGCAGGTACCCGCGTAGATGGGCGTGCCGTCGCTTGCGTGCGGCGCGCTTGCCGCATGGAGCTCCGCCCGCGTGCAGAAGCAGGGGTAGGTGAGGCCCGCCGCGCGCAGCCTATCGAGGGCATCTTGGTAGAGCTCGATCCGTTCGTGCTGGCAGACGGGCTCTCCGTCCCAGTATAGGCCGAGCCAGCGGAGGTCTTCGAGCAGCAACTCGGTCCACGGCCCGCCCTGCGTGCGCGGATCGAGATCCTCGATGCGCATGACGATGCGCCCTCCTTGCGAGCGGGCAGACAGCCAGGCGACGAGGGCTGAATAGATGTTTCCCAGATGCATGCGGCCGGAGGGGGACGGCGCAAAACGTCCGACGACGGGCCGCGAGGCGGTGTTGGTGGCGGTATCGGTATCCATGGGCAAGAGTATAGCGAGCCGACGCGCGGCGTCCTGCGGAAACGAAAACGGCCGGCGACGGAGTGCCCGTCACCGGCCGCGAACTCACATCGCCGCGCAGATTACATGGGCAGGGCGGTCTGCGGGGTGTAGACGCGGGTCTGGTACTCGCGGTCCAGGTCGTACAGGCCCTTGGGGTCGCCGCCGAACAGCTTCATGTTGGTGATCATGTCACGGGCGTTGGTCTCCTCCTCGCCCTGCTCCTTGACGAACCAATCGAGCATCTGCATCGCGCGGATGTCGTGCGCCTCGTGCGCGACCTCGTAGCAGTGATGGATGAGGCTCGTCACGTACTCCTCGTGCTCGAGGCCGGCCTCGAGCGGGGCGAGGTCGTTGTCGAAGGTCTTATCGGGCTGGGCGATGGCCTTCATCGTGGGCTTGTAGTCGTTGTCCAGCAGGTAGCGGCGCAGCGCCATGGCGTGGTCGGTCTCCTCCTTGGCTTGGATCTCGTACCAGTTGGCGAAGCCCTTGAGACCGCGGTCCTCGTAGTAATCGGCGAACGTGAGATAGAGGTAGGCGGAGTACAGCTCCTTGTTGATCTGGTCCTCCAGAACCTCGGCGACCTTGGTGTCGATGGCCATGTGCGATTCTCCTTACTCGCGCTACTGCCTGCTGAAAGGCAGCGAACTTGTACACTTTATCGAGTATACCCCCTTGCGCGGACGGCGATTCGGGGAGTGGGGCGGATGGTCGCGTTCGCACGTTCGCCCATACGGTGGGGCCTTTCGGCGCGATTGGGTACAATGAGCGACGATGTGCCACATATCGCCTGTCGGGAGGTAGGACATGTGCTCCCTCGCAAGAACGCGTGAATGCCGCTTCCGTATGCCGTGGTTGCTCGCGATGACGCTCGCCGCGCTGTTCCTCGCGTTGCCCGCGGTCGCGTTCGGCGTCGAGATGCCGCGCGTCGACATTCGGGCGACGGTGCAGGCCGACGGCTCCCTCATGGTCGAGGAGGCGCGCACGTTCGAGTTCGACGACGACGTCAACGGCGTGTACTGGACGATTCCCTACGCGCGCAACGAACAGGGCAGCGCCTCGTCGATCATGGTGTTCGACGTCGAGGTCTCCGAGGACGGCAAGGCCGTGCGCTACGAGCCGGCGCAAGATGCCGAATCAGGGGATGCGGGCGTGTACATCGTCGAAAACGAAGGCGATTCGATCGAGCTCAAGGTGTTCTCGCCGCACGATGACGGGGAGACGGCGACGGTCTCGCTGACCTACGAGCTCGACGGTGCGGTCATGGCGTGGTCCGATACGGCCGAGCTGTACTGGCAGTTCGTCGGGCCCGGATGGGAGGACGATTCGTGCGACGTGAGCCTGACGGTCGCGTTCGCCGGCGCCTCGTCCGCCGCCACGGATGGTGAGCAGGAGCTGCGCGCATGGGCGCATGGCCCGCTGGATGGCAGTGTGAGCGTGCAAAACGACGGGGAACCCCAGGTGAGCTGCACCGTTCCCCAGGTGCAATCCGGGCAGTTCGCCGAGGTCCGTGCCGCGTTCCCGACATCGTGGGTGCCCGGCATGGATGCCTCCGGCGAGGCTCGGCTGGACACGATCTTCGCCGAGGAGCAGGATTGGGCGGATGAGGCGAACGACCGCCGCGAGCAGGCGCGCGTGCTCGCCGGAGTGGGAAGCGCGGTCCAGATCGGCCTGCCGGCGCTGCTGCTCGCCGTGACGGCGTGGTACCGCTCCACGCGCGGTCGCAGCCCCAAGCCGATGTTCCAGGAGACCTACCTGCGCGACGTCCCCTCCGCCGACCATCCCGCCGTGATCGCCGCGTTCATGGAGGACGGGACAGTGCCCGACCGGGCGTTCACCGCCACGCTCATGAAGCTCACCGACGAGCGCGCGATCTCGCTGTCGTGCGTCACCGTCGAGGATAAGGGGCTGTTCGGGACCAAGACGCACGAGGAGTACCGGATATCGTTGCTTGACAGGAGCCGTGTCGTCGATCCCATCGACCGCGCGGCGCTCGCCCTGTACTTCGGCGAGGGGGACGACGCCGTGACGGATGTCAGGTTCGATCAGCTCGAAGACCGGGTCGAAGCGGACGGGGAGGTCCTCCGCGATCGCGTGAGCGATTTCAAAGCGGAGATCGGTGCGGTGCTCGAGCAAAAATCGCTCGTGACGTCGCGCGGTTCGAAATTCTTGGTGGCGTGCGCCTCGCTCGCCGCGTTTTTCGGCGTCGCGTCGCTTCTCTTTTTCATCGAGAGCGACTTCGTCAATCCGGCTGCCTTCGCCATCTCGGTCGCGTGCATCGTGGCGATCGTCGTGCTCGTGGCGACGTTCAAGGTGCGCTCCGCGGAGGCTTCGGAGCTGCGCGCGAGGTGCGAGGCGCTCAAGCGGTGGCTCGAGGACTTCACCCGACTTGACGAGGCGGTTCCATCCGATCTGGTGCTGTGGAACAGGCTGCTCGTGATGGCGGTCGCCCTCGGCGTATCCGACGAGGTGATCCGCCAGCTCGCCGACGCGGTGCCGCGAGAGATGCGCCAGGATGCCTACGGCGACTACTACTATCCCATGTACTGGTGGCTGTATCCCCACGGGTCGCACCGCAGCGCGGCAAGCGAGTTCCAAGACGTGCAGAGCGAGACCATGGGCGCTCTCGCCATGAGCCTCGACAGCTCGGGATCGGGTCTGGGCGGCGGCTTCTCGGTCGGCGGCGGCGGAGGCGTCGGCGGCGGAGGCGGCGGCACGTTCTGATGCGCGCCGCGATGGCGCTTCATACGGTGCGATGAAAAGGAAAACGGCTCCTTTCGGGGAGCCGTTTTCCGTGGAAGCCGATGCGCTTCCCGTATGCCTGTTCGGGAGGTCCCGAACGTATCCGAGCAGCTCCGCGCTGTCCTTCGCGATGCTGCGGGATAACGATCATGCGGACAGATCGAGTCCGTAGAGGTACAGCTCGCGCGGCAGAAGATGGCGCTCCTCGCGCGTCGAGCGATGCCTGCCCAGGCGCGTGAAGCCGCGATACTCGTAAAACGACCAGGTGCAGCTCGTGTCGGTGAACAGGTACGCGCAGGTGGTCCCATGCGAGGAGAGGTAGGAGAGGGCGGCGTCGAGCAACACCGAGCCGATACCGGTGCCGCGCGTCTCGGCGCCGACGGCGAGCAGCGTGATCTCGCCTGCCGCCTCGCCCAAGGAGGCGCGTCGCAGCAGCTCGGCGTTGACGCGGTCTTCCAGCTCGGAGAAACGGGCGCGCACCTGCGATGCCCGCGGATCCATGCGGCGCATTTGCTCGAGGAAGTCGCGGTCGGTTTGCTCCCAGCGGCCGGAGCGGTCGGTCTCGGCGTTTGCCGCGCGGGCGAGCACGATGCCGCTCGGGGCATCGTCCACGACCACGACCTGGGAAAACGTGGAGTTCGAGAGCGAGTAGGCGAGGTCGTCGCAGGCCTCGAGGAAATTGTAGGCCTCGATATCGGACCGGTCGTGCCAGATGCCCTGCAGCACGGAGGCGATGGCGTCGAAATCGGTCTCCTCGAACGGTCGATACAGGACCCGTGAAACCATGGTCGCCTCCTTTTCGTCTCGAGCATCCGATGCGTGGACTGACATGTGAAAACATGTGAAACCGCGTCTGATGATCGTCCACATGTCACATGTTGTTTGTAGCACCTGGGGACGGGTGAAATATGGTGCCTTCGTGTCGTCACAGGTTCCGCGTCATCCGTTCGCCATGGTCCGCACATCCCTCGGGAGATTCTTCGCAACAAGGCGGATGCGGACTTCGCCATGCGGTACATTAGAGGCGTGCACATGCGTCCGCTGAAGGCCCAGACCGCTGCGGGCGCCAACAGAAGGAGGGGTTGCATGGCAACAGACGTCAAGATCAAGCGAGCGCTGATCTCGGTGACCGACAAGACGTGGGTCGTCGAGTTCGCGCGGGAGCTGCAGACGGTCTACGGCGTGGAGATCATCTCCACGGGCGGTACGGCCCGCGCGCTCGAGGAGGGCGGCGTGAAGGTCGTGCCCATCGAGGATTACACCGGGTTCCCCGAGATGATGGACGGTCGCGTGAAGACGCTGCACCCCAAGGTGCACGGTGGCCTGCTCGCCCGTCGCGACGATCCCCAGCACATGGCCGAGGCGGCAGAGCACGGCATCGGCATGATCGACATGGTCGTCGTGAACCTCTACGAGTTCGAGAAGACCGTGGCCAAGCCCGACGTCACCTTCGCCGACGCCATCGAGCACATCGACATCGGCGGCCCCTCCATGCTGCGCTCCGCGGCCAAGAACGCGGATTCCGTGACGGTCGTGTCCGACCCGGCCGACTACGGTGCGGTGCTCGCCGAGATGGCCGAGCACGACGGCGCCACGACGCTCGAGACGCGTCGCCGCCTGCAGCTCAAGGTCTACCAGACCACGGCCGCCTACGACGGTGCCATCGCCGCATGGTTGGGTGCCCATGCCGCCGAGACCGACGCCGTCGCCGCGCCCGCCGCGATCGATCTGCATCTCGAGAAGGTCGACGACCTGCGCTACGGCGAGAACCCGCAGCAGACCGCCGCGGTCTATCGCTTCGCCGACGACTTCGCGGCCAAGGCCTCCTCGGCAAATCCCCTGGTGGGCGCCGAGCAGATCCAGGGCAAACCGCTGTCCTACAACAACTACCTCGACGCCGACGCCGCGTGGAACCTCGTGCGCGAGTTCGACGGCCCGGCCTGCGTGATCCTCAAGCACCAGAACCCCTGCGGCTCCGCCGTGGCCGAGGACATCACCGCGGCCTACGACCGTGCCTTCGCGTGCGACCCCAAGAGCGCCTTCGGCGGCATCATCGCCTGCAACCGCGAGGTGCCCTATGAGCTCGTCGAGCATTTCGCCGACGTGAACAAGCAGTTCGTCGAGGTCATCATCGCCCCGAGCTACACGTCCGAGGCGCTCGAGCGCATGGCCAAGCGCCCCAACCTGCGCGTGCTCGCCACGGGCGGCGCCGAGGGCCATGCCGAGTACGAGCTGCGCTCCATCGACGGTGGCGTGCTCGTGCAGAACGTCGACACCGTCTCCGAGGATCCGGCGACCTTCACCTGCCCGACCGAGCGCAAGCCGACCGACGAGGAGATGGCGGAGCTCATGTTCGCTTGGCGCGTCTGCAAGGGCGTCAAGTCCAACGCCATCCTGGTGTCCAAGAACAACGCCGGTATCGGCATGGGTCCCGGTCAGCCCAACCGTGTCGACTCCGCGCTGCTCGCCTGCGAGCGCGCCGAGGATGCGTGCGAGCGCATGGGCTGGGAGAAGGGCGGCTTCGCCTGCGCCTCCGACGCGTTCTTCCCGTTCCGCGACAACGTTGATACGCTTGCGGCACATGGTGTGACCTGCATCATCCAGCCCGGTGGCTCCAAGCGCGACGACGAGAGCATCGAGGCGTGCAACGAGCACGGCATCGCGATGGTGTTCACGGGAGCCCGCCACTTCCGTCACTAAGGTGCTCGAGCGAGCACGATGGCGAGCCGAGGTGCCGTCGGGCGCCTTGGCGTTGTGGTTGTTTGGTCGAAGGGGCGCACGTCGATTGTTCGGCGTGCGCCCTTTGCCGTCAGCGCCGGGGCGGTGTTCGGAGCTTCTCGAGGCTTGGCGTTGTCGGATAGGCTCGCGACTGTCTGTTGGAACCTGCTACTGACGGTAAAAACTCACTACTGACAGCCGGGACCCACTACTGACAGCCGGGGCCCACTACTGACAACGAGAACTCACTACTGACAGTCGGGGCTCACTACTGACAACGAAAACTCACTACTGACAGATAGGCGCCTATCTCGCCATGTTGTGTCAGTGCTGAGTTTCGACTGTCAGTACTGAGTTCCGGCTGTCAGTGCTGAGTTCCGGCTGTCAGTGCTGAGTTTCGACTGTCAGTACTGAGTTCCGGCTGTCAGTGCTGGGTTCCGACTGTCAGTAGTGGGCCCCGGCTGTCAGTAGGGAGCCCTGTCTGTCGATGGCGGGTTTCGGCTCTCAGCGCTGGGCTTCAGACATCGGTGCTGGGTCTTTGCCGGTGAGGGGGCGTTCCGAGCGTTCCGAGCCGCGGGCTCGGCTCGTCCGTTTCCTCGCGGGCGTGCCGATCGGGATGGGTACAATGGTGCCGTTTGCATATCGAGACCGATGGGGGTGGCGTGTGATGGAGCCGACCGCAAGCGAGCTGTTCGGCAACGCCGAGGACCGGCGTGCGTACGAGGAGTTCTGCGCCAATCAGGAGCAGGTACCGGCCTTTGAGCTCGACCGGCCGGCGCTCGTCTGCCGCTGGCGCATGGCAAAGCGCACGGTTCCGCTGCTCAATCGGCATATCCGCGCCCTGTCGCAGCGCGTGGTCTCCGGCGCGCCGCTCACGCGCAACATGCTCTCGTGGGCAAAGCAGCATGTGGAGTGGTCATTGGCCGATGGGGCCTACGACGACCCGAACGGCGTCCTCATGCTCGTCATCGACGTGAACGGCAACGCCGCGATGACGGTCGGCGCTTACGAACCGCTGTCCGACACATCCGCCGCGGCGCTTACGGACCGCGCCGCCCAGGCGCGCGACGAAGCGGCAAAGACCGGAATCGCCCCCGAGCTGCTCTGCTTTGTGCGCGACGGCGTATTGCATATCGCCGCCGAGCCCGACGAGGTGCTGTGCGGTGCGGGAACCCTGGTGGAGCAGCTGGCTTCCACGCGCGGGTACGCGATCGTCCGCGACGGCGCAGCCGGCCTTGTCGCCACGGGCCCCGTCGCCCTCATCTCCGACGAGCACGGCGTGGTCGTCTCCGAGGAGGCTGCCGGCATCGAGTCGCAGGACACGGCGATGCTGGACTTCTTCGCGTCCGGCATGGCGAAGCTCTACGCGTAGCATCGACTCGGCGTGCGGGCTGGGCGCGCCACCACGATCCCTTACATTGTCGCAACCTGATTGCTCGCCGCGGTGCATCCACCTCAGGCGCGGCATAATGGAACGGACGGTCACCCGTCGCGACCATGCGTATCGAGGAGGCATCCATGCCGCTCATCTACATCGTCGAGGACGACGAGCCCATCCGCACCGAGCTGGCGCAGGTTCTCGAGCGCAACGGTTTTGCGACCGCGTCCTGCTCCACCTTCGACGCCGTGGTCGAGGGCATCGTCGCCGCCCGGCCCGATCTGGTGCTGCTCGACCTGACGCTTCCCGGCACCGACGGCCAGCTCGTCTGCCGAGAGCTGCGTGAGCGCTCCGACGTGCCCATCATCGTGCTCACCTCACGTGTGACCGAGATCGACGAGGTGCTGAGCATGACGATGGGGGCCGACGATTTCGTGACCAAGCCGTACAGCTCGCGCGTGCTGATCGCCCATATCCAGGCGCTGCTGCGCCGTGCGAGCGCGGCGCCCGAACGCAATGTGATCTCGCATAAGGGGCTCGAGCTCGACCTCGCGCGCTCGGTGGCGAGTGCCGAGGGTGGCCAGGTCGAACTCACCAAAAACGAGATGCGCATCCTGGCGCTCCTCATCAATCATGCCGGGACTATCGTCTCGCGTGAGGCTATCATGCGCGACCTGTGGGATTCCGACGCCTTCGTGGACGACAACACGCTGACCGTCAACATCAACCGCCTGCGCAACACACTCGAGAAGATCGGCGTGACGGGGTACCTGTCCACGCATCGTGGGCGCGGCTATTCGGTCTAGGAGCGAGGGGCGCGCATGTCGTATCGGGCGTATCTCAGATCGTCGTTCGTCGGGGCGTTCATCGTGGGCAGCGTCGCGCTGCTCATCTGCTTCGTGCTGGTGGTCGGGGGTGTCGGGTGGCCGCTGGCGCTGTTGGTCACGCTGATGGTGGTCGTCGCGGCCCTCGCGGCGAGCGTCGCGTCGTGGCTGCAGCGCCGTGCGTTCTATACGGACCTCGAGCGCAGCGCCTCCGACGTGCGGCACCCGCTGTGGATCGCCGAGATGGTCGACCGTCCCGACTTCATCGAGGGCGAGCTTACCTACGACGCGCTTCGTGCGATCTCCAAGGCGGCCAACGACGACGTGGCGAGCTATCGCAGGCAGGCGGCTGACTATCGCGAGTACGTCGAGACTTGGGTGCACGAGGCCAAGTCCCCGTTGGCCGCCGCGCATCTGATGCTCGAGAACCTGGTCGGTTCGATGCCCGCCGACGATGCCGCCGACACCGCCCTGGAGAAGGCCGAAGCCCTCGAGGAGGAGCTCGATCGGCTGGAGGGCTATATCGAGCAGGCGCTGTTCTTCGCGCGCTCCGAGACGCTCGATCGCGACTACCTGATCCGCAAGCATCGGTTGGGCGATCTGGTGTCGACGGCGATCAAGGCCAATGCGCGCGTCATGATCGCCACGCGGGTGATTCCCGTGCAGCGTAACCTCGATATCGAGGTGTTCACGGACGATAAGTGGATGGAGTTCATCCTAGGGCAGCTCATCCAGAACAGTGTGAAATACGCTCGCGACGAGGGTGCGACGATCGAATTTCGCGGGGCGGTGGTTGCAGAGGGCATGGCGGATGAGTGCGTCGTGCTGACGGTGTCGGACAACGGATGCGGTGTGCCGGCCGCCGACGTGCCGCGCGTGTTCGACAAGGGTTTTACCGGCGAGAACGGCCGGACGGGAAAGCGCTCGACGGGCATCGGCCTGTATCTGGTCAAGCGCCTGTGCGACAAGATGGGCATCGGCGTCGAGGCGCAATCCGACGAAGGCAGCGGCTTCACGGCGACGCTCACCTTCCCCGCGAACAAAATGCACTACTTCGAACGCGACCCCATAAAAGGCATGGCGCCTTAAAAGGCGCCATGCACATCCTTTTTTACCGTTCCATCGGAGAAGCAGCCGAGGTAAGGCCCGCCCGGGATTCCTCTGGGCCCACATTCCGCAGCTCCGCAGGCGCGAGGACGTGGGCACGGGGGAATCCCGGGCGGGCCCCGGGACCCTCGGTTACTTCACGACCAGGATGTCGCATTCGGTGCTGCGCAGCAGGAACGTCGAGATCGAGCCGAGCAGCGCGTACTTGATCGACGACAGGCCGCGGGCGCCGCACATGACCAGGTCGGGCTGGATCACGTCGAGCATCTCGTCCTTCAGCGTCTCGCGGATGCGGCCGGCTTTGACGATGATCTTCACCTCGGGGATATCGGGGTTCTCCTCGGCCTCATGCACCTGCTCGGCGATGGAGTTGCGGAACGATTCCTCGAGTCCGTTGACCAAATCGACCGGATAGGAGCCCGCGGATTCGAGCGCCGTCGAGTCGATGACATGGCCGATGTAGAGCGTGGCCCCGTTGTTCGCCGCCACCTTGATGGCGCGCGCCAACACGAAGTCCTGCTGCTCGGTTCCGTCGAGCGAGACGAATACCTTGGAATAGCCTTCGTTCATGGTGACCTCCTTGTGCCATGGCGCTACTCGGTAGTCGAGCCGCGTGGTCGAATCTATGCTCCCGTTATACCCGCGCGAGCGCGCCGTCCCCTCATTATTCTGTGAACGATGCTGCTTTTTCCGTTCAGGCGGTCCAAGCGGGCGATAATGGGGTGTCGCATACGATACGTCCGCCTGCCCGGGTCGCGCAGGCTGTTACATGGAAGGCTTTCACCTGTGGATATCATCGAGCTGCTGAAATCGGCGTTTCTGGGCGTCGTCGAGGGCATCACCGAGTGGCTGCCCATCTCCTCGACCGGTCATCTCATCCTGGTCGACGAGTTCATCAAGTTGGACGTCTCCCAAGAGTTCTGGAACATGTTCCAGGTCGTCATCCAGCTGGGTGCCATCCTCGCGGTGTGCGTCCTGTTCTTCCGCGAACTCAACCCGTTCAGCCCGTCCAAGGGCCGTGAGGGTCGCCGCGACACCTGGAAGCTGTGGGGCAAGATCGTGCTCGGCTGCATCCCGGCCGCGGCGGTCGGCATCCCGCTCGACGACTTCATGGAGGAGCACCTGTACAGCCCCGTCGTCGTGGCCGCCGCGCTCATCGTCTACGGCATCGCCTTCATCGTCATCGAGAACTGGCGCGCCCGTCGCCGTCGGCAGATGATCGCGAGTGGCGAGCTCGCGGTGGGCCGTCCTGCCGGGTCGCACTTCGCCGCCCCCGCTCAGCCGGCAACCGACGATGACGGGGACACCGACTTCGGCCGCATCACCACGCTCGAGGACCTCTCCTGGAAGACGGCGCTCGGCATCGGCTGCTTCCAGGTGCTTTCGCTCATCCCCGGCACGTCGCGTTCCGGCTCCACCATCATCGGCGGCTTGCTGTTGGGCTGCACCCGTACCGTCGCCTCCAAGTTCACGTTCTTTTTGGCCGTGCCCGTCATGTTCGGCGCGAGCGCCCTCAAGCTCGTCAAGTACCTGGTTATGGACGGCGGCACCTTCGGCTCCAACGAGATCGGCATCATGGTCGTCGGCTGCCTCACCGCCTTCGTCGTGTCGCTGCTCGCCATCCGCTGGCTCATGGGCTTCGTGCGCCGTCACGACTTCAAGGGCTTCGGCGTGTACCGCATCGCGCTCGGCGTGCTCGTGCTCGTGTACTTCCTCTGTCTCGTTCCCGCCTTGGGCCTGTAGCGACAAGTTGGCGACAAGTTGGTGCCAGGTACAATCTTGTCGCTCTGCGAAAGGGGACGATGCCGGCATGGAGATGATCGCGATCCAGATCGAGATCTTCATCATGACCGCGGTGGGCTACTACCTCGGTCTGCGCAAGACGCTCGACGCGATGACGCGGGCGCATCTGGTCGACGTGATCATGGCCGTGGTGATGCCCGCCTCGATCATCGGCTCGTTCGAGATGGCGATCACGCCGGAGATCCTCAAGATGACGATATCCGTGCTGGCGATCGCCTGCGCCCTGCAGGTGTTCTATGCCGTGTGGAACCACGTGTTCTTCCGCGGGACCGAGGAGAGCCACCGCGCCTGCCTGAAGTACGGCATCATGGTGTCCAACGCCGGGCTCATCGGCATGCCGGTGGCCGAGGCGTACTTCGGCTCGCAGGGCCTGCTGTGCGCGGCGGTGTTTTTGCTGCCGCAGCGCATCCTCATGTGGACCTACGGCGTGAGCATGTTCGCGGGCACCAAGGAGCGCCACGCGGTGCGCCGCGTGCTGCTGCACCCGTGCGTCCTGTCGATCTTCATCGGCTTTGCCGTGATGGCCTGGTACAGCGTGGGCTTCACGCTGCCCGAGCCGATCGTCGGCGCCGTCGACTTCATCGGTGGCTGCAACACGGCGCTCAGCATGTTCGTGGTCGGCGCCATCATCAGCGAGTGCCCGCTGCGCGAGATGCTCGACCGCGAGGCGCTGATCTACAGCTTCGAGCGTCTGATCGCCATCCCCGTCATCGTGGCCGTGCTGCTGCACCTGCTGCCGATCGACGCCTTCTCCGCCGAGGTGGCCGTGCTGCTGTCGGCCATGCCGGCGGCGAGCACCACGGCGATGCTCGCCGAGAAGTACCACGCCGACGCGCCGTTCGCCTCGAAGCTCGTCATGACGTCGACAGCGCTGTCACTTGTCACCGTGCCGCTCGTGACGATCGGTATGCGCCTGCTCTGGTCGCTGTGACGGCGCAAAGCGGCACAATTCGTCTGACAAGATTTCACGCCGGGCGGGGAATCGTTACGGACGAGGTGCGAGGTGCTGGGCCTCGATGGCCTGCGGGTTGACGGCGTAGGCGGGCGCCATGCCGCGCACCAGCACGTCCACGCATGCTTCGAGCGACATGATGCGCAGGTTGTCGGCAGCCTCCACCGAATCGTAGGCCGAATGCGGCGTGACCACGACACGGGGATGGTCGATGAGCCGGCGGTCGGGACGCGTCTCGTGCGCGATGACGTCGAGCCCGGCGGCGCGAATCCGCCCGGCGTCGAGCGCGTCGACGAGGGCCTGCTCGTCCACGACCTCGCCGCGCGCGGTGTTGATGAGGTAGGCGGTCGGCTTCATGAGCGCGAGCTCGCGCGCGCCGATGAGATTGCGGGTCTGCGGGATGAGCGGGCAGTGCAGGCTCACCACATCCGATGCCCGCAGCAGCGCCTCGAGGCTGTCCGCCCGCTCGCAGCCTGCCGCCGCGAGTTCCTCCGCGCTCTTGGTGGGGGCCCATGCGAGCACGCGCATGCCGAGCGACCGCGCGATGGGGACGACGGCCCGCGCGATGCGCCCGAAGAACACGAGGCCGAGCGTGCGGCCCTGCGTCCGGTACGCCTCGTAGCCGACCTTGGGGTCCCAGCCGCCCGCGAGCACGTCGCGGTTGGAAAACGTCACTTTGCGCATGAGATCGAGCATGAGGGCGACGGTGTGGGTCGCGACGTCCTCGGCGCAGTAGCCCGGGCAGTTGGTGACGATGACGCCGCGTTCGGTCAGCCCCTCGATGTCCATGTGGTTGAGGCCGATGGACATGCTCGCCACGATGCGGACGCCGGCATCGGCGATGAGCCCCACGGTGTCCTTGATGGCGGGGGCGAACTCGCCGATCATGCCCTCGCAGCCTTCGAGCTGTCGGGCCGTCGGGGGTACGAAGGGCTCGTGGGCGCATCCGATAAGCTCGATATCGCGTGCGGCATCCAGCTGGTCGAGCAGTTCGCGCGCCCGCGCGCAGTCGCCGTCGAGGGTGTAGTACAAGATCCTGTGCGCCATCGTGCCTCCCGTTCCGTTCGTTCCCAAGTAGTGTAGCGCGCCCGCGGCCGCGGTGGTGCGGGCGGTTTGCGGTTCGGTACGAGATGGGAATATGGTGCCCGCCCCGCCCTTCGCTTCCGCGCGGCCGATCCGCGTCCGCGCGGGCGGCTATACTGATTTGGCTCAACATATGGCACGGCCCGTAGGACGTGCCGGGGCGGGTCGCGGACGCCGCATGGCGCGATCGCAGGCCCGCTCGATTCGATATGCCGGAGGTCGCATCCATGCCGCTACAGCTCCCGTGGGAAAAGAACATGCAGGCCGCCAAGGAGGGCGCGCCGTCCCCGACGACGCCCGCCGCGGGAGCCATGTCCACCGCACCTGCCGCACCTGCCGCGCCTGCGTACGAGCAGGTTCCCCTCGACATCTACGACGCACCCGCGCCCGCACCACAGCGGCCCCATGTCGACATCGACAGCCTCAACTCCGCGCAGCGCGAGGCGGTGCTCACCACCGAGGGCCCGCTGCTCGTGCTCGCCGGCGCCGGTTCCGGAAAGACGCGCGTGCTCACGTTCCGCATCGCGCATATGCTCGCCGATCTGGGCGTTCGCCCGTGGCAGGTGCTCGCAATCACCTTCACCAACAAGGCGGCCGCGGAGATGCGCGAGCGCCTGCAGGGCCTGCTGCCGGGCGGCACGCGCGGCATGTGGGTGTGCACCTTCCACGCCATGTGCGTGCGCATGCTGCGCGAGGATGCCGACCTTCTGGGCTACACGGGCCAGTTCACCATCTATGACGACGACGATTCCCGCCGGCTGGTGCGCGACATCATGACGAGCATGGATATCGATCAAAAGCAATATCCCATCAACATGATCCGCGGGAAGATCTCGGCCGCCAAGAACGCCATGGTGGGCCCGGAGGAGATGGCGCAGCAGGCCGACGACCCCAAGACCGAGAAGGCGGCCCGCGTCTACGCCGAGCTCGAGCGCCGTCTGCGCGCCGCCAACGCCATGGACTTCGACGACCTGCTCGTGCGCGCGCTCGAGCTGCTGCGCACTCGTCCGGAGGTGCTCGACCGCTACCAGGAGCGCTTCCGCTACATCTGCGTGGACGAGTACCAGGACACCAACCACGTGCAGTACGAGATCGCCAACCTGCTGGCAGCCAAGTACCACAACCTCATGGTCGTGGGCGACGACGACCAGTCCATCTACTCCTGGCGCGGCGCGGACATCTCCAACATCCTGGACTTCGAGAAGGATTTCCCCGACGCGCGCGTGGTCAAGCTCGAGCAGAACTACCGCTCCACCGGGCACATCCTCGCCGCGGCCAACGCCGTGGTGCGCCACAACTCGCAGCGCAAGGACAAGCGCCTGTTCACCGATGCCGGCGACGGCGACAAGATCCAGACGTACCAGGCGAGCGACGAGCGTGACGAGGGGCGCTGGATCGCCGCCGAGATCGACAAGCTCCACGCGGGCGGCCTGAGCTACGACGACATGGCGGTGTTCTACCGCACGAACGCGCAGTCGCGCATCTTGGAAGATATGTTCCTGCGCGCCGGCGTGCCGTACAAGATCGTGGGCGGCACGCGCTTCTTCGATCGTGCCGAGATCCGCGACGTCATGGCCTACCTCAAGATGGTCGTGAACCCGGCCGACGAGATGAGCGTCAAACGCGTCATCAACACGCCGCGCCGTGGCATCGGGTCGACCTCCATCGCCAAGATCGAGCTGCTCGCGCAGGAGAACCGCTGCTCGTTTTTCCAGGCGTGCGAGCTCGCGTGCGCCGAGACGGGCATGTTCTCGGCCAAGGTGCGCCGCGGCCTAGGCGACTTCGTGAGCATCGTGCGCGATGCGCGTCGCATGGACGGCGAGCTCAAGGACGTGATCGAGGCTATCGTCGACCGGACGGGGCTGCTGCAGGCGTTTCGCGCCGAGGGCACGATGGAGGCCGAGAGCCGTGCCGAGAACATCCAGGAGTTCCTGGGCGTCGCCGCCGAGTTCGAGGAGACGCACGAGGATATCGAGGGTACACTCGAGAGCCTGGAGGAGCTGCGCGCCGCAGGCGTGGTCGAGGACGCGCCCGCGGCGGCGCCGGCTGCCGAGGACGCCGTTTCGCAGGGTGCCGTCGACGTGCGCGACGCATCGGATGCCGTCGATCCGCTCAACGCGCTCGCCGCGCCGTTGACGTCGGCGCAGGAGGCGCTGGCGGCCGTGATCGCCGGCAACGCGATGGCGGCGGCACCCGCCGAGCCCGTGCACGCCGCCCAGACCGCCGCCGAGATCGAGCGGACGTACGGCGCGCTGGCGTGCCCCGCCCTGCCGGCGCTCATGGAGTGGCTGGCGCTCCGCTCCGATCTGGACGCGCTGTCCGGTCAGACGAGCGCCGTCACGATGATGACGGTCCACTCCGCCAAGGGCCTGGAGTTCCCCGCGGTGTTCGTGGCTGGTATGGAGGAGGGCATCTTCCCGCACGTCGCCGGGTTCGCCGCGGCCGACGATCCCGCCAAGCTCGAGGAGGAGCGCCGTTTGGCCTACGTTGCCATCACGCGCGCCCGCAAGCGCCTGTTCCTCACGTACGCCGCGACGCGTCGCACCTACGGTTCCACGCAGGCCAACCCGCGCTCCCGCTTCGTGAACGAGATCCCCGAGGAGCACATCGAGTTCTCGGGCATCGGGTCATCCGGATTCGAGGGGACCGGCTGGGAGAAGCGCGGCGATCGCCGCGGCACCTTCGGGTCGGGTATGGGATCCGATATGTACGGCGGTCGGGTGTTCGGCTCGTACACGCGCTCGACGGGTGGTAGCATGTCGCGCCATACGGGCATCAGCCCCGATGCCGGCCTCAAGCCCGCGACGTTCGGCAGCGGTCAGGGGGCGGGGCGCAGCCGGCAGCGGGCCGGCGTGTCCCCGACGGTGGAGCAACGCCGCCCTGACGCCACGCGTGCCGCCGAGGTGTTCGCGCCCGGCGACACGGTGAGCCACAAGACGTTCGGCGTGGGCAAGGTCATCTCCGCCGAGGGCGACATGATCGAGGTGCAGTTCGAGAAGAGCGGGCAGACCAAGAAGCTCATGAAGGGCTTCGCGCCCATCGTCAAGCTGTCGTAGACGCTGCGTCCGAGCCGTTTGCGTCCGCCGCGGCTCGGGCTTTCTGCGTTTCCGGGACGGTCCGCTTTGGCCACACAAGTCGGCCAAAGCGGACCGTTGCATATTCTGAGACGTTTGCGCAGGCTACAATATGATTTGTGCATACTTTTGCGAGACGAGCGGTCGACGCGGACGGCCGACCGCTCTAGGGCGCGATTTTTCGGTGCCCTTTCGCAGCTATGGCAATACACGGTGACAACGCCGCAGGAAACAACTGGGGTTTTGCGGAGGGTCTCCGGACGATGGGGAAAGCGCTCGGAAAAATCGCGCCCTAGAGCTATACATGGTTTTCCAGCCGATCGAACCGCCCGGTTTGTCCGCATAGCGGCTGCCCGCGGCGCGGGTCGTGTCCGCATGCTGTCGGGTGTCCGCCGTCTTGCCACGGCGGGTATGATGGAGATGACGGTCACGTTCGAAAGGGGTTGCCATGGACGATAGGAATCAGGCTGCGGGCGCGTGCTCGATCGATGGTGTTTGCGAGCTCAAGCCGGCGACGGCGTCCGAGGAGGACGAGCGGCTGCAGCGCGAGCTCGCGGCGTACGATAAGGCCGCCGCGGGGTTCATCGGGGTCGACGCGGCAGGGGCTGCGGCGAAAGAGGGTGCGGGAGAGGATTTCTACCTGTATATCGGCCGTCCGACGTGTCGGTGGTGCCGCAAGCTGCTGCCGTCGATGGCCGCCGTGTTCGCCGGACAGGGCGTCGATCTGTACTACCTCGACAGCACGGATACCGCGCAGGATGAGCAGCTGGCGGCGTTTCGCGACCGGCACGGGGTGAAGACGGTGCCCACGGTGTTCCACTTCGTGGGCGACGGCGAGCCCCTGCGGCTCGAGGTCGATCTGGAGCTCGACGAGGACGACCTGAAAGCAGCTCTCGACAAGGAGCTGGCGGCGGGGTTCGCCTCATAGGCTCGGGTGCCACGAGCGAGCCTGTTTTCCGTTCTATCGCGCCGCTCGCCGAACACGGACAAAACGGCATATCGTCGCGGTATCATGGGTGGCACCGATACATATCCAGAAAGGGGGCCGCATATGGCCGAGGAACTGTTCGTGGGCATCGACGTGGGCGGTACGACCGTCAAGGAGGGCCTTGTCAACCGCAACGGCGAGGTGCTCTCCAAGCTGAGCGTGCCCACGCCTCCGCTCATCGACGAGGCGGGCTACGCAGCGGTCATCGACGGCATCAAGAATCTGCTGGATGCCCAGGACGGCGACGTCGCCCTCAAGGGCATCGGCCTGGCCGTACCCTGCCCCGTGCCCGACGACGGCAACGTCAAGCTGATCGCCAATGCATCGCTCGACCTGCCCGGCTTGGGCGCCACGCTCGAGGCGGCCTTCGAGGGCGCCGCGGTCGCGTTCGTCAACGACGCGAACGCCGCCGCGCTCGGCGAGATGTGGCGCGGCTCCGCGCTCGGCCATCGCAGCATGGCGCTCGTGACGCTCGGTACCGGCATCGGCGCCGGCGTGGTCATCGACGGCAAGGTCATCGGCGGCGCCAACGGCGCGGGCGGCGAGGTCGGCCATACCTGCGTGAATTCGGCCGAGGAGCGCGTGTGCGGCTGCGGCCGCCGCGGTTGCCTCGAGCAGTACGCTTCGGCGACCGGCGTGGTGAACTCCTATAAGATGGAGTGCGAGAAGCGCGGTACCCAGCCGGTCGAGCTCTCCGGTCCCTCCGATTCCAAGAGCGTGTTCGACGCCTACCAGGCGGGCGACGAGGCCGCCGCGGCTGCCGTCGACACCATGGTCGAGTACCTCGGCCTGGCGCTCGCCAACCTGGCCTGCACGGTCGACCCCGAGGCCATCGTGCTCGGCGGTGGCCTGTCCGCCGCGGGGGACCTGTTCCTGGACAAGCTCATCGAGCGCTTCAAGCACTACACGCTGTCCGTGTGCGCCGACACGCCGATCGAGATCGCCTCGCTCGGCAACGACGCCGGCCTGATCGGCGCCGCCTACGCCGGCCTCATGGAGGCGTAGAGGCATCTCGATTCCGCCCATATGATGTGACGAGGCCCGGCTGCGCTTTCCGCGCCGCCGGGCCTCGCGTCTGAACATGTCCCAAAAGGGCCGGTCCCTTTTGGGACATCTGGACAGCAAAAAGCGGCCCGATCGTCGTGCGAGACGATCGGGCCGCTTGGCATGTCGGACGTGTGTCCGCAGGCGTGCCTAGTGCTCCAGGGCGATGAGCTTGAGCATCAGGTCGACGCTGCCCACGTTGTAGCCGCCCACGGCGTAGCGACCGGTGAGCGAGCCGTCGCCGTTCGCCACGGCGAGCAGCGACAGCGGGAGCTTCTCGGGGTTGGCGAACATGCGGCGCGCCAAGCGCTCGGGCAGCTCGGAGAAGTCGTCGTAGGCGACGGTGACGTTGGTGAGCTCGGGCAGGGTGCGCGCGAGCGTCGGGTCGGCGAGCGCCTCGGCGTCGCGTACCACGAGCACGACGGGCACCTGGGCGGCGCTCAGGCGGTCGGTCTGCTCGCGCATCTCGTTGAGCAGGTGCTCGGTCGGCTCCATGCCGGGCTCGAGGAAGGCGACGATGACGGGATGCACGTCCTCGCCGTGCGCGAGCGCGATGGTGGCGGGGTCGAAGGGCGCGCCGGCGCCATCGACGGCCTGGAACGGGTCGAGCGCGATGTCGGCGAGCATCTGCGAGACGTCGGGCTCGCGCAGCTTGAGCTCGATGGGCTCGTCGTTGCCGCCCTCGACGACCTCGAACGCGCGCTCGGAAGCCTGCACGTCGCCGTTGGGCAGACGCACCGCGGTGGTGAGGCGGTACTCGCCGTACGGCATGCGCAGGTGGCACACGCCGTCGACGAACTGCGCCTTGTTCCAGTAGTCGAGCACCTTGAAGCCCTGGGCGCCCTGCCCGCTCACCGCGGTGAAGCGCAGGTAGCGCGCCACGCTCCAGGTCTGGAAGTAGCCGGGCGCGGGATCGGCGTCGCTCGAAAAGGCGACGTTCGTGCCCTTCTCGGCATGCTCGACCGGCACGAACTCGCCGTGCGCGAAGTACTCGATGCCGGCGTCGATGTGGTTGATGCGCGCCGGGATGCCGAAGGTGCGGCAGATGGCGACGAACAGCGCACGGCGGGTGACGGCGCTGGCCTGGCCGGAAAGCAGGGCGCCGCGCGGCGAGCCCACGTGCTTCTTGACGTGCTCGACGGAATCGAACGACATGTGGTCGCAGATGTAGGTCCAGACGTTCAGCGGGTCGGCGATGAAGCCGGAAACGGCCTCGGCGCTAAAGAAGGAACGGATGAAGGCGCGGTAGGGGAACATGTGCTCGAAGTGGGCGCGCGGGCACAGCACGTAGTCCACGTAGAGCTGCTCGGCGAGCTCGGGGTCGGTCACGCCTTCGCGCGCGATGTAGGCGAGCGCGTCGTCGTGCACCGCGCGGGCGCCGGTCAGATGATCCTCGAGCACGTCGGCGGACAGGTCGCGGAAGTCCTTGGACGTGAGCGTCCCCAGCAGGGCGGCGCGGTCGGCGCCGTCGTCGACGCTCAGGAAGCGCGCGACCTCGTCGGCGTTGGCGAAGGCCTGCTCGAAGAAGGCGAGGCAGCCGTCATCGGCGTGGCCGCACGAACGCGCGATCTCGCGGGCGCGCTCGACGTTGCCCGAGACGCGCTCGGTGCGCATGCGGTCGGCCTCGCGCTTGCGGGCGCGGCCGAGCTCGGCCTGCTCGGGGGTCAGGTGGCCGCAGGGCGCGGGGTGGTCGGCGGGCGCGTGGACGTCGAAATCGGTCCAAGCGGTGTCGCCGGTCACGGTCTCGCCCAGGGTCAGCTCGATGCGGTCGTCGGTCGTCGTGTCGATGATCTGCTCGGCCATGCCGTCGGCGGTGGTCGCCACGACGCGCAGCGTGCCCTTGCCGACCACGATCTCGGCGGTGCCGTCGGCACTACTCGTCAGATGGGCGATGTCGCGCCAGGAGGCCTCGTTCACCAGGCGCAGGCGCACCGAGGCGCCCTCGACGGCCGCGCCGGCCGTATCGCGGACGGTCACGGTGAGCAGCGTGGTGGGGGCGTAGGCGCCGGTGAGGTTCACGATCACCTGGTTGCCCTCGCGGGAGAGCAGGTGCCGGTCGCCCTCGAAGTCGCAGCCGAAGTCACCGAACAGGCGCGTGTGCACGAGCATAGCGCGGCCGGAGGCGGCGGTGAACCAGCCGCGGTCGAGTGCCTCCTCGGGCTCGCAGGCGCCGAGGTAGTACCAGGTGCCATCGGCGTACGCCTCGACCCAGGCGTGGTTGTCGTCGCAGTGCGCCCACCACGGCGTGTAGATCTGGCGCGCCGGGATGCCGATGGAGCGCAGTGCGGTCACGAGGTAGGTCGACTCCTCGCCGCAGCGGCCGTCGCCGGAGGCGAGCACGCCGAGCGGGCCGAGGGTGCGGCCGTCGGATGCCTGGTAGGTGGCCGTCTCGGCGCACCAGTAGTTGGTCTCGAGGATGGCGCGGTCGGCGTCGAGCCCGGCGACGCGCTCGGCGAGCGCCGCACGGAAGACGGGCCAGGCGTCGGTGAGCGGCTCGTTGTTCACGCGCGGGCAGGCGACGTAGTGCACGAAGACGCGCTCGGGGACGTCCTTGCACCACGGGCTCGTGGCGCGCAGCTCGCGGGCCTGCCGGGCAAACGAGACCAGCAGGTCGAGGTCGTTGTCGAAGACGTCGGTCAGCGGGAGCGTGCCCAGGTAGAGCTTGAGAAGCGTCTGCTCGCTGCGGTCGGAGAGACCCGCGAGCGCGGCGTCGATCTCATGCGCGAGCGGGGCCAGGAGCTCGCGACGCGCGTCGAGGCGCGATTGCGCGTAGGCGTGCAGGGATTCGGATAGAAAGGGCATACCGCGTCAGTCCTCCTTGATGGTCACGGCGAGTACGGTGTCGACCGGGTCGGGCAGCACGGGCGAGGGACCCAGGTCGGCGAAGGCGATGTCGGGATAATCGCTATGGACCCAGTTGTTCGACAGCGGCACCTCGGTGCCGTCGCGCAGCAGGCGCATGCGGGCGATGCGATCCTTGGGGACGCCGAGCAGCGGCACGGGGCCGAGGGCGTTCTCGTAGAGATGGAAGTAATAGGTGTTGCCGTTGCGCGTGATGCGGCCGTATTCGGGGCGGTCGACCTCGATGGGGCCGCCGGCGGCGCGGCCGCAGCCGTAGATGCTCGCGCCGTTGCGGTCCATCCAACGGCCGATCTCGTCGAGGATCGCGAGCGACTGGTCGGGGAAGCGGCCGGTGGCGTCGGGTCCGACGTTCAAGATCATGTTGCCGCCCTTGGACACGCACTCCACGAGCTTGTGGATGAGCAGGTCGGCGGGCTTGTAGTTGGTGTCGGTCGCGCAGTAGCCCCAGTTGTCGTTCATGGTGATGCACGCCTCCCACGCGAGCGGCTCGCCGTTGACGTCGAACAGGCCCTGCGGGGGCAGGATGCGCTCGGGCGTGACGAAGTCGCCGTGGTAGGGGGTGGGGTTGCCGCTGGCGAGCGACCCGAAGCCCTCGCCGGAGACCTCGAGGCGGTTGTCGACGACCACGTCGGGCTGGAGCTCGCGCACCATGTTCATGAGCTCGGTGGCGCGCCATGCCTCGCCGCGCAGGTCGTCGTAGGCGAAGTCGAACCACAGCAGGTCGAGCTTGCCGTAGTTGGTGCAGATCTCGCGCACCTGCTCGTGCATGTAGTCGAGGTAGCGGTCGAACACGCGGTGCTCGTTGGATCCGGCGACCGGATCGTTGCGAAGTGGCGCCTGGCGGTCACCGTACTGGGGGAAGTCGGGATGATGCCAGTCGATGATGGAGTAGTACAGGCCCACGCGGATGCCCTCGGCGCGGAAGGCCTCGAGGAACTCGGCGACGATGTCGCGGCCGAAGGGCGTGTTGGTGGACTTGAAGTCGGTGGTGGCGGTGTCGAACAGGCAGAAGCCGTCGTGATGCTTGGAGGTGAGCACCGCGTAGCGCATGCCGGCGCGCTTGGCCGCGCGCGCCCAGGCGCGGGCGTCGAATGCCGTCGGGTTGAACTCGTCGAAAAACGGCAGGTACTGCTCCTCGGGCATCTCCTCGGTGCTGCGGACCCACTCGCCGCGGGCGGGGATCGCGTAGAGTCCGAAGTGGATGAACAGACCGAAGCGGTCGTGCAGATACCACTTCATGCGTTCGTCGTACCGAGCGCGGTCAAACTGGTAAGCCAACGTTTCCTCCACATCTGTTTGAGTGACCGTTGTGGCCGTATGCAGGAATTTCGATAATTCCTCACGGTGAACGGTCGATTTCCGGCGCGTGAACGGTATGGCCGCTTTGGCGATAGTCGCTCTTCTGTGCGATAAAGCGTTACTATGTTCTCGCGGGCACGTAGTATAGCCGTTTCGCTGCGCGCATCTGCGGAGCGCTCGTGCTTTTGGTGCCAATACATCAAAATGCGCCATATCTTGTATAAGAGAGGTGCGGAAGGGGTGTCTGATATGGACAAACAGAGCAAGAACTGGGCCGGCTCCAGCGTTACCCGTCGCGGGTTCGTGGGCGCCACTGCCGCCGCCGCGGCGACGGTCGCGGGTCTCGGTCTGGCCGGTTGCGGCGGTGGTGGCGAGACCACCGGCAGCACGCCCGCCGGCTCGAGCACCACGAGCGTCGAGACCATCGAGGCCGACGCCGACGGCTTCGTCGTCAAGGCCACCAAGACCGACGGCAAGGCTCCCAAGAACGAGTGCATCCTGGCCTTCGAGGGCGAGTTCCAGGAGATGCACCCCATGGATTGGTCCGACGGCAACTCCGGCAACGTCGTGTACTACATCTATGACTCCCTGTACGATCTCGACGAGAACTACGAGTACAAGGCGCGTGCCGCCAAGGACTACAAGGTCTCCGAGGATGCCTGCACCTACACGTTCCACCTGAACGAGGGCATCACCTTCACTGACGGCGAGCCGCTGAACGCCGAGGCCGTCGTGGCCAACTACGAGGCCGCCATCAACCCCGAGAACAACTGGCGCCGTCGTCGTATGTTCATCGAGACCATCGACGAGAACACCGAGAACACGCGCGTCGATGCCTGCACGGCCGTCGATGAGTACACCGTCGAGTTCCACCTGCCGAACCCGTACGCGCCGTTCATGAACTCCATCACGCAGTTCTACCTGATCTCCCCGAAGGCGCTGGCCGACTCCAGCTGGGATTACTCCAAGAAGTCCGCGGGTTCCGGCCCGTACGTCCTCGAGGAGTACGCGCAGGGCGACCACGTCTCCATCGTCCGCAACGAGGATTACTGGGGCGAGGCTCCCTCCATCGACCGCATCGACTTCCGCGTCGTGCCCGAGGCCGGCTCCCGTATCGCCGCCCTGCAGACCGGTGAGGCCACGGCCATCTACCCGATGCCGACCGACCAGGTCGCCACGGTGCGCTCCGCCGGCGACATCAACATGATCTCGATCCCCTCGACGACCATGCGCTATGTCACGCTCAACACCAACTATGAGCCGCTGTCCGACGTCCGCGTGCGCCAGGCCCTGAACTATGCGTTCAACCAGGACGAGTACGTCAACGTCATGTACTCCGGCGCCGCCACGCCCGCGACCTCCTGCCTGCCCGAGCTCGTCCCCGGCTACAAGGCGCAGACGCCGTACGACACCGACATCGACAAGGCCAAGAGCCTGCTCGAGGAGGCCGGCTACGCCGACGGCTTCGAGGTCTCCATCATCTGCGACAACTCCACGCAGGAGACCAAGGGCGCCACGTTCGTCATGCAGCAGCTCGAGAAGATCGGCGTCACGGTGAACGTCCTGCCCAACGAAGCTGCCACCAACGCCGAGATCGCCGCTGAGCCCGAGGACACCACCGAGCTCCAGATGTGGTACGTCAACTGGTCGCAGTCCGACCCCGACGGCTTCCTGCGCTCGCTGCTCTCCAGCGCCATGGTGCCGCCGACCGGCTACAACACCGCCTTCTGGAAGAACGACGAGTTCGACTCCGAGCTCGAGGCCGGCAACGCCGCGCCCACCGAGGAGGAGCAGAACGAGCACTACGGCAAGTGCCAGGACATCGCTTGGGAGGAGTGCCCCTGGCTGTTCCTCGCCAGCGACAACACCCTCCTGTCCTACAAGGCTTACCTCAACGGCGTCAAGTACGTGGCGCAGGGCATCGACGTCATCCACGCGACGCTGAACGTCTAGTAACTTGCACACGTCCTGAGTCCTACATCGAGGATGTTTGTCGGCTGCCAGCTTCCGCGCCGCGGGGGCTGGCAGCCCTCGTATCACCTCGGTTAAGACAGAAAGGGAGGGAGCTACATGGGGAAATATGCCGTTAAGCGCGTCTTGAGCATGATTCCGCTCTTGATCGTCATCTCCATCATCATCTTCATGTTCGTTCGCCTGATCCCGGGCGACCCGGCGCGCCAGATCGGCGGCCCCACCGCGACGATCGGCGAGATCGAGAACATCCGTCGCGAGCTCGGCCTCGACCAGCCGCTCGTGCCGCAGTACATCCAGTGGATCACCGGCATCTTCCAGGGCGACCTGGGTCACTCGTTCACCAACAACACGTCGGTGGCCGACCTGCTCGCCCCGCGTCTGCCGATCACGATCTACCTGACGATCTGCTCGATCACCTGGTCGGTCATCCTGGGCATCATCATCGGCGTCATCGCCTCGATCAACCGCGGTCGCGCCCTCGACCTGCTTGGCATGCTCATCGCCATTGCCGGCATCTCGCTGCCCAACTTCTGGCTCGGCCTGCAGCTCATGCAGATCTTCTCGGTCAACCTGGGCATCTTCCCGACCGGCGGCCTCGAGGACTGGCGCGGCTACGTCCTGCCCTCGGTCGCCATGGGCGCGGGCATCATGGCCATTCTCGCCCGTGTGACCCGTTCGTCCATGATCGAGAACCTGGGCAAGGACTACATCCGCACCGCGCGCGCCAAGGGCCTGCCCGAGCCGCGCGTCATCATGGTCCACGCCTTCAAGAACTCCTCGATCGACATCATCACCGTGACCGCCCTGCAGATCGGCGCCCTCATCGCCGGCTCCGTCGTGGTCGAGAGCGTGTTCTCGATTCCCGGCATGGGCCGTCTGCTGGTCGACTCCATCGGGTTCCGTGACTACGAGGTCGTGCAGGCGCTCATCCTGTTCTTCTCCTTCGAGTACATGGTGATCAACCTGCTTGCCGACATCCTCTACGCCGTCATCAACCCGCGCGTGAGATACGAATAGGAGGCGACTATGGCTGATACCAAGCAAACTACTGCCGCCACCACGGCGGAGGAGCTGCCCCAGGCGCAAAACCCCACGGTGCAGTTCATCAAGAAGTTCCTGCGCCGCAAGACCGCGGTGCTCGGCTTCGCGTTCATCGTGTTCATCCTCATCATGGCGGTCATCGGCCCGTCGATCGTCCCGTACGATCCCAACGCCTATGACTACAGCGCCATCCTCGCCGGTCCGTCCGCGCGCCATATCTGGGGCACTGACGAGTTCGGCCGCGACGTCTTCTCGCGCATCCTCGCCGGCACCCAGCTGTCGCTCGGCACGGCGCTCACCGCGTCGATCCTCGGTACGGCCGGCGGCGTCGTCCTCGGCCTGATCGCGGGCTTCTTCGGCGGCATCATCGACTCGATCATCATGCGCATCTGCGACGTCATGTTCGCGTTCCCGTCGATCCTGCTCGCCATCGCCATCGTGGCCATCATCGGCCCGGGCATCACCAACATCATGATCGGCCTGGCCGTGTTCACGGTGCCTTCGTTCGCGCGCATCATCCGCGGCGCGGTGCTCGAGGTCCGCGGCGAGCTGTACGTCGAGGTCTCGC
The DNA here is from genome assembly GCF_021531055.1 of Collinsella tanakaei. GTDB lineage: Bacteria > Actinomycetota > Coriobacteriia > Coriobacteriales > Coriobacteriaceae > Collinsella > Collinsella tanakaei_B. Next base: position 104,713 of record NZ_JADYTL010000004.1, read on the forward strand.
AGTCCATCGGCTGCACGCCGGCGCGCACGATGTTCGTGCACATCTTCCCCGGCACCATGCAGGCGCTCATCGTCAACTTCACGATGAACGTGGGCGGCGCCATCCTGTCGGCGTCCTCCCTGTCGTTTCTGGGCTTCGGCGCCAACGTCACTCAGGCCGAGTGGGGCGCCATCCTGTCGCAGGGCCGCAACTACCTGGCCATCGCTCCGCACCTCGTCCTGTTCCCCGGTCTGGTGATCTTCCTGACCGTGCTGGCCTTCAACCTCTTCGGTGACGGCCTGCGCGACACGCTCGATCCCAAGCTCAACTAGTCGGAGGTCCTCATGGCTGAAACCTTGCTTGAGGTCAAGGACCTCAGAACAGAATTCAAGCGCGGAAAGAAGGATTGGATCACCGCCGTCAACGGCGTGTCCTTCCACGTCGACGCGGGCGAGATCGTCGGTCTGGTGGGCGAGTCCGGCTGCGGTAAGTCCGTCACCTCGATGTCCATCATGCGCCTGCACAACAAGCTGTCCACGCGCATCACCGGCGACATCTCCTTCGGCGGCAAGCACATCCTCGAGCTCTCCGAGTCCGAGATGCAGTCCATCCGCGGCAACGAGATCTCGATGATCTTCCAGGAGCCCATGAGCGCGCTCGACCCGATCATGCGTATCGAGAACCAGCTCGTCGAGGCCATCTCGCTGCACAACAAGGATCTCTCCAAAGAAGAGCTGCACGCCCGTTGCGTGTCCGCGCTCAAGCTCGTGGGCATCCCCGAGCCCGAGATGACGCTGCGCAATTACCCGCACGAGCTGTCCGGCGGCATGTGCCAGCGCGTCATGATCGCCATGGCCATGTCCTGCGAGCCCAAGCTGCTCATCGCCGACGAGCCCACCACGGCGCTCGACGTGACGATCCAGGCGCAGATCCTGGCGCTCATGGAGGACATCCGCAACAAGCGCAACACCGGCATCCTCATGATCACTCACGACTTGGGCGTCGTCGCCGAGACCTGCAGCCGCGTCATCGTCATGTACGCGGGCAACATCGTCGAGGAGGCCCCGGTCAAGGAGCTGTTCGCCAACCCGCAGCACCCCTATACCCAGGGCCTGATCGAGTCCGTGCCCAAGCTCGGCAGCCGCGTGCATCGCCTGCCGTCCATTCCGGGTTCCGTGCCCGATCTCGCGGCCATGCCCGCGGGCTGCCGTTTCGCGCCGCGCTGCAAGTACGCGCAGCCTTCGTGCAGCGAGGCGCTGCCGGAGCTCCACAAGGTGAGCGAGAACCACTACGCCGCCTGCCCGTTCCACACCAACGCACGAAAGGGGGCGTAAGCGATGGCTGCTACCGCAACTGAGCCCCTGCTGTCCGTCAGGAACCTGAGCAAGCGCTTCCCCGTGGGCAAGACGTTTTTCGGTAAGCCCAAGAAGTGGGTCCACGCCGTCAACAACGTCAGCTTCGACATCATGCCCGGCGAGACCTTCTCGCTCGTAGGCGAGTCGGGCTGCGGCAAGTCCACCACGAGCCGCCTGATCGACCGTCTGATCACGCCCGATTCCGGCGAGATCATCTTCGAGGGCAAGGACATCGCGAAGATCTCCACCAAGGAGATGCGCCCGCTGCGCTCCGAGATGCAGATGGTCTTCCAGGATCCGTACGGCTCGCTGAACCCGCGCATGAGGGTTCAGGACATCATCGCCGAGCCCCTGCTGGTCCACACGAACATGAGCCCCGGCGAGCGCCTGAAGCGCGTGCACGAGCTGCTCGAGGTCGTCGGCCTGCCCGCGACCCACGGCGAGCGCTATCCGCACGAGTTCTCCGGCGGCCAGCGCCAGCGCATCGGCATCGCGCGCGCCCTGTCGGTCAACCCCAAGCTCATCATGGCCGACGAGCCCGTCTCGGCGCTCGACGTGTCCATTCAGGCCCAGGTCCTCAACCTCCTGCGCGACGTGCAGGAGCGCTACAACCTGACCTACCTGTTCATCTCGCACGACCTCGCCGTCGTCGAGATGATCTCGGACCGCATCGGCGTCATGTACCTCGGCACCATGATGGAAGTCGCGCCCAACGAGGAGCTGTACTCCAATCCGCAGCATCCCTACACGCAGGCGCTGCTGTCCGCCGTGCCCATTCCCGATCCCACGATCGAGAAGAAGCACGTCCTCATCGAGGGCGACCTGCCGAGCCCCACGAACATCCCGAGCGGCTGTCCGTTCCACACCCGTTGCCCGCATGCGACGGAGAAGTGCTCCGCCGAGGTTCCTCCCGCCAAGGAGGTCAAGCCCGGCCACTTCGTGAACTGTCACTATCCGGGACGCGAGCTGTAAGACGGTTCCATAGCCTTGGCGCTTTGCGGGCGCACGCCGATACCGGCGTGCGCCCGTTTTTCGTATGCGGGCGCGGTGCGCCCTTGTTTTGCGGTGCGCGAAGGCGCATAGTGCATATGCCGCACGGTGCGCGAACCGCCGCGGCTGCGACGATCTATCGGATGAAAGGAACCCGCTATGACGCAACGGACACTCGAGCCTCGGCAGCTGGCTGTTGTCGGAGTGACGCTGTTCTCGATGTTCTTCGGAGCGGGCAACCTCATCCTGCCGCCGCTTCTGGGCCTGCAGGCCGGAACGTCGGCGGTGCCGGCGACGGTCGGCTTTCTGATCGCGGGCATCGGACTGCCGGTGCTGGGCATCATCGCCGTGGCGCTCGCGGGCACCGTGCGCGAGCTTGCCGGGCGCGTGCATCCGCTGTTCGCCCGCGTGTTCGTGGCCGCGGTGTATCTGGCCATCGGTCCTTGCCTGGCGATTCCCCGTACGTCGTCCACGGCCTTCGAGATGCTGGCACCGCTGCTGCCTGCAGACGTCTCGCTGGATACCGTGCGTCTGGTGTTCTCGGTCGCGTTCTTCGCGGTCGCGTATCTGCTCGCCATGCATCCCGGACGCTTGACCCGTCTGCTGGGCCGGGTGACCGGACCGGCGCTCATCGCCTTGATCGTGGTCGTCACGGGTGCGGCGCTCGTCTCACCGGGTGTGCAGGCGGCCGCTCCGCAGGCGCCCTACGACCATGCTTCGGCGATCCAGGGCTTCTTGACGGGGTACCAGACGATGGATCTGCTGGCATCCCTCACCTTCGGCATCGTCATCGCGACGAATATCCGCGAGATGGGCGTCACGGAGCCGGGTCCGCTCGCGCGTGCCATCTCGAGCGCCGGCGTGATCGCGGGCGTGCTCATGGTGCTCATCTACTGCGGCTTGGCCTACGTCGGTGTCAACGCGACCGAGGTGGCCGCCGGCGCGACCAACGGGGCGACGGTGCTCACGGCGTCGGCGACGGCGCATTTCGGGGCGGTCGGCACCGTGGTCGTCGCCGCGATCTTCCTGCTCGCGTGCCTGAACGTGTGCATCGGCCTCATCAGCTGCTGCGGTACGTATTTCTCGCAGGAGATCTCCGCCGTGCCGTATCGCTGGTGCGCGTTGGCCTTCGCCGCGTTCTCGTGCGTGATCTCCAACTTCGGGCTCGACGCCATCCTGGCCTTCTCGGTGCCGCTGCTCGGTGCGCTGTATCCCATCGCGATCGTGCTCGTGATCATGGGCATGCTGCATGGTGTCTGCGACCGTGCGCCCCAAGTGTGGCCATGGGTCGTGGGCGTCACCGCCATCGTGAGCGTCGTCATCGCGCTGCGTGACGCATTCGCGCCGGGTGCTTGGATCGCGACGGATGCGCTGCCGCTGGCAGATATGGGGCTCGCGTGGGTCGCGCCGGCGCTCGTGGCGGTCGCGATCGGCTACGTACACGCCAAACTGGCACGGTGATCGGGGGTCTGCTCGCCGGTTTCATATCCCTTGACGCGAGGGTGCCCTTGCCGCGGTGTCGACTGATCACCTATGGAACGTTTCGGTGCTCAAAACGTTCCGCAGCCGCACAGTCGATTTCGGCCGTGTTCCATGCCCCAATGTCCTCCTGGCCCCTTTTGGGGCACTGGGTGCGTCGATGTCCCAAAATGGCAGCTTTTCGCAGGAAAAACCCATCATCTTGGTATGAGATGCGCAATAGTTCTGTCGCCTTCGCCGAACGCGGGTTCGCGTCGCCGCCGAGGGGATAATAGTCTCGAAGCGGGGGTCGCGAAAGCGGTGCGCGAGGAGGCTTCCATGATCGAGGATTATCGCAAGGCGAGGAAAGCGGGTCTGCGACAGGTCCAGCGCGACGTGTCGGCGGGACGCTATCCCTATCCGGTCGCGTTGAGTGACATCCTCAAAGACCGCGGCTATCAAGGGGAGGTCCCCTTGGGAGTCATGGAAATCGACCTCTCCCTGATCGTCGGCACACGCACGCACGGACGGCAGAACTCGTTTTCCGGCGACTTCATGCCGCTGCTCGAGGAGGACTCCGAGTTCGCCGCCAAATGGAGCGCCCTGATCGACTCCCAACGTGACGTCGGTCTGCACGAGCCGATCATCGTCTACGAGTACCTGCAGCGTTTCTACGTCCAAGAGGGCAACAAACGCGTCTCGGTCTCGCGCTATATTGACGCGCCGACCATCACGGCCAACGTCACACGCGTGCTGCCCATGCCCTCCGACGACAAGGAGTCGCGCATCTACCAGGAGTTCATGCGCTTCTACCGCGTCGCGCCCATCTACGGTATCGACTTCTCGGAAGAGGGGTCCTTCGAACGGCTCGCCGTGTTCGCCGGGCACGACCTCGATACGCCGTGGCCCGAAGACGACGTCAAGACCCTGCGCTCGGCGTTCGGTGGCTTCGCGGCGTCGTTTGCCCAGCGCGGCGGAGATGCGCTCAACATGACCGCCGGCGACGCCTTCCTCGTCTACCTCAAGCTCTACGGCTACGAGCTCGCCGTCTGCGCCTCTCCCGTCGAGATCGCGGACCGCTTGGGGCGCATTTGGGGAGAGCTGCAGGTCAAGACGAGCGAGGATCCGATCGCGTATCTGGAGCAGCCCTCCGCGCCCGAGCGCGGGACGATCCTGTCGGACCTCAAGGGCCTGTACAAGAAGACGAGGCCCCTCAAGCCGATCGATATCGCGTTCATCTACGAGCGGAACCCGGAGACCTCCGGTTGGGCCGTCGCGCATGAGCAGGGGCGGCGGGAGCTCGAATGCAGCCTGGGCGGCGTGGTCAACACGTCGGCATACTACGATTGCGCAGGTGACGCCGCCTTCGACGAGGCGGTCGACGCCGCAGTGCGCGCGGGGAACACCCTCATCGTGACCAACGTGCCCACCCAGATGTCCCAAGCGTTGCGCGCAGCGGTCAGGTACCCCCAGCTCAAGGTGCTCAACTGCTCGGTCAGCCTGTCGCATTCGGCCGTGCGTACCTTTGCCACGAAGACCTACGAGGTCAAGTTCCTGCTCGGCGTGCTGGCGGCGAGCCTGTCGGACAACCATCGCGTGGGATACGTGGCGGATTCCCCGGTGTACGGCACGGTGGCGGGCATCAACGCCTTCGCCGTGGGCGTCCAGACGGTCGACCCGCATGCGACGGTGTACCTCAAGTGGTACTCCGCCAAGGACTACGACTGGCGCCGCGAGCTGTCCGAGACCGATGTGCGCATCGTCTGCGCGCGCGACGTGCCCAACCCGCGGCGCGCGGACGAGGCATGGGGCCTCTATATGGTCGAGCACGACGGCACGCGTACCCGCTTGGCAGAGCCCGTCTGGCGCTGGGGTCGCTTCTATGAACGGATCGTCCAGTCCATCCGCGACGACTCGTGGCGCCGCGAGGGCGACGAGCTGCGCAACAAGGCGCTCAACTACTGGTGGGGTCTGTCGTCGGGCGTCATGGACGTGCGCGTGTCGGATGTGGTGCCAGCGCGTCAGCGCAATCTGGTCGAGGTGTTCAAGCAGAGCATGCTCGCCGGCCAGACCCATCCGTTCTCCGACGAGTTGGTGAGCCAGAGCGGCCTGGTCCAGCCCCAAGGGGCGCCGCGCCTGTCGAGCAACGACATCGCCCGCATGGCGTGGCTCAACCAGAACGTCGTCGGCCGCCTGCCGGAGGAGCGCGAGCTGTCCGAGCGCGCCTTGGACGAGGTCTCGGTCAGCGGCGTGATCCCCATCGATCCGCTGGTCGCCGCGCAGCGCGAGGCTAAGCGATGAGGATACTCGTCATCTCGGACGTCGAGGAGTCGTGGCTGACGGACCATTACGATCGCGAGCGCATGGAGGGCGTCGAGCTCATCGTGTCGTGCGGCGATCTGCCGGCGCGCTACCTGGAGCATATCGAGACGCTCGCCAACGTGCCGCTGCTGTACGTGTGGGGCAACCACGACATGTCGTATGCGCGGCACGCGCCACAAGGGTGCATCTCGATCGAGGGGCAGCTGTGCGACTTCCACGGGATCCGCATCCTCGGCGTCGGCGGATCCATGAAGTACAACGACCGGATCTTCGGGTTCACCGAAAAGCAGATGCGCTCGCGCGTGGGCAAGCTCGCCTTGCTCGCCCGTGCGACGGGCGGGGTGGACCTCATGGTCACCCACGCGCCGGTGCGCGGGTACGGCGATATGGACGACCTGCCGCATCAGGGTTTCGAGTGCTTCGATTACTACGTGGACAAGCTCAAGCCGGCCTACCTCGTGCACGGACACGTGCACATGAACTACGGGCGCGTGGCGCGCACGATCGAGCACCCGTGCGGCACGAAGGTGGTCAACGCGTTCGGCGGGCATATCATCGAGTATCCCGACGAGCTGATCCGCGAGCGCGAGCCGTTTTTGGTGCCGACGGTGGGGTAGGGCGGACGGGCGCACACCGTGCCCGGTGTGTCGCGAGCGCTCGAGGGCCGGTGCGTCGGGATGCGCCTGCCCGCGTTTCGCCCGTAGCCGTTACGCCTCGATGAGCTGAACCTGCTGCTCGAGTTCCTCGCGCTTATCCGCGTCGATCTGACCGCTGCAGATGATCGCGGTGAGGTCGATCAGGCGGTAGAACGCGTAGAAGTCGCGGCGACCGATCTTGCTCGCGTCGGTGATCGCATAGCGGCGGTGTGCCTTGTCGAATACGAGCCGCTGAAGGCGCCCCTCGTCGATATCGGCGTTGAACAGCGAGTCGCCGACGATGCCGTTCGTGCCGATGAACGCCTTGTCGATGCCGAGCGGCGCGACGGCGTCCTCGGCCATGACGCCGACGAAGCAACCGGTCTGGCGGCGATACAGGCCGCCCACGAGGTAGAGCTCGACGGCGGTGGCATGCTCGAGCTTGCGGAAGATGGACAGCGAGTTGGTGACGATACGGACGGGGATATCCGGCAGGTAGTCGACCATCTGCTCGGCCGTGGTGCCGGCGCCGAGGAAGACCGTGTCGTGCGCCTCGATGAGTGATGCGGCGCGACGCGCGACGCGCGCCTTCTCCTCGGTGTGCAGATGGCGCTTCTCGGTGTGGCTGTACTCACGCGGCACGGGGATGCCGTCGGCGGAGAAGGTGTCCCTAAGGTTGCGGGGCAGGCGCGCGCCGCCGTAGACCCGCTCGACCATGTTGCGGTCGGCGAGCTCCTCCAGATCGCGCCGGATGGTCATCTCGGACACGCCGAGCGCGCGAGCGGTGTCGCTCACCGACTCGGTCCCCTCGCGGGCGAGCCGGCGTAAGATCTGTTCCTGGCGTTGGGCTTTGAGCATCTGGTACCACCTCTCACGTATTTCAACATAAACGAACAAACTTGGTCAACATCGAGGTGGACGGTCGGTCTTGGCGGGTGAGCGGTCGACGTTCACGGAGCCGCCACGTTCGATCAGGCGCGCCGGGTCCAAATGTTCGAGTCCGGGTTGTCACATTGGGGTCAATAGTAAGAAACAAGCTGGTAAATATGGGTATCAATGAGTGATGCCCAGCACTGTGCACATCGATGGATCCGACGGCCGAATTGGTCGCATTCCGTTCGGGTCGGGCGGTATCCCGTGTGCTACAGTCAGAACCAGAGATAACAAACCCTTACACAATCGCACAGTGAAGGTGAGGGCGTCGCGCGGATGAGGGCATGTGCTCCGCGCGATGGTGACATCCGCGGGACGCCCGGTGCGTCCCGCCCGATAGAGGGGAGACACGCCATGAGTTCGCCAGATCCCACCTTGATCGACCGCTTCGTCGAGCAGTTCGGCGGCAATCGGGCGCTTGCCCACGTGCACGCGCCGGCACGCAGCGAGATCGCCGGCAACCACACCGACCACGAGGGCGGCCATGTCGTGGCGGGCGCCCTGGACGTCGCCATCGAGGGCATCGCGGCGCTCAACGGCACGATGGTCGCGCGCGTGGCGAGCGAGGGCTACGAGCCGTTCGAGATCGACCTTTCCGATGTGTCCGCCCGTCCCGAGGAGCAGGTGAGCACTTCCGGGCTCGTGCGCGGCATGGCCGCGGAGCTGGCCGCCACCGGGCGCGAGGTCAAGGGCTTCGACCTCGTCATGACGAGCGACATCCCCGGCGGCAGCGGCCTGTCGTCCTCGGCGGCGCTCGAGCTCGCCGTCGGCCGCGTGATGGAGACCCTGTGGCCCGGCGACCCCGTGACCCCGACCGCGATGGCCCAGGCCGCCCAGCGCGCCGAGAACGTCTACTTCGGTAAGCCCTGCGGCCTTATGGACCAGCTGTCCGAGGCCCTCGGCGGCATCGCCCACATCGATTTCAAGGATCCGGCGCATCCGGTGTCCGAGAAGCTCGACTTCGACTTCGCCGACAAGGGTTACGCGCTGTGCCTGGCCTACATGGGCACCGATCACAGCGTGAGCACGGCCGACTACGCCGCCGTGCCCGGCGAGATGCAGGCGGTGGCGGCCGAGTTCGGCCAGACGCGCCTGTGCGACGTGCCGGCCGAGGCGTTCGACGAGCGCGTGGTCGATCTGCGCGCCAAGCTCGGCGACCGCCCGGTGCTGCGCGCCCTGCACTACTACATCGAGAACCAGCTCGTCATCGAGCGCTGGGACGCCCTGTGCGCCGGCGATATCGACACCTTCCTCGACCTCACGCGCCGTTCGGGCGCAAGCTCGGGCATGTACCTGCAAAACGTCGCCAACGGCGGCAACGATCAGCCCGCCATGGTGGCGCTCGCGCTCGCCGAGCACGTGCTGGGCGACAACGGTGCCGTCCGCATCCACGGCGGCGGCTTCGGCGGCTCGATCCAGGCGTTCGTGCCGCTCGACATGGTCGACCACTTCGTCAAGAGCATGGATGCATGGCTCGGCGAGGGCAACTGCCGCACCTACCGCATCGCATCCGAGGGGGCGTATGCGGCATGGCTGTAACGTCGACCTACGGGCCGCGTGAGCTCGCGGCCGATATCGAGGCGCTCGTGACCTACGCCGTCCGCTGCGGCCTCGTGCTGCCCGGCGATGCCGTCTGGGCCTACAACACCGTGCTCGAGGCCGTGGGCGCCGTCGGTCCCACCGCGCCGAACGCCTCGGTGCTGCTCGATGCCGCCTACGCGGTGGCTCCGACGTCGCATCTGGACGCGGACGCGCCGATGGCCGTCGCCGCCGTCGACGAGACCTTCGACCTCGAGGGGACGGTTGAGCGGATCGCCGCGGCCGGCGTGGCAAACGGGCAGGAGGAGGACACGCCGTCGGGTGCCGATCGCATCGCCACGCGCGTGATGAACATCCTGATGCCGCGCCCCTCCGAGGTCGAGCGCCGCTTTGCCACGCTGTACCGCGCCTACGGTCCGGTCGCCGCGACCGACTGGTTCTACAAGATGAGCTGCGACAGCCGCTACGTGCGCAAGGCCGCCATCGCGAGGAACATCGCGTGGACCTCGGCGACCGAGTGGGGCGAGCTCGAGATCACCATCAACCTGTCCAAGCCCGAAAAAGATCCCAAGGCGATCGCGGCGGCGGGCGCCGCCAAGGATACAGGCGACGTCTACCCGGCCTGTCAGCTGTGCATGGAAAACGAGGGGTATCCCGGCCGCGGCGCGGGAGCCGCCCACGGCGCGCATCCCGCCCGTCAGAACCTGCGCATCCTGCCGATCACCCTCGGCGGTGAGCACTGGGGTCTGCAGTACAGCCCGTATGCGTACTTCGACGAGCACTGCATCGCCATGAGTGCGGAGCACCGCCTCATGCACGTCGACCGCGAGAACATGGGGCGCCTGCTCGACTTCGTGGAGCTGTTCGGCCATTACTTCGTCGGCAGCAACGCCGACCTGCCGATCGTCGGCGGCTCGATCCTATCGCACGACCACTTCCAGGGCGGTCGCCACGTGTTCCCCATGATGAAGGCGCCCGCGGAGTCGACGTTTGCGATGGACGGGTTCGACGCCGTCTCGTGCGAGGTCGTGCGCTGGCCCATGTCCGTGCTGCGCCTGACGAGCGCCGACCGCGAGCAGCTGCTCGACGCCGCCGCGCACGTGCTCGACGTGTGGCGCGGCTACTCCGACGCCGCCGCCGGCGTGGTCGCCGAGACGGTCGAGGACGGGCAGACGGTGCGTCATAACACCATCACGCCCGTCGCCTGCAAGACCGACGCGGGCTACGTGCTCTATCTTGCCCTGCGCTGCAACATCACGACCGACGAGCACCCGCTCGGCGTGTTCCACCCGCATGCGCAGTGGCATCACATCAAGAAGGAGAACATCGGGCTTATCGAGGTCATGGGCTTGGCGATCCTGCCGCCGCGTCTGGTCGACGAGCTGGGCGCCGTGCGCGAGCATCTGCTGGCCCATGCGGGCGAGACCGACCATGCGACGCTTGCCGCCGAGCTTGAGGCCGACCCGCTGATGGCGTCGCACGCCGCCTGGGCTCTGGAGCTCGCCTGCGCCCATCCCGACATCACCGCCGACACCGCCGAGCAGATCATCCGCGACGGTGTGAGCGACGTCTTCGGGCATGTGCTCGCCGACGCCGGCGTGTTCAAGTGGGACGAGGCCGGCCGTGCCGCGATGGTGCGCTTCATCGACGCCCTGTAGCGATCACCGATCATCCCTCTTTCTCATGGCGCTCCGTGTTCGATGCCCCGACACGGAGCGCTTTTGTGTGTCGCGACAGGATGGCGACAAGATGGGGCCGGGTTCAAACCTGTCGCGACAGGTTGGGGCCGGGTTCAAACCTGTCGCGAAAACATCTTGCCCATGGGTTTGTTTCATAAAGCGAGCTCCATCTGAAACAAACCCATGGGCAAGATGGGTGCGCCTTCCCCTGCGGCGCGCATTCTAAAAGGAGGGTCCCGCGCAGCCATGGCGCGGGACCCTCCCTGTGTGCGACAAGATTGAACCTGGCCCCATCTTGTCGCTTGGGGACGTGTTCTGCGTTACCTACCCGTCCACGCGCTCGAAGTGATAGCTGCGCGCCATGTAGAGCGCCGAGCCGACGGGCAGGGGGAGCCCCATGTCCATGAGCGCGTCGGCGGCGTAGACGGTGTCGGAGTTGACCTCGCGGTACCGTGCGCCCGGCACAAGGCCGCGCGGGACGACGTACTTGGCCTCGCCGTAGCCCTCGGCGCGCGCGACCACGACGTTCACGACGGCCTCGGAGCCGTCCTCGGCGACGAATTCCCATGCGTACAGATCGTCGGTCGCGGGGTTCGTCAGGCGGTAGTACAGGCCCTCGCGCACGATGCGCTCCATGTCGCGGAAACGCTCGATCTGCCCACGGATGAGCTCGCAGGCGCGCTCGGGTAGCTCAAGCAGATCGAGCTCGTAACCGAAGCCGCCACCCGCCATGGCGATGAGGCCGCGCGCGGACAGCGACACGGTGCGGCCGTTGACCTCGTTGGGGCAGGCCGAGACGTGCGCGCCCACGGTGGAGCAGGGGTAGCCGAACGACGTGCCGTACTGGATGGTCATACGGTCGTGGCCGTCGGTGTTGTCGCTCGTCCAGATCTGCGGCGTGTAGTGCATCATGCCGGCGTCGAAGCGCCCGCCGCCTGCGGCGCAGCCCTCGATGAGCAGGTGCGGGTAGCGCTGCACGAGCCGCTCGAGCACGTCGTACAGGCCCAGGTAGTAGTCGTAGGTCACGCGGCCCTGGTCGGCGGTCGCGTGCGAGTAGATGTCGACGAGGCTGCGGTTGAAGTCCCACTTGAGGTACTCGATGTTGCCCTGGTCGAGCACATGGCACAGCTGCTCGAACACGTTGTCGCGCACCTCGGCGCGGGAGAAGTCGAGCACGAGCTGATCGCGGCCGAGCGCGGGCTGCTTGCCCGGGACGGCGAGCGCCCAGTCGGGATGCTCGCGGAAGAGCCGCGAGTTCTCGTTGACCATCTCCGGCTCCACCCAGATGCCGAACTTGACGCCCAGGGCGTTGACGCGCTCGATGAGCTGGCCGAGCGTGCCGCCGAGCTTTTCCTCGTTGACGGTCCAGTCGCCGAGCGAGCGGTAGTCGTCATCGCGCTCGCCGAACCAGCCGTCATCCATGACGAGCATGTCCATGCCCAGGTCGGCGGCCTTGGCGGCAAGGCGGACGAGCTCGTCGCCGGTGAAGGTGAAGTAGTGCGCCTCCCAGCTGTTGACCAGGATCGGACGCGGGCGGTCGCGCCAGTCGCCGCGGCACACGTGCGTGCGGATGCAGCGATGCAGGTTGTGCGAGATACGCTCGAGGCCGTGCGCGGAGTAGGTCATGATGACCTCGGGGGCTACGATCTGCCCACCCGCCTCGAGCGGGTAGGAGAACAGCTCGTCGGACAGGCCCATCTGCATGCGGATCTGCTGGTACTGGGTCTGCTCGACCTCAGCCTTGAAGTTGCCGCTGTAGACGAATGACATCGACCAGGCGCGGCCCGCCGTCTCGGTGGCGTCGTGGTCGCACACGATCATGAACGGGTTGTACTGATGCGAGGACTGGCCGCGGCGGCTGCCGACGCTGAACGAGCCGGGGCGCACCTCGTGGCGGTCGGGCTTGCGCTCCATGCAGTGCTGGCCGTTGAAGGTGATGACGTCGAAGTCGCCGTGGACGAAGTCGAGGCAGGCGGTCTGCAGCTTCTCGACGACCACGAGACGGGCGCCGACGTTGCGCACGATCGCGGCGCGCGTGATGACATCGAGCTCGGGAAGCACGCCGAACAGCAGCTCGACCTCGACGCCGCAGCGCGTATCGGCGAGCGTGACGGAGAGCGTCTGCGCACCGTCGGCCACGGCATCGGCGTAGGCGGCGGGCAGGCCCGGCAGGTCGTACTTACCCTCGCGGACCTCGTGGTGCACGTAGCGCAGATCGCAGCCGAAGGTGCCGTCGCCGTCGCGCATGACGAACACGGGGCTGCGCAGGTCGCCGTTGCCCTGGAAGGGGAACTCCTGCGGCAGGACGTCGAGCGAGTAGGTGCGCGTCTTGGCCTCGTGGGGGCTCGTGCAGCATCCGCTGCGGTCCGCATAGGTGAGCAGGTACCCCATATCGCCCTCGGAGCGGGTACCGTAATACAGATGCAGCAGGTAGCCGAACCGGTCCGCCTGCATCTGGTAGGTCGTGTTCCGCGTGTGCAACGTGAAGGTACGGGTCGCCTCGTCGATGAGAATGGGCATCGTCTTCGCTCGATTTCTCCTTGTAGGAACAGGTGGGATTCGCGTGCACGAAGCGTGCACGCGGCTGGTATTTTACGGCACTTGGGCCCCGATTCCGGGGCCCAAGTGCCAGGGGCTATAAGCTACATTTGCTATGCATATGTCGCATCATATGCAAGTAATGTCGCATAAGAGCTACTTGACCGCGCCGTTGGTGACACCGCCGATGATCTGCTTCTGCGCGATGATGTAGAAGATGATCATCGGGAGCATGGCGAGCAGGTAGGAGGCGAACGCCAGGTTGTAGTTCGTGGAGAACGCGGTCTGGAAGTTCATCTGCGCGAGCGGCAGGGTGTTGACGCCCTGGCCGCCCATGATGACGAGCGGGGTCATGACGTCGTTCCACACGGCCAGACCGGTGATGACGGCGACGGTGGCGTGCATGGGCTTCATGAGCGGGAAGATGACCTTCCAGTAGGTGCTCCAGGTGGAGGCGCCGTCCATGCGCGCGGCCTCCTCGAGCGCGATGGGGATGTTACGCAGGTAGCCGGTGTAGAGCATCATGTTCATGGGCATGTAGAACACGATGTAGAGGAGCATGACGCCGACCATGTTGTCGAGGTGCATCACGGCGGTCTGCTTGACGAGCGGCATCATCAGGATCGCGAAGGGCACGTACATGCCGGCGATGATGAAGTAGTAGGACGCCTTGTAGACACGGCTGTGATCCATGTTGCGGCCGATCGCGTAGGCGGCGAGGCTGTGGATCAGGATGGACGCCACGACGGCCACGACGGTGATGATCAGCGAGTTCAAGAACGAATGGAAGAAATCGGTGACCTGGATGGCCTGAATGAAGTTGTCGAGGCTCCACGTGCTCGGCAGCGACAGGATGCCGGCGATGTCGTTCGTCATCTCGGAGGGATCCTTGAAGGCGATGACGACCGCCATGTAGAGCGGGAAGATGATAGTGATGAGGCCGATGATGAGCAGGATGGTGACAGGCCAGTTGACCCGCTCTTTCACTTTGTCTTTAGCCATTAGAGCTGCTCCTCCTTACTGTTCAAGAACTTGGTCTGCAGGATGGAGACGACGGCGATGAGGATGAAGAAGATCACCGCGTTGGCGCACTGGTAGCCGAACTGGCCGCCGGACAGACCGTTGTTGTAGATGAGGTAGGAGATGGACTCGGTGGACTGCGCCGGACCGCCGGAGGTCATCGAGACGATCTGGTCGAAGACCATCAGCATGTCCTTCATGACGAGCACCATGTTGGTGGTGACGCTCGGCATGATGAGCGGGAACGTGATGTAGCGGAACTTGTCCCAGCCGGTGGCGCCATCGAGCGCGCCGGCCTCGTAGACGTCCTCGGGAACCGACGACAGGCCGGTGATGTAGATGATCGTGGTCTGCGCGCAGGCTTGCCACACGACGACGATCACGATGGCCACCCATGCCCATTCGGTGCTGGCGAGGATGGACTCGCCGCCGGTGATGGCGGGCACGATGTAGGTGAAGAAGTAGCTGAACACGTAGCCGACGACCAGGGCGCCCAGGATGCGGGGCACGAAGTAGATGCCGCGCAGCGCGCTCTTGAACTTGATCTTGCTCGACAGGCCGATGGCCAGCATGAGCGAGATGACGTTCGTGCCGAGCGTGGCGACGATGGCCACCTTGAACGTGAACAGGTAGGAGTTCAGGATACGGGTATCGCTGAACATGTCGATGTAGTTCTGGATGCCGACGATGTTAAAGCTGCCGTAGCCCTTGGAGTCGGTGAAGCTGTACAAAAAGCCCGTGATGAGCGGGAACGTATTGAATGCGCAGAAAAGCACTAGGACCGGGATCAAAATCGCCATGAAGGTCTTCCTGCGGTTCGACCCGATTGCGGCCGTACTTGCCATAGCGCGTCCTCCTTACTGCTGGCTCTCGTATTCCTGTACCTTGCGGATGACGTTGCGGTTGTAGCGCTGCCAATCGGTGTCCCACTTCTCCAAGAACGCATCGATGTCGCCGTTGAGCAGCATCGTCTGCAGCTGGGCGTCGCAGGCCATGGAGGACTGGTAGGAGTGGTCGAGGTAGTCGAGGACCTGACCCTCGTCCAAAAACGTCTTGATGTCGTCGAACAGCGGGTCGAGCTCGTAGTCGCCCTCGGAGCAGGGCAGCGCACGCTGGTCGTCGATGTAGGTCTGCACGTTTTCCTGCTGGTTCAGGAAGGAGATGACCTCGTAGACGGCGTCTTTGTGATCGCAGGTCGCGGCCACGCACCACTGCAGGTCGACGCCGGAGACCACGATTCGGTCGTCGGGGTTGTCGGCTGAGGGCATGGCGAACATGCCGATGTTCATGTCGGGGTTCACCGACAGGATTTGGGGCACGGCGAACGAGCCGCAGGGGTACATGGCCGCCTGGCCGCGCGCGAAGGCCGTGCAGGCGTCGTTGTAGCTGTAGGCGAACGGGCCCTCCTCGGCGTAGTCGAGCAGCTGCAGCATGCGCTCGGCAGGCTTGCGGTAGAAGTCGGCGAACTTGGCCTCACCGGCGTTCACCTGACGGCAGTGGTCGGCGGGCACCATATTGATGGTGATGGAGTTCCACGGCGACAGGATGGTCCAGGTGTCGAGGTATCCCAGATAGATGGGCAGGACCTCGCCCTCGGCCTTGATCTCGTCGAAGAGGTCGATCATCTCGTCCCAGGTCTCGGGGATGGTCCAACCCTTTTCCTCGAACATGTCCTTGTTGTAGAGCATGCCGGCGGCGTTGGCCACATACGGCACGCCGTAGATGCCGTCCATGGGGATGTAGGTCACGCTCTTCAGGATGTCCTTGTAGGCGTCCTGGACCTTATCCATGCCCTCGTAGTCGGTGACGTCGGCGAGGATGTTCGAGTCCACGAAGCTGGCGTAGTCGGCGTCGCCACCGATGCCGATGACGTCGGGGTAGTTCTCGCGGACGAAACGCGTCTTCATGATGGTCACGGCGTCCGCGGGGCTCGTGATGTTGAGGTAGATGTCGTCATGCGTGGCGTTGAACTCCTCCATGAGGTGCTCGAAGATGCTCACGGCCTCCTGCTTGTAGCTGACGATCTCCACCTCGATCTTGCCGTCTGAACGCTCCGAGGTGCAGCCGGCGAACAGCAGCGATGCCGCTCCTGCAGCGCCGAGCCCCAGAAGCGAGCGGCGTGAAATAGGCTTGTTCAGCATATCGGGTGCCTTCCTTTGCGACTAGTGAACGATGGCGAGTTCGGACTGCTTGTCGAAGGCATGGATCTTGTCCAGATCGAACGCGACCTTGATGCGGGAGCCGACGCGGGCGGGGTTGGTGGACGAGACGTGGCTGGAGATGGCGCCGCCGTCGACGTCGGCGTAGATCATGGCCTCGGAGCCCAGCAGCTCGTAGACGGTGACCGTGGCATCGATGGCCTCGGAGAGGTTGCGGTCTGCGGGGTGCTCGTTGGAGTCCACGACGTCCTCCGGGCGGATGCCCATGGTGACAGCCTTGCCCACGTAGCCCTTGTCCTTCAGAACCTTGCCCTTGGCCTCGGGCAGGGTGATGGTGTTCGAGCCGAAGCTCAAGGTAACCTTGCCGGCAGTCTCGCCCACGCTGGCGTCGATGAAGTTCATCTGCGGGGAGCCGATGAAGCCTGCCACGAACAGGTTGCAGGGCTCGGAGTAGAGCTTGGTCGGGGTGTCGACCTGCTGCATGACGCCGTCCTTCATGACGACGATGCGGGTGCCGAGCGTCATGGCCTCGGTCTGGTCGTGCGTGACGTAGATGATGGTGGCGCCCAGACGATCATGGAGCTTGGAGATCTCGGCGCGCATCTGGACGCGGAGCTTGGCGTCGAGGTTGGACAGCGGCTCGTCCATGAGGTAGACCTTCGGGGCGCGGCAGATGGCGCGGCCCATGGCGACGCGCTGACGCTGGCCGCCGGAGAGCGCGGAAGGCTTGCGGTCGAGCAGCTTCTCGAGGTCGAGGATGCGCGCTGCCTCGCGGACCGCCTTATCGATCTCGTCGGGGCTTGCCTTGCGCAGCTTCATCGGGAAGGCCATGTTGTCATAGACGGTCATGTGCGGGTAGAGCGCGTAGTTCTGGAACACCATCGCGATGTCGCGGTCCTTGGGCTCCACGTCGTTGACCACGCGGCCGTCGATCTTGAGGGTGCCCGAGGTGATGTCCTCCAGGCCCGCGATCATGCGCAGGGTCGTGGACTTGCCGCAGCCCGAGGGGCCGACGAAGATGATGAACTCCTTGTCGGCGATCTCGAGGTTGAAGTCCTTGACGCCCTCATAACCGTTCGGGTACTTCTTCCCCACGTGTTCAAGAGAGAGTTCTGCCATTGCTTAAACCCCTTCCTGCGTGCCCGCAAGTGCTTCTTTCACATGCGGGCCATTCTTACTGCATGTTTTATAGTATGTTGGCATTTTGCATACAAAAGCATCCATGAAGATATACGATCTTACTAAATGCTGCTTTATGCAGGTAAAGGATTATGACCAAGAGGGTCGAAAACCGTCCATGTTCGGCAAACGGCTGGTAATGCGCCGGTAACGGTTTTGTATGCGGAGGTGGTCACGTCACAAATAGGTATATTTATAGGGTACTACCTGCCATTTTGGTAAGGAGCCACACATATACATATAAATATACCCTAATGAGTGATAAAAATCGCATAAACTTATATCGCGCTCAGCACGGATTCGGTGCCTGAGCCAGCATGTTGCCATACGTTCGATCGCAGGAGGAACGCCCATGCCAGCGCACGAAATCGTCTCCTCGACGTTTTCCAGGGGTAAGTACATCGACTTGATGCCGTATCAGTACGGACGCGAGGTGTGCACGCCCGGCCATGCGTTCGGGCCGTTCCGCAGGAGCCACTACCTGTTCCATTACATCATCTCGGGATCGGGCACGCTCGTGGCGACCGACGAGACGGGCAAGCAGAGCACCTACCGCCTGAGCGCTGGGGAGGGTTTCATGATCTTCCCCGGCCAGACGAACACGTATTACGCCGATATGGACGACCCATGGGAATATATCTGGGTGGAGTTCGACGGCATCCGCGTCAAGGAGTCGCTGTCGCTCGTGGGTCTTTCCGAATCGTCGCCGGTGTATCAGACCGAGAAAGCCGAGATGCGCGCCGCGATGGAGCAGGAGATGCGCTATCTGGTCGACCATCAGGAGGCGTCGGCCTTCCAGCTCATCGGGCATACGTACCTCTTTTTAGACTATCTGTTGCGCTCGGTGCTCACGCAGAAGGCCGCGACGACCAACAAGCTGCAGGACCTCTACATCCGCGAGGCCATGACCTACATCGAGCAGAACTACCAAAACGGGATCACCGTGGAGGACGTCGCGCGCCAGACCGGCCTCAACCGCAGCTATTTCGGCAAGATCTTCAAGAGCGCGACCGATAAGTCGCCGCAACAGTACCTCATCGACTACCGCATGACCAAGGCCGCCCAGTTGCTCAAGCTCACGGCGCTGTCGGTCGGCGAGGTGGGGCGCGCGGTGGGCTATCCCAACCAGCTGCATTTCTCGCGCGCGTTCAAAAGCTCGTTCGGGCTGTGCCCGCGCGAATGGCGCCGTGTGAACACCTTCAACTGACGCGGGGCTCGCGCCTGCCATGGCTGCCCCGTGGCCGAAAACATTCTGTCTATGGGTTTGTTTCAGGTAGAGGACGTTTCGTGAAACAAACCCATGGGCAGAACGTGGCGACAGGTTTGCGACAAGAATGAACCCGGCCCCATCTTGTCGGGCCCCATCTTGTCGCCATCTTGTCGCGACGAGTTTGAACCCGGCACCAACTTGTCGCTTCGATTCCATCGACGGCGCAGCGTGCTAGGATAGGGATGTTTGCAAACCACCTCGCACCTTGGAGGATTTCCATGAGCAACGTGCTTGTCTTCGGACACCAGAATCCCGACAACGACGCCATCATGAGCGCCGTCGTCCTCACCCAGCTGCTGAACCAGGTCAACTACAACGGCGACACCTACGAGGCCCGTCGCCTGGGCCCGCTGCCCGCCGAGTCCGCCAAGCTGCTCGCCGACAACGGCATCGCCGAGCCCGAGCTGCTCGAGTCGGTCGAGGAGGGCCAGCAGGTCGTGCTCACCGACCACAACGAGGCCGGCCAGTCCGTCGCCGGGCTCGAGGGCGCCCAGATCGTCGGCGTCGTCGACCACCATCGTTTCGGCGGCTTCACCACCGCGGCGCCGCTGCACATCATCTCCCTGCCCTGGGGCTCCAGCTGCTGCATCGTGGCGAGGCTGTTCGAGGTCTTCGGACAGCAGCCGACTGACGCGCAGGCCAAGCTGCTGCTCTCGGCCATGATGACCGACACCCTCATGCTCAAGAGCCCCACCACGACCGATGTCGACCGCGCCGTCGCCGCCCGCCTCGGCGAGCAGCTCGGCGTCGACCCGGTCAAGTTCGGCATGGAGGTCTTCCTCACCCGTCCGTCCGGCTCCTTCACGGCCGAGCAGATGGTCGGCAACGACATCAAGCAGTTCGAGGTCGGCGCCGACAAGCTGCTCATCGGCCAGTACGAGACCGTCGACAAGACCCGTGCGCTCGGTATGATCCCCGAGATCCGCGAGGCCATGCGCGCCTACCAGGCCGCCAAGGGCGCCGACGGCATCGTGCTGTGCCTGACCGACATCATGGAGGAGGGCTCCCAGGTGCTCTTCGAGGGCAAGACCGACGTCGCCCAGAAGGGTCTCGGCATCGACGACGTGCCCGAGGGCGTGTGGATGCCCGGCGTGCTCTCCCGCAAGAAGCAGGTGGCTGCGCCGATCCTCGCCGCCGCCGAGTAGCCTGATCGCAAGCTGTCTCTTCAATGCCCGGCGCCGCGTGATGCGGTGCCGGGCATTGTCTTCCGGCTGCGCGCAACGGTGCCGGAAGACAAGCTGGGCGCCCCTGCGACCGCCGGTGGCGAATCCAGCCTTATTCCCCGGGCCGGCATCAATTCGAGATCTCCGGTGAAGCGCCCGCGCCTGCCGTCTTCTTCCCAAGGGTCGCGTCACCCTCTTTGAACGGCAATCGGCGAGTCATACCCTGTTTACATTGAGAATAACGATGCGTGCCGATCGCGTATGCCGCGGCGATAGCTCCGCATGCAGGAGCGGTCTCTTGCATAAGCCTCGTCAGAGGCGCATGTAGCCCGACATGCGGCAGGCTCCTGCGGCCTTGGTCTGGCGGACCTGTTGCTCGGTGGTGTCGGTGACGCCGCCCAGGGCGAGCACCGGAACATGGGCCCGGGCGATAACCGCGTTGAGGAAATCCAGGCCGCGCCCGGGCAGCGGCTTGCACGACGGGGCGAAGACAGGGCTGGCAATGAGGTAGTCTGCGCCCAGGGCCTCCGCGCCGACGATCTCGTCCAGCTCGTGAACGTTGGTGCCCACCAGCTCAAAGCCCGCCGGGTGGCCCGTGCGCGCCAGCACGGGTAGCGGCAGGTGCAGGCTCCGAGCGCCCGCGCGCCGGGCGGGCTCGACAAAGGAGTGGGCGATGAAGGCGACGTGCGCGCGCTCGCAGGCTGCGCGCACGTCGCGCGCCAAGCGCTCGTAGGCGTCTGGCGCCAGGTCCTTCTCGCGCAGGACCAGCGCGTCGACCTTGCCGGCCAGCCGCTCCACCTGATCGGGAAGCGGGCGTGTGCAGTTGAGCCGATCCGTTATCGCCACGCGAGCGAATCGTCCGGATGAGAAGAGCACGGCAAGGCTCGGCGCGCCAGCGGGTGCCGTCCCAGCGCCGGCGGCAGCCGGGGCGGACGTCTGCATGGCGGCAGGACTGGCCGCCCCGGTCGTCCCCGCGGCACCGACGGCTCTCACCTCCATTGATCGACCGGATACGATATGCTCGTCAACCATGGCGCTCCCCTCTGGGTTTTCGTTGATCGGCGCATCGCCTGCGGGCGGGCGCGGCGGCTACACCAGCACGTGGTCGTTCATCACCGGCTCCAGACCCAGCCGTCGCATGGCGGCGCACATGGTGGGGAGGTCGCGGGTGTCTGCTATCTCAAACTGATCGTCGCCCTCGTCGGCCTGGTGGGTGTGCTCGCCCACGCCCGTCGACACGCCGGCCGATACCTTGGTGGCCGTGATGACGGCCGCGTGGTCGCGGAACCGCGCGCTTTCGCGCGAGGACACCGTGAGCCCCGCAAACGGCATGAAGATGCGGTACGCGCAGATGACCTGCATGAGCTGGCGCTCGCTCACGTGCGGCGCATGCGGAGCGACGCCGCCCTTGGCCGGGCGCATGCGCGGGCACGAGAAGCTGATCTCGGCCGCGGGGTAGGCGCGCTGGATCTCCCATGCGTGCAGGCCGCAGGCCAGGGCATCGCGGCGGAAGTCGGCTAGGCCCAGCAGCGGCGCAAACGCC
The DNA here is from genome assembly GCF_021531055.1 of Collinsella tanakaei. Taxonomy (GTDB): domain Bacteria; phylum Actinomycetota; class Coriobacteriia; order Coriobacteriales; family Coriobacteriaceae; genus Collinsella; species Collinsella tanakaei_B. Next base: position 126,475 of record NZ_JADYTL010000004.1, read on the forward strand.
ACGCCGCGCATGCCGCCGCGCAGCGCGCGCTCCTGCGCCTCGAAGCGGTACGGCATGATGCGCTTGCGGCCGCGCAGGTGGAGCTTGCCGTAGCGCACGGGATCGTAGGTCTCTTGGAACACGGTGACGTAGTCGACGCCGGCGGCGCGCAGGCGCGCGTAGTCCGCCACGTTGGCGGGGTAGACCTCCACGCCCACCGTGCGGAAGCGCTCCGCCGCGAGCTCGCAGGCGCGTGCGATATAGTCCACGCTGCTGCGCTGCGGGTCCTCGCCGGTGAGCAGCAGGATCTCCTCCTGGCCCGTGGCCGCGATGGCGTCGAGCTCCGCTATGATCTCGGTCTCGTTCAGCTGCGCGCGGCGGATGTCGCTTGCGCAGTTGAAACCGCAGTACACGCAGCGGTTCTCGCAGTAGTTGGCGATGTAGAGGGGCGTGAAGAACTGCACGTTGGTGCCAAACCACCGCGCGCGCTCGTGCTGGGCGCGTACGGCCATCTGCTCCAGATACGGTTCTGCTGCGGGGGCGAGAAGCACGCCGAAGTCCTCCGGCCCCACCGTGTCCTCGGCCAGCACGCGGCGTACGTCGGCGGCGGTCACGGCGCTCGGATCGTACGCCTCGGCGGCATCGAGCACCCGGTCGAACATGCCGCCGCCCAGCACGTCCATGTCCGGCAGGAACGTGAGCGGATCGAGGGCGCGATCCGTGTGAATGGCCGCGTCGAGCGCCTCCTGGGACAGCGGTGCGAGGCGGTACGCGCGCGTGCCCACCGCTTCGCGCGGAAGGTCGGCCGTGGTGAGGTCGCCGGCGGCCAGGGCCGCGGCGGCGTTTTCGGGAACGGTGCCCGATGCGTCCTTCTCGCCCTGCTCGGTCTTGTCCGCCATGGCTACCGCCCCTCTTCCTCAAGAAAGCCGGTCAGCGGGGACGACGCCTCGCCTGTGTCCAGCACGCGGCCCAGGCCGGCCCGGTACGCCGCGCGACCGGCATCCACCGCTTGGCCGAAGGCGCGAGCCATAAGGCGGATGTCTCCGGCGGTGGCCACGGCCGTGTTGGCCATGACCGCCGTGGCGCCCATCTCCATGGCTTCGCACGCCTGCGACGGCCGGCCGATCCCGGCGTCCACGATCACCGGCAGATCGATCTCCTCGATGAGGATGCGGATGAAATCCCGTGTGACCAGGCCCTTGTTGGACCCGATGGGCGCGCCTAGCGGCATGACCGCGGCGGCGCCGGCGGAGACCAGATCGCGCGCCACGTTGAGGTCGGGGTACATGTAGGGCAGCACGGTGAAGCCCTCGTCGGCAAGGAGCTCGGTGGCGCGGACGGTCTCGACGTTATCCGGCAGCAGGTATTTGGTGTCGCGGATGACCTCCACCTTGACGAGGTCGCCGCAACCCAGCTCGCGCGCCAGGCGGGCGATGCGCACGGCTTCCTCGGCGGTGCGGGCGCCCGACGTGTTGGGCAGCAGGGTCACGCCGTCCGGGATGGCGTCCAGGATGTTGCCTTCCTGGCCGGTGTTGGCGCGCCGCACGGCCAAGGTCACGATCTCGGCGCCGGCGTCCTCGACGGCCGCGCGGACCAGGTCCAGCCTGAACTTGCCAGAACCCAGGATGAAGCGCGAGCTGAACTCCTTGCCGCCCAGTAGCCAGGTATCCGCCTCCGGGGCCTGGCAGGCGGTTTGCGTATGCTCTGACATTGATGATGCTCCTCTCTTTTCTGGGACCCTTGCCGCGCCTGCTCCATCGCTGGGACGGGGCGCAGAGGGTCGTTGCGTTACGTGCGATAGGGACGAGGGAACGCGCCCTAGCCTTCCGGTGCTTCCTCTCCCATGATGAGGCGCAGGGCGAGAAGCGCCTGCTGGGCGGCGCACAGCGCCACGCGCGGCGCGTAGAGCACCTGGCCCGCGCCCACGTCCGACCTTCCATCGCCGCAGAGGTAAAGCCGTCGGCCCATCCGGCGCGTGACGATTTCCGCCGCCGGCCCCAGGCCCGCCATGCCGTTGCCGGCGATGACCACCGGGCCGTCAGGCTGGGCGAGAAGCTCCTCGACCAGGAGCGCCTTGGCCTCCGGGGCGTCGAACGCCTCGCATACAAGGGGGCAGCCGGCAAAGAGCGCGCGTGCGTTGGCCGCCGTCACGCGTTCGCACCGGGCGTCCACGACGATCTTCGGGTCGATGGCGCGCAGTTGATCGGCTAGCGCCTCGACCTTGGGCATGCCTACGTGCTGCCGGAAGTAATGCTGGCGGTTGAGGTTGCTCGCATCGACCGCGTCGAAGTCCACGATGCGCAGGGCGCCGATGCCGCTACGCGCCAGCATGACCGCGATGTTCGACCCCAGCCCGCCGGCGCCGGCGATGCCTACGCAGGCCGCGCGCAGGCGCTCGCGCGCCGCCGTTCCGATGCGCGCCGCAAGGGGGTCTGCCGCTCCGGCGCGCACGCTGCCCTCGTCCATCAGCCGCCTCCCACAAACCGTACGATCTCCAGCGCATCGTCGGCGCGCAGCGTGCGTTCGGCAAACTGCGCGCGCGGCACGATGTCGCCGTTGAGCTCGCACGCCACGCGCGTGCCCTCAAAGTCCATCCGGTCGAGCAGCTGCGCCAGCGTAAGGCCGTCGACCGACGGATCCTCCTTGCCGTTCACCCGTGCCATGGGACCTCCTCTCGTTACGGAATCGTCGCCAGCCAAGAGCACGCACCCGCGGCCACCGCGCCTCCGCTGCAAGAGTGGGGCGTCGAGCCAACAAAAAAGCGCGCACGAAGGGACACCGCACCCGAGGTGGTGCGCCCCTTCGTACGCGCTGCGTACTCTGACGTGAAGGATACCCCGCCGAAGCCGGCCCGTCAATACGCTGTGGTCGCGCCGTCAGCAAAGCGGAGGGGGGGGCGTGGCGATGGGCCCGCGAGCGCCGGGCCTTGCTGTGAAGCGCCCTGTGCAGAACCTGCGCACGACCCGTGGATGTTCCATGTTATCGCCTATCGAATCGGTGGGCTTTTATCACGGGCAGGGGATGCTGTATTCGGGGCTTCCCCGGAGCCTACAGACCGCTTGCCCGCTTTTGCCGCGCGTTCCCAAAGAACTGCCGCATGAGGGCTTGTGATTCAATAATAACTTATTACGAACCGCGGGACGTCGGATACGGCGCCCGCGGTTTTGTGAGAAGGACGCTTGGAGCAGAAAGGATCGGAGCTGACATGACAAAGCGTAAGCGCATGCACAACCAGCGGACGGCCAAGGCGGTCGAGCGCAAGGCGCTTGCCCTGGATGCTCCGAGCATACCGGTGCCGCTCATGAGCGATGAGCAGCGCCTGCGCATCGAGCGCCGTAGCGTGCTCGACCGCATCACCTCCAACGGCACCATCTCCGCCTGCGTGATGATCCTCGCCGCCGTCGCCGCGGTGATCTGCGCGAACACCGATGCGTACTATGCGCTGCACGAGTGGTTCGCCCTGCCGGTGTCGATCGGCATCGCCGGGTGGGAGTTCTCGTTCAGCTTCGAGCTGTTCGTCAACGACTTCCTCATGGCGATCTTCTTTTTGCTCGTCGGCACCGAGCTCAAATACGAGATGACCGTCGGAGAGCTCAGGCGCCCGCGCCAGGCCATGCTGCCGATGCTCGCTGCGGTGGGCGGCGTGATCGCGCCCGCCTGCATCTACGCGTTCGTGAACCGCGGGGGAGCGGTCTACGGCTGGGCCATCCCCATGGCGACCGATATCGCCTTCGCGCTCGGCGTGCTCTCGCTTCTGGGCAACCGCGTGCCCCCGGCGATCAAGGTGTTCTTCTCGACGCTCGCCATCGCCGACGACCTGCTGGCCATCGTGGCCATCGCCCTGTTCTACGGCCATGCCCCGAGCATGATGTGGCTCGGTGCCGCCGCGGTGGTGACCGCGCTGTTGGTCGTCCTCAACATCCGCAGGCACTTCCGCCTGGCGCCGTATCTGGCCCTCGGCCTCGTGCTGTGGTTCTGCCTGTACCAGTCCGGCGTCCATGCGACGCTCGCCGGCGTGATCCTGGCCTTCACCATCCCGGCGCGCTCCGATATCGATGCGGGCGGCCTGGTGGAATGGGTGCGCGCGAAGCTCCCCGAGCTCGACGACCGCTTTGACGACGAGGCGCACATCCTCGGCCAGCACGACTTCACGCATGCGGTCAACGGCGTCGAGCGCGTGATGCACCGCGTGACGCCGCCGCTGCAGCGTCTGGAGCACGCCATCTCCACGCCGGTGAACTTCATCATCCTGCCGATTTTCGCGTTCGTGAACGCACAGGTCAGGCTGGTCGGCGTCGATCCCGCGACGCTTCTGTTCGACCCCGTCGCGCTCGGCGTGTACTTCGGCATGCTGCTGGGCAAGCCGATCGGCATCGTGGGCATGACCGCGCTGCTCGTCAAGACGAAGCTCGCCGAGCTCCCGACCGGCGTGCGCTGGCCGCATGTCGTCGGCGTCGGCATCCTGGGCGGCATCGGTTTCACCATGTCCATCCTGATCGCCGGCCTGGCGTTCACCGAGATCCCCGCGGAGCTGCTCGCCGCCAAGACGGCGATCCTGGCGGGATCGATTTCCGCGGCGCTTATCGGCCTGATCTACATGCATTTCGTGTGCCATAAGCGCGCGTAGGGGCCGTGGCGCGGTATCTATCCGCGACCGTGGTCAATTCACCCATCGAACCGGGAATGCCGGCTGCGCATAAACGGACAAACCCGCCCAGGGAAGCTCTCCGGGCGGGTTTTTTCGTTTGCCATGGGCATGAAGCGCCGCTCAGTCTTGCAAGAAGTGAAGGGACGCATCGCAATATATTGTCTCAGCCATGAACCGAACCCGGTTCGATGGGTGAATTGACCAAGATCGCGAAATCATAGCGCGCGACGCGGCCTCGGCATGGGCACGCCCCGCGTCAGCCCGCCAGCTGCCGGCGCACCTTTTCGACCTGCTCGATGGCGCGGTTGACCTGGTAGCGGGCATCGTCGATCTTTCCCTGGACGTACATATCCACAAAGGGGTTGTCCAAAAACAGGTCGGCCGCCAGCACCAGATTGCCCGTTTGGATGTTCACGCCCTGCGAGCCGTCGATATCGCGCAGCTCGTAGGCGAAGGTCGCGAGCGCGCTGCGGGCCGCGTCGAGCTCGTCTTGGGCGTCGGACATCTTGCCGCGCTTGATGAGCGATGAGATGAAGCCGCCCGCCAAGATGTCGAACGCGCCCCAGTTGCGCGCCGAGTGCAGCAGGTCGCGCGCGCGGTACAGGTGCTCGAGCGCGCGGTCCGCGGCCTCGATGGCCTCATCGATCTCTGTGCGCAGGTCTTTGTCCATGCGATGCCTCCTCCAAGGTGAGCGTTCGGTCCCGGGCCGCCCGCCTACTCCACCGTGCCGTAGGTTCCGCCCCAGCCGTGGGCGGCGAGCGCCGAGTTGAGCTGGTCGCATAGGCGCCGCCGGTCGTAGATGCCCGGCGGCAGCAGCGTCACGATCTCCATAAGGTCGTCGGCGAGGTCCAGGACCTCGGCTTGAACCACGAGGTCGAGGCGGTCCACGGTCTCGCGTCCTATGAACATGCCGTCCACCAGGCGCTGCAGGTCGCCGAATTCCTCCGCCTGAAACGATCCGAGTCTCATGCCGGTGCGTCCTCCTTCGCATGCGTTGGCGTTCACGTGTCCAGTCTAGCGGAATACGCGGACCGCGGGATGCGCGATCAGCCGGCATCGTTTGGCAGGGCCGGGCACCGAGATCCACTGCGAAAAACCACGGCCTCGGATACACAGTCGAAACACACACGTGGGTATACTTATGCAGCATGTGGATTCGCGAAGCTTTGGCATACGCCGCTACGCTGCGAAAACGCCGGGCATCGCTTGAGGGGGAGAGGACCGCTATGCAAACGATCTACCAGCAGATGGGAACCGAGGAACTCGATGCCGCCATCGCCGAGCTCGTATCCGAGGTCGAGGCCGTCAAGGCGAAGAACCTTGCGCTCGATATGGCGCGCGGTAAGCCGTCGCCGGCGCAGGTCGACATCTCCCGTCCCATGCTCGATCTCCTGAGCAGCGATGCGGACCTCACCGATGAGGGTGTCGACTGCTCCAACTACGGCTGCTTCGAGGGCATCCCCTCGGCGCGTCGCCTGGCTGGTGAGTTCCTCGGCGTGCCGGCCGAGCAGACCATCGTGCTCGGCTCGTCGAGCCTGAACATCATGCAGTCCGTGCTCATCCACTACTGGGAGAAGGGCGTGCCCGGCTACACGCCGTGGAGCAAGCTCGACCACGTCAAGTTCCTGTGCCCCGCGCCGGGCTACGACCGCCACTTCGGCATCACGCAGGATCTGGGCATCGAGAACGTGCCGGTGCGCATGACCGAGACCGGTCCGGACATGGACGAGGTCGAGCGCCTGTGCGCGGCGGACGACTCCATCAAGGGCATGTTCTGCGTCCCCAAGTACTCGAACCCCACCGGCGTCACCTACTCCGACGACACGGTGCGCCGTCTGGCGACCATGAAGGCCGCGCCGGACTTCCGCATCGTGTGGGACAACGCCTATGCGGTCCACGATCTCACCGATGAGCCCGACCAGCTCGCCAACGTGTTCGACTACGCGCGCGAGGCGGGCAACGAGGACCGCATCCTGGGCGTCGCCTCCACTTCCAAGATCACGTTCCCGGGCGCGGGCATCGCGTTTTTCGGCTCCAGCCCGGCCAACGTCGCCGAGGTCGCCAGTACGCTCAAGGTCGGCCTCATCAGCGCCAACAAGCTCAACCAGCTCATGCATACGCGCTTTTTGCCGACGCTCGACGCGGTCCACGAGCACATGCGCAAGCATGCCGAGTTCCTGCGCCCGCGCTTCGCCTGCGTCGAGGAGAAGCTCGAGGCGGGCCTGGTCGGTACGGGTTGCGGCACCTGGTCGCATCCGAACGGCGGCTACTTCGTGTCGTTCGACGGCCCGGAGGGCTCGGCCAAGCGTGTGGGCGCCCTGTGCGCCGAGATGGGCGTCAAGCTGACGCCGGCGGGTGCCACCTGGCCCGGCGGCCATGACCCGCGCGACACCAACATCCGCATCGCCCCGACCTATCCGACCGTGGATGAGCTCGCCGCCGCCCTCGACGTGCTCGTGCTCGCCGTCAAGCTGGTATCCGCCCAGCTCGCCCGCGAGGAGCGCGCGTAGGCGACGCGCGCCTCGGCGCTGTTCGCCCGGGTACGCGGGCGTGGTTGGGCGCATCGTCGCGTTCGTGCTATCCTTGGTTGTTCAACGGTAAGGAGCAACATCTATGGAACTCGGAATCAACACCACGCCCACGCCCGAGCGCTACCTCGTGTCGGTGACGGGCGAGGTCGACATCTCCAACGTCGACGCCCTGCGCGACATCATCGATCTGGCGCTCGAGCAGCCCACGGCCAAGCTCACGCTGGATTTCGCCAACGTGTCCTATATCGACTCGACGGGCATCGGCGTGCTCGTCGGGGCAGCGCATCATGCCGCCGAGCATCAAAAGGGCTTTGAGGTCATCAACGCCCAGCCCAACGTCATGCGCGTGGCGCAGCTGCTCGGCGTCGACGGCGAGATCGGCATCATCGGCGCGTAGCAGCGCCCGATAACGCGCTCTTTACATGCGCATTTCGCGCAGGGTCGGCGAGCTGCCGCCCTGCGCGGTATACTGCTGCAATTGTGTATGGATAAAACCGGCGGCCGGCTTCGTATCGGCCGCATCCGATGGTTTGTGGAGGTGCCCCGTGCCAAGTATCGGCGGAACGGAGCTGGTGATCATCCTGGTGTTCGCCTTTTTGCTCTTCGGCCCCGACAAGCTTCCCCAGATGGGCCGCACGATCGGCCGCGCCCTGCGCCAGTTCCGCGAGACGCAGGAGAAGCTGACCAACGTCGTCCAGACCGAGGTCGTCGACCCCATGGCCGCTGCGGCCAACGCGCCCAAGAAGGGCGCCGCCGCGCAGGATGACGACGCGTCGGCGGATATCGACGACGAGGATGCCGACGTCGCGGAGGGCGAGGCCGCGCCCGCGCCGCGCCGCAAGGAGACCTTCGCCGAGCGCCGTGCGCGCCTGGCGGCCGAGAAGGCGCAGAAGGAGGCCGCCGAGGCCGAGAGCGCAGGCGAGGGCGCACAGGAGCCCTCCGCCGCCGCTGCGGCCGAGCCCGCACCGGAGGCTGCCGCGGTCGTGGAACCCGCCGCCACCGAGGACGCTGCGTCTCAGGACGAGGAGCCCGCGGAGCTCACCACCGAGGACCTCTACGCCCGCCGCCCGCGCCGCCGTCGCGCCGCGGATGCCGACGAGCCGGCTGCGACGGACGCCGCCGAGGAAGGCGGTGAGCAGTAATGCCTATCGGACCCGCACGCATGCCGCTCATGGATCATATCGGCGAGCTGCGCCGTCGCCTGACCATCATCATCGCTTCGGTGCTCATCGCGACGGTGGTCATGTACTTCGCCACCCCGGTGCTCGTCGACATCCTGAAGGACCCCATCCTGCCGAAGCTTCCCGAGGGTACGGACTTCTACATCTTCACCTCGCTCGGCGGCTTCGCGCTGCGTTTCAACATCGCCATCAAGGTGGCGATCGTCATGTGCACTCCCATGATCGTCTGGCAGATCCTGGCGTTCTTCCTTCCCGCGCTCAAGCCCAACGAGCGCAAGTGGGTCGTGCCCACGGTGCTCGCCGCCGTCGGCCTGTTCTTCCTCGGCGCGATCTTCAGCTATTTCGTGATCATCCCGGCGGGCTTCGAGTGGCTCATCGGCGAGTCGCTGACGATCGGCCAGATCGCCCCGAATCTCGAGGACTACATCAACATCGAGCTGCTGCTCATGATCGGCTTCGGCGTGGCCTTCGAGCTGCCGCTCATCGTGTTCTACCTGGCCGTGTTCCACATCGTGCCCTACGCGAGCTTCCGTGCCGCCTGGCGCTACATCTACGTGATCATGCTCGTGGTGTCCGCCTCCATCACGCCGGATGCGAGCCCGGTCACGCTCATCTTCATGTACGCGGCGATGCTGTCGCTCTACGAGATCGCGCTCGCCATCACGCGCGTCGTGATCGTGGCGCGCGAGGGCAAGAAGGGTCTGACGGAGAGCCGCCTGTCGTTTTTGTCCGACGACGAGGACGATGACTAGCGATCATGCATGAGCTGGGCCTGGTTTCCGGCATACTAGAGACGGTAGGCAAGACGGCGCGCGAGGCGGGGGCTTCGCGCGTCGTTTCCGTTTCGCTGCGCATCGGCGACATGGCCGAGGTCAATCCCGAGACGATGGCGTTTGCCTGGGAGGTGCTGCGCGAGGACGACCCGCTGTGCACGGAGGCGACGATGGAAGTCGCCTACGTGCATCCGAGCAGCGTGTGCCTCGATTGCGGCGAGGAGTTCGAGCACGACCGCTTCCATATGCGCTGCCCCGCGTGCGGGAGCGCCGACACGGTGCTCGTCGCGGGACGCGAGATGGATATCGTGTCCATGGAGATCGAAGACGGCACCTGAGCGACAAGTTTGCACCTGGCACCATCTTGTCGCGACAAGATGGTGCCAGGTGCAAACTTGTCGGCAGCGTGTCGTGTAGTGGAGGATCATATGGTAGAAAAGACGATTGAGATCGGCAGCTCGATCCTGTCGCGCAACGAGCGCCTGGCCGCCGAGCTGCGCGAGCGGTTCGAGCGCACGGGGACCTATGTGATCAACGTGCTGTCGAGCCCCGGCTCGGGCAAGAGCTCGACGATCCTCGCCACCAACGAGCTGCTGCGCGAGCGCTACGGCCTGCGCTGCGCCGTCATCGAGGGCGACATCGCGAGCGACGTGGACGCCGTCAAGATGAAGCAGGCGGGCATGCCGGCCATCCAGATCAACACGGGCGGTCTGTGCCACCTGGAGGGCAACATGATCTCGCAGGCGATCGACGCGCTCGACGCCGATGTGGGGCTCGACGCGATCGACGTCATCTTCATCGAGAACGTGGGCAATCTCGTGTGCCCTGTCGATTTCGACTTGGGCGAGAACCTCGCCGTCATGATCCTCTCGGTTCCCGAGGGCGACGACAAGCCCGTCAAGTACCCGGGCATCTTCCAGCACGCCGGCGCGCTGCTGCTCAACAAGATCGACGTGGCGTCGGCTTTCGACTTCGACATGGAGGGCTACGCGCGCGTGCTCGACGACCTGAACCCCACCGCACCCCGCTTCTCCATCAGCGCGACGCGCGGAACCGGCATGGACGAGTGGGTGACCTGGCTCGCCGCGCAGATGGGCGTGTAAGCACATGTAGAAAAACCCCTGGGGTTTTTCTACATGTGTCAAATAACCCCAGGGGTTTCGACATGTTTCGACATGGTTCGCTTTGAGGATAATTCGCGCTTGCGGCTCACTTGTGGTACGTTGCGGTACACGACTTGACGCTCGCGGCAATGCTGCCGCGGCACCATATATATGAGTAAGGAGCCGCTTTGAAGCTCGTCATCACCGAGAAGAACGACGCCGCCCAGCAGATCGCACGCCTGCTGTGCAGCGTCGGAAAACCGAAGGCCGACAAGGTCTACAACACGCCCGTCTACCGCTTCACCGTGGACGGCGAGGAGTGGGTCACCATCGGTCTGCGCGGTCACATCCTGGCCCCGGACTTTCCCACCGAGCTCAAGTTCGACAAGAAGCTCGGCTGGTATGCCGTGAGCCAGGAGGGCGAGATGCTCCCCGCCGACGTGCCCGACGGCCTGGCCCGCCCGCCGTACGAGTCCAAGCGCAAGCCCTTCCTCAAGGACGGCATCGACATCAAGGGTTGGAAGGTGCCGAGCCTGCCGTACCTCGTGTGGGCGCCCATCGAGAAGCTGCCCGCCGAGAAGGAGATCATCCGCGCACTCAAGAACCTCGCCAAGAAGGCGGACTCCGTCGTGATCGGCACCGACTTCGACCGCGAGGGTGAGCTCATCGGCTCGGATGCGCTCGCCATGGTGCGCGACGTGGCGCCCGATGTGCCCGTGTCCCGCGCGCGCTACTCCGCCTTCACCAAGGCCGAGATCGACCATGCCTTCAACAACCTCGTCGAACTCGACCAGAACCTGGCCGACGCCGGCGAGTCCCGCCAGTACATCGACCTCATCTGGGGTGCGGCGCTCACGCGCTACCTCACCATGGCCAAGTTCGGCGGCTTCGGTAACGTCCGCTCCGCCGGCCGCGTGCAGACGCCGACCTTGGCGCTCGTGGTGGAGCGCGAGCGCGAACGCCTTGCCTTCGTGCCGGAGGACTACTGGATCATCTCCGGCGAGGCGCGCCCCGCAGGTGCCGGCGACGAGGACGCCTTCAAGATCTCCCATGCGCAGGGACGCTTCACCGACCAGGCTGCCGCCGCCACGGCGTTCTCCCATGTGGAGAACGCGACGACCGGCACGGTCACCGACGTCGTGAAGAAGAGCCGCACCCAGCGTCCGCCCACGCCGTTCAACACCACGTCGCTGCAGGCAGCAGCCGCCGCCGAGGGCATCAGCCCCGCGCGCACCATGCGCATCGCCGAGTCCCTCTACATGGACGGCCTCATCTCCTATCCGCGCGTGGACAACACCGTCTACCCGCGTTCGCTCGACCTGCGCGCCACCGTGAAGGCGATCTCGAGCGTCCCGCAGTACGCGCTCGCCTGCCGCGAGCTACTGTCCCGCGAGAAACTCACCGCCACGCGCGGCAAGACCGAGACAACCGATCACCCGCCCATCTACCCCACGGCGGCGGCCGATCCGACAAAGCTTGAGCCCGCCCAGTGGAAGCTCTACAACCTCATCGCCCGCCGCTTCCTGGCGACGCTGTCCGACCCCGCCGTCATCGAGGGTACCAAGATCGAGATCGACGTCGCGGGCGAGCCGTTCGTGGCATCCGGTGACGTACTCAAGGTGCCGGGCTTCCGCGCCGTGTACCCCTTCGGCCTCAAGAAGGACGAGCAGCTGCCGGCGCTCGAGACCGGCGATACCGTCGACGTGCGCGACATGCAGCTCGAGGCCAAGCAGACCGAGCCGCCCGCGCGCTATTCCCAGGGCAAGCTCGTCCAGGAGATGGAAAAGCGCGGCCTGGGCACCAAGTCCACGCGCGCGAGCATCATCGAGCGCCTCTACGCGGTGAAGTACTTCAAGGGCACGCCGAGCGGACCCATCGAGCCGAGCCAGCTGGGCATGGCCATCATCGACGCGCTGCACGAGTTCGCGCCGCGCATCACCACGCCGGACATGACGAGCGAGCTCGAAGAGGACATGACGCACGTGGCCGAGGGTACCGATACCCAGGACCAGGTGGTCTACCATTCGCGCGCGCTGCTCGCCGGCATGCTCGACGCGCTGATCGAGCACAAGGACGACCTGGGCGAGGCGATCTCGGACGCCGTGACCGCCGATGCGCGCGTGGGCGCCTGCCCCAAGTGCGGCAAGGACCTCGTCATGAAGACGAGCGCCAAGACCCGCGGCAGCTTCATCGGCTGCATGGGATGGCCGGACTGCGACGTGACCTATCCGGTGCCCTCCGGCGTGCGCGTGAGCCCGCTCGAGGGCGAGGCGGCCGTGTGCCCCGAATGCGGTGCGCCGCGCATCAAGTGCCAGCCGTTCAGGCAGAAGGCCTACGAGGTGTGCGTCAACCCCAAGTGCCCCACCAACTACGAGCCCGACCTCAAGGTGGGGGAGTGCTCGGTGTGCGCCGAGGCGGGACGTCACGGCGACCTGATCGCGCATAAGTCGGAAAAGAGCGGCAAGCGCTTCATCCGCTGCAGCAACTACGAGGAATGCGGCGTGTCCTACCCGCTGCCCGGCCGCGGCAAGCTCGAGGCCACCGGCGAGGTCTGCGAGCACTGCGGCGCGCCCATCGTCGTGGTCCAAACCGCGCGCGGTCCGTGGCGCATCTGCGTGAACATGGACTGCCCCGGCAAGGAGAAGAAGGCGTCTCGCGGCCGCGGGAGCGCGCGCAAGGGGGCGGCGGCAAAGAAGTCTGCGGCTAAGAAAACGGCCGCCAAGAAGACGACGAAGAAAACGACGGCGAAAAAGTCGACGTCCAAGTGATATCAGGCCGCCTTTTGGGCGGCCTGTCGCGTTTGCGATGCCCGCCGTGGTCACGAGAGGACGATTTCCTGCAAGGACGCGCGCCGCGGCGGGCGGTCCGCCCCTGTCCGAAGCGCCTTCGATCAGGCGAGCGACGTTCCGAAATCGGTCTCGCTGCCCACGGATACGCCGCCCTCGCCCTGGATGATGATCTCGTGGCTGCCGAATGCGGTTGAGCCGAGCTCGCCTTCGATCGCCACGAACGCGATGCCGCCCTCGCAGCGGTAGTAGCGCCAGCTCTCGGCGTTTTGCGTGATGGATGCGATGGCATCCTCGATATCTGCGTCCGTGGTGAGCAGGTCGCTCGGCGTGTGGGAGAAAAACGTCCGGATGCCGTCGGCGGCAAGGTCCCGAAGCTGGGCATCGTCGATGCCCAGGGCCTCAGAGGCCGAGAGCTCCTCGCCGGTTTCCAGATCATAGAAGATGCCCTCGATGAACTCCGTGCCGTGCGCGCCGCCGGCGAATCCGTAGGTGTCCGTGCGCACGGACACGATACCGTCTGCGATCGACACGATGTCGGCGGTGTACCCCTGGTCCTGTATGTCGCCGGACTCGATCGTCCAAGCCTCTGCCGAAGCGCGCGCGTCGGCGACCATCGCACGAAGGCTGTCGTTGATCTTGGCGACGCCCGCCGGGGCTTCGCCGCCGCTGACGACGATCTCGGAATAGCGCCAGATGACGTCCGTGGTGAACCCGGCATCCACTCCCTGCGAGCTGGTAAGCGGCGCCGTCTCCTCATGGGATTCGATCGAATAGGACGGCTCGGCAGCGGTCTCGACGTCCTCTCCCGAGGCGGCCCGCTCAAGGGAGTCGAGTGTCGCCTGCGTGGCGGCGCTCGTCGCATCGAAGTCTCCGTCGAGCGAGTCGGCACCCATGGAAAGCGAGTAGAGCACCTGCTGGACGATGCGCGTGCTGTACGCCTCGGCGGCGGTTGCGTCATCGGGCGACGACGGCTTTCCGTCGATGTAGGTCTGCACGCCCCCTTCGGCTATGAGGTAGTCGAGCGTGAGCACAGGGTCGAAGGTAGAGCCGTCGTACTCGTAGTACGTGGTGGTCTCGGTGTCCATATCCGACGCCCACTCGATGGTCGAGTCGTTGAAGACGTCGGTGCGCATAGCAGGAACTTCGCCATCCTTGCCGTATACGGTGAACCAGGCGGTGCCGCCGTTGGCGATCTCCAGGCTGTCCGCCTCGTCGTAGACGAGCTCGACCTGGCCGTCGCGGTACGCCCAGATTTCGACGGTAAACCCGTCTATCTGCTGATCGAGATAGCCGTTGACGGTATTGGGCACGAAGTCGTCGAGCGTGTTGTAGACGAGCGCGAGCTCCTCGGTGCCGTCGCCGTCGAAATCGATGAGATGCGCGACGCACAGGCCGGTCATCATATACGACCCGTCCTCCGCGCGGATCCAGCTCGGATCGCCATAGGCGTCGAGGTATTCACGGCACGTATCCCAGTACAGCTCGTAGGCGCTCGGGGGCTGCTGATCGTTGGTGCTCGAAGGCTGCTCGTCGGGGGCATCGTCGGCGGGCGGTGCGACGACGATTTCGTCGGCGGCGTCGGGGTTGTCCTCGCCGTAGTCGACGGGAAGCTCGCGCGGGATGTCGTCGCCGTCATCGCTCTCGTCGACGATGACGAGCGTATAGCCGTTGTCGGGCACGTCGCCGAAGTCGGCCATGCGGAAGCCGCCTTCGCCGTCGACGCGGATCTTGTAGGGCGTGGTGGCGGCAGACGAGAGATCCGTCTCGTCGCCGGTGGCATCGGGCTCGACGAGGGTAACGGTATAGGTGGTAAGCGGCGTGCCGTCGACGCCCTGCGGGCGGATGCGCGTGATCAACGAGACGGACACGGGGTCGTCCTGGCCGTATACCACGGTGGTCGGCTGTTTGAGGAAGAACGATGCGCCGATCACCGCGGCGACGATGATGGCGACGATGCCCACGACGATGCCGACGACCAGGCCGCGACGGCTTTTGGGCTGCGCCGCGGCGGTGTCGACGGCGGGGCACGCATCGGCGCCGGCGGGGCACGCCTCGGCCGAAGGGGCGGCGTCGGCAGCGGCGGGCGCCGGCGCGGTGGTGGCAGGGGCGCTGGTGTCAACGGCTGCCTGAGCCGCGGTGTCCACCGGCGTGGTGGGCGCCTGCGCGGCACTTGGGACGTCTGAGGGCGTCGAGGCGATGGGCGTTCCGCAACGCGGGCAGAAGCGCGCGCCTTCCTTCAGCTCGTTTCCGCAGTTCGTGCAAAACATGTGGTGCCTTTCCATCCGATGGCGTCCTACGCATCGCCTCAGGGAGGGTGCGTACCCGTCTTCATCCATGATACGACCACCGCCGTGCGCGGTCGGGCTTGTGTTGGAGATCGGCCGCAAGCGTCCGCGGCGGCGTCGAGGCGCGAACGTGGGGTATCATGACGAGGTGCTCAACTGAGAGGAAAGGGGAGAGGTCCATGCCGTTCATCACGCTCGAGGGAATCGATGGCTGCGGCAAGTCGACACAGGCGCGCCTGATCGCGGCGGCGCTCGCGCATGCCGGCCACGATGTGCTGAGCCTGCGCGAGCCGGGCGGCGTGGCCATCTCGGAGAAGATCCGCGCGCTGCTGCTCGACCCCGAGAACGACGCCATGTGCGACGCATGCGAGCTTCTACTCTACGAAGCGGCACGCGCCCAGCTCGTCCACGAGGTGATCCGTCCGGCGCTCAACGCGGGGCGCGTGGTCGTGTGCGACCGGTTCTTCGATTCCACGACCGCCTATCAGGGATTCGCCGGGACGTCGAGCCGCGAGGCGGCCGAGACGGCCAACGCGCTCGCCGTGAGCGACTGCGTGCCCGCGCTGACCCTCGTCTTCGACATCGACCCCGAGCTCGCCGCCGAGCGTGCCGATACGCGCGCGGGGGCGCCCGATCGCATGGAGGCCAAAGGTCTCGACTACCAGCGCCGCGTGGCGGAGGGCTTCCGTGCCATCGCGCGCGAGCAGCCCGGCCGCGTGCGGCTCATCGACGCGAGCCAGACCGTCGACGCCGTGTTCGCCTGCGCGTTGGCGGAGCTCGCGAGTGCGGGTCTCGCCGTCAGCGCCGACGACGCGCGCTCGGCGCTCGCCGCGCTCATGGCGCCGACGGAGTGATCGAGATGACCGCCGCCGCCCCGCAAGGCCTGCTCGCAAAACTCGATACGCAACCCCGTGTGCGCGACTTCCTCATGCGCGCCGTGACGTCCGATCGCGCGAGCCATGCCTACCTGTTCGTGGGCGCGCCCGGGTCGGGCAAGCTCGACGCCGCCTGGGCGCTCGCCCAGGCATTGCTGTGCGAGCGCGACGGCGAGCACGGCTGCGGCGCATGCGACGGGTGCATCCGCGTGGCGCGCCACACGCATCCCGACGTCCACTACTTCGCGCCCGAGAGCGCGACGGGCTATCTGATCGCGCAGGTGCGCGACCTGCTCGACGACGTGGCGCTCGCGCCCATCCGCGCGCGCCATAAGGTCTATATCGTCGACCGTGCCGAGCAGCTGCGCGCAAACACCGCGAACGCCCTGCTCAAGACGCTCGAGGAGCCGCCGGCGAACGTGACGTTCGTGCTGCTGGGAACCTCGACCGACGTCATGCTGCCGACGATCGTCTCACGTTGCCAGTGCGTTCCGTTCCGCATGCTGTCGGCGCGCGAATCGGCGGCCGCGGTCGTCCGAGCGACCGGGCTCGACGAGCCGCGCTGCCGTATGGCGGTCGCGGTGGCGGGAAGCCCGGTGCGTGCGGTCGAGTTCCTCAAGAGCGCCGAGCGCCAGGAGGCACGCCGCGCGATGCTGCGCCTCATCGACTCGCTTCCACGTGCGGATGAGGCGGATATCCTGCTCGCCGTCCGCGACCTCATGGGCACCATCAAGGCGCCGTTGGCGGACGTCAAATCCACGCAGCAGGCGATTCTCGACCAGAACGCCGACTACCTCTCCCGTGGAGCATTGAAGCAGCTTGAGGAGAGAAACAAGCGCGAACTGTCCGCGCGGGAGCGTTCGGGTATCATGGAAGCGCTGGCGAGCGCACGCACCCTGCTGCGCGACGTGCTGATGGTCGTGCAGGGCGCCCCCGACGAGACCGTGAACGCCGACGCGTCCGATATCGTCGAGCGGTTGAGCCGGACGTGCACGGTATCCGGTGCCGTCGCCGCGCTCGACGCCGTGGCGCACGCCGAGCGGCGCATCGCCCGCAACATTACCCCCCAGCTGACCATCGAGGTCATGCTCTTCGATATCAGAAAGGCGCTTACATGCCTGTAGTCGTTTCCGTGAAGTTCCCCTTCGCCTCGCGCGACCTGTGGTTCGACCCGCAGGGGCTCGATATCGTCAAAGGGGACTACGCGATCTGCTCCACCGAGCGCGGCACCGAGCTCGGCCTGGTGACGGCCGATCCGCACGAGGTGGCCGAGTCCGATCTTTCCGCCCCGCTCAAGCCCGTCCTCGGCATCGCGTCGGACGCCGATCTGGACCGCGCCGACGAGCTCGCGCGCAAGGGCGAGGCCGCCATGGCCGACTTCCGTGAGCTCGTTGCCAAAAACGGGCTCGACATGAAGCCGGTGGGCGTCGAGTTCCTGTTCGGTGGCGAGAAGGCCGTGTTCTACTTCGCCGCCGAGGACCGCGTCGACTTCCGCCAGCTCGTCAAGGACCTGTCGAGCAGGTTCCGCACGCGTGTCGACATGCGCCAGATCGGCGTGCGCGACGAGACCCGCCTGGTGGGCGGGTACGCCCACTGCGGTCAGGAGCTGTGCTGCACCCGATTCGGCGGGCAGTTCGAGCCGGTGTCCATCCGCATGGCCAAAGAGCAGGACCTGCCGCTCAACTCGTCCAAGATCTCGGGCGTGTGCGGACGCCTCATGTGCTGTTTGCGCTACGAGTTCGAGGCCTACAAGGACTTCAAGAGCCGTGCTCCCAAAAAGAAGACGCTCATCGACACGCCGCTCGGCCGCGCGCGCATCCAGGAGTACGACACGCCCAAGGAGCAGCTCGTGTTGCGCCTTGAGAGCGGCAAGGTGTTCCGCGTGAGCCTGTCGGATATGACGTGCTCGGACGAGTGCATCAAGCGCTCCCAGGAGCAGAACTGCACCTGTCGGCCCGATACGGTGACGCGCGAGGTGCTCGATCGGATCGAATCGCCCGAGATGCGCATGGCGCTCATGGAGCTCGACCGCGAGATGGGCGTCGACGTGGGCGACGGGCTCGATCGCGCCGACCGCATCGTGACCTCCGGTCCCACGCCCCGTCGCAAGAAGCAGCGCGGCGAGTCCGCGGCAGGCGAGCAGGGCGGCAAGGCGTCCGGTCGCACGCGCGGCAAGGGCCGGTCCGGCGAGGAGGCCGCTTCCGAGGCGCCGTCGTCGCGCCGCCGTCGCCGTCGCGCCGAGGAAGCCACGCCGGCAGATGCAGCCGCCGCCTCGCAGGGTCAGCCGTCGCGCCGCCGCCGCCGTCACCTGAGTCCCGAGGAGCGCGACGAGGCGTTCCGCGCCGCCGCCGGCCGCGAGCAGGAGCGCCCGCAGGCTTCCGAGGGCAAGCGCCGCCAGCAGCCCTCCGACGAGCAGGCAGCCGGTCAGGGACGCCAGCGTCGTCGTCATAAGCAGGCCTCCGATGCTCCGCGCGGCAAGTCGGTCAAGCCCGACGTGCCCTCCGTGGCCGAGCAGGTCGCGACCGGCGAGGTCCGTGTCGCCCGCCGTCGTCCGGGTGATGGTGGGGGCGCCGCACGCGCGAACGGCAACGCCGCCGCTCCCGCGGATGCCGCCCGCGCCGATACGACCGAGGGCTCGGAGAAGAAGCGCCGCCGTCGCCGTCGTTCGCGCAAGCCGCGCTCCGGTGGCGAGAATCCCGGCGCCGCACCCTCGTCCGAGGCGTAACGTCCGCGCGGCTCGCCCCCGCGTTATACTGATCGCAACCCAGGCCCTCCTCCGAGACACGTTCGGAGGAGGGCCGTTCATGTCGTGTCGGAATCCTGTCGGATGCGAATCGGGTGCTTCTTCGGCCGCCCACGACGTCGGTGGTGTCGAGGCGTCGTGGTATCGTCGTGCGGCAAGGCGCCTGCATGTCGCTGCGCTCGAGGCGCTGTCCCCGACGCGCTGCGCGGGATGCGAGCGGCCGGGGGCGCTCATCTGCGAGCGCTGCCTTGCGCGTCTGCCGCTCATCGACCCACGTCGCGCCTGCGTGCGGTGCGGAGCCCCGTTCGGGGAGATCGTGTGCACCGAATGCGACCGGGATGGCGCGGGTGCGGATGCGTCACCCATCGCCCGATGCCTCGCCATGGCGACCTATGAGGATCCCTTGGACCGCATCATCCGCGTCTACAAGGATGCCGGCGAGCTCAGGCTCGCACCTTTGCTGGCCGAGATGCTCGCCGACACGGCGGCCCATGCCGAACGCGTGTCGCCGGCACGCTACGGCGGCGTGATGAGCGGCGCGGATGCGCTGGTCTTCGTGCCCGCGACGGCCGACGCGTACGCGCGGCGCGGCTACGACCACATGGAGCAGATCGCCGTCGAGCTCTCCCGGCGAAGCGGCGCGCCCATGCTCGACGCGTTGGCCAAGCTCGGCGGCGCCGACCAGCGCGCGCTCGATCGTGAGGAGCGGCGGGCGGGCATACGTGGCGCCTTCGAGGTGGTGGAGCGGGTGCGCGACATGCACCTGCTGCTCGTGGACGACGTCCGCACGACGGGTGCCACGCTCGACGCCGCCGCCGAGGCGTTGCGGCAGGCGGGGGCGTGCCACGTGGATGCCCTCGTGCTCGCCCGCGTATGGGGACGCTGACCGGGTTGCGTCCGCCATGCGGAATCGTGGGAAAATGGGGACTGGGAAAAAGGGGACTGTCCCTATTTTCCCACGGGCTGCCGCGTGCCGGATTCGAGCCGATGACCTTCGCCTTGAGGGGACGCTGACCGATCCGTGCCGAGCTGCGCGCGTCCCGTGTCGGCAAGGACCCCCATTTCGGGCCGGTCGCCGCCCATATTCCGCATTGCGTGTGGTGATGGAACCGACACCCTGCCGATCGTCGAACACGTTCGACTGCGAGCTGCTATAATGCCGTCGTTCCCGCCAGGCTGTGGTTGCGGAGGGCCGCAGGACGCGATAGCGCGTCCGCGACGGAGGCCCTCTCAGTCCAAGGCAGACGCGGCCAAAGGGATCCACGTAAGCGAGTCGCGTGCGCGCGGCCGCGATCATGGCGCGTCCTAGAGGTAAGCCGCACCGTCCGTTCTACTTGAGGGGCGACACGCGCCCCGCGGGCGAGCGGGTTAGTCGTGAGGACGGTTGCGGCCGTCCGAGCAAACACCCCGGTGCGCAGGTGTGGGGTCAAAGACCAGGTCAGCTGGAGGGAACGTAAGATCGCATGGGACGCCGGCGTATGCCGGCGCGATCGTGTATACGCGTCGTGTCGGGGGGATTGGAGACGGTCGATATGATTCAGGGCGGGAACGCGCATCCGGCGAGGTTCGTCGCGGCCGCGGCGGCGCTGCTCGTCGCGCTGTTGGCATGCGGATGCTCGCTGATGACGCCATCGCGGGACGAGGTCGAGCAGCCCGCGACGAGCGCCACGGTCGATGCGAGCGCGCTCGTCCAGGAGGGCGTGCTGACCGTCGCCCTCGACACGACCGATGCCCCGCAGTGCATGGTCGACGCCGAGGGTGCGATGACCGGCTACTACGCCGACGTCGCCCGCGCGCTCGCGTCCGAGCTGGGACTGCACGTCGCCTTCGTCGACGCCGCTTCGGCCGGCTCGTCGGTGGGCGAGGGCGCCGCGGATGTCTTCATCGGCGCGAAGGCCGCCGACGCCGACGATGAGCTGACGGTGTTCGGCAGCTGCTTGGAGGATGCGCCCTCCCTGTTCATGCTCGATGCCGATGCGCAGACCGCATCGGTGGCGGCCCTTTCCGGCAAGACGGTCGCCGTGCAGACGGCATCCGCCGCGCAAGACGCGCTCAACAAGGCCGGTGTCGCCGCCGAGCAGCTTCCGTGCTCCAACGTGAACGAGTGCTTCGAGGCGGTCGCCTCCGGTCAGGCCGACTGCGTGGCGTGCGACGCGACCGCGGGCGCGTATCTCGCGAGCATCTACGGCGATATCGCCTTCGCGGGCACGCTCGATACGACGACGGTGTCGGGCATCGCGGTGAGCGCGGGCAACAGTGTGCTCACAGAGCAGGTGTCCTCGGCGTTCGACAGCCTGTCGGCCGACGGTTCGCTCGGCGCGATCCACGCCTCGTGGTACGGCTCGCTGCCCCTGTCGCTGTCCGATGCCCTGCTGCCCGGCGTCGAGCTGACCGAGAAGGAGGCCGACGAACCCGAGAGCGCGACCTCGGCGGCGGACGATGCCGCCGAGCAGGGTATGGACCTCTCCGATATCAACGAGTTCGACGGCTAGTCATCGCGCCCGAACAGCCGTGGCGTTCCGAGTGCCGCCCTTACCCGAAACGGTCGGGTGAGAGCGGCACTCTTCGGTATCCGGTGGTGTCCGTTTCGTCAACGGACGGGTTCGAATTGCCGTAAACCTCTCAACATTTGTGGGTACAAAACAGATACGTCCTGTTCCCGGATAGAAAAGGAGCCACGTATGGATATCAAGGTTTCTGGGCGTAAGACCACAGTTACCGATGCTCTGCGTGCGCGCGTGGAAGAGAAGGTCGGCGATGCCTGCAAGGTGTTCGACATAGAACCCATGACCGTCGACGTCGTATTGCGTTACGAGAAGAACCCCTCCAACCCCAATCCCGCGATCGTCGAGGTCACCGTCCGCGCCCGCGGTTCGGTCATCCGCGTCGCCGAGCACGGCGCCGATATGTACTCCGCCATCGACGCTTCGTCCGATAAGGTGACGCGTCAGCTGCGTAAGTTCAAGACCAAGGTCGTCGACAACCGTCAGCAGGGACCGTCCGCAGCGGAGGTCACGCCGTTCGAGCCCGTCGAGGATCTCGCCGACCTGCTCATCCCCGAGGAGGAGGACGATCAGCTCGTACGCGAGAAGGTCATCGAGATCACGCCGATGACCGAGGAGCAGGCGCTCGTGCAGACCGACCTGCTCGGTCACGACTTCTACGTCTTCGAGAACGCGACCACCGGCCTCATCAATGTGGTGTATCACCGTAAGAATGGTGGATACGGCATCATCAAGCCCAAGATCGAGGAACTTGACGGGTAGAATACATACCCGAGCATGAGGTCACAGCGGCGGCCGTCCCATGCGGGATGGCCGCCTCTTTGTTGTGGACGCGATGCTCGCACGATACGAGAACGACCGTTTCGCGAAAGGGCGTACATTGAACAGCACCACATCGGGCTCCGGCCATGCGCAGCGCTGCAGGATCGTCGTCGACACCTGCGCCGACCTGACCCCCGAGATCGCCGCGTCGCTCGACGTCGACATCCTGGGCTTCCCGTATATCTTGGACGGGGTCGAGCACACCGACGACATCTGGACGTCCATCACCCCGCAGGAGTTCTACGATCAGATCCGCGCGGGCGTGAAGGCGTCGACTTCGGCGATCTCGATCGGTCGCTACCTCGAGTACTTCACGCAGTGCGCCGAGGAGGGCACGCCGACGGTGTACCTGTGCTTCACCTCCGCGCTCTCGAGCAGCTACGACTCGGCGGTCACGGCTGCCGAGCAGGTGCGCGCCCAGTATCCCGATTTCGAGCTGTACGTGGTCGACAACGCCCTGCCGTGCGCGTGCGGCGAGCTGTTGGCGCTCGAGGCGGTGCGGCAGCGCGCCGCGGGGCTCAACGCCCAGCAGCTCGCGGCGTGGGCCGACGAGGCCAAGACCTACGTCCACGGCTATTTCACCCTCGACAGCCTGGATTCGCTGGCGGCGGGCGGGCGCATCCCGCCTGCGGCGGCCCAGCTCTCCTCCAAACTCGACATCAAGCCCGAGCTGTCGTTCGACCTGTCCGGTTCGCTGTCGCTGATCGGTGTGAACCGCGGCCGCAAGAAGGCGCTCAAGTCGCTCATCAAATCCTTCAAGGAGAACTACGTGCCCGATCCGGCACTGCCCATCACGGTCGTGTCGGCCGACGCCGAGAAGGACGCCGATTGGGTGGAGGCCGCCCTGCGCCGCGAGGAGGGGTGCGCCAACGCGACCATCATCCGCGGCTCGGTGGGCCCCACGATCGGCGCCCACGTGGGTCCCGGCATGGTGGCGGTCATCTTCTGGGGCCGCAACCGCGCCGACAAGATCTCGCTGACCGACCGCATCGCGAAGCGAGTGCGCGGGTAGCTTATCGCTCGCGCTTCCCCGCCCCTCGCTGCGTCGGGCGGGAAAGCGCCGCATGATCGATCGCCATTTGTTTCCAACGACCAAAAGGAGTAGAGGTTATGGCGGATAGCAAGCAGAAAGTCGCATTCATCGGCACCGGTATCATGGGCGCGCCCATCGCGGGCCACATCATGGACGCCGGCTGCGATGTGACGGTCTACAACCGCACCAAGTCCAAGACCGACGCCCTCGTCGCGCGCGGCGCGCATTGGGCGGCGAGCCCCCAGGAGGCGGCTGCCGACGCCGACGTGGTGTTCACCATGGTCGGGTTCCCGACGGACGTCGAGGAGATCTACCTGTCCGGCGACGGCCTGCTGTCCACGGCCAAGTCCGGCGCCTACCTCATCGACCTCACCACGAGCTCGCCCGAGCTTGCCCGCGATATCTCCGAGGCGGCCGAGACCATGGACAAGCATGCGTTCGACTGCCCGGTCACCGGCGGCGAGGCCGGTGCCGTCAACGGCACGCTCACGCTGATCGTGGGCGCCACCGAGGCCGACATCGCCCCGGTCCGTCCGATCCTCGAGTCCTTCTCGTCCAAGATCTTCTGCTTCGGCGGCGCGGGCAAGGGTCAGGCCGCCAAGCTCGCCAACCAGGTGGCGCTTGCCGCCTCCATGGTGGGCATGGCCGACGCGCTGTCGTTTGCCCAGCAGTCCGACCTGGACCTCGCGCTCACCCGCGAGATGATCCTCGGCGGCACCGGCGCCTCGGGCGCCATGGAGCAGCTCGCGCCCAAGTCGCTCGACGGCGACTGGAAGCCCGGCTTCATGGTCAAGCACTTCCTCAAGGACATCGGCCTGGCGCTGCAGGTCGCCGAGGACAAGGAGATCGCCCTGCCCGGCGCCGACACCGCCTTCACGCTCTACGACATGCTCGAGGCCATCGGCGGCGGTAACCTGGGTACCCAGGCCATCACGCTGCTGTACCAGGAGGAGGCCGAGGCGGTCGCCGCCGGGCTCGACTGGTCGCTGTACACCTCCGCGCACGAGCACGACGAGGAGTGCGGCTGCGGTCACGATCACGGCCACGACCACGAGTGCGGCTGCGGCCACGACCACGAGCACGGCGATCACGAATGCTGCGGCGGCCATGGTCACGAGCATGACCATGATCACGAGTGCGGCTGCGGACACCACGGGCACGCGGAGTAGTCGATGGGAGCCGCCTTCTTCATCTGCGCCCTGCTGTTGTTGCTGTTCGGCCTGTACGTGGGGTTCTCCATCGGCAGCCATCTGGGCGAGCGGGCCTGCACCACGGCGGACTACTGGAAGCTCAACGCCGGAGCGATCGTCGTGACGGTGCTTTTGAGCTGCATCCTGGCGGGTCTGCCCCTGCTCTACGGCGCGATCATCGGGCTGCTGGCGGGTTGCATCGCGGGTCTCAAGATGGGGTTCGGCGAGTCGAGCGGTCCGTGGCGCGCGCTCGACCGGTTCTATAACATCAACAAGGCGCACCGCGATGCCGCCGAGAGCGGTTCGGGTGCCGCCCGCCGTCGCCGCAAGCGTACCGGTGCGTCCGCGCCCGACGTGATCTCGGTGGCCGACGATGCCGCACACGGTGACGATAACGCGAGGAATGCGAGGTAATACAACATGGCAGATCAGGCAATCGAGGAGATCTCCAGCGAGGAGGCCGCACAGCTCGCGACGATCGAGCACGACCGCGCCGCCCTCGCCGCGCTGGTGGAGGACCTTTCAGGCAACAGCCGTCGCAAGCGCCAGCTCGCCGCCCGCGTGGTGCATCTCGTCGCGCAGCGCGAGCCGGAACTGCTCGCGCCTTACACCTCCGATCTCATCGACGCGCTGTACCGCCCCGAGGCCCAGACCCGCTGGGAGGTGCTCGACGCGTTGACGATCCTCGTGCCCGATTACGCCAAGGAGATCGGCGCGGCGTTCGAGGGCGCCGAGACCGCCCTGTTCGACGAGCTCTCGTCCACGCTGCGCCTGTCGGCGTTCCGCTTGCTGTGCTGCTGGGGCGCGACCGAGCGCGGCCGCTCCAAGAAGGTCTGGCCGATTCTTGACGAGGCGATCCAGTGCTACCACGGCGACCTCGAGTATCGCGACATGCTCGGCTACCTGCTCGAGTTCGCGAACGGCAAGATCGAGGGAGGGGTTGCCGGCGAGCTCGCCGGACGCTTGCAGTTCGACGCCGAGAACGGCAAGGGCAGCTATCTCAAGGCCCGTTCCGCCGAGATCTACAACATGCTCGTCAAGCGTTTCAAACTCGACCATCCGCAGAAGCGCGCCCGCGTCGTCGCGAAAAACGACGACTTGGACGACGAGGAGTAGCGAGCACGCTTCCGTTGCGGATTTCCGGACATCAAGGAGTTGATCTACATGGGACTGATCCAGAAAAAGGACGAGGAGCGCGAGGTGATCGAGGGGATCGAGGTCATCGAGAGCGGGGATACGCCCGACGATCTCCCCACGACCGACTACGACCTGGTCGGCGGCAAGAGCGCTGAGGATATCGCCGCTGACGGCAAGGATGCCGATGAGTCGGCTGACGAGGTCAACGACGGTGCGCCCGTTTCCGATGACGAAGATGCCGTCGTTCACGGCGATCGTGATGACGACGGCGCCGGTCGTCGCGGGCCGGGTGCCGTGGTCATCGCGATCGCGGTCATCGCCGTGATCGTCGCGGGTATCGCCGGCTACTTCGTGGGCTCCGGCGGATTCGCCGGCAGCGGCGGCACCGGGTCCGCCACGCTGACCGAGGACCAGCTCGACACCGTCGTTGCGCACTACACCTACGACGGCGCATCGCACGACATCACCGCGCGCGAGGTCATGGAGTCCCAGTACAGCCTCGACGCCTACAAACAGGAGGACGGCACCTATCCCACGCCGTCCGCCGACGGGATCTTGAACTACGTCCGCACCCAGATCGTGCTCGGCGAGGCCGAGGCACGCGGCATCGAGGTGACCGATGACGAGATGGCCGAGTACGCCGAGGCCTCGATCGGCACGTCCGATTACGCCGCGATGGCCGAGCAGTACCAGCTGACCGAGGACCAGGCCCGTGCCGTCGTGCGCCAAAACGCCACGATCCAGAAGCTCTACGAGCAGGTCATGCCCGAAAACGAGCTGGTCGAGCCCGAGGTTCCCACCGAGCCCGAGGACGGTGACACGTCCGCCCGCTCCAAGGATTACGCCGACTACATCATCGCGCTCGCCGGCGACGATTGGGATGCCGAGAAGGGCGATTGGGCGTCCGAGGACAGCGTGTACGCCCAGGCGCTCGCCGATACGGACTTCTCCGCCGATTCCGCGAGCTACGAGGAGGCGCTGCTGGCGTACTACGCCGCCTACCAGGCGTATACCGATGACAGCAGCGAGTACAGCTCCGCGTGGACCGATTTTCAGAACACCCTGTTCGCGAACGCGACCATCGATCTGTACGGCCTGTACGCGTAAACGCCGTCGATGCCGCTTCGCGCCGTCATAAGTTCGTGCCTGCTTGGGGCCCCTTGTCGCTACGACGGGGGCTCCAAGCCGTATGCGGCCTGTTCGCGCTTGGCACGCCGCCTTCGCGAGCACGGTGGTGTCGATGCGGTGGCGAAGATCTGCCCCGAGATGCTCGGCGGCCTGCCCTGTCCCCGTCCCGCGGCGGAGCGCTCGGGCGACCGGGTCGTGACACGCGCGAGCGACGATGTGACGCGCGCGTATACGGACGGAGCCGCCCGCTCGGTCGATATCGCGCGGCGCACGCGCGCCACGCTTGCTATCCTGAAATCACGAAGTCCGGCATGTGGCGTCGGTGCGATATACGACGGGAGATTTTCCGGTCGGCTCATCGCGGGCGACGGCGTGGCGGCGGCAGCTTTGAGACGAGGAGGATGCATCGTGGTGGATGAGCAGCTGGTCGGGTTCTGTGAGCCGAGTTTCGAGCATCCGGTGGCCATCGTGCTGGGCAGCGGACTGGGTGTGCTCGCCGATCGCGTCCGCGTGGTTCGGCGCATCCCCTACGAGGATATCGACGGGTTCCCGCATGAGGCGATCCCGGTCGAGGGCCATCGCTTCGAGGTGATCGTGGGGACGATCGACGACGTGCCGGTCGTGGTGTACCCGGGCCGCGTTCACCTGTACCAGGGCTATTCGGCGCTGCAGGTGACCTCGCTCGTGCGCCATGCGCATCGTCTGGGGTGTCATGACATCATATTGACCTGCGCCTCGGGTGCGGTGGGCGATATCGAGCCGGGGACCGTCGGCATCATCGACGACCAGATGAACCTGACGGGTGTGAACCCGCTGGCGAGCGCCGAGTGCGTCGCCGCGGCAGAGATCGACCAACCGTTCGTCGCCATGGCGGGCGCCTATTCCGCATATCTGTCCGCGTGCGCGCAAGCTGCGGCCGACGACGCCGACGTGGCGCTCGCGCGCGGAGTGTATGCGGGCCTGCTCGGGCCGACGTACGAGACGGTCGCCGAGGTACGTGCACTCGGCGTGCTCGGCGCCGATTTCGTCGGCATGTCGACGGTGTGCGAGGCGATCATGGCCCATGCCCTCGGTATGCAGGCACTCGGCCTCACGATCGTGACCAACAAGGCCGGGCTTGCCGGCAACGCCCACGAGGAGGTGCTGTGCTGCGCGGATGCCGCCGCGCACGATGCGGGCAAGGTGATCTTGGGCGTGCTGCACACGCTGGGAGGCCGCTAGGGGAGGGCGGGCAGCGTGCTCGTGAAGATACAAAAATCCGCTTGCACTTCCCGGCGTTTGCCCGTACTATAAATAACCGCAGCGACACCCATGTGCGCTGCGGATAGGTACGCCAACGTGGCTCAGCTGGTAGAGCAACGCACTCGTAATGCGTGGGTCAGCGGTTCGAATCCGCTCGTTGGCTCCATCGAATCCAAAAGGGCTCCTGCAAAGGGGCCCTTTTCGTTTACGGGGGAGACGGGCGGATTCGAACCGCGATGGCGGCGCGGAGCTCGGCGAACGCGTCGAGCGTTTGCCAGCGCAGCGGGCAAGGGCGCGTGAGCGCCCGCAGCCGCCCCATGCCGAAGGCATGGGGACATCCGCTCGTTGGCTCCATCGAATCCAAAAGGGCTCCTGCAAAGGGGTCCTTTTCGTTTACGTGAGAGACGGGCGGATTCGAACCGCGACCATGCGAGCTCAGGTCGGACGTGGCTCCGCTTGGGGCGCGACCATGGGACCGATTTCATACCAGTGGCGATTTCTCCACAATGGTGGAGGAAGTATGGATGGATGAACATACCACTGGTATTTCCTATATCGACTGTCCGATTTGTCAAAATCGGACATCTCTTTGTCAAGTTGTCAACAAAATCGCAGGAAAATTCGCCATCTCACGATGAACGGTAGGGAACGGCCTGCGAACGGCACAAAACAGCCGCTGAGGCGAAAACACATGAAGAACACTAGCGAGCCTGCTATGATAGGGGCACACGTTACATGGTTACTACCAGTTTGGTGGTCCGGGGCGCAGGGATGCGCAGGAGAGGTGGCTTAGATGATCGGATTCATCCTTACGGGACATGCGGAGTTCTCGAATGGTCTCGCCAGCGCGGTCGACATGGTCGCGGGCGATCAGCCTGCGTTCAAGATCGTGCCCTTCGACGGCGCCCAGGCTGCTTCCTACGGCGACGACCTCCGCGCCGCCATCACCGCCATGCGCGGCGAGTGCGAGGGCGTGCTCGTCTTCGTCGACCTGCTCGGCGGCACCCCGTTCAACCAGGCCATGATGATCTCCCAGGACATCGACAACGTCGAGGTCGTCACCGGCACCAACCTCCCCATGCTCATCGAGTTGCTGCTCACCCGCGGCGCCGGTTCCACGCTCGACGAGCTCGCCGACCAGGCGGTCGCGGTGGGCCAGGCCGGCATCGTCCACAAGAAGCTCGAGCCCGTCGCCGCCGAGGCCGACGACTTCGATGAGGACGGCATCTAATGGGTGCCGATTTCTGGCAGAACGTGCTGGCATCCTCGGTGGCGCTGCTGATACTTTTCGCCATCATGGGTGTCGTCTACATCATCTGGACGCAGGTGGGCGTGCGCAAGAAGCGCAACTACTTCAAGGAGCTCCACACCGAGCTCGCCCCCGGCCAGGAGATCATGTTCGCGGGCGGCATCTTCGGAACGGTCAAGAGCATCGACGGCGACCGTATCGAGGTCAAGGTCCGCTCCGGTGCCGTGTTGGATGTGTCCCGCTACGCCATCCAGCAGATCTCGAAGTAGCGTTTACCGTTCGGTTCCCACGGGTCCTGGTCGGATAGACCGAGGACTTCGCGATAGGACATTGTACGTACAGGCCCGTAAGGCATAGGAAAGGATGCGTACCAACCATGGCTGAGCCCAACATTCTCCTTACCCGCATCGACAACCGTCTGATCCATGGCCAGGTCGCCACGCAGTGGAACTCCACGCTGGGCGCCAACCTCATCCTCGTCGCCAACGACGAGGTGTCCACCAACACCATGCGTCAGAACCTCATGAAGATGGCGGCCCCGGCCGGCGTCGCCACCCGTTTCTTCTCGCTGCAGCACACCATCGACATCATCTCGAAGGCGTCGCCCAAGCAGAAGATCTTCATCGTGGCCGAGAACCCGCATGACGTGCTCAAGCTCGTCAAGGGCGGGGTGCCTATAAAGAAGGTCAACATCGGCAACATGCACATGTCGGAAGGAAAGCGGCAGGTTGCAACGACGGTCGCCGTTGACGACGCCGACGTCGCCGCTTTCAAGGAGCTTCAGGATTTGGGGGTGGAACTGGAGATCAGGCGTGTTCCGAGCACGCCGGTTGAGGATGTCAACAAGCTCTTCGCGTAAGGGCTCATCCTCTGCGCACGGTTGCATGTGCCCGTGCGCGCGTACGTGACGGTTCGTTTTCAGAACATCTTTGAAAGGAGGAGCATAGATGGACGTAAATGCTGTTCAGATCGTGTTGGTCTTCTTGGTCACCTTCGTCGCGGCTATCGACCAGTTCGACTTCCTTGAGTCGCTGTACCAGCCTATCGTCACCGGTGCCGTCATCGGCGCTATCCTGGGCGATATCAACACCGGCCTCATCGTCGGCGGTACCTACCAGCTCATGACCATCGGTAACATGCCGATCGGAGGTGCCCAGCCCCCCAACGCGGTCATCGGCGGCATTATGGCTGCTGTGTTCGCTTGCACGCTGGACATGGATCCCGACATGGCCGTCGCCACCGCGATCCCGTTCGCGCTCCTCGGCCAGTACGGCGTGACCCTGTTCTTCACGCTCCGTGCTCCGCTGCTCGAGTTCTTCCGCGGCGCTGCCGAGAACGCTGACACCAAGGCCATCACCAAGTGGACGATCATCTCCGAGTGCATTCTCGGCGTGATCTTCGCCGTGATCGTGACCCTGTTCTTCATCGGCGGCCTCGCCGTCGGCCAGCAGATCGTCGACGCCATCCCCGCATGGCTCAACACCGGTCTGTCCCAGGCGGGCAACATGATGAAGTTCGTCGGCTTCGCCATCCTGCTCAAGATCATGATGAATCGCGATATGTGGGGCTTCTTCTTCATGGGCTTCGGCCTTGCCCTGATCGCGAGCAACATCGAGGCCATCGCCGGCCCCGCGCTGCTCATCCTCACCCTCATCGGCTTCGGCATCGCTTTCTGGGACTTCCAGCAGCAGACCGAGCTGAAGGGTGCTGTTGCTGACGGAGGTGACTTCACCGATGGCATCTAATGAGTTCGTTGTCCCCGAGCGCTATGAGGATCTGACCCCTGCTCCGCAGGTCGACCAGAAGACCCTGAACCGTATGGCCCTGCGCTCTTGCTGGCTCCAGTCTTCGTTCAACTACGAGACCATGCAGTCCGGCGGCTGGCTCTTCGCCATGATCCCCGGTCTCGAGAAGGTCCACACCAACAAGAAGGACCTCGCTGCGTCGATGTACCACAACCTGGACTTCATCAACACGCACCCGTTCCTCGTGACCTTCGTTATGGGTATCGTTCTGTCCCTCGAGCAGAACAAGGTCGATACCCAGACCATCCGCGCCGTCCGCATCTCCGCGGCTTCGCCGCTGGGCGGCATCGGCGACGCCCTGTTCTGGCTGACGCTCGTGCCCATCACGGCCGGCATCACCTCCAACATGGCCATCGCCGGTAACATCGCGGCCCCGATCATCTTCCTGGTGATCTTCAACATCGCGCAGTTCGCGTGCCGCTTCGGCCTGATGAACTGGTCCTACCGTGTCGGCACCGGCGCCATCGACGCGCTGACCGCCAACATGCAGGCCTTCACCCGCGCCGCTTCCATCCTGGGCGTCTTCGTCGTCGGCTGCCTGACCGTCACCATGGGTGCCACTCAGATCAACCTGACGATCCCCAACGGCACCACCCGTGGCCTCGTGGCCCACACGGTCGTCGTCTCCAACGAGGATGCCGAGAACTTCGCCGACCTCGCCGTCGACACCGACACCGCCGAGGCCGGTACCCTCGCCATCTCCGACATGGAGGGCAATGGCCTGGCTGCTGCCGACGCTGATGGCAACGCCGTCACCACCGGCATCACCGACCTGGGCAACGGCATGAGCTCCGTGACCTACGCTGAGGTCACCGAGACCCCGGTTTCCTACTCCGTGGCCTCCACGCTCGACTCCGTGCTGCCCAAGCTCGTTCCGCTCGCGCTCGTTCTTCTGCTGTACTTCCTGTTCGCCAAGAAGAACTTCACCCCGATCAAGGGCATCATCCTGCTGCTCTTCATCGGTATCGTGGGCGCTCTCCCCATGATCAACCTCTGGGGCTAGGAACGGTTCTTTAGGGACGCGCACCGCGCGGTCGCGCGTCCCTCCAATCAGCCGTGTCTGATGTGAACGGCCGCGCCCCGCACGCGTTGAGGGACGCGGCCGTTTTTCTCACCACGGCTCGCTTCGGTGCCGGCGCACGGCACCATCGCAGATATGCAGGCCATATGACACGATCGGATAAGGAGGGCGACCGCTATGGCAATCGGAGCTCGCAAGCAGCCGCTCTACGATCAGCTCGTCGATATCCTCGCCGAGAAGATCGAGCATGAGTACCGCCCCGGCGACCTCATCCCCTCCGAGCGCGATCTGTCCCGTCACTACGGCCTGTCCCGCACGACGGTCCGCTTGGCCCTGCAGGAGCTGGAGCGCTTGGGGCTCGTGGTCCGCCAGCACGGACGCGGCACGTTCGTCGCCGACCGCTCCGTCCAGACGACCAACCTCTCCCAGACGTACAGCTTCACCGACCAAATGCGCGAGATGGGTCGCGAACCCAAGACGACGATACTGGAGTTCTGCGAGATCGAAGCTGACAAGAATCTTGCCGAGAACCTGCGCGTCCGCATCGGCGACAAGCTGTTCAAGCTCAAGCGCCTGCGCAGCGCCGACGGTATGCCGATGATGGTCGAGCGCACGTACCTGCCGGTGCGCAAGTTCATGTCGCTCAAGCGGCCGATGCTCGAGCGCGCCTCGCTCTACCACGTGATCGAGCATGACTTCCACGAGAAGATCCGCGTGGCGGAGGAGGAGTTCTTCGCGAGCATCGCGCGTCCGGCCGACGCCCACCTGCTCGATATCGGCGAGGGGGCGCCCGTGCTCGACCTCGTCCGCACGACGTACGATACCGGCAACGAGATCATCGAGTACACCCTGTCGGTCGCCCGCGCCGACCAGTTCAAGTACAAGATCTTCCACTATCGCACCGAGGGGTGATGTGCCGTTCAGAGCAGATTTCGTGACTGTCGATTCGTCGCGTGATGATCGCACGCAGAGGGGAAACCTGTTCTCAACGTCATATCCCATAGGGATTGGCAGCGCCCGGGAAGGGGCCGGGCGGCTATAGAGCAAAGGAGTTGCAATGTTCGAGAAGGATATCGAGGAGCTCAAGTCCCTCGGCGCCGACATCACCACGCTCGAGATCAAGCAGCAGCCTGATCTGTGGCGCGATGCCTATACCATCTACCAGCAGAACAAGGATGCCGTCGAGGCGTTTCTGGCCGACCTCAAGGAGCTCGGCCGCGTTACCGTCGTGTTCGCCGGTGCCGGCACGTCCGACTACGTCGGCGACACCGTGGCGCCCTACCTGCGTCACGCGGGCGATACGGACGCCTACAACTTCATGCCCGTCGCCACGACCGACATCGTGTCCGCGCCCCTCGATTTCCTACGTCCTGAGGACCCGACACTCGTCGTGTCCTTCGCCCGCTCCGGCAACAGCCCCGAGAGCCTCGCTGCCGTCGAGGTCGCCCGCAAGGTGGTCAAGAACGTCAAGTTCCTGAACATCACCTGCGCGCCCGAGGGCAAGCTCGCCGTCGAGAGCGCCGACGACCCCAACGCCTACACCATCCTCATCCCGCGCGCCAACGACAAGGGCTTCGCGATGACCGGCAGCTACTCCTGCATGTCGCTCATCTCGATGCTGCTGTTCGACTGCTCCGACGAGGGGCAGAAGGCCGCGTGGGTCGAGACCGCTGCCAAGATGGGCGAGGAGGTCGTCGCCCGCGAGGCGGAGATCGCCGACTTCCTGGCGTGCGACTTCAACCGCGTGACCTATCTGGGTTCCGGCTCCTTCGGCGGCCTGGCTCAGGAGGCTCAGCTCAAGATCCTCGAGCTCGCGCACGGTCTCGTGGCCACGTCGTGGGACACCTCCATGGGCTATCGCCACGGACCCAAGTCCTTCGTCGACGATAGGACCCTCGTGTTCGTGTTCGTGAACAACGATGCCTACACGCGTCAGTACGACCTGGACATCCTCGAGGAGATCAACGGCGACGGCATCGCCATGAAGACGATCGCCGTCCAGCAGGCCGGCGAGACCGCGTTCGGCCACGCCTCGTTCACCTTCGAGGGCTATGACGCGCTGCCCGAGGGCTACCTCGCGCTGCCCTTCATCATGGTCGGCCAGACCGTGAGCCTGCTCAACTCGGTGCGCGTGGGCAACACTCCCGACACGCCGAGCCCCACCGGTACCGTGAACCGTGTCGTCAAGGGTGTGACGATCCATCCTTGGGGCTAACATACGCGTTCCGTGATGTTTCCGGCGCCCGCCACGTCGATTCCGGCGGGCGGGCGCTTTGCGATGACGGCCCCGCGATGGGGACGCCGTCGCATCGAATGTGAGAGGAGAGCTCAATGAGCACCTATGCCATCAAGGCCGATACGTTCTATCTGCCCACCCGTGTCGCCCGCGGCGGATACCTGCTGGTCGAGGACGGCGTGTTCGGCGCCTACACGACCGAGGAGCCCGACTGCGAGATCGTCGACTACACCGGTTACCAGATCGCACCGGGTTTCGTCGATACGCATATCCACGGTTTCGATAACTGCGACGTCATGGACTGCAAGGCCGACAGCGTCCGCACCATCTCGCGCGGCATCCTGCGCAACGGCGTGACCTCGTGGCTGCCGACGACGCTCACCGCCACCACCGAGCAGCTTTCCGATGCGTGCGCCTGCACCTACGAGGCCGCCGAGAACCCGGGCGACGAGCCCATGGCGCGCATCCAGGGTATCTTCCTCGAGGGCCCCTTCTTCACCGAGAAGCACAAGGGCGCCCAGAACCCCGCCTACCTTTCGGCTCCCGATATCGACACGCTGCGCGCGTGGCAGGAGTCGGCGCATGGTCTGATTAAGAAGATCGCCATCGCCGCGGAGTATCCCGAGAGCCCCGCGTTCATCCGCGAGGCGCGCGAGATGGGCGTCGTCGTGGCGCTCGGCCATTCCGATGCCGGCGCGAACGATGCCCTGGCCTGCCTCGATGCCGGCGCGAGCGTGTTCGTGCACACCTATAACGGCATGAGCCCGCTGCACCATCGCGAGCCGGGCATGGTGGGTGCCGCCCTGTTCTCGGGCGACAAGTCCTTCTCCGAGCTCATCTGCGACGGGCATCATGTGAACCCGATCGCCGCGGCGATCGTCATGCGCGCCAAGGGCCATGAGCACACCTGTCTGATCACCGACTGCATGTGCGCCGGCGGCATGCCCGACGGCGATTACTTCCTGGGTGAGCTGCCCGTCATCGTGCAGAACGGCACCGCGCGCCTCAAGGACGGCGGCTCGCTGGCCGGTTCCATCCTGCGCATGAACCAAGCGGTCAAGAACGTGGTCGATTGGGGTATCGCGTCTCCCGCCGAGGCCATCTACATGGCGACGCAGGCTCCCGCCGAGGCGAACGAGATCGACGATGTTTGCGGCTCGATCCGTCCCGGCCGCGATGCCGATTTCGTCGTGCTGGGGCACGACATGACGCTCGCCGAGACCTATCTGGGCGGCACCTCGGTGTACAAGGCGTAACGGCCGCGCGCGTTCCCGAGGGGGCTGACTTCCCCTTGGAATCTATCGACGCTCACGAGGGCGATCTCCATACGGAGGTCGCCCTCGTTTCGTTGCGAGGGTGGCCGAATCGGCCATTTGGGCGGCGCAGAATCGGACGGAATATGTTCATCCGGAATACGAGTGACAAAAACGCACGCGTTCTAGCTGAATGGACGCCAAGGCCTCGTGTTCTACACCGCTTTGGGGCTGCGGGGATCTTTATACATCGACAGGCAGACGGGTCCATGGCATGAATTCGGGGGATTTCGGTGTCCGAGGTGCGTGGAAGGTTCATTTGATTTGCTGGTCGGGCGCTGCGACTCGAATAATCAACTAGAAAGTACGCGTTTTTGTAACTGCTGGGCGGTATGAACGAATGCGACCGATGCGGGAAGATCAAAATGTCAGGTATGTCCGTTTATGAAACGAGGGAGCGTCGCCCGCGAGGGCGACGCTCCCAAAAAACATGCATATAACCGCCTCAGATGTGCATACACGCGCATCCTGCCGAGACGAGGGCCTCCGCGTAGATCAGATCGTGCCGAAGCGGTACTCGATGGTGCTCTCGTAGGGGAAACCCGGCCCGCAGAAGCACTGCGGGAAGCTCGGGATGTTGGGGCAGTCGGGATAATACTCGGGCTCGAAGGCGAAGCCGTCGTTGGCGCTGTAGGTGGCGTCATCCTTCGCATGCTCGTCGCCGAGGAAGTTGCCGCTATAGAGATGCGCGCCGGGCGCGGTGATCGAGATGTCGAGGGTGCGGCCGCTTGCGGGGTCCTCGGCGTGGAGGGCGTGACGGAGACGCCCGCAGGCCCAGAAACCGTCCACGCACATGCAGTGATCGTAGCCGTGTGCGAGCTGGATCTGCTCGTAGTCGGCATCGATCTCGGCGCCCAGGGGCTTGGGTGTGCGGAAGTCGAGCGGGGTGCCGGCGACATCTCGCAGCTCGCCGGTGGAGACCGAACCGGCGTCGATGACGGC
Organism: Collinsella tanakaei; assembly: GCF_021531055.1. Lineage (GTDB taxonomy): Bacteria > Actinomycetota > Coriobacteriia > Coriobacteriales > Coriobacteriaceae > Collinsella > Collinsella tanakaei_B. The sequence continues at coordinate 163,004 of NZ_JADYTL010000004.1, forward strand.
GAAACGCGAGGCGTCGATGGACACCACATGGTCGCGGATCGTGCCGGAATCATGACCGCCGAGGTTGAAGTACACGTGGTTCGTCATGTTCGCGAAGGTGCGGCGGTCGGACTCGCAGCGATAGTACAGACGGAAGACCCCGGCCGGGCTCACGGAGAACTCGGCGGTAAAGGTGCGCTCACCGGGAAGATCGAGCTCTCCGTGGGCGAGTGCGGTGGTCATGCGGACGGTGTCGGCATCCTCGTCGACTTCGACGTCCCACACGCGCTTGTGCAGGCCGCGATCGAAGTCGGTATGCAGGTTGTTGTCGCCCTCGTTTTTGACGAGCTGCCATTCGGTACCGTCGATGACGAGATGGCCACCGCGGATACGGTTGGCCGACGGTGCGATTGTGGCGCCGTAGCACGAGGGATTGGCGGCGGCGTAGCCGTCGAGCGAGCCATAGCCCAGCACGACGTCGGCGACGTTGCCGGCGGCGTCGGGAGCATCGATGCCGAGGATGGTGGCTCCGAAGTCCATGACGCGAACGGTGATGCCGCCTGCCGAGATGCTGTAGCAGGTGACGGGGGAGCCGTCGGGGGCGGTTCCGAAAGGTGCGGTGGTGATCATGGGCGATCCTTACGACGGAATAACAGCGACGCGCCTATTATACGTCTGGGCAGGGGATTCGTTGTCGTCGATGCGGCGTTTGCCACATGTCCGCCGTGCTGTCGGAGGACGGGGGCGCTTGCGTTTGCTTGCGGACCGATAGGCGCTGCACGGCGCGGGCGGTGTGGGCGCGCCGTCCGCCCGCGCTACAATGGCATCATCGTCAACCTGTCCGAAGAAAGGGACGGCTATGATCCTCACCGTGACCATGAACCCCTCCATCGATACCCGCTATACCATCGACCATCTGGTCGTCGACGATGTGAACCGCGTGGTGCCCGCCAAGACGGCGGGCGGCAAGGGGCTGAACGTCAGCCGCGTGCTCGTGCAGCTGGGCGACGAGGTGGTCGCGACCGGTCTGCTCGGCGGCCATTCGGGCGCCTACCTCGGCGATCTGATGGATGCCGACGGCATCCCCCATCGTTTCACGCCCATCGCCGGCGAGTCACGCACGTGCATCGCGTTGCTGCACGACGGCAACCAGACCGAGCTGCTGGAAAGCGGTCCCGTGGTAAGCGCTGAGGAGCTCGAGGCGTTCGTCGCGAACTTCTCCGATCTTGTCGGTCAGGCATCCTGCGTGACCCTGTCCGGCTCGCTGCCCAAGGGCGTTCCCGCCGATACCTACGCGCGCCTGATCGCGATCGCGGCCGCCGCGGGCGTGCCGGTGCTGTTGGACACATCGGGCGCCGCGCTGGATGCCGCACTGGAAGCCGAAGTCAAGCCGACGCTCGTCAAGCCCAACCTCACCGAGATCAACGATCTGTTGGGCACGTCGTTTACCTCCGATGATCTGCTCGACCTGCAGCGCACGCTTGCCGCCGATCCGCGTTTCGCGGGCATCGACTGGGTCGTGGTGAGCATGGGCGCCGCCGGATCGGTCGCCTTCCACGGCGGTCGCGTGCTGCGCGCCCGCGCACCGCGCATCGAGGCCGTGAACGCCACCGGTTCGGGCGATTCCACCATCGCGGGCTTCGCGCACGCCATCGCCGCCGGTGCCGATGACGAGGAGGTGCTGCGCTGCGGTAACGCGTGCGGCACGCTCAACGCGATGGACCCGCAGACCGGCCATCTGGTCATGGACAAGTGGGACGAGATCCACGGCGGTGTGGAGATCTTCGAGCTGTAGCGGCGGTCCCGCGCATAGCATGGAAAAGGCGCCTGCCGGCGATCGCCGCCGGCAGGCGCCTTGCGTTTGCGCGAATCCGCATCGCGGCCTCCCGCCGGCCGCGGTCCCGTGGCGTTACAGCCCCAGCTCGGCCTTCAGGCGGGCGAGGTCGTCCTCCACGGCGGCATCGTCGGTCGCCGAGGCGTACTTCTCCTCGAGCGACGCAACCTCGTCGACAGTCTCCTCGTTGAGCTCGGCCATGGCGTCGGCGGTGTCGAGCATGCGATCGGCCTTGGCCTCCATGCGGTCGAACGCGGCGATGGCGCTCTCGGCGCGGTCGGCGCTCGACGTGAAGCCGGCGACCTTCTCCTGCGTCTTGGCGACGGCGACCTTGGCCTTGATGGTCTCGCGACGGCTCTTGAGGTTCTCGATGTCGCTCACGAGCTTGTCGTGCATCTGACGCATCTTGTCGGCGTTGGCATGCGCGGCCTCGTAGGCCTTGACGAGTTCGGCGCCTGCGGTCGCGAGCTGCTGCTTCTTGCCGAGGAAGGCGCGGGCGTCGCCCTCGTTGCCCGCCGTGAGCGCCTTCTTGGCGAGCTCCTCCATGCGTGCGACCTCGGAGGCGTTCTCGTCGACCATGCGCTTGGCGCGCTTCTCCTCCGCCATGACGCAGGCGGTCTCCTTCTTGACCTCGGTGAGCGAGTCGGTGAGGTCGACGAGGTACTGGTCGATCATCTTCGCCGGATCCTCTGCGTGGTCGAGCAGCTCGTTGATGTTGGCCTTCACGATGGTTGCGAAGCGGTCGAGGATTCCCATGGTCGTATCCTTTCTCGTGGGCTCCCGATTACCTGGTTGCGTGCGACGGCGGCCGCACTGTCGGAGCGCCGGTCACCTGTCGGCGTCGTCCTCATATTTGTCGGCGAGGTCCTCGATGTCGTCGTCGTTGAACTTCTCGAGCGGCGTGTTGAGGATCTCCTCTGCTTGCCTGCGGCGCGCCTCCTCGGCATCGCGGCGGCGCTTGATCACGACGTAGGCGATGCCACCGATCACGACGACGGCGACGACGGCGAGGCCGACCTTGGCCATGGTGTCCGAGGTCTGCTGGCGCTCGGCGGCCCCCATGATCAGGTCCGCGGTCCGTGAGAACGCTTCCGAGAAGATCTCCTCCTCGGACAGCGAGTAATCGTTATACGCCCGCTCGATCTGCTCGGAAAGGATGCCGATCGCCTCGCTGTCCATGACCTGCGCGGCGAGCGATCCTGAGGTGTATCCGCAGTTGTAGGAGGCGTTCCCGTCGTCGCAGAACACGAGCAGGAAGTGCCCCTCGTCGTCGAACAGCTGGTCATAGGCGCGCTCGGCGGCGCTTGTGAGCTGCGAGACCGAGGCGGTCGTGCCGTTGGGCAGGATGTACACGTAGGGCTGGACGCCCGTCTTGTCGTAGAACGCTCGCAGGCCAGATTCGAGCTCGGAGGCGTCGTGGATCCAGTCGCCGTCCTCGTCGGTGTAATAGGCGGTCTTATGGACCGAGCCCGCCGGTAGCGGCTCGCGCACGACCGTCGAGGCACCCTGCTCGGCGTAATCGGTCGAGCAGGAGGGGATCAGGGTCGTGGCCAGGGCGCTGATGAGGCCGAGGATGATGAACGCCACGACGATGCCCAGGCACCCGCCGGCGCATCCGGTCGCCTGCACGGCGGGGGAGGCGGGTGGGTTGTCGCCTCCACCGTTGTTGACGATGACGGTACGGTTGCGGTTCATGAGGCTGCCGAGCATCATGCCGGTGAGAAAACCGCCGCCCGACGAACGCCGCGGAGGTCCGCCCATCGGGCCGCCGGGCCGCGGGCCGCCGAAGCCCCCGCCGAAGCCGCCGCCAAACGGGCTGCGACCTCCGCCGAAGCCACGCCGACCTCCGGAGAATCCACCTGATGAGCGGCCGCCACCGCCGCGGAATCCGCCGCCACGGCCTCCTCCGCCGAAACCAGATCTGCCCACCGTGCACCCTTTCGCGCTTGCGCGGACATCCGCGCGATCTTTTCCATAGAACAGATTATGCCCACTTGTCCGGATGTGCCTGCCCGTCAACCGGAGTTTTATATGATGCCCCCTCGAATCCCTCGAGAGCGGCGTGTTCGACAAAGGGGATGAGGGGGCTCCGGTCGATGCCGACTGCGGTCGATGCGCTTTCTCGATGAGGCGCTCAGTCGAAGATGAGGCGCGGCCGCGGCGTCCCTTCCGGCAGCTGCTCGAGTTCGGCGGCGACGACCCCGTCGGGATCATCGTCCATCACCGCGATATCGATCTCGTCGAGACCGGAGAAGCGGAACAGCCCGCGCCCGTTGATCTTGCTGGCGTCGGCGAGCATGATGCGCTGGCGCGCCGCGCGCATCATGCCGGCCTTGACCTCGGCCATCTGCTCGTAGTTCGTCATGAGGCCGCATCCCGGCACGATCGCGGTGGGGCACAGGAAGGCTTTGTCGGCATGGATGATGTCGAGCGAGCGCATGGCGAGCGGCCCTTGCAGGTACCGGTGGCCCTTGCGCAGAGACCCGCCGAGCAGGATGGCGTCCACCCCCGGCAGGCTCTCATCGATAAAGTTGGCGATCGTCAGGTCGGCGGTGATGACGGTGATATCCGAGCGCTGGCCGAGCATGCGCACGAACTCGAGGGCGGTGGTGCCGGAGTCGACGAGCAGCGCGTCGCCGTTGTCGACAAGACGCAGCGCCGTGCGCGCGATCGCCTGCTTGGCCGCCACGTTGACGTTCACGCGTCGGTCCTGGATGGAGACGGTGAGCGTCTTGTGCAGCGAGACGGCCCCGCCGTGCGTGCGGCGCAGCTTGCCGTCGGCTTCGAGTGCGTCGAGGTCGCCGCGGATGGTGACCGCCGACACGCCGAACGTGCGCGACAGCTCGGATACCTGCACCGATGCCGTTCGATCGAGCATGTCCATGATGGCGGCACGGCGCTCCTCGGCAAACGAATGGGTGGTTTCCGCCATCGGTGGCTCCTCTGCTGTCGGGGAAATGTGTGCTGATTGTGCTGATGCTATTTTGCTTTACTTTTCTTTTTGGAAAGCAAACGACGTGCGTTTCCTTTGTTTTAACGCAAATCGGGTACGGTGGGCGGCCCAGTCGGAGCGGCGCGAACGACCGGGCCGGCACCAGCCGCACCGTTTCGCGGCCGTCCGCGTTGCGCGCGATCGCGCGTCGCGCGCGGGGGCTTACCTTTGCTTTCCGGTTGTACGGTTGCCGCTCGCCTATGCGATGAACAGGCGGTTTCGCGTTTTCGTACAATAGGGGCAACGGGAGCGCCGCGCTGAGGGATGCGGCGCCAAGTGTGCCGGTCCGCGCGGTGCGCGGCGGCAGGAGGGAGCGAATCGCCCATGCTCGTGACCACCAAGGAGATGCTGCTCGACGCGCAGAAGAACCACTACGCCGTCGGCGCCTTCAACGTCGAGAACCTCGAGTTCGTCATGGCGGTGCTCGCCGCCGCGGAGGAGACCAAGTCCCCCGTCATCATGCAGACCACGTCCGGCACCATCAAGATGACCGGCCTCGATTACTTCTACGGCATGGTCAAGGCCGCCGCCGAGCGCACCTCGGTGCCCGTGGCCCTGCACCTCGATCACGGCGACGGCTACGATCGCTGCATGAAGGCCCTGCGCTGCGGCTACACCTCCGTCATGATCGACGGCAGCCACGAGACCTTCGAGGACAACATCGCGCTGACCAAGCTCGTGGCCGACGCCGGCGCCGCCATGGGCGTGCCCGTCGAGGCCGAGCTCGGCAAGGTCGGCGGCAAGGAGGACGACGTCGAGGTCGAGGGCGAGAGCCCCTACACCGATCCGGATGAGGCCCGCGAGTTCGTCGAGCGCACCGGCTGCACCTCGCTCGCCATCGGCGTCGGCACCTCGCACGGCGTCTACACCGCCGAGCCCCACATCGAGCAGGACGTCGTCAAGGCGATCCGCGCCGCCGTGGACGTGCCGCTCGTCCTGCACGGCACCTCCGGTGTGCCCGATGAGCAGGTCGCCGAGGCCGTGAAGAACGGCATCTGCAAGGTCAACTACGCCACCGAGCTGCGCCAGGCCTTCACGAAGGGCTTCATGGCCTACATGGCCGAGAACCCTACCTGCTTCGATCCCAAGAAGCCGGGCCAGGCGGGCATGGCCGAGATCACCAAGATCGTCAAGATCCGCATGGAGAACCTCGGTTCGGTCGGTCGCGCGTAAGACGCCGATCCCCCCTGTCGCATCGAGCCCCGAAGCCTCGCGCTTCGGGGCTTTTTTCATGAGGGGCGGTGCTCTGCCGCCGCGCCCTGTTGAACACCCCCGGCTGTGCCGTCTCCGCCCATCCGGTTGGCGCGATTGGGAGATATAACATTCGGGAATGCCTGATATCGCTGAGCTGGTGGTACGCTCACCAAACATTACCGTCCGTCGCCGATATCGTCGTCTCCGAGGACAGATTTGCAGTAAGCTGAATCTGTCTGTGACCGACTACGTTTAACCCCTGCAAACTGGTTCGGACAACGGAAGACGGAGGTTCTGTATGAACAAGCGCACCAAGATCGTATGCACGATGGGACCGGCCTGCGATGACGACGACATCCTGCGCGAGATGATCAAGGCGGGCATGAACGTCGCCCGCTTCAACTTCTCGCACGGCAGCCACGAGGAACAGCACATCCGCATGGAGCGCGTCAAGCGCATCTCCCGCGAGCTGGGCATCCCCGTCGGTATCCTGCTCGACACCAAGGGCCCCGAGATCCGCACGGGCTTCCTCAAGGACCATGCCAAGGTCACGCTCGCGGCGGGCTCCACGGTCACGGTCACCGCGGCGGAGACCTCCGAGGACCTTCAGGGCACCGCTGAACACTTCTACCTCGACCACCTCGAGCTTCCGCGCGAAGTGCACCCCGGTGGCACGATCCTGATCGACGACGGCCTGATCGGCCTCACCGTCAAGAGCATCTCCGGCCAGGACATCATCTGCCATGTGGACAACGGCGGCGAGCTGGGCGAGAAGAAGGGCGTCAACGTCCCCAACGCCAAGCTGTCGCTGCCCACGATCACCGAGCAGGATCGCAAGGACATCCTGTTCGGCATCGAGGAGGGCATCGACTTCATCGCCGCGTCCTTCATCCGCGACGCCGCCGGCGTGCGCGAGATCCGCAAGCTGTGCCAGGAGAACGGCGGCGGGAACATCGACATCTTCCCCAAGATCGAGTGCGCCGTTGCCGTCTACCACTTCGACGAGATCCTGAAGGAGTCCGACGGCATCATGGTCGCCCGCGGCGACTTGGGCGTCGAGGTCGCGCCGGAGGTGTGCCCGACCATCCAGAAGGAGATCATCCAGAAGTGCAACAAGGCGTATAAGCCGGTCATCACCGCCACGCAGATGCTCGATTCCATGATCCGCAACCCGCGTCCGACGCGCGCCGAGGTCACCGACGTCGCCAACGCCATCAACGACGGCACCGACGCCACGATGCTGTCCGGCGAGACCGCCGCCGGCAAGTACCCGCTCGAGGCCGTCAAGATGATGGCCAACATCGCGCTGATCGCCGAGGCCACCATGCCCGAGCACAACCGCCTGGACATCCACACCGACGAGACGGGCATCCGCGCCATCAACAGCGCCATCGGTCTTGCGGCGGTGAGCACGGCCTTCAACGTCAAGGCCCGCGCGATCATCATTCCGACCGAGTCCGGCCGCTCCGCGCGCCTGGTGTCCAACTTCCGTCCCATGCTGCCGATCCTGGCCGTGACGCCGCACGACGCCGCCACGCGCAAGATGACGATCTACTGGGGCGTCGACCCGGTCACCGAGGGCGAGATCGGCGACAAGCGCTACATCGTCCGCACGGCGCTCGAGTGCGCCAAGAAGCGCGGCGTGGTGCGCGTGGGCGACGTCGCCGTCCTCACGGTGGGCGACCCCGACACCTCGATCACCTTCACCGACGGCGTGACCTCCACCAACGTGGTGCACGTGGCGCAGGTGCGCTAATCGGACACCCGATAGCCGAACGACGAAGGGGATCGCTGCGGGTTGCGGCGATCCCCTTTTCGCTGCGCGGCCTCCGACGTGCGGGTTTTCGCATGCGTTTTGCCCCATCGGATGCCTCTTGGTCGAGCGGAATCCACCATCCGACGTACTGATCGGCTTTATGGTTCGGTTTGATGGGGACATGCCGAGTAGAACGCCGATGGCAACGCAAAGAACTGCAGGTAGATTGAGGGTGCACTGAGCCGTATACTCGGCTTGCCCCGGATAAACCGAACCATAAAGCGGGTTTTGTTTTTTCGGGGGCCCACATGGTCCCATATACGGCCGCATGCGCGGTCCGACGCGGGCGACATCTCGCGGAAGAGCCCCACATGTCTCCGCAGGCTCCGCGAAATCCGCCGCGGGCGCCGTGTTAATTCTCGACGCCGTTTTCGTCCTGCGTTGAGCGGACATGCGCATCCTGATACATTGGTCCGCATGGAAACCATCAAGAAGCACATATGGGGCAGCGACGCGCCGGTCGCGCCGGAGGACCGCGGCGCGGGGCACCTGCGCGGTGCCGGCGCGCGCTCGCCGCTCTTTTGGAAACTGCTGCTCGTATCCATGGCCTGTATCTGGGGCTTCTCGTTTTACGTGGTGAAGGATGCCCTCGATGTGCTGCCGAGCTTCTATCTGCTCGCGTGGCGCTTCGGCTCCTCGGCGATCATTATGCTCGTTTTGTTCCGGCGCCGCGTTCGGGCGCACTTCAACGCTCGCTACCTGGCCGTGGGGCTCGGTATGGGCGTCCTCGAATGGGCGGCCTACAGCCTGCAGACCATCGGCCTCACGGATACCACGGCGGGCAAGAGCGCGTTTCTGACCGGGACCTACTGCATCCTCGTGCCTTTCATCAGCTACCTGATCAGTCGCGAGAAGCTGACGCGCTACAACCTGGGAGCGGCGCTGCTGTGCCTGACGGGAATCGGTCTGGTGGCGCTCGACAGCCTTACCGTCGGGCTGGGCGACGCGCTCACGCTCGGCGGCGCGATCTTCTTCGCCTTCCAGATCGCGATGGCGGCGAAGTACGGCCAGGACATGGATATCAACGTGCTCACGTTTTGGATGTTCGCCGCGGTGGGCGTGCTGAGCCTTGTAAGCTCGCTGGCATGCGAGCCCGCTGTGCCGGCGAGCGCCTGGACGCCGCAGCTCGTGGGCGTGATCGCGTTCCTCTCGATCATCTGCACCTGCGTGGGCCTGCTCATCCAGAACATCGGTCTGGCGCACGTGCCCTCCTCCACCGGCTCGCTGTTGCTGTCGATGGAGTCGCCCTCGGGTGTGTTCTTCTCGGTCGTGTTGGCCGGCGAGATGCTCACCGGCCGTCTCCTTGCGGGCTTCGCGCTGATTTTCTGCTCGATCGTGCTGTCGGAGACCCACTTCTCGTTCCTGCGGCGCGGGCGTCGCGCACGCGCTCGGGTCTAGGCGAGCAGCTCGGCGGCGCAGGCGACGGCCTTATCCACGGCGTCCGCGGGCGTCGCCCAGCTGGTGACGAAGCGCGCCACGACGCGCCCGGCGCCCGTGGGGTCGTCCACCAGCGAGACCTCGGCGCCGAGCGCGTGGCCCAGCCGCTCGCCGATCTCGGGTGCGACCCAGAAGAACTGCTGGTTGCCTGTGGCTTCCAGATACGGCTCGTACCCGGCCTCCACCATGCCGCGCGCCAGGCGCGTCGCGCATGCGTTGGCGTGGCGGGCGTAGGTCCAGTAGGGGAGCTCGCCGTTCTCGGCGGCGGTGAACGCAGCCTCGAACATCACGCCCATCAAGCGTCCTTTCGCCGTCATGGCGCCCGCGCGCTTGGTGAGGTAGGGGAGACGTTCGATGGCGCGTCGCCCGCGTTCGGACCGCGGGTTCACCACGAGCGCCTCGCCGAACAGCATGCCGTTTTTGGTGCCGCCGAGCGTGAAGGCGTCGGCGTGCGCCGCGATGTGGGAGATATCCAGGTCGGCGCCGTCTGCGGTCATGGCGCTCGCCATGCGCGCACCGTCGACGTAGATCGCGAGCCCGCGTGCATCGGCCCAGTCGCAGATCGCGTCGAACTCCGCGCGCGTCCACACGTGGCCGAGCTCGGTCGTGTCGGAGAGGTAGACCATGCCGGGACGCGTGGTGTGGCAGCCGTTGGCCGCGCACACGCGGTAGACGCCCTCCGCGCCCTCGGGCGTGAGCACGCCCAGGCTGTCCCGCGTGGCGAGCAGACGGCGGCCGCAGCCCTCGATGGCACCCGTCTCGTGGATGGTGGGGTGCGCGTCGGCGGCGCAGATCGGCCCCTCGAACTCGTCGGTGAGCGCCGAGATGGCGAGGATGTTCGCCACGGTGCCGCCGGGGGCGAACGTCACGAACGCATCCGGCTGGCCCACGGCGGCGCGGATGAGCTCGGCGGCGCGGGCGCAGTGCGCGTCGGTGCCGTATCCGGGCGTCTGCTCGGCGTTGGTGCGGATGAGCGCGTCGAGGACCTCGGGCGCTGCGCCCTCGCTGTAATCGTTGCGGAACTGGTACATGGTGTGCTCCTTTGTCGAGCGGCGCGCGGCGGCAGGGCGTCAACGTGCGGGGAGGTACATGGATTTCGCAGTGAATGATACCGCGTGTGCCGCCACCATGGATATAATGGGTGGTCGACGAATCGAGGCGACGGGGAGGATCTCCATGCAAGCACAGAGGGCCGAGGGCACCAAGGATCTGATCGGGCGCGACATGCGCGCATGGCAGCGCATGCAGCGCGTCGCGGCGGAGGTGTTCGAGCCGTACGGCTTCGACGCGGTCGAGACCCCCGCGATCGAGCAGCTCGACGTGTTCGTGCACGGCATCGGCCAGTCGACCGACGTGGTGCGCAAGGAGATGTTCCGCGTCTTTTCCGGCGCGAACTTCGCGCGCGTGCTCGAGGAGGGCACCGACGCCAAGCTCAAGGCCAAGCAGCGCTTGGCGTTACGTCCCGAGGGCACGGCGGGCGTGGTGCGCGCCGTGGTGGAAAACAACCTGGTCCCGCAGGGCGCCACGCCGTTCAAGGGCTACTACGCCGAGGCGATGTTCCGCGGCGAGCGTCCGCAGAAGGGCCGTTTGCGCCAGTTCCACCAGGTGGGCATCGAGTGGCTGGGCGCGCCCGACCCGGCGGCCGACGCCGAGTGCATCATCATGCTGATGGAGTTCTACAAGCGCCTGGGCTTCGACCTGTCGCGCCTGCGCCTGCTCATCAACTCCATGGGCGACCCCGCGTGCCGTCCGGCCTACCGCGACGCCGTGCGCTCGTTCATCCTCGACCATGTCGACGAGATGTGCGACGAGTGCCGCGAGCGCGCCGAGGTCAACCCGCTGCGCGCCTTCGACTGCAAGAACGACCATTGCCGCGAGGTTATGGCTGGTGCGCCCCTTATGCGCGACAACCTGTGCGACGAGTGCCGTGAGCACTACGAGCAGGTCAAGCGCTACCTCGACGCCGCGGGCATCGAGTACGTGGAGGATCCCACGCTCGTGCGCGGTCTGGACTACTACACTCGCACCGTCTTCGAGGTCGAGGCCCCGGGTGCCGGCGTGGGCTCCATCGGCGGCGGCGGTCGCTACGACGGCCTGGTGGAGCTCGAGGGCGGCAAGCCGACGCCGGGTGTGGGCTTTGCCGTGGGCTTCGAGCGCGCCATGCTCGCCCTCGAGGCGTTCGGTGTCGACATGGCCACCGACGCCCCGTCGTGCATCTACGTTGCCAACGCGGGCTCCGAGCTGCGCGGCGAGGTGTTCGCGCTCGCGCACGAGCTGCGCGCCGCCGGCATCCGTACCGAGGCCGACTACCAGGGGCGTTCGCTCAAGAGCCAGTTCAAGCAGGCCGACAAGCTCGGTGCGCGCCTGATCCTGGTCATCGGCGGCGACGAGCTCGCCGCGGGCAAGGTGAAGGTCCGCGACATGGTGAGCCACGACGAGCAGCTGGTCGATCGTGCCGCGGTCGTCGAAGCGGTGCGCGAGCTGCTGGCATAACGCCCTCCCGCCACGGCGGCGGTATAAGGAGGTGTTTCCGCCCCTTTCGGACGTGTGTTTCGGAAGGGGCGGTTTTTTTGTTGCGGGGTCCTTCTGCTGCGGTGCGCGGATCGCGGGTCCCATATGCCCTGCGTCCGCTGCCGTTTCGTGCGCGTGGATCGGCTCCGATGCAGTTTGCTAAAGTGTGAACTCGTCGTTTTCCGTTGCATCGGGTGCGGTCTCTCGTATACTATCCGAGTGTTTTTGAAGTGTTCTTTTATTCGAACGGTAGGAATCACCTGGCAGATGGCGTTTACCTACCGGAAAACGGGAGGTCACGGGGATGATGGAGACCCAAGATCACACGGAGCTGCGCGAACGCCTTAAGGCGGAGTTGCAGACGACCGGCGAGGCGCTCGCCGCCGGACCGCTCGCGGAGATCGAGATTCCCGAGAGCCTGCGTGCGAACCTCGAACTGTTCTCGCGACTGGAGCGTCGGGTGCTCAAGGAGTACGACCCCGTCGTGTGCGAGCTGTTCGACGCGCTGCTGCGCCACGCGATCCACGCCAACGAGGGGAACCCCGGCACCGCGGCGGCGCGGGAGCGGACCGATGCGCAGGGCGTGCCGCATGCCGACGATACCGCCAGCTCGGCGTTCCGTGCGGCGGTGGAGCTCATCGACGAGCTGCCGCTGCCGACGATGGAGGCGCTCGTGCGTGCGTTCACCTCGTTTTTCCATCTGGCGAACCTCTGCGAGGAGAACTACCGCGTGGAGACACTACACGACCGTGAACGGCTCGTGTCCATGGAGGCCGACGTCGACCCTTCCAATGAGTTGACCGTTGCGTTTCGCCAGCTGGTCGACGAGGTCGGTGCGGACCGGGCGACCGAGCTGCTCGGCAAGCTCGAGTTCCATCCCGTGTTTACCGCGCATCCCACTGAGGCGCGCCGTCGCGCCGTCGAGGGCAAGATCCGCCGGATCGGCAAGCTGCTGGCGGACCGTCCCCATTTGGGCGGATCCGACCTGGTGGAAAACGAGCGACATATGCTCCAGGAGATCGACGCGCTCGTGCGCACCTCGCCGGTGGCCATCAAGAAGCCGACGCCCGTCGAGGAAGCCGACACGATTATCGACATCTTCGACCACACGCTGTTCGACACGGTGCCGCGCATCTACCGGCGCTTCGACGATTGGGCGCTCGGCGAGGGCGCGGGCGTCGTGCCGCCGGTGTGTCCGGCGTTTTTCCATCCGGGAAGCTGGATCGGATCGGATCGCGACGGCAACCCCAACGTTACCGCCAAGGTGAGCCGCCAGGTTGCCGCGAAGTTCTACAAGCACATGGTTGCCAAGCTTGCTGACAAGTGCCGGCGCGTCGGGCGCAACCTCACGCTCGAGGCGGGGTACGCCAAGCCGTCCGATGAGCTGCTCAACCTTTGGAACCATCAGGTCGAGATGAGCGAGATCATCACGAGCCGTGCGAAGGACATATCGGAGTCCGAACCGCACCGCGCCGTCATGCTCGTCATGGCGGACCGCCTGGATGGAACGGTCGCGCGCGACGCGGACGTGCTGTACGCCTCGGCCGACGAGCTGCTGGACGACCTGCGCGTCGTGCAGCGCTCGCTCGCGGCGGCGGGCGCCGAGCGCGCGGCGTACGGGCCGGTCCAGACGCTGATCTGGCAGGTCGAGTCGTTCGGCTTCCATATGGTCGAGATGGAGTTCCGCCAGCATTCGGTCGTGCACACCCGCGCGCTTGCGGATATCCGCGAGCACGGCATCCACGGCGACCTGGCGCCCATGACGCGCGAGGTGCTCGACACGTTCCGTGCGATCAGCTCCATCCAGAAGCGCTATGCGCCCAAGATGGCGCACCGCTACATCATCTCGTTTACCAAGTCCGCGCAGAACGTCGCCGACGTCTACGAGCTTGCGAATCTGGCGTTCGCGCACGCGTCGGACGTGCCGGCGCTCGATGTCATCCCGCTGTTCGAGCAGCTGGAGGACCTTGAGCACTGCGTCGATGTGCTCGATGACATGCTCGAGCTGCCGGCGGTCCAGGCTCGCTTGGCGCAGACGGGGCGCAGGATGGAGGTCATGCTCGGCTACTCCGATTCGGCCAAGGACGCCGGTCCCACGACCGCTACGCTCGCCTTGCACTTCGCGCAGAAGCGCATCGCCGCGTGGGCGGAGAAGCACGATATCGACCTCGTGCTGATGCATGGTCGCGGTGGTGCGGTGGGGCGCGGCGGCGGACCGGCCAACCGCGCGGTGCTCGCCCAGCCGGCGGGTTCGGTGCGCTGCTTCTTTAAGGTGACCGAGCAGGGCGAGGTCATCTTCGCGCGCTACGGCAATCCGGTGCTCGCCCAGCGCCACGTGGAGAACGTTGCAGCGGCGACGCTGCTCAACTCCGCGCCGTCGGTGGAGCGGGCCAACACCGAGATGACCGAGCGCTACCTCGACATGGCGCGCGAGCTCGACCGCGTGTCGCACGAGCGCTACCTTGCGCTGCTGGGTACACCCGACTTTGCCCCGTGGTTCTCGGTGGTGACGCCCCTAGCCGAAGTGGGCCTTCTGCCCATCGGTTCGCGTCCGGCCAAGCGCGGCCTCGGCGCGCAGTCGCTTGACGACCTGCGCACCATTCCCTGGGTGTTCAGTTGGAGCCAGGCGCGCATCAACCTGGCTGCATGGTACGGCTTGGGCAGCGCCTGCGAGGCGTTTGGCGACGCGGAGACGCTGCGGCGCGCCTACCGCGAGTGGCCGCTGTTCTCGACGTTCATCGACAACGTGGAGATGTCCATCGCCAAGACCGATACGCGTATCGCCAAGATGTACCTGGCGCTCGGGGACCGCGCCGACCTCGCGCACGCGGTGTATGACGAGATGCAGCTCACGCGCCGCTGGGTGCTTGCCATCGTTGGCGACGAATGGCCGCTCGAGCACCGTCGCGTGCTCGGTCGGGCAGTGCGCGTGCGCGATCCGTACGTGGATGTGCTGTCGCTGGCGCAGGTACGCGCCCTGCGCATCGTGCGCGACGAGGGCGATACGCTGTCCGAGGAAGCGCGCGCCAAGTATCTGAGCCTGATCCTCGCGACCGTCACGGGTGTCTCCGCCGGCCTTCAAAACACCGGCTGATTGGGGTCTGAAGCGGGCGTGTATATTATCGTCGGTCACTCGGGGTGCGAATGAATCAAAACGCGCTCGAGGAAATGCTGTAATGCGAATAGTATTTTCTGGGGTGCAGTTTTTCGGTGCCATCTCGTAGCTAGGGAAACACCCGTCGATAAAGCCGCAGGATTCAACTGGGGCTTTATCGGCGGGTATTTCCTCATACACGGAAGGGCACCCAAAAATCGCGCCCTAGGGCTATACATGTAGTTTGGAGCCCGGCAGTCCAAGATGCCGTGCAGGGCGTGCTTCGCGCATGAGCGGAGTATCGAATGAGGGGCACGCGCGCGCTCGAGGGCAGCGGGGGTACCTCGTGCATGAGCGAGCACATCTCGCTGCGCCTTCCAGCCGTCCGCTCTTGCGTCCCGGCATAACACGAGGGCCGGGCGGTTTACCTGCCGCCCGGCCCTCAGTGCGTTCAGGATCGCAGGGCCTTGGCTACTTGAGCGAGACCTCGCCCAAAAAGGCGCGGGTGCGCTCGCTCTTGGGGTGGTTGAACACCTCGTCGGGCGTGCCCTGCTCCACGATGACGCCGCCGTCCATAAAGATGACGCGGTCTGCCACGTCGCGCGCGAAACCCATCTCGTGCGTGACCACGACCATGGTCATGCCGCCGCGTGCGAGCTCGCGCATGACGTCGAGGACACCGCGCACCAGCTCGGGGTCGAGCGCGCTCGTCGCCTCGTCGAACAGCATGACGTGCGGGTCCATGGCCAGGGCGCGCGCGATGGCGACGCGCTGCTGCTGGCCGCCGGACAGCTCGTCGGGATAGTAATCGGCACGTTCGGCGAGGCCCACACGCGCGAGCTGCTCGGCCGCGATGCGCTTCGCCTCGTCGTCGGAGCGGTTGAGCACCTTGGTCTGGGCAAGCATGACGTTGTGCAGGGCGTCGAGGTGCGGGAACAGGTTGAACTGCTGGAACACCATGCCCATGCGCTCGCGCACCTTGTTGACATTCACCTTGGGCGCGGTGATGTCCTCGCCCTCAAAGATGATCTGGCCGCTCGTGGGCTCTTCGAGGCGGTTCAGGCAGCGCAGCATGGTCGACTTGCCCGAGCCGGACGGGCCGAGCACGACGACCACCTCGCCGCGGCGAATGTCGAGCGAGATGCCGCGCAGGACATCGACATCGCTAAAGCTCTTGTGCAGGTCGACGATGCGAATGATGGAATCGTTATCGGACGGCTTGGCGCCGGCGGCCGCCGCGGCCGCGTTTTCCATATCAGGCATGCTGCGCCTCCTTGGTCGGCTCGGGTTCCGGGGCGCTCTTGCGCTTGTGCGCGTGGCCGCGGCGCGTGCGCTCCTCCAGATAGCGGGTGACGCGGGAGAGCGGCAGGGTGATCACGAGGTAGAACACGGCCGCCACGATGTAGGGGGTGATGGAGCCGGTGGATGCCACGATGGTGCGCGCGTACATGACGAGCTCCATGATGCCCACAGCGGCGAGCAGCGACGTGTCCTTGTACAGCGTGATGAACTCGTTGGTGAGGTTGGGGATCACGATGCGGAACATCTGCGGGAGCACGACGTAGAGCATCGTCTGCAGGCGGTTCATGCCCAGCGAGCGCGCCGCCTCGGACTGGCCCTTGTTGATGGACAGGATACCCGCGCGGAAGATCTCGCACATGTAGGCGCTCGAGTTGAGCATCATGACGATGACGCCGAGCGGGAAGTTGGGGATGTTGATACCCGCCATGGGCAGACCGAAAAACGCGACGTAGATCTGCAGGAACAGCGGCGTTCCGCGCACGAGGTTCACGTAGACCGTGGCGATGCCGCGCCACACCGGGAACTTGGAGAGGCGCATGAACGCCAAGACGAGCGCGACGGGGATGGCGAGCGGGAACGACACGGCGACGATCGCGATGGACATGAAGAAGCCCGACAGAACCACCGGGAAGCTCGTCACGAGCAGCGTAGGGTCAAAGAACAGGCGCAGGAAGCGGTTGGAGTTCCACGCTTGGACCCATGCTTGTCCCTCAAGCCATTGCGAGATCGCCTCGGTGGTCGAGATGCCCTGGACCGGGATGACGGGGATGTCGGCGATGGCGGCGATGGCGGCGTCCTTCGCGCCGTCCGCGGTGGAGTAGGTGGCCTCGACCTGCATGTCGCCGCCGGCGGTGGGGAAGTACACGTCGTAGACGATGACATTTAAGTGTCCAGCCTGCACGATCGGCTCGTCGAAGGTGAGCGTGAGGTTCTGGCCGTCGACCGTCTCGGTGTAGGCGACCTCGTTGCGCGTCATGAGGTCGTCGCCGGTGAGCAGCGTGACCGCCAGATCCTCGGTGTTGAACTCGGTTCCATCCGGGATGTGCAGGGTGAGCTGCGTCACGCCCTCGCCCTCGGCGATGGACGCCTCGAAGGTGATGCGCGACTGCGTGGCGCCCATGATGACGGTGGGGTCGTCCTCGGAGTTGGGTCGGCCGGTGCAGTGCACCGCCTCCATAGCGGATGCCGGCGTGGCGATGGCCAGCGCGCAGATGCAGACGAGCAGGCACGCCGTGAGCGTGCCGAGCAGGCGCTGGAGGGATAGTCGCGGAGTGTCCACGGTTTTTGCCTCGCTTTTCAAACGGGAATCGCGGCCCCTCCAGCGAGCGGAGGGGTCGCGAATACATACAGTCGGTTATGAGACGGGTTCGGCGAGATGCTTAGCCCATGTTGGCAGCGATAAGCTCATCGATGGTGCCGTCCTCCTGGAGTGCCGCGATCGCCTCGTTGATGGCGGCGAGCAGGTCGGGGTTGTCCTTGGAGACCGCGATGGCGTACTCCTCGCCGGTGGCGGAGGAGTAGACGACGTGCTCGTCCGAGTAGGCGCCGGCGAGCATCTGCTCGACGACGGCGCTGTTGCCGCACACCGCGTCGGCTTGGCCGGCCTGGACGGCGGCGAAGGCGTCGGTGAAGTTGGGGAACGGCAGCTGCTCGGCGTTGGGGAAGAACTCGGCGGCGTGGTCGGCGCCGGTGGAGCCGCTCTGGACGGCGATGGTCACGTTCTCGGAGTTCAAGGCCTCGGTGGCGTTGTCCTCGGTGATGGCGGTGTTGTCGCTCATGACGGCGACGGCCTGGTTGTCGATATAGTAGGGCTCGGAGAAATCGACCTGGTCCTCGCGCTCCGGGGTGATGGAGATGCCCGACAGGCCGGCGTCAGCCTGGCCGCCCGCGACGATGGCGGGGACGATGCCGTCGAAGTCGATGTTGGTGTACTCGCACTCGAGGCCGAGGTAGTCGGCGATCGCGCGGCCAAGATCCATGTCGAGACCGACGTACTCGCCATCGACGAGGTTCTCGAACGGCGGGTAGTCGGGCGAAGTGGCAAACGTGAGCGTGCCGGCGGTCAGCAGGGTGAGCTCGCCGTCGGATGCGGGCTCGTCGGAGGCGGAACCGGCGCTACCGGCAGGGGCGCTGCCCGTGGTCGCGGACTCGTTGCCGCAGCCGGCAAGGCCGAACATGGCAGCGGCGGCACCGGCCGCCAGGGGGACGAACTGCCTACGGGTGATATTCATAAAAGAGCTCCTTCCACAGGGTGCTTCGTTGCGAATGTGGCACATCCTAATACTTGCTGATGTGCATGTGCAAGCGTAAATATGCACGCAACAGGATAGAAATATACATTCTGATACGGTAATGGGCGGATATGATTCAGTTTTTGAAAGGCGTTTGTTTGGGCGAGAGCGTCATCCAGGGTGTTCTTTTGACGGGATGCGCGCCGAAACTCGCAGGTCAGAGCTTACGCATGCGCACGATTTGGCGCGCCGGTGCCCGCGCCTGCGCCCGTACGCGGGGTGATTCATTTTTGATTATCTGTGGTTTTGTAACCAGAAATAATGCCGGGCCTCGTGTGTGCATATCTGTATACAGGCTGGGAGGAGGGGAGACTTGCCTGCGCCACGGTCCCGTCGCCGGTACGGGCCAATGCTTCCCCTTTGTTAAGAGTCGCAAGAACCCGTGCTTTTTGGTGGCGCTGCGCGGCATTTCCGGTATGCTAATGCAGCCGCGTTCCCTGGAGGGGCATTGCGGCCAAGCCCGAGATGCGCTGTCTACGCACGCTCGGGAATCTGTACGACGTCGCCCGTACCGGCACGGGGCGGCACAGATCAAAAGGAGGATTTCCGTGGCACACGACCACACGCAAAACCCCGCCGACATCCATTCCATGCATACCCGCACCTGCGGAGAGCTGCGCGCCGCCAACATCGGCGAGGAGGTTACGCTCACCGGTTGGGTCTCGCGTCGCCGCGATCACGGCGGCCTGATCTTCTGCGACCTGCGCGATCGCGAGGGTATCACCCAGTGCACGTTCGATCCCGAGCACGCCGCCGGCGAGGCCTTCCACATCGCCGAGACCATGCGCCCCGAGTGGCCGATCCTCGTGCACGGCACGGTTATCGCCCGCGATGACGACACGATCAACCCCAAGCTCCCGACCGGTGAGATCGAGGTTCTGACCGACCGCGTCGAGGTGCTCAACCGCTCCAAGACCCCGCCGTTCCAGATCGAGGACGGCATCGAGACGTCCGAGGACACCCGTCTGCGCTATCGCTACCTCGACCTGCGCCGTCCCGAGATGATGGCCAACATGAAGCTGCGCTCCGACTTCACGTTCGCGATCCGCACGGCGCTGCACGACCGCGCGTTCATGGAGGTCGAGACGCCGTCGCTGTTCAAGTCCACGCCGGAGGGCGCGCGCGACTTCATCGTTCCCTCCCGCCTGCAGCCCGGCAGCTTCTACGCCCTGCCGCAGTCCCCGCAGCTGCTGAAGCAGCTGCTCATGGTCGGCGGCGTGGAGCGCTACTACCAGGTCGCCAAGTGCTTCCGCGACGAGGACCTGCGCGCCGACCGCCAGCCCGAGTTCACGCAGGTGGACATCGAGATGAGCTTCGTGGAGCAGGACGACGTCATGGGCGCGCTCGAGGACGTGCTCGCCGACGCCTTCGCCCGTGTGGGCGTGGACATGCCCACGCCGCTGCGCCGCCTGTCCTACTGGGACGCCATGGATACCTACGGCTCCGACAAGCCCGATACGCGCTACGGCATGACGCTCGTCGACCTGACCGACGTGTTTAAGAACTCCAAGTTCAAGGTGTTCGCCGGCGCTGCCAACATGGAGGGCCAGGTCGTCAAGGCCATCAACGCCAAGGGTGCGGGCGCTTGGCCGCGCGCGCAGATCGACAAGCTCGCCAAGGTCGCCGAGACCTTCGGCGCCAAGGGCCTGGCGTGGATCGCCTTCCGCGAGGACGGCTCCATCAACAGCCCCATCGTCAAGTTCTTCGCCGACGAGGAGATGGACGAGCTGCGTCGTCGCTGCGATGTGGAGCCCGGCGACCTCGTGATGTTCGCCGCCGGCCCGCGTCTGGCCTCCGACGAAATCTTGGGCGGCATGCGCTCTCACATGGCCGACGCCCTGGGCATCGAGCGCACGGGCCACGACTTCCTGTGGGTCGTCGACTTCCCGCTGTTCCACTGGGACGACGAGGCCAAGCGCTACGAGGCCGAGCACCAGCCGTTCACCCTGCCGCACGTCGACCAGCTCGACCTGCTCGAGACCGACCCGCTTGCCATGGGTAGCTGCACCTACGACTTCGTCATGGACGGCTTCGAGGCCGGCGGTGGCGGCATGCGTATCCACAACTCCGAGCTGCAACTGCGCATGCTCGAGTTCATGGGCTTTTCCGAGGAGCGCGCCCGCGAGCAGTTTGGCTTCCTCATGGACGCCCTCGAGTTCGGCGCGCCCCCGATGGGCGGCTTCGCGCTCGGACTCGACCGCGTGTGCATGCTGCTCGCCGGTTCGGACTCCATCCGCGACGTCATGGCGTTCCCCAAGACCTCGAGCGGCTCCGATCTCATGTCCGCCGCGCCGAGCGAGGTCTCGATGGCCCAGCTCAAAGAGGTCGGTCTGCGCCTGATGTAGACTCCCCTCGACCTGATCGGCTTTCCCAGGCACCCGATCTTCGTCCTCAATCGTCGGTCGCCGCCCTTAAGGCGTGCTCCCTCCTCTTTCGGGCGAATCTCGGGCACCTGGAAAAGCCGCAAACGGCCGACTGGGGTGCCGTACCTTGCCGTTCAGACAAGAAGGTGCCAGGAACAAACTTGTCGCACCGTGAAGCCTCCGGGCCCCTTCGGGTCCGGAGGCTTATTCTTTGCGCTGCGTGCGCATGAAATCTCGTCAGACCTCATTACGCGCGCGCTGATGCTGTGACGTTGAGAGTGCGTTTCCCACGTGCGACTGAATGCTTTCAGTCCGATTACGAGGGCGTTACGGTATTACAAGCCGGTTCCGACCGCGTAAAACGACGCCCGCCCGCTCTCTTTCGCGCTTTTCGTTTCCTACCATTGCCATGTCCTGTTCCGTCGTCGGCGCCGCAGGTGGAACGGACATCTCGATATGCAAGTGCTTTAGGAGGCGATATATATGTTGGATTCCGGTTCGACCGCGTTCATGATGGTGAGCGCCATGCTCGTCCTGTTCATGACGCCGGGCCTCGCGTTTTTCTACGGTGGTCTGTCGCGGCGCAAGAACGTGGTCAACACCATGCTTATGAGCTTCGCCGTGATCGGCATCGTCGGCATTACGTGGGTGATTGCGGGATGGTCGATCGCCTATGGTGGCGACGGCTCCAATCCCGTGATCGGCGGACTCGATCAACTCGGCCTGTCGGGCACGGTGGCGGACATGCTCGCCGAGGCGGCGTCCACCGATGAAATCGCGTACCCTGCCGTGGTGGATATCGTGTTCCAGATGGCCTTCGCTCTCATCACCTGTGCGATCGTCACGGGATCCGTCGCGGGGCGCATGCGTTTCGGCGCGTTGGCCGCCTTCATCGCCGCTTGGTCGCTCGTGGTCTATGCGCCGCTCGCGCATATGGTATGGGGCGGCGACGGATCGCTGATCGGCGGTATCATCGGCGCGCTCGACTTCGCCGGCGGCGACGTGGTGCACATCAGCTCCGGACTCACCGGTCTTGTCTTGTGTATCGCACTCGGTGCGCGCAAGGGGTTTGGAATCAAGGCGTATCGTCCGCATAACGTTCCGTTCGTCGCGCTCGGTGCAGGACTGCTGTGGCTTGGCTGGTTCGGCTTCAACGGCGGCTCGGCGTTCGCCGCGGACGGCATCGCCGCCCTTGCGATTTTGAACACCGTCGTATCGAGTTCGGCGGGGCTTGCGTCCTGGATGATCGTGGAGCGCATCGCCACGGGCAAACCGACCCTCGTGGGAGCATGCACCGGTCTTGTGGCAGGCCTCGTCGTGGTGACGCCCTCGGCGGGTTTTGTCGAGCCATGGGCCGCCGTCGTCATGGGTCTTGTCGTCTCGCCCGCCTGTTATCTGGCGATTTCGCACCTGAAGGGCCGGTTTGGATACGATGACGCGCTCGATGCGTTTGGCTGCCATGGCATCGGCGGTATCTTGGGCGGCATTCTCACGGGCGTCTTCTGCGTGCCCGAGCTTTCGTGGACCGAATACGGCGGGTTGCTTTATACGGGCGATGCTTCGTTGCTGGTGAGCCAGCTGCTCGGTATCCTCGTGACCGCTGTACTGGTCCTTGCGGCGGATGCGGTGCTTGTCGTCATCGTCCGAGCGATGTTCGGCGGACGGCTTCGCGTCACGGACGCCGAGGAGGCGCTCGGTTTGGACGTCGCCGCTCACGGAGAGAGCGCGTACCCCGCCTACACCGGTCTGGACATCTGATGTCCGGTTCGATCTATCGAGTGGTGTAGTTGAACAGGAGGGATTTCAATGAAACAGGTTACCGCTATCGTGCGACCGGAGGTGCTTGAGCCCCTGAAGGACGCGCTCACCGAGGCCGGCGTATCCGGTATGACGATCTTCGAGGTGCAGGGTTGCGGCCACCAGCACGGATGGAAGGAATACGTGCGCGGCTCCGAGGTACTGCTCACGATGGTGCCCAAGGTCGAGGTGATGCTCGTGGTGGATGATGACGAGGTCGATCCGCTCATCGACTGCATCTGCACGGTCGCGCGCACCGGAGAGGTGGGCGACGGCAAGATCTTCATCACTCCCGTCGACAGCGTGGTGCGCATCCGTACCGGCGAGCGCGGTCGCGCGGCGCTGTAAGCGGATCGTTGCCGCATGGGCCAGCGTTTCCCGCGGGAAATAAGGCCAGACGATATTTCACGCCTTACAGCCTCCGGGTTCCTCTGGACCCGGGGGCTTTTTCCGTGCGGCGCGTGAAATCACGTCAGACGCGGTTCCACACGCAGGACGGGGGCGGGCGATTTGTTCAGCTATGAAGGTTTGGACAGCGGTCGTCGGGATGTCGGACGCGGCGCGCAGCGCTGTTCGCGCGTTTCTTTTTGCCGGGCTGAGGGGCGAGTGCGTTTGTCGGATGTTCGCGCTCTCCCGCTACACGAGCTTTTGCCCGGCGTAGATGGACCGATTCCCATTGACGAGATAGCCTGCGGCGCACACGACGAAAAACGCCGGCAGGTTGGCGAATCCGAACACCTCGCCACCGATGAGGATGGGGGCGAGCAGCGTGTTGGTGGCGCTGCCGAACACCGCGGCATACCCCAGTGCGGCGACGAGCTCGACCGGCAAGCCGAGCACCCCGGCGAGCACGACGCCCAGGCTCGCGCCGATGGAAAACAGGGGCGTCACCTCGCCGCCCTGGAATCCGGCGGCGAGCGTCACCACGGTGAGGGCGAACTTGCAGGCCCAGTCCCAGACGAAGATGCCGGCGCCACCGTCGCCAGCAAGGGCGGCGGAGATGAGGCTGGTGCCCAGGCCCGCGTAGCGCCCTTGCCACAGGGCAAGCAGGACGATCGAGAGCATGACGCCGATGATGGCGATGCGGACAAGCGGGTTCTCGATACGTGAAGCCTGGCGCTTGGCGGCGGCAAGGCACCAGGCGAACGCGCCGCCCACCAGCCCGAAGATGACGCCGGCGACAGCGAGCTGCGCCAGTGAAGTGGGCGTGATGGCGAGCACGTCGGCAATCGGCACCTCGAACTTCTCGAGTCCGAGGGCGCCCGAGGTCATACTCGCGGCGAACGATGCGGTGAGCGAGCAGGCGAGCGCGCGGTATTCGAGCCTCCCGGCGACAAGCACTTCGAGCGCGAAGACGCAGGCGGCAAGCGGCGTGCGGAATAGTCCGGCGAATCCCGCCGCCATGCCGCAGACCAAAAACGCGTTGCCCGCGTCGCGGATGGACAGCTTGCGGCCGACCCAATGCGACAACGTCGCGCCGATCTGCACCGCCACGCCCTCGCGTCCCGCACTGCCGCCGAACAGGTGGGTGAGCCAGGTGCCGCCCATGATGAGGGGGACAAGGCGCAAGGGGATCTCAGGCTCCGCGCCATGGCCGACGTCGAACACAAGGCCCATGCCGCGTCCCGTGTTCTTGCCAAATCGTCGGTACGCCCATGCGATAACGATGCCCGCCAGTGCCAAAAAGGGGATGAGCTGCCACGGATGCGTATCGCGGAAATCGGTGATGGCGAGCAGCACACGGCCGAACAGCGCGCAGATGGCGCCCACGGCGATACCGATGGGGATACCGCAGATAGCCAGCACTGCGATGGCTTGATATTCGGATGCGGCACGGGTGGTGCGTTCGTTCACGGTGACCTCCAAAAAAAGAGACTCCTACCCCAGGTCCGGCGGCTGCCGGGGGTAGAAGTCATCAGCCTAAGGGCGGTTTAGGTGCTCGGGCGCCTGTTTTGGCGCCGGCCCAACGGAGAACATCATTCCGCGGGTCCATGATAGCAGATGGGCAGTTGGGGCACGGTGCCATGTTCGTTTCGCTTGCATAGGACCGAGCGTCCCGCACCTGACAAGTTTGTACCTGGCACCTTCTTGTCGGGCACCGTCTTGTCGCAAACCCGTCCGGCGCGGGACGCACCTTGGTATTACTTGCTCACGACATACGGGGAGCTGGAGGAGTCCGGCTGAGAGGAAGCCCGCGGGCCCGCGCTCGCACCGCTTCGACCCTGAACCTGATCCGGGTAATGCCGGCGTAGGGACGCGCGCATGCGCCAGATCGAGCCCCTACGATGACGAGGGGCTTTTTCGTGCCCCGGAAGGGATGTGCCATGGAGGCAAGCGTAGCGATCCAGGTGCTGCCGCAGAACACCGCGAGCGACGAGGAGACCTGCCGCATCGTGGACGAGGTCATCGCCTATATCCGATCCAAGTTCCCCGACGCGTACGTGGGGCCGTTCGAGACCGCCATCGAGGGCGACTACGACCTGTGCATGGAGGTGCTCGCCGAGGTGAACCGCATCGTGATCCGCGCGGGTGCGGACAAGGTCGCCACCTACGCCAAGATCTTCTACGCGCCCGAGCGCGGCCTTATGACCACCGAGCAGAAGGTCGGCAAGTACCATGAGCACGAGGCGTAGCGAGACCTCCGCGCCTGCGCTGCAGAAGCTCGCCGCCCCGGTGACGGTCGTGGCGCTCGTGGCGATTTGGCAGCTCGTGTGCTCCGTGGGGATCGTCCCCTCGTTTCTGCTGCCGAGCCCGGTGGCGGTCGTCCAAGCGCTCATCGGCGACTGGCAGCTGCTCGCCGGCCACGCCGCGACCTCGCTCGCCGAGGCCGCCCTCGGCCTTGCCGCGGGTATCGCGCTCGGCTTTGCCGCCGCGGTCGCCATGGACCGCTTCGAGCTCGTCTACCGCGCGTTCTACCCGCTTGTGGTGCTCACGCAGACCATCCCGACGGTCGCCATCGCGCCGCTGCTCGTCCTGTGGTTCGGCTACGGCATGCTGCCCAAGGTCGTGCTCATCGTCGTGGCGACGTTCTTTCCCATCACGGTCGGCCTGCTTGACGGCTTCCGCTCCGTCGACCCGGACGTGATCGACCTCATGCGCTCCATGGGAGCGAGCCGCACGCAGGTCATGCGCCATGCCAAGCTGCCGGCGTCGCTCGGGCACTTCTTCTCGGGCCTCAAGATTTCGGCTGCCTACGCCATCGTGGGCGCCGTGATCGCCGAGTGGCTGGGCGGCTTCTCGGGCCTGGGCGTCTACATGACGCGCGTGTGCAGCGCCTACGCCTTCGACAAGATGTTCGCCGTGATCATCCTCATCTCGGCGCTGTCGCTCGTGCTCATGTGGGCCGTGGGCGCGCTGCGGCGCCGCCTGATGCCGTGGGAGCGCAGCGGCGACTGACCCGACGACTTCATGTGGGAAAAAAGGGACAGTCCCTATTTTCCCATCACGTAAGGAGAACGATATGCATCGCATCCAGACCATCGACCAGATCATCGCCCGCCGCGCCGTCTCGCGCCGCGGATTCGTCCGCGCCGGCCTTGCGGGTGCCGCCGCTCTCGGCGCCGCCGCGCTCGCCGGTTGCTCGGGCGGGCAGCCGTCCGGTTCCGCGGGCGGCGCCGGCGCATCGGCTTCGGGCTCGGGCCTGAAGAAGATCACCTTCGCCCTCGACTGGACGCCCAACACCAACCACACCGGCGTGTACGTGGCCGCCGCGAACGGCTACTACAAGGACGCCGGCCTCGAGGCCGAGATCGTGCAGGCGCCCGAGAACGGCGCGGACGCGCTCGTCGCCACGGGTGACGCGCAGTTCGGCGTGAGCTTCCAGGACACCATGGCGAGTTACGTCTCGGGTGACAGCGTGCTGCCCGTGAGCGCCGTTGCCTCCATCATCCAGCACAACACCTCGGGCATCATCAGCCGTGCCGAGAAGGGCATCACGCATCCCGCCGCGATGATGGACCATACCTACGCCACGTGGGAGGGTCCCATCGAGCAGGGCGTCATCCGTCGCTGCGTCGAGGCGGACGGCGGCGACTTTTCCCGCGTGCAGATGATCCCCTCAACCGTGACCGATGAGGTGACGGCGCTGCAGACCGACCAGGTCGATACCATCTGGATCTACTGGGCGTGGGCGGGCGTGAAGTGCGAGCTCGCGGGTCTCGACACCAATTACTTCGCGTTTGCCGACATCGACCCGGTCTTTGACTTCTACACCCCGGTCGTCATCGCCAACAACGACCTGATCGCCGACGATCCCGATACCGTGCAGGCGTTTGTGGACGCGACCCGTCGCGGCTACGAGGACTGCATCGCCGACCCGGATGCCGCCGCCAAGGCACTGCTCGATGCCGCGCCCGAGCTCGACGGCGAGCTTGTGCGCGCGAGCCAGGAGTACCTCGCCGATCAGTACCAGGCCGATGCCGCGCAATGGGGTGTCATCGATCAGGACCGTTGGGACGCGTTCTTCGCGTGGGTGAGCGAGCAGGGCTTCGCGCCGACCATCGAGGCGGGCGCGGGCCTCGACACCCAGTTCATCCGGTAACGTGGGAAAAAGGGGACAGGCACTTTTTTCGCAGAGGGAGGCAGTGTGGCACAGCTTGAGGTAGAGCGCGTGAGCGTGGCGTTCGACGGGGTTCAGGTGCTCGACGACGTGAGCCTGACGGTGGCGTCGGGGCACATCGCCTGTCTACTGGGGCCGTCCGGCTGCGGTAAGACGACGCTGTTCCACGTGGTCGCCGGGTTGTCGCTGCCCGACGCGGGGCACGTGGTCCTCGACGGGCGCGAGATCACCGGCGAGCCCGGACAGCTCGCCTACATGCTGCAAAAGGACCTGCTGCTGCCGGAGAAGACCATCGCGGACAACGTCGCGCTGCCGCTCGTGCTGCGCGGCGTGCCGCGGGAGCAGGCGCGCCCCCGGGCGCTCGAGCTGTTCGATACCTTCGGCCTTGCCGGCACGGCCGATCGCTGGCCCTCCGAGCTTTCGGGCGGCATGCGCCAGCGCGCCGCGCTGTTGCGCAGCTACCTGTTCAGCCAGGAGTTCATGCTGCTCGACGAGCCGTTTTCGGCGCTCGACGCCTTTACCAAGGCCGATATGCACGCATGGTTTCTGGACGTGGCCGAGCGCTTCGGGACCACGGCGCTCGTGGTGACCCACGACGTCGACGAGGCGCTCGAGCTCGCCGACGAGATCTTCGTCATGCGCGGCGCCCCGCAGGCGGGCGACCCGACGCGGATCGTCGGCACGGAGCGCATCTCGTGCCCGCGCGCCGAGCGCTCCGGATTCTCGCTGACCGAGGAGTTTTTGGAGCACAAGCGCCGCGTGCTCGCCCTGCTCGGGTAGGGGGCGCCCCGGCGTCGTGTCGGCGGTGACGGTACGTCTGACGTATTTTCACATGGGGCTTGCCGCCGAGGCAGGTCCAAGCATGTGAATTTACGTCAGACGCTGTTCACAAAATGCCACCGCGGCGGTCACAAATGTACACCGCGGGTAACTTTTTTGAACGAGCTGCCCGATTCCCCTTCACAAAGAGTTAGCCGTGTGTTAGTTTACCTATCGAAACATAGACATGGCTAACTCTGCAACGTGCACGCGCTATCCATGCCCATGTGAGGACCGAGCGATGAGAGGAGGCGAGTGGAACATGACGTCTTCGGTAACGATGCCCGCTATGCCGCTGTCCCTGCGGCGCGCCGGCGAGACCGCCACGGTGACCAAGATCCGTGGCGATGCCAGCATGAAGCATCACCTGGCGAACATCGGGTTCGTCGAGGGTTCGGAGGTCCATGTGGTCTCCGCGAGCGGCTCGAACATCATCGTGATGGTCAAGGGCGCCCGCTTCGGCCTGGATGCCAAGGTGGCGCAACGTATCATGACGGCGTGACGGTGCGGCATCCATGCCGCATAGCGTCGCGATTCGCCGTAAGGATCGAGAAAGGGGGAAGGTCATGAAGACACTGGGAGATGTCGCGGTGGGGGATAGCTCCACCGTCGTCAAGCTGCACGGCACCGGTGCGCTGCGTCGGCACCTGATGGACCTCGGGCTCATCAAGGGTACGCAGTTCAAGGTCGTGAAGGTCGCGCCGCTGGGCGATCCCGTCCAGATTTCCGTGCGCGGCTACGAGCTCTCCATCCGCAAGGAGGAGGCGGCCATCGTCGAGGTACAGTAACGCCTCCGACGGCATATCATGCAGGTAGAGTTAGCTATTTCTAACACCATGCGGAATGGGTTGAACGGAACACGTCCCCAACCAACCCATCGCGGTAGGGCCGACTCAGCAGCTTACCCAAGTTTCAAAGCCTCAAGGAAGAAGGAATACATGGCGGCTTCACAGCTCCGCGTCGCGTTGGCGGGCAACCCCAACTGCGGCAAGACAACACTTTTCAACCTGATCACCGGGCAAAACGGCTACGTCGGCAACTGGCCGGGCGTGACGGTGGAAAAGAAGGAGGCGACGCTGCTCGCCGACAAGAGCGTGCGCATCACCGACCTGCCCGGCATCTACTCGCTTTCCCCCTACAGCCCCGAGGAGCGGGTCTCGCGCGATTACCTCATGAGCGGCGAGCCCGACGTCGTGATCCAGGTCATCGACGCCACGAACCTCGAGCGCAACCTGTACCTGGCGCTGCAGGTCGTCGAATGCGGCCTGCCCGTCGTGGTCGCGCTCAACATGGCCGACCTCGTCGAGAAGAACGGTGACAAGATCGACACCGCCGCACTCTCCCGCAGCCTCGGCTGCCCGGTCGTGATGATCTCGGCGCTGCGCAACACCGGCGTCGACGAGCTCATCGCGCAGGCCAAGCGCGCTGCGGCGACCAAGGGCAACGTGCCGGAGCATCGCTTCGACTCGGCGATCGAGGACGTCCTCACCAAGATCGAGGACCTGCTGCCCGCTTCGGTTCCGGCGAACAAGCGCCGCTACTGGGCGGTCAAGCTCTTCGAGCGCGACGAGGCCGCGGCGCACGCCGTCAACCTCACGAAGGACCACGCCGCCCAGGTCGAGCAGCTCATCGCGCAGTGCGAGGCCGATTGCGACGACGATGCGGAGTCCATCATCACCGGCGAGCGCTACGCGGTGATCGCGCATATGATCGACGAGTGCCTCAAGAAGGCCCCGGCGCGCATGAGCACCTCCGAGAAGATCGACCGTATCGTCACGAACCGTATCCTCGGCCTGCCGATCTTCATCGCCATCATGTGGGCCGTCTACTCGATCGCCACCGGCGCGGACGCCTTCGGCACCGCCGGCACCGACTGGGTGAACGACAACCTGTTCGGCGAGGGCTTCGAGCTGTTCGGCATGGCGTTCCCGTCCATCCCCGGTGCCATCGAGGGCTGGTTGGTCGCCGCCGGCGCGAGCGATCTCGTGCAGAGTCTCGTGCTCAACGGCATCGTTGCCGGCGTGGGCGCGGTACTGGGCTTCATCCCGCAGATGTTCGTCCTGTTCGTGCTGCTGTCGTTCCTCGAGGACTGCGGCTACATGGCCCGCGTCGCCTTCGTGATGGACCGCGTGTTCCGCCGCTTCGGCCTGTCCGGCAAGTCCTTCATCCCCATGCTCGTGTCCACGGGCTGCGGCGTGCCCGGTGTGCTCGCCACCAAGACCATCGAGAACGAGAAGGACCGCCGCATGACGGTCATGACCACGACGTTCATCCCCTGCGGCGCCAAGCTTCCCATCATCGCGCTGCTCATGGGCGCCATGGTGGGCGACGCCGAGGCGAGTTGGATCTCCCCGCTGTTCTACTTCCTGGGCGTCATCGCGGTCATCGCCTCGGGCATCATGCTCAAGAAGACGAAGCTCTTCGCCGGCCGTCCCACGCCGTTCGTGATGGAGCTCCCGAGCTACCACTTCCCGTCGATCCGCTCGTGGTGGCTGCATATCTGGGAGCGCGTCTCGGCCTATATCAAGAAGGCGTTCACGATCATCTTCGCCTCCACCGTCGTGGTGTGGTTCCTCACGAACTTCGGCGTGTACGAGGGCGCGTTCGGCTTTTTGCCCGCCATGGAAGGCATCCCCGAGGAGTTCACCGACTACTCCGTGCTCGCCATGGTCGGCGGTGCCATCGCCTTCATCTTCGCGCCGCTCGGCTTTGACAGCTGGCAGGCGACGGCCATGTCCATCACCGGCCTCGTGGCTAAGGAGAACGTCGTCGCGACCGCGAGCTCGCTTTTGCACATCGCCGACGGCACCGAGACCGACCCGAACCTGTGGGTCGCCTTTGCCGGCATGTTCCCGAGCATGGGCGCCATCGCCGCGTTCGGCGCGTTCAACCTGCTGTGTGCCCCCTGCTTTGCGGCCATGGGCACCATCCGCGCTCAGATGAACTCCGGCAAGTGGACGGCGATCGCGATCGGGTACGAGTGCGCGTTCGCGTGGGTCGTGGGCCTGATGATCAACCAGTTCTATCTGCTGGCGACCGGCGTCTTCAGCGTGTGGACCGTCGTGGCCATCGCATTCGCCGCCGCGATCGTGTTCCAGCTCGTGCGCCCGATGCCCAAGTGGGCATGGGAGGACGACCACGAGCATGTGCCCGCTGGAGTCACCGCGTAAGTAGATTCGGCTTTCATCTTGTCTCCCCTCTGATGCGCCGCCTGCGAGCCCGTGCCCGCAGGCGGCGCGTTTTTCGTTGGGAAGCTGCCGTCCTCGCCGCTTCCACGGTTTCCCCCATGGGGTTGTTTCATGTACAGGCTCGAAACTGAGACAAACCCATGGGAACAAATCGTGTGTTGCCCGTCTGTTCATGGCGACGTATGCGGAAATAGGGTAAAGTTCTATTAAGCTAACACTAGGGAGGAACCATGTCCCTCATCGATATCGTCATCCTTGTCGTGATCGCCGTGGCGTTCGTGGCGGTATGTGTTCGTATCAAACGGAAGGGGAGCTGCGCCGACTGCGCTGCCGGCGGTACCTGCTCCGGGCACTGCGGCCCTCGTCGACAAAAGAGCTGTCCGGCCTGCAAGGGCATCGACAAGGTCGCCGAGGAGCTGGGACGCGGCGTCAAGTAGTCTCGGGCATGGAATCGGGCGGAGGTGAAATCGCGTCGGACGTGATTTCACCTCTTGCGCAGGCTCTTACATGCAAAAGTGCCCGATGTGATTCCACGCCTTTCACGCAGGAGGTCGGATGCGGCACCGTGAAATCCTGCGGAAACATAGATGTGTGACAATGGGCGCTTGAATTCGTCTCGACCGTTCGATCGATTCGGGAAGGTGCCCTATGGATAAGCAACAGAACATCGATTTCGTCCTCCGCACCGTCGAGGAGCGCGACATCCGCTTCGTGCGCCTGTGGTTCGTCGACGTGCTCGGTCGCCTCAAGAGCTTCGCCATCAGTCCCGAGGATCTCGAGGTCGCCTTCGAGGAGGGCATCGGCTTCGACGGCTCGTCCATCGAGGGCTTCGCCGCCCCCGAGGAGGCCGACATGCTCGCCTTCCCGGACCCCTCCACCTTCCAGGTCCTGCCGTGGCGCCCGTCGAGTGACGGCGTGGCGCGCATCTTCTGCGACGTGTGCACGCCGGACCGAAAGCCGTTCGACGGCGATCCGCGCTATTGCCTGCGCCGCATGTTCCACAAGGCCGAGGAGGCCGGCTACCTCATGAACGTCGGCACGGAGCTGGAGTTCTACTACTTCCCGGACGAGCATACGCCCGAGCCGCTCGACCGTGTGGGGTACTTCGATCTGCTCCCGGCCGATTCGGCGCGCGACGTGCGTCGCAACACCGTGCTCACGCTCGAGAAGATGAGCGTGCCGGTGGAGTACACGTTCCACTCCTCGGGTCCCTCGCAGCACGGCATCTCGCTGCGCCACGCCGAGGCGCTCACGATGTCCGACGCGATCATGACCGCCAAGCACATCATCCGCCTGGAGGCCTTCGACGCGGGTATCCACGCGTCGTTCATGCCCAAGCCCATCGCGGGCGAGGCGTCTTCGGCGATGTTTTTGCATCAGTCGCTGTTCGACTACGACGGCAACAACGTGTTCTACGGCGAGGACGACCCGGTCTACCACCTCTCGCCGATCGCCAAGAGCTACATGGCGGGCATTCTCATGCACGCGGGCGAGATCTCAGCCATCACGAACCCCACGGTGAACTCGTACAAGCGCCTCGTCACGGGCAAGAACAGCTCGCCGACGCCCACGCACGCCACGTGGGGCCTGCGCAATCGCGCCGCGATGATCCGCATCCCCATCTACAAGCCGGGCAAACAGCTCTCGACCCGCGTCGAGCTGCGCAGCCCCGACCCCATGGCCAACCCGTACCTCGCGTGCGCGGTGACGCTCGCCGCGGGCCTCGACGGAATCAAACGCGGTCTGCGCCTTCCCGCCGAGACCGAGCTCAAGGACGCCGGCCTCACCGATCTGGAGCTGCGCGAGCTCGGTTGCTCGCCGCTGCCGCGCAACCTCGAGGAGGCGCTCGACCTGTTCGAGAACTCCCTGCTCATGAAGGATGCGCTCGGCGAGCACATCCACAGCTTCTTCCTCAAGAAGAAGCGCAAGGAGTGGGAGAAGTACATCTCGACCGTCACCGAGTGGGAGCTCAACCAGTACCTCGCGAGCTCCTAAGATCGCGCCGCCGTGCCCGGCGCCCGCACCTCCGCGCGGGCGTCGACGCGTTGCGGATTCGGTGCCGAGCCGGGTCGCGACGGGCGGAAAGGCACGAGGTACCTGCTATGATGGTTTCAGCGAGAGGGTGGTGACATGTCCGAGAAGAACGTTTTGTATATGGCGCGCACGACGCGGTACTACGATTTCGCGAGCACGTTGACGTCGACCATGGGCGTCGAGGTGAACGCCGCCACTCCCGATTCCCCGACCGCCGCACGCGATTTCGACCTGCTCATCCTGGATGCCGACGGCATCCGCAACGACCGCATCGAGCAGATCGCCAAGTGGCTGGACGATCGGGGCAACATCCCCATGCTCGTCATCGTGGACGACGATGGCCTGTCCGGTCTCCATATGCCCTCGCGTTCCCGTAGCGACTTCATCTGCTCGGGCGCCAGCGAGATCGAGCTCGAGGTCCGCGCCCGTCGCCTGATGGGCGAGGAGGACGCGTTTTCCGTCGACGACGTGCTGCGCGTGGACAACATGACCATCAACCTCGCCACCTACCAGGTCTATCTGGACGACCAGCCCGTCGACCTGACGCTCATGGAGTACTCGCTGCTCTCGTTTTTGGCCATGCACCCCAACCGCGCCTACAGCCGCGAGGTGCTGCTGCATCGCGTGTGGGGCTTCGAGTATTGCGGCGGCACGCGCACGGTCGACGTGCACATCCGTCGCATCCGCTCCAAGGTCGGCCCGCAGATCGCGGCGCACATCACCACCGTGCGCGGCGTCGGCTACCTGTTCAAGGGCTAGAGACGCTATCCCCGCTGGGAAAAAAGTGCCTGTCCCCATTTTCCCTTGGGAAAATGGGGACAGGCACTTTTTTCCCACCTGCACCGTCGGACCTGTGAGGATTCTTGCATTTCGCTTAACATAGGGTCGTCGATATATCACCTGCGCTTCGGTTCGGGTACAACCGTTTCAGCCCATACCGATCTGTGTACGGTTCTGGAAAGGACGATACGATATGAACGAGAACACGCCCCAGCGCCCTGAGGGGCAAAGCGACGGCAGCGGCGCCCAGCCGCGGGTTCAGGTCGAACCCACGCCGGTGGCCCCTCAGCAGCCGATGCCGACCCAGCAGATGCCCGGCGCGTCCGCCGCGCCCGGGAGCGCCGGTGCGCAGCACGCCGCGTCGGGGTCCCATACCGCCTCGCCGGCGCCGGCCGTCGAGACCATGAGCCGCACGGTCGTCAAGACCAAGACCAAAAAGCTCCCGGTCTTCTTGAGCTCGCTTGCCGGCCTTGCCGTGGGCGCGGTGCTGGTGATCGCGCTCGTGATGACGGGCGCGCTCGACATCGATCGCGGGGGCGGCAACGTGACCGCCGTCACGCCGTCCGCAGGCACGCAGACCATCGAGATCGACGCCGAGGACACGACGCTTGCCGAGGCGGTGTCGGCCAAGGCCCTGCCGTCGGTCGTCTCCATCACCACCGAGATCCAAGACACCTCGGGCATGATGGGTGCCTCTGAGGGCTCCTCGGGCAGCATCGGCTCCGGCGTGATTCTGGACAAAGACGGCAACATCCTCACCAACTACCACGTGGTCCAGGGCGCGACGGGAATCGTCGTCACGCTCGATGACGGCTCGAGCTACGAGGCCGAGCTCGTGGGCTCCGACGAGTCGAGCGACCTTGCGGTCATCCGCCTCAAGGATGCCGACCCCAACGCGCTGACCCCCATCGAGGTCGGCGACTCCGACGACCTGTCCGTCGGCGAGTGGGTCATGGCGATCGGCAGCCCCTTCGGCAACGAGCAGTCCGTGTCGACCGGCATCGTGAGCGCCCTGTATCGCTCGACGGCCATGGCGTCCGCGAGCGGCACGACCATCTACGCCAACATGATCCAGACGGACGCGGCGATCAACCCCGGTAACTCCGGCGGCGCGCTCGTCAACGCCAGCGGCGAGCTCGTGGGTATCAACTCGATCATCGAGAGCTACTCGGGCTCCAGTTCGGGCGTGGGCTTCGCCATCCCGGTGAACTACGCCATCGACATCGCCAACCAGATCATCGCCGGCGAGACCCCCGTCCATCCGTATCTGGGCATCTCGCTCACCACGGTGAACGCCCTGAACGCCCGTCAGAACAACCTGTCGGTCGAGTCCGGTGCATACGTCAACGAGGTCACCGAGGGTGGCCCGGCGGCCGAGGCCGGCATCGAGGCGGGCGACATCATCACCGCGCTCGGCGGCGAGGAGGTCACCTCGGCCGACGGCCTGATCATCGCGCTGCGCGAGCACGCGGTGGGCGACAAGGTGGTGCTCACGGTCGTGCGCGGCGACAAGCAGCTCGACGTGGAGGCCACGCTCGGCTCCGACGAGGCGCTGCAGGAGGAGCAGGACAGCTCGACCGACCAGCCCGGCAACGAGCTCTCCGACGAGCAGCTGCGCGAGCTGCTCGAGGAACTGCTCGGCCAGGGCCAGGGCTACGGGTACGACGGCTACGGCTACGGCGGCTGGTAAGGCGCCGTGCGGCCGGCGTCCAGCCGGCACGTGGCATGAACGATCTCGTATGAAGGGCGGGGCGGTCGATGGGCCGTTCCGCCCTTCATCATGTGAGCCTTGGCTGGGGAGCTGGCGAAGCGATGGGCCTCCTTTATCAGGGCGGGGCGGGGTCTCGTCGGCGTGGTACCCTATACAGCGGATGAACGAGGCGAAAGGAACTTCCATGGAGCAGCAGAGCCTGTTTGGAGACGGTACGCTTGAGATGCCGCAGGTCGAAGGTGGTACGTCTGCCGATAAGACGGCCGATGCCCGCACACAGGCGGCCGAGCGCGCCGCCGAGCTGCGCCACCTGCTCGACTATCACGCCTATCGCTACTACGCGCTCGATGCGCCCGAGATCACCGACGCCGCCTTCGACAAGCTGCTCGTCGAGTTGCAGCAGATCGAGGCCGCCTATCCCGAGCTCGTGACGTCCGATTCCTACACGCAGCGCGTGGGCGGTTTCGTGTCCGAGCAGTTCGCTCCTGTCACGCACATGGCGCGCATGTACTCGATGGATGACGCCATGAACCTCGAGGAGCTCGACGAGTGGCTGCAGCGCACCGAGGACGCCCTCGGCGCGGGCAACGCCACCTACACCTGCGAGCTCAAGATCGACGGTCTGGGCGTGGCGCTCACCTACCAGGGCGGCGCGTTCGTGCGCGCGGCGACGCGCGGTGACGGCACGACGGGGGAGGACGTGTCGCTCAACGTCCGCACCATCCGTGACGTGCCCATGCACCTGTCCGAGGCGGCCCTGGCGCACATGGGTGCCGACCGGCAGACGCCCATCGAGGTGCGCGGCGAGGTCTACATGCCCAAGGGCAGCTTCATGCGCCTGAACGAGGAGGCCGACGCCGAGGGTCGCGCCCCCTTCGCCAACCCGCGCAACGCCGCCGCCGGCAGCTTGCGTCAAAAGGACCCCAAGGTCACCGCCCGCCGCGACCTGGCGACCTTCCTGTACGCTGTGGCCGATACCACGCCGTTGCACGTCGACTCCCAGCACGAGTTCCTCGCGTGGCTGCGCGACGCGGGCTTTTCGGTGAACCCCAACGTCGCCCGCTGCGCCTCGCCCGCCGAGGTCCATGCGTTTTGCGCCGACGCCCTCGCGCATCGCGGCGACCTCGACTACGACATCGACGGCGTGGTCGTGAAGGTCGACAGCTTTTCCCAGCAAGATGAGCTGGGTTTCACGGCGCGCGCGCCGCGCTGGGCCATCGCCTTCAAGTTCCCGCCCGAGGAGAAGACCACCGTGCTGCGCGAGATCCGCATCCAGGTGGGGCGCACCGGCGTGCTCACGCCGGTGGCAGAGTTCGACCCGGTGACGGTGGCGGGTTCCACCATCGCGCGCGCGACCCTGCACAACGAGGACGAGGTGCACCGCAAGGATGTGCGCGAGGGCGACACCATCGTCGTGCACAAGGCGGGCGACGTGATCCCCGAGGTCGTGGGCCCGGTGCTGGACAAACGGCCCGAGGGTGCCGTCGAGTGGCACATGCCCGCGACCTGCCCGGCGTGCGGTGCGCCCGTGGTGCACGAGGACGGCGAGGTGGCCTACCGCTGTGTGTCGATCGACTGCCCCGCCCAGCTCAAGGAGCGCCTGCTGCATTGGGTGAGCCGCGGCTGCATGGACGTCGACGGCGTGGGCGAGGAGCTCGTGGACAAGATGATCGACGCGGGCCTGCTGCACGACGTCGCCGACTTCTACAATCTGACGGTCGACGATATCGCCGCGCTCGACACCGGCCGTACCTACCTCAAGGACGACAAGCGTCGCGGCGTGCGTGCGGGCGACCCCATCCCCGTGGGTGCGACCATCGCCACCAAGGTGGTCGACGAGCTGACGCGCTCCAAGTCCCAGCCGCTCGGGCGCGTGCTGTTCGCGCTCGGCATCCGGCACGTGGGCAAGTCGGTGGGCGAGCTCATCGCGCAGCACTTCCTCACCATCGACGCGATCGTGCTGGCGAGTGAGGAGGAGATCGCCGCCATCGACGGCATCGGGCCCAAGATCGCCCAGAGCGTCAAGCAGTTCCTGTCGGTGCCCGAGAACCTCGCCGTGCTCGATCGTCTGCGTACCGCCGGCCTGACGCTCGAGGAGGACCTGTCGGGGGCCGCCGGGCGTGCAGCCGCCGAGACGGGCGTGGCGGCCGACCTCGTCGAGGCCCAGCCGCTCGCCGGGCTCACCTTCGTGCTTACCGGCACGCTCGTCAACCGCACGCGCGACGAGGCGGGCGCCGCCCTGAAGGCGCTCGGTGCCAAGGTGACCGGGTCGGTGTCTAAAAAGACGAGCTACGTGGTCGCCGGTCCCAAGGCGGGCTCCAAGCTCACCAAGGCCGAGGCTCTCGGCGTGCCCGTGCTGGATGAGGACGACCTCGAGCGCATCCTCACCACCGGCAGCGTGGAGGAATAACGTACGCGTGCCTCGCATGTAAAATCACCCCAGGGGTTTTGTTGCACGGCGGACGATCAAATCGTCCGCCGTGCAACAAAACCCCTGGGGTGATTTTACATGCGAGGCGCCTTCACGCGGGGGCGCAGTTCATTCCACGTGCGTCATCTGCTCTTTCAGACATTACGTTCACCTTACATAACCCTGCTCGTGCGCTTACAGATAGCCCGAGCGTTCCCCTATAGCCTGTAAGTCTGCACCTTTTTTATCTGCGACCCCGAAACTGCCGGATGTTCTTGCGCATCCTGTCGGCAGAGAGGAAGGCCATGGGATCGAGTGAGGACCTCGGCGCGCGAGTGTGCGCCGTCAAGGGAGATGCGCGTAAAGCCGACGAGCTCGTGCGCGACTACCTGCCGTTCATAACGTCGGAGACCGCCAAGTTCATGGCGCGGCGTCCTGTTGCCGGTGTCGACGACGAGCTCGGCATCGCGATGTTCGCGTTCCATGAGGCGACGCAGGTGTACGACCGGCAGCGCGGGGCGTTTCTGCCCTTGGCGGCCCGCATGATCCGCAATCGGCTGATCGACTACCGA
The DNA here is from genome assembly GCF_021531055.1 of Collinsella tanakaei. Classification (GTDB taxonomy): domain Bacteria; phylum Actinomycetota; class Coriobacteriia; order Coriobacteriales; family Coriobacteriaceae; genus Collinsella; species Collinsella tanakaei_B. Next base: position 201,686 of record NZ_JADYTL010000004.1, read on the forward strand.
CGTCGCGAGGCGCGTCACGCGCGGGTGGTGTCACTCGATGCGCCCCGCTTCGAGCAGGATGACGAAGACGGCGGGACGCTGCTCGATCAGGTGGACACCGGCCGCGACGAGATCGGCGAACGTCATGCGCGTGAAGCCACCCGCAGCGAGATCGAGGAGTTCACCCGTCTGCTCGCATCGTTCGACGTCAAGTTGACGGACGTCGCCGACAACTGCCCCAAGCAGGGGCGGACGCTCGCCGCGTGTCGGCGCGCCCTGACGTATGCCCGCGAGCATCGCGAGGTGCTCGATCGGCTCGAGCAGACCGGTAAGCTGCCGATCGCCGCCCTAGCGGAAGGCAGCGGGGTCGAGCGCAAGACGCTCGAGCGCCATCGGCGATATCTGGTGGCGCTGTTGCTGGCGTACACGAACGGTTTCGAGATCATCCGTGGTCACCTCCGCAAGCTCGATGCATATCAAGAGGACGGTGCACGATGAGGTATCTGGTGATGGAATGCGCGGCGAGCTACGCCGTCGTGCTCGATCGGGAAGGGTGCTTCCACAAGGTGCCCAACCTGGGATATGCCGTTGGCGATGTCCTGGATGAGGTGTATCTCTTCGACGCGCCGGCCGATCCGGTCGATGTCGCCGGGCCCGCCCGTCGTCGACAGTTCCGGCTCGTCCGGTGGCTTGCCGCGGCAGCTTGCTTCGTCGCGTTGGCGATAGGGGGTCTCGCGGTTTGGCAGACGCCGATCGGCGTCGTCCGCATGCAGATCAACCCCGAGGTGATCATGGACGTCAATCGCTTCGACCGCGTGGTGGGCATCACGGGGATCAATGATGATGGCGTCGAGCTCATCGAAGGTTACCGAGCCTACGGTAAGGACATAGAGACCGTGACGGGCGAGCTTGCGGATCGTTCGCGCGAGCAGCGCTATCTCAATCCGGGCGACACGATCGTGATCGAGGTCGACTCCGACGATGATGCGTGGACTTCCGACGTCGAAGGACGGATCGTCGACAGACTTGAGAAATACGTGGGTGGCGACGTGATCGTCATCACCGCGCACGATGCTGCGCAGGCTGCGGCGCGGCGCGAGGCCCGGGAGGAAGATGACCGTCGCGTCAGCGAGCAGACGGAAGGGGGCGCGTCCGCGGAATATGGCGAGGATGATGACCCGTCGCCTTTCGCCTCGGTTGCCGATGACGGGTCGGCGCGAGCCCCGTCGACGTCCGAGGAGCCGACCACAGTGGCGCCTCTTCCCCCGTCCGACGACGATGATGACGACTATGATGACGATGATGACGACGATGATGATGGCGATGACGATGATGACGACGATGATGATGGCGATGACGACGATGATGACGACGATGACGACTGATCTTACTCGCGTGGGGACTGCAGGCCGTTCACTGGGTTTTTGAGGGCCGATTCGACCGGTTCGAAAAATCCGTCAGAAAAAAGATGGAGCGACCCCGGTTTCGGTCTCGTTCATCCGCACCCTAACACTGCAAGGTAAATCGGTTCGAAAATAACCGGGCAACAAAGGAGGATCACGATGAAGCGCATGAACGGGAAGGTTTTGGTCGCAGGTTTGGGTATCAGCATGGCATTCGCAGCGGCCCTTGGCGGATGCGGCACCACCGGTCAGACGACCGCTGCGGTAACGGCGCCCGCGGAGTCCGCCGCGGAGGTTGCGGGCTATGTCCTGATGAGCGTGAACCCCGAGATCGAGATCGCGTACGACGGTGCGGGCGACGTCGTCGAGCTCGAGGGGGTCAACGAAGACGGAAAGAACGTCCTGGCAGATTACGGCAGCTATCAGGGGCGTCCGGTTTACGAGGTCATGGGCGAGCTCGTCCGCGAGATCGATGACGACGGGTACTTTGCCGGCGGTGTCGGCGGACGCGAGAAGAACATCGTCCTGAAGGTCGCCGAGGGCTCGGCCTATCCGAGCGATGACTTCATGGAGCGCATCGCCGAGAGCGTCAAGGTTTCGGCAGGGGAGTGCGGACTTGGCTCGGGTGCCTATGCGGTCGGCACCGATAGGCTCGATGATGATGGCCTGATCGGCATCGAGGCTGCTAAGGAGATCGTGCTCGGCCAGCTCGGCATCGACCCGGCGACCGCGACGTTCCGCGACCACGAGTACGAGCTCGACGATGGCGTGTACGAGCTGGAGTTCGTGGCGGACGGTATCGAGTACGACTACGAGGTCGACGCGCGCACCGGCAAAGTGCTCGAGGCGGATTTCGAGCGCAACGACGACTGGGACGACCGTGACGTGTGGGACGATGACGACCGCGACGACGATCGTTACGATGACGATGATCGTTACGACGACGATGATCGTTACGATGACGATGACGACCGCGACGACTACGACGACCGCGACGACGACGATGACGATCGCGACGACCGCGACGACGACGATGACGACGATCGCTACGACGACTAAACTGCTATAGCCGCTGTGGAAGGGGCCGTTACGACGGCCCCTTCACATGTAAAAATACCCCAGGGGTTTTGTTGCACGGCGGACGATCAAATCGTCCGCCGTGCAACAAAACCCCTGGGGTATTTTTACATGCGGGGCGCTTGACTTTCGATGTGGCCGATTCATACTTGACGGTATCAAACATTGATATGTCAAGGAGTTGCCATGGAGCCATCCCTGCCGTTCGGCTTTTCGCTCACCGATCTGCACATGCAGGTGAGTACGATGTTCCATCTCATGCGCGCGTGCAACCACGACAAGGTCGTGGAGCTCGGCTTGGGCCCCGGCCGCCCGCGTGTCCTGTCCTATCTCGCCGTCTACGGTGCGAGTACCCAGCGCGACATCGCCCGTCACTTCGGCATCGACGCCGCCGCCGTCTCGCGCATGCTCGACGGTCTCGTACGCGATGGGTTCGTGCGCATCGTCCCCGGCCGGGACCGGCGCTGCCGCGTCGTCGAGTTGACCGAGTTCGGCTGCGCGACCCTGTCCACATGGGATCGGTGGTGCGCCGATGTGGACGAGGTGATGCTGGAGGGCTTTTCCGACGAAGAGCGCGCCGCGGTGACCGACATGCTCGACCGCATCTGCGCCAACATGCGCGCCCATTTGGGCAAAAACGTCGTCGATGAAGAAGATACAGTCACGCTCGAGACGGAGGCCGCCCATGAATGAGATCCGCCGCCTGTTGCATTACGTGGGGCCCTATCGCCGCGACGCGGTGCTCGGCATCATCTTCGTGGCGCTCGAGACCTCGCTCGAGCTGCTCATCCCGCTGCTTATGGCCAACATCATCGATGAGGGCGTCGCCAGCGGGGACACCCGCTACATCTTCGAGCAGGGCGCGATCATGCTCGCCCTTGCGCTGTTGTCGCTCGCCCTCGGCTTGGGATACGCGCGCTTCGCATCGCGGCTCGCCACGGGTATCGGCGCCCAGTTGCGCCAAGCCGAATACGAGCGGATCCAGGACTTCGCCTTCGGCAACCTCGACCGCTATCAGACCTCGAGCCTCGTCACCCGCATGACGACCGACATCACCGTGATCCAAAACGCGGTGTCGAGCGGCTTTCGCCCCATGGTGCGCGGTCCGGTGCTGCTCGTCATGGGCTTCATCTACGCGTACGTCATGAACGCCGAGCTCGCCGTGGTCTTCTTCTGCACGATGCCGGTGCTCGCGATCTTCCTCGGCCTCATCACGTGGCGCGTCGCACCGCTCTATCGCGACCTGCAGACGTCCATGGACCATCTGAACCGCGTGGTCCAGGAGGACGTGACCGCCGTGCGCGCCGTCAAGGCCTACGTGCGCGAGGACTACGAGCGCGATGTCTTCCACGGCGTCAACGACGCGCTGGCCAGGATCTCGACCAAGACGTTCTCGACCGCGGTACTCAACCTGCCTGCGTTCAACATCGTCATGTACACCACCACCGTGCTCGTGCTCGCCGTGGGCGGCCACATGGTCATGACCGGCGCCATGGGCGTGGGCATCCTCACCGGCTTCATGAGCTACGTGCTGCAGATCATGAACTCGCTCATGATGATCTCGAACGTGTTTTTGCTGCTCACGCGCGCGCTTACGAGCGTGCGGCGCGTGGGCGAGGTGCTCGACGAGCATCCGCTGATCGCAAGTCCCGACACCGCGACGGCGCTCACCGAGGTTCCGGACGGGTCGGTGGAGTTCGACCACGTGAGCTTCAAGTACAGCGCCGACGCCGAGGAGGACGTGCTCGAGGACGTGAGCCTGTCCATCCCGTCCGGCGCGACCGTGGGCGTGCTCGGCTCGACCGGTTCGGGCAAAAGCTCGCTCGTGCAGCTAATCGCCCGCCTGTACGACGCGACCGCCGGGACGGTCCGCGTGGGCGGCCATGACGTGCGCTCCTACGACCTCGCCGAGCTGCGCGAGGCGGTGGGCGTCGTGCTGCAGAACAACGTGCTGTTCACGGGTACCGTCCGCGAGAACCTGCAGTGGGGTGCCCCGGACGCCACCGACGAGGAGCTGCTGCGCGCCTGCGAGATGGCGTGCGCCGACGAGTTTTTGGACCGCATCGGCGGCCTCGATGGAGACTTGGGCCAAGGCGGCGCCGGCGTATCCGGCGGTCAGAAGCAGCGCCTGTGCATCGCGCGCACGCTGCTCAAGCGTCCGCGCATCCTGATCTTCGACGACTCCACGAGCGCGGTCGACATGGCGACCGAGGCCAAGATCCGCGCTAACCTGGCGAGCATCCCGGACGCGACGGTGATCATCATCGGCCAGCGCATCACGTCGGTCATGGATGCCGATGAGATCTTCGTGCTCGACGACGGGCGTATCCACGCGCACGGCACGCATGACGAGCTGCTCGCGACCGACAGCATCTATCAGGAGATCTATGCGTCGCAGATGGAGCACGCGCAGGAGGCCGCCGCTGCGGGCGCGCTGGCGACCGCGGCGACCGAGGGCACCGCGACGGATGCCGTGCTCGGGGAAGGGGGTGAGCAGCGTGGCTAGAACGACCGCTCAGGCCCGGCCGCAAAACCTGGGCCATACGATCCGCCGCCTGCTGTCCTACATGGGGCATGCGAGGCTCTCGCTGCTCGCGGTGGCCGTGCTCGTGTCCATCGCGGCGCTCGCCAACCTGTGCGGCACCTACATGGTGCGCCCGGTGGTCAACGCCCTGTCCGAGGGGCGCGGGGACGACCTGCCGAAGCTCATCGCGTTCACGGTCGTCGTGTACGTCATCGGCGTGTTCGCGTCGTTCGGCTACACGCAGACGATGGTGCGCGCCGCGCAGAAGGTCGTGTTCGACATCCGACGCGACCTGTTCGCGCATATCCAGAAGCTGCCGCTGTCGTTTTTCGACCGCACCCGTACCGGCGACGTCATGAGCTACTTCACCAACGATGTCGACACCGTCGCCGAGGCGCTCAACAACAGCTTCGCCAACGTCATCCAGGCCTTTATCCAGATGGTCGGCACGCTTATCGTGCTGTTCGTGCTCAACTGGCAGCTCACGCTCATCACGGTGGCATGCAACCTCGTCATCGCGCTGTACGTGCGCTTCTCGGGCGGTCGCAGCAAGATGTTCTTCTCGCGGCAGCAAAACGCGCTCGGTGCGCTCGACGGCTATATCGAGGAGATGGTCGCCGGCCAGAAGGTCGTGAAGGTCTTCAACCACGAGGCGGCCAACGTCCGCGAGTTCACCGACCGCAACGAGGAGCTGCGCCAGGCCGGCGCCTCCGCCCAGGCCTACGCCTTCACGATGGTGCCGACCACCGTGTGCATCGGGTACGTCAACTACACGATCGTGGCCGTCGTGGGTGCGCTGCTCGCCGTGAACGGGATGGCCGATGTGGGCGCGCTGGCGAGCTACCTCGTGTTCGTACGTCAGGCGACGCAGCCCATCAACCAGTTCACGCAGCTCGGCAACTTCCTGCTCAACGCCATGGCCGGCGCGGAGCGCCTGTTCGCCGCCATGGAGATGGAGCCCGAGGTGGACGAGGGCACCGTCAAGCTCGTGCAGACCGGGCGCGACTCGTGGGCCTGGAAGCTGCCCGAGGGCATGGGTGTGGGCGCCTACGGTGCGCTCGTCCGCGTGGCCGACGGCGCGCAGCAGGCTGTCGATGGGGCCGGCGATGCGGACGGCGGGCTTGCCGCGGAGGAGTCCGGCGCCGTGGCGCAGACGACGGCGCTCGGCGTGGACGGCACGGTGCTCGCGACGGGCATGCTGCCGCTGCGCGGCGACGTGCGCTTCCACGATGTCGACTTCGGCTACGTGCCGGGTCGCCTGGTGCTCAAGAAGCTCAACCTATTCGCCAAGCCGGGGCAGAAGATCGCCTTCGTCGGGTCGACGGGCGCCGGCAAGACCACCATCACGAACCTCATCAACCGCTTCTACGATGTGGACGCCGGCGAGATCACCTACGACGGCATCAACGTCAAGAGCATCTCCAAGGCCGACCTGCGCCGTTCGCTCGGCATCGTGCTGCAGGACACGCACCTGTTCACCGGGACGATCGCCGAGAACATCCGCTTCGGCAAGCTCGACGCGACCGATGAGGAGGTGCGGGCGGCCGCCGAGGCGGCGTGCGCCGACTCGTTCATCCGCCGCCTGCCGCAGGGCTACGACACCATAGTGACCTCCGACGGCGCGAATCTCTCCCAAGGCCAGCGGCAGCTGCTCGCCATCGCGCGCGTCGCGGTGGCCGATCCGCCGGTGCTCATCCTGGACGAGGCGACCTCGTCGATCGACACGCGTACCGAGAAGCTCATCGAGCGCGGCATGGACCGCATCATGGAGGGTCGCACGACGTTCATGATCGCCCATCGCCTGTCGACGGTTCGCAACTGCGATGCGATCATCGTGCTCGAGCACGGTCAGATCGTGGAGCGCGGCACCCACGAGCAGCTGCTCGCGCAGCGTGGCGAGTATTGGCAGCTGTATCAGGGATTGAAAGAGCTCGACTGATCCTTACGGCCGGACTGAGGCACGCCACCTCGCCCTTCAATCGTCGGGCGCCGCACGCTAGGCGTGCGCCCTCCTCTTTCAGGGCGATCTGGCGCACCTCAGCCGGCCGTCTCCGTTGCTGCGACAAGAAGGTGCCAGGTACAAACTTGTTGCGACAAGATGGTGCCGGGTACAAACTTGTCGCAAACTTGTCGGGAATATGAAAGCGGGTCACGTTCGGCGATCGACCGAACGTGACCCGCTTGCCTGTGGTGCATTTGCGGCCGGGCGTTACGCCTCGGCGGTTTCGTCCTCGTCCTCGACTTCCAGGCAGGCGATCTCGATGCGGCGCTTGAGCTCGTCGATGCCCAGACCCGTCTGCGACGAGGTCATGATGATGTCCTCGGCCGGCACGTCGAGCTGCTTGCGGATGGTGGCGAGCTGTCGGCCCTGTTGGTTGCGCGAGAGCTTGTCGGCCTTGGTGAGCGCCACCACGAACGGGTAGCCGCCCTCCTGCAAAAACTCGATCATCTGGTGGTCGAGCTTGCTCGGGTCGTGGCGGATGTCCACCAGGGCGACGATCAGGTTGAAACTGCGCTCCATGTCGAGGAAGTCGAAGATGAGGTCGGCCCAGCGCTCGCGCTCGGATTTGCTGCGCTGCGCGAAGCCGTAGCCCGGCAGGTCCACGAAGTGCACGCCGTCGGCCTCGAAGAAGTTCACGTTGCTCGTCTTGCCCGGCGTGCTCGACACCTTGACGAGGTTCTTGCGGTCGAACAGCTTGTTCATGATCGATGACTTGCCGACGTTCGAACGGCCCACGAAGCACACCTCCGGGCAGGTCGACTCGGGGATCTGCGACGTCTTGCCGTAGCTGGCGATGAACTTGGCTTTACGGTAGTTAATGGCGTCTGCCATAGCTGCCTCCTTATCCGATGTCCCAAAAGGGGCCAGGAGTGTTTTGGGACATTACGCGCCCGCGGCGATGCGGCGCACGATGTCGAGCGTGAGCTCGCTGGCGCTGCGGGCGTACTCGTCGAGGTCGAACTCGCGCTCGCAAAAGGCGTCGTAGGCCTCGTCGCAGTTGTCCGAGATCGCGCGGAGCACGAGGCAGTCGATGCCGTTCTTGGCGGCGATGTGCGCCACGGCCGCGCCCTCCATCTCGGCGCAGTCGGCCTGCGTGGCGTCGATGACCGCCTGGCGCAGGGCGTCGCCGGTGATGAAGCGGTCACCGGTGGCGATCGTGCCGCGCAGGTAGCGCAGTTGGTCGGCGTCGCACGCCTCGTCGCCGGCGGCGCTGCGGTAACCGTGGGCGCGCAGGACGTCCTCGGCGATCGCGACGAGGCGCGGGGTCGACGCGAATTCCTCGAGCTCGGGCGCCGATTCGGCGATGAGGGCGGTATCGGTGTCGATGTAGCGCAAACGCTCGCCGATCACGACGTCGGCGATGTGCAGCGCGGGGTTGAGCCCGCCGGCGATGCCGGAGAACACGACCGTGTCGGCGCCGTAGGCCGAGATGAGGTGCTGCGTGGCGGCAGCGGCGTTGACCGTGCCCATCCCTGCGGTGGTGGCGACGATGCGGATGCCTTCGAGCTCGCCGCATGCGATGTCGAGCCCCGCCTCCGCAGTCCTGGATCCGTGCTCCAACACGCTGTAGATCCGGCGCACCTCTTTTTCGAGCGCGCCGATGATGCCGATGGTCCGTGCCATACGCTCTCCTGTCGAATCGTGGTTCGCCCGCCTATTCTAGCAGGCGCCCGACCTACAGCCAGCGCTTGAGCAAAACGAACAGGATGGCGCAGGCGACCGCGGCGATGGCGGCCTGGACGACCTGCACCATCTGGGCGCTCACGACGAGCGCGGACAGCACGCCCATGATGACGCCGGCAACGACCATGATCGCACCGGCGATGCGCTGGGCGTGGTACTGCTCGCCGAGCACGGGCTCATCCTCCGGCGCGTTGATGGTGCGGATCGCGAGCAGGACGCCGGCGACCAAAAAGATCGCCGGTACGCCGAGCACCTGGAGGTTGAGCGAGCCGGTCAGTGATTCGACCGGAGCCCCGGCGCCCTGTGCGCCCATGATCCAGCCGATCGTGCCGCCGAGGACGACGAGCGATTGGAGGATGCACGCGGCGGTCATGACGGTACGCTCGCCGATCGAGCCTCCGAGGAAGGGGACGCGTGCGTCGCCGGCGCGACGCGCGCCGAACAGCAGCACGGCACCGAGCAGCACGCCGAGCGCGGGTACGACGATCATCTCGAATTTGGATCCCCAACGGTCGATGCCCTCGGCACCCCAGTGCGCGGGGACGGTGTCGGGCAGCGAACCCCACGTTGCCGCAAGCGCGATGGCGGGGGCGAGCATGAGGGCGATGCAGAGCACCGTGAGCGGGAGGGGAAACGGCTTGTCGGTATCGGAAGCGGTCATATCGGCTCCTCGTCGGCGATTGTCCATTGCTTTCCATGATACCGTTCGACGGCAACATCCGCCTGCACGTCCCGTGTCCCAAAAAGGGCCAGGAGAAAATCGGGACATCAGGGCATCCGTCACCCTTTCGACAGGGTCGGCCACGCGCACAACCCTTCATCCCGGCGACCTCCAGAGCGATCTCCTGCAAGCGCAGGCACCGCATGCGGCAAGACCGAGAGCCCCTCCCAGACATTCCGCAGCCCAAAGGGCGAGGACGTCTGGGAGGGGCTCTTCGCTTCGCGGCCGGTCTGGTCGACCCGCGTTACAGGTACTCGATCTGGGCGCCCTCCGTGTCGCAGGTGAGGATGTGCGTCTCGCAGGCGGGGAAGCTCTCCTGCAGGCGCACCTGCAAAAACTTGGCCACGATGGTGTCGTCGGTCACGGCCATGAGCGTGGAGCCCGAGCCCGAGATCCACAGCGTCTTGGCGCCGCCCTCGAGGCACACGCGACGGATGTCGTCGTAGTCCGGGATGAGCGGGCGACGGTAGGGCTCCTGCAGGCGGTCGTCGTTGGAGGCCGCGATGAGGTCGGCGTCGCCGGTCTCAAGTCCCCGCGTCATGCCGGCGATGCGGCCCATCTGCCACACGGCCGAAGACAGTGGCACCTCCTGCGGCACCACCTTGCGCGCCTCGCTCGTGTGGACCTCGTAGGGCGGGATGATCGTGATGAAGCGCAACCGGTCGGAGACCTCGTAGCGCAGACAGCGCGGCAGGTCACCTTCGGGCGTGAACGAACACACGGCGCCGCCGAGGATCGCGGGCGCGACGTTGTCGGGATGTCCCTCGACCGCGGTGGCGATGCGGACGAGCTCGGCGCGGTCGACCATGTGGCCCGTGAGCGCGGCTGCCGCCATGATGCCGGCGACCACGCAGGTGGAACTCGAACCCAGGCCGCGCGCGACCGGCACCTCGGTGGCGATGTCGATGGCGACGGGGAAGGGCTCCTCACCCCACTCGCGCAGGGCGTCGACGAACGAGACGTAGACGAGGTTGTCCTCGTTGCGGAACTCCTCGGGGCAGCCGGTGATGGTGAGCGCCTCGGCGCGCTCGAAGGTGAAATGCGAGTAGAGGCTCACCGCCATGCCGAGCGTGTCATAGCCGATGCCCAGGTTGGCGCTGGTGGCGGGGACGGTGATCTTGATCATGGGGGATTCTCCTCTCGGGCGGCTACCGCATGCCTCCGTCCGGCGCTCGGACAGTCCTGCGCAAGACGGAGAGCCCACTGGGCTCTCCTTTGCGTGCGGAACTCGCGGCGGACGGAGGCATGCGGTAGCCTGTGGGATCCGTCGGCCTCATCAGGCCACCAGCGCGAACCTGAGGGTGTTCGTCTCTGGGACCACGGGGCGGGGAGGGAAGATGGCGCGTTTTCGGCTAGGGCCGAAAACGCCCAGTAAAAGGGGTCGGGGACGGCGGGGCCGTCCCCGACGGGGTCTACAGACGAGACGCGGCGTTCTCCACGTAGGCGGACATGGCGTCGATGTCCACCACGTCGGTGTGCAGGACGGGCTTTTCCTGCAGTTCGGCGAGCTGGGCCGGGGGTGTGGTGCCCGTGGCCTTGGCGAGCACGTCCATGCAGGCGAAGTCGTCCGGCGGGCAGAACAGGCCGAGCGCGCCGGCGACGGCACGCGGGAACTTGTAGGGGCTCGCCGTGGACAGCAGCACGCGCGCGGCGGTGCCGGGGGCGGCGGGCAGCTGCTCGAGCACATGGTAGCCGCAGGCGGTGTGCGGGTCGATCACGTAGGCGTTGTCGTCCCAGCAGCGGCGGATGGCAGCCGCCACCTCGTCCTCGTCGGCCCAACCGCAGCCGAAGACCTCGCGGATGCGCGCGAGCATGTCGTCGGGCACGGCGTAGGCGCCCTCGTTCGCCAGGCGCGCCATGAGGTCGGCCACCAGCTCGCAGTCGCCGTCGGCGGCGTAGTACAGCAGGCGCTCGAGGTTGGACGAGATGAGGATGTCCATGGAGGGTGACGTGGTGGTGTAGAACGGCCGGTCACGGTCGTAGGTGCCGGTCGTCAGGAAGTCGAACAGGACGTTGTTCTTGTCGCTCGCCACGACGAGGCGGCTGACGGGCAGGCCCATGCGGCGGGCGTAGTAGCCGGCCAGGATGTCGCCGAAGTTGCCGGTGGGCACGCAGAACTCCACGGCGTCGCCGGCCTGGATCGCGCCGGCGCGCAACAGCTGCGCATACGCGGCGAAGTAGTAGACGACCTGGGGCACGAGGCGCCCCACGTTGATGGAGTTGGCGCTCGAGAGCATGACGCCGTGCTCGGCCAGACGCGCCGCGAGCTCGCGGTCGGCGAAGATCCGCTTGACCGCGCTTTGCGCGTCGTCGAAGTTGCCGCGGACGCCGCAGACGGCGACGTTGGCGCCCTCCTGCGTGGACATCTGCAGATTCTGCACGCGACTGACCTTGCCCTCGGGATAGAACACGGTGATGCCGCAGCCGGGCGCGTCGGCAAAGCCGGCCAGCGCCGCCTTGCCCGTGTCGCCGGAGGTCGCCGTGACGATCATGATGCGTTCGTCGGTGGTGCCGGCGTCACCCGTGCGGGCCATGAGGCGCGGCAGCATCTGCAGGGCGACGTCCTTGAACGCGCTCGTGGGACCGCCGAACAGCTCGAGCACGAAGGTGGGCGCGCCGTCGGCACCGGGCGCCTTCGCGAGGGGGACGAGCGGGGTGACCTCCGTACTCGCGAACGTACCCGTGTAGGCCTCCGCGACGCAGGCGGCGATCTCGTCGGCGGTGTAGTCGGGCAACAGGGCCGCGAGCACCTCGCGGGCGAGCTCGTGGTAGCCCTTGTCGGCGAGCGTCTCGATGTCGATGGTGACGTCGCCCAGCGCATCCGATACGAATAGACCGCCGTCGTCGGCGATACCGCGGCGAATCGCCTGTTTGGCGGTGCACGTTATATCCCGAGAACGCGTGCTGTGATACAGGCCCATCGGGTTCCCCCTTTACCGAACGAAAGTGTGTCGTGGGGATATGGTAGCAGAGGCGTATCGGATCGTGCTGTCCGCATGCTGTTTTATGCACCCGATACCAGCTTCGCCACACGGGACGTTTTCCGTTTGGAAACAAACGGGCCCCCGATCGCCCCGATTTTGCCGCGCGGCCGAAAAGCCTAGTACACTTGCACCTACTAAAGTGAATCCTGCTGTCTGTTCCCGAAGTCGCGCGCCCGAGCCGCGCGCGACGAGGGCGCGGTCGGCGGGCGGGGGAAGGTACAACGACTTATGATCAAGGTAGCCAAGTTCGGCGGCTCGTCGGTCGCCGATGCCGAGCATTTCAGGAAGATCAAGGCGATCGTCGACGCCGATCCGGCGCGCCGCTTTATCGTCGTGTCGGCGTGCGGTAGGCGCTGCGACGGCGACGCGAAGGTCACCGACCTACTGTATCTGGTGAACGCGCACGTCAAATACCGCGTCTCGTGTGACGACCTGCTCGACGACATCGCCCAGCGCTACTTCGACATCGCCGACGACCTGGGGCTCGCCTATCCCATCCGCGAGGAGTTCGCCGCCTTCGCCGAGCGTGCGCGCTCGGGCGGCTACAGCACCGAGGAGCTCGTCAGCCGCGGCGAGTACTTCACCGCGCGCCTGATGGCCGAGTACCTGGGCCTGCCGTTTTTGGATGCGGCCGACGTCGTCGCGTTCCATCACGACGGCACCCTGTCCATGACGCGCACCGACGAGCTCATCGACGAGCGCGCCCCGCAGGGCGGCTTCGTGATGCCGGGCTTCTACGGTGCCACGCGCGAGGGCCGCATCTGCCTGCTCGATCGCGGCGGCGGCGACATCTCCGGCTCGATTCTGGCCAAGTGCCTGGGCGCCGATCTGTACGAGAACTGGACGGACGTCTCGGGCTTCTACTCCGCCGACCCGCGTATCGTGCCCGACGCCCAGCCCATCGAGCGCATCACCTACGAGGAGCTGCGCGAGCTGTCCTACATGGGCGCCTCCGTCCTGCACGAGGAGGCCATCTTCCCGGTGCGCGAGGCGGGGATCCCGCTCGTCATCAAGAACACCAACGCGCCGGCCGATCCCGGCACGATCATCTCGGAGCATCCCAAGAAGGGCGAGAGCGAGCCGATCATCACCGGCGTGTCCGGCAAGCGCGGCTTTCTGGCCATCAACGTGGCGCGCGACCGCACCACGAGCCGCATCGGCTTCATGCGCCGCGCCCTGTCGGTGTTCGAGCGCTACAACGTGAGCGTCGAGCACATGCCCACCGGCGTGGACCAGTTCGCGGCCGTCGTGCAGGCCGAGGACGTGCACGACTCGCTCTACTCGCTCATCGCCGACATCCAGGACGAGGTCAAGCCGCTCGAGATCGAGGTCGTCGAGGACCTGGCGCTCATCGCCACCGTCGGCCGCAACCTGCACGGCCGCGCCGGCGTGGCCGGCCACCTGTTCGGCATGCTCGGTCAGGCCGGCGTGAGCGTACGCATGATCACGCAGGGCTGCGACGAGATCAACATCATCGTGGGCGTGGAGGAGAAAGACTTCGAGACCGCGATCCGCACGATCTACAAGGCGTTCTCGGACGAGAATGGCATCGTGGAGACCTCCGAGCTCGAGCCGACCCCGCAGCCGTTCTAGCCGACCCCCGATGCGCGATCACGTCGGACGCATCGTCGCATCGACCGATGTCACCTACGGAAGGAGACCGCAATGAAGCAGTACACCGTCGCCATCCTGGGCGCCACGGGCGCCGTGGGCACGCAGATGATCCAGTGCCTCGAGGAGCAGAACTTCCCGGTCGGTGAGCTCCGCCTGCTGGCGAGTGCGCGTTCGGCCGGAAAGAAGGTCGCCTTCGCGGGCGGCGAGGTGACGATCCAGGAGGCCCGTCCCGAGGCGTTCGCCGGGTGTGACATCGTGCTGGGCGCGGTGGAAGACGACCTTGCCCGCGAGCTGCTGCCGAAGGCCGTCGAGGCCGGTGCGATCGTGGTCGACAACAGCCATGCCTTCCGCTTGGATCCGGATGTGCCGCTGGTCGTCCCCGAGATCAACGGCGAGGACGTCGCGTGGCACCACGGCATCATCTCCAATCCCAACTGCGCGACGATCATCGGACTCGTGCCCACGTGGCCGTTGCACAAGATCGCCGGCGTGACGCGCATGGTCGTGTCGACCTATCAGGCCGCGAGCGGCGCCGGTGCTCCGGGCATGGCCGACCTCGAGGCCGAGATCGCCGCCATGGGCAAAGGCGAGCCCCTGCCCGCGCCGCGTACGTTCGCCGCACAGCTCGCGAGCAACCTCATCCCGCAGATCGGCGGCTTCGACCCCGAGGGCTACACCTCCGAGGAGATGAAGCTGCAAAACGAGGGCCGCAAGATCATGCACCTGCCCGAGCTCCGCGTGAACTGCACCTGCGTGCGCGTACCCGTGCTGCGCTCGCATTCCGAGAGCATCACCCTCGAGTTCGAGCGGGACATCACGCTCGACGAGGCGCGTGCCGCGCTCGAGGCCGCGCCGGGCGTCAAGCTCGTGGACGATCGCGCGGCCGCGAGCGCCCACGACCGCTTCCCGATGCCGATCGACACCTCCGACCAGGACCTCATCTGGGTCGGCCGCCTGCGCCGCGACATCTCCAACCCGCATGCGGCGCGCGGCATCACCTTCTGGTGCTGCGGCGACCAGATCAGGAAGGGTGCCGCCACGAATGCGGTGCAGATCGCGAAGCTGCTGACGGAGTAATTCCCCTCGGCTGAGCCCCGGCATCTCGCCCCGCGCAGGTCTTCGGCCCTTGGCCTGCGGAATGTGCGCGGATCGAGATGCCGGGGCCCAGCTTTGCAATCGACTCCGTCGGCAGCTTTGCGAGCTGCTTGCGCGCGGAGGCTCCCTTGGCCTCGGGCGGAGAGGTAAGATGGTGCGCGGCCGTGCGGCCGCGCTTTTTTATACTGTTTCGGTGCACGGTAACGCGGGAAGGGGAGTTGCGCTCGATGTCTTTGGCCACGACGATGCCGATCATGATCACGCAGGTGGTCGCCATGTTCATCATGATGATGGTGGGCGGCGTGCTCTTCCGGTGCAAGATCGTCGACAACGCGGGTTCCGCGCAGCTGGCGAGCGTGGCGCTGTACGTCGCGACGCCCGCGGTCATCGTGCAGTCGCTCGCCGGCACCTTCAGCCCCGACAAGCTCATGGCGGGCATCGCCTGCGCGGTGCTCTCCGCCCTGCTCACCGTCCTGTCGGCGTTCGTGGCGTGGCTCGTGTTCCGCGATCGGCGGCGCATCGCCCAACTTGGCGTCATGATCTCCAATATGGGCTTCATGGGCATCCCGCTCGTGCAGAACGTGGTGGGCGAGCAGTACGTGTTCTACATCTCGGCCTGTATCGCGGCGCAGGTGCCGCTGCTGTGGACCTATGGTCTGTGGCTCGCCTCGCAGGACATGTCGACCATCTCGCCCAAGCGCATCGCGACCAATCCCTCGATCCTCGCCGTGGCGGTGGGCATCGTGCTGTTCCTCTGCTCGATCGACCTGTCCGGCGTGATCCAGGTTACCGCGCAGGACCTGGGCAACCTCAACACCGGCCTGGCGATGCTCGTGCTGGGGACCTATCTTGCCCAGACGGATTTCCGCAGCCTGCTCAAGGACGCCAACTTGTATGTTGCCAGCGCGCTGCGCCTGGTGGTCGTGCCGGTCATCATGATCGCCCTGCTCGTGTTCGTGCCGCTCGATACGACCGTCAAACTCGTGGTGGTCATCGCCGCCTCGGCGCCCTGCGGGACGGTGGCGGGGATGTTCCCCCAGATGTTCGGCGGCGACTATCGCTTCGGGGCGGGATTGGTCTCGCTGTCCACGCTGCTGTCGCTCGCGATCATGCCGCTCGTCCTCGCCGCGGCTCTCGTGCTGTTCGCGTAGGCGCGCGGCCGCGGAGGCCGTCGTTCTGCCCGGATGAACTCCGAGTTCCGCGCTTCGCCTGCTGCTGCGGCTACTCCACGCTCTTGAGCGCCTCGATCATGTCGATGCGGTTGAGCGTACGGTTGGTGATGAGGTTCACGACCAGTGCGAACACGAGCGGCAGCACCGCGGCGAGCACGTAGCTCACGGGCGTCACGGTGGTCAGGAAGCTGATCGAGGGCATCTTGAGCGCATGCAGCAGCACATCGCCCAGCACGTAGCCGAACGGCAGGCCGCACGCGATGCCGATCATCGTGAGGATGATCGTCTCCTTGTTCACGTAGTGGTGCACCTCGCGTGGGCGGAAGCCGAGCACCTTGATGGTCGCGAGCTCGCGTTCGCGCTCCGAGATGTTCGTCGTGGACAGCGTGAACAGCACCGCGAAGGCGAGGGCGGCCGCCATGCCGAGCACGATGGCCACGACGGCGTTGATGAGCATGAACGACTGCGAGAAGTCGTCGGCGAGCTCGCTGGTGCTCGTCACGGACAGGAAGCGCGAGTCGTTCGAGAGCTCGTCGGTGAGCGCGGCCTCGTCATCGTCGGCGGCGCAGCGGACCAGCATGCCGTTGGCCTCGAAGGTGCCGTCGTCGGTAAGCGCGCTCGCCCGGTCGCCGAAAGCCTCGAGGTAGGCGGTCCGACTCATGTAGATGTAGTTGCCCAGGAAGTTGCGTGCGACGGAGGCGACCTCGACCGTCGCCTGCTCGAGCTCGGAGTCTTGCACCTCGACGCTGTCGCCCGCATCGAACCCGAGCACCTCGGCGGCGTTTTGCGTGATCACGGCGCCGTGGTCGGGCAGATCGAGGCTCGCCTGCGTCTCACGGTCGGTGATGCTGATGAAGCGCGACAGCCTATCGCTCGTCGCGTACTCGTCGGGCAGGACGATGAGCTGCACGCTTTCCTCACCGTCCGCGAACTTGAGCGTCGTGGAGTCGATGTAGATGCGCACGAGCTCCTCCACGCGCGCGTCGCCACCGAGCTCCTCGGCGGTCGCGTCGTGCTCGTCGGATTCGGTCACCGCCATGAGGTCGTAGTGGGCGATGCGCTCGTACTGCTCGGGCACGAGCTCGGCGACGGAGTCCTTGATGGCAAATCCGCAGACGATGAGGGCCGTGCAGCCGAGGATGCCCGCGACCGTCATGAAGAAGCGCCGCTTGTAACGGAACAGGTTGCGCGCCGTGACCTTGTTGAGGAAGGACAACCGGCGCCAGATGGCGGGGATTCGCTCGAGCAGGATGCGCGAACCGGATTTGGGTGCCTTGGGGCGCATGAGCTCGGCGGGTGTGCGACGGACCTCGGAACGGCAGGCGAGGTAGGCCGTCCCGCCGATCGCCACGATGAAGATCGCCATGCCGCCGAAGCCGCGCAGCGGCTCGAACGCGAAGGCGTAGCCCGGCAGCAGGTACATGATGTCGAAGATGGTGAAGATGAACGCCGGCAGGGCGATGAAGCCCAAGAACAGGCCGACCACGCCGCCGCCTGCGCACGCGGACAGCGCGTAGACGAGGTACTTGGCGTAGATCTCGCTGTTACGGTAGCCGAGCGCCTTGTACGTGCCGATCAGCCCGCGCTCCTCCTCGACGAGACGCGTGATGGTGGTGAGCGACACGAGCACCGCGACCACGAGGAACACGATGGGGAACAGCGTGCCGATGGCCTCGATGGAGTCGGCGTCGCTCGAGATGGACGAGTAGCTGGACAGCGACGAGCGCGTCTGCACGTACCAGGTGGCGGCGTCGATGTCGTCGATCTCGGCCTGCGCGTCGGCGAGCTCGGCTTCGGCCTCGGCGAACTGTTCGTCGGCCTCGGCGCGGCCCTCCTCCCATTCGGCGAGGCCGTCTTGGTACTCCGCAAGGCCGTCCTCGTATTCGGCGCGCCCTTGATCGAGCTCGGCTTGCGCATCGATGAGCTGGGCACGGGCGTCGGCGAGCTGGGCTTCCGCGTCCTCGAGCTGGGCGCGTGCCGCGGAAAGCTGCTCGTTGAGCTGGGCATATGCGGTCTTGCGCCCCGACGCCATCTGGGCGTCGAGCGTCGCCTGCGCGGAGACGCGCTGCTCGGCGATCGTCTGGTCGAGTGTGTTCAGGGCGACGGCGTACTCGTGATCGAGGCGGGCGTCGAGCGTCGCCTGCGCGTCGGCGCGCTGCTCGTCGATCTGATCCTCGAGCGTATCGAGGGCGGCGGCGTATTCGGAGGCGAGGTGCTCCTCGAGCTGTTCTGTCGCCTGCTCGCGGCTCGTCTCGATCTGGGCGTCGACCTCGTCGAGCGCCTCGTCGTAGGCGGCTGCGAGCTGCTCGTCGAGCGTCGCCTGCGCCTTCTCGCGCTCGGCCTCGATCTGCTCGTCAGCCTCCGCGTAGGCCGCCTCGATCATGGCTTCGAGCTGCGCCAACGGCTCGCGGAGCGGCGCGGCCTGCTCCTCGAGAGCCTCCACCTGCGCGGTCAGGGCCTCCTCGCCGCCGAGCGCGTCGACCTCGTCGATGATGGGCTGCAGCTCCGCCTTCCGTGCGTCGAGATCCTCGATGAGGGCGGCGTTTTCGGGGTCGTCGGGGTCGAGGGCTGCGAGTTGCTCGTCGATGGTGAGGATCTCCTGCTCGGCCCCCCGGTACGTCTCGATGGTCTCTCGGAGGTTCCCGAGCTGCTCGTCGATCGGGGCGAGCGTTCCGGCGAGCTCATCGCGCTTGGCGATGACGCCGTTCGCCTCGAGCTCTTCCTCCACCGCGGCGTATGCTTTCTCGCGCGCGGCCTCGATCTGTTCGCCCAGCTCGGCCTCGGCATCTTCACGCTCAGCGGCGAAGCGCTCATCGAGCGCGGCGACTGCCTTGTCGCGTGCGGCCTCGATCTGTTCGTCCAGCTCGGCTTGCGCTTCCTCACGCGCCGCGGCGAAGCGCGCGTCGATCTGCGCGAGTCCCTGTCGGTAGCCGTCGGCGATGCCGGCGTCCAGCTCGGCTTGCGCCTGCGTGCGCGCGAGCGCGAACTGCTTTTCGAGTTCGACGAGACCCTCCTGGCGGCCCGATGCGATCTGGCTGTCGAGCAGCGCCTGTCCTTCGCTCAGCGCGTCGGCGAGCGTCCGCTCCACCTCGGCACGGCCGTCGATGGCACCCTGCTCGTAGTCGTCCCAGCCGTCAGCGAGCTCCGCCTCGCCCGAGGCGATCTCGTCCCAGCCGTCATCGATTTCGGCCTGGCCGTCGGCGAGTTCGGTTTCGGCGTCGGCGAGTTCGGCCGCCGCGTCATCGAGTTCGGCCTTGCCGTCCGCGAGCTCTGCCTCGGCGTCGGCGCGTTCGGCCTCGTACTCGGCACGCGCGTCGTCCAGCTCGGCCTGGGCCTCGCCCTTGACGGCGAGGGTTCGCGCGTCCTCGCGGTCGGCGCGGATCTCGTCCTCGATGCGGTCGACGACCGCGTCGACGCACGCGGTGTAGGCGTCGGAATAGGTTGCCAGGTCCGCGGCGCCCTCGACCGTCAGGTAGGCGACCGTGTAGGTGTCGGTGTCGACGGCGTCCGTGGTGACCATGAACGTGTAGTCCGAGCTCGAGCTCGAACGGAACGAGAGCTCGGGATTCGAGACGTCCACGGCGTCGGTGACGATCGCGCTGATGCGGTAGGGATGCCGCACGAACACGGCCTCTTCCTCATCCTCGGCCTCGTCGATCTCGACGACATCGCCGATCCCCAGGCCGCTCGCGTCGATGAACTTCTGCGTGACGGCCACCTCGTCGGCGTTCGCGGGCAGCGTGCCCTCGATCACATACGGCTCGTTGATGCCGCTATCCGAGATGGCCTTCACCTCGACCGTGGCACGCGCGCCGTCCAGATCGAGATAGGTCGCCTCGCTCCAGCCTCCCTCGGCCGACTCGACGCCCTCGACGCCGGCGAGGGCAGCGATGTCGTCATCGTCCAGTCCGAGCGTGGAGAGCACCTGGATATCGAAGAGCCGCCGGTCGTCGAAGAAGCGGTCGGCGGCGTCGCGCAGGTCGGTGCAGGAGGCGCGCAAGCCGCAGAACATGGCGACGCCGAGCGCGCAGATCACCGCGATCGACACGAAGCGCTTGAGGTTGTTGCGCACCGTGCGCGCTATGTCCGAGCGATACGCCGAGGCCATGTCCATCCCTTACCATTCGATGTCCGCGATGGGGGTGGGGGAGGGGTTCAGGGTCATCTCGGTTACGCGGCCGCTCTTGAAGCGGATCAGGCGGTCGGCCATGGGCGCGAGCGCCGAGTTGTGGGTGATGATGATGACCGTGATGCCGTCGCGGCGGCAGGTGTCCTGGAGCAGCTGCAGAATCTGCTTGCCTGTCTGGTAGTCGAGGGCGCCCGTGGGCTCGTCGCACAGCAGCAGCTTGGGGTTCTTGGCGAGCGCGCGGGCGATGGCGACGCGCTGTTGCTCGCCGCCGGAAAGCTGGGCGGGGAAGTTATCCATGCGCTCGCCGAGACCGACGTTGCGCAGGGTGCTCGCCGCGTCGAGCGAGTCGGGGCAGATCTGGGCTGCGAGCTCGACGTTCTCCAGGGCGGTGAGGTTGGGCACGAGGTTGTAGAACTGGAAGACGAAGCCGACGTCGGCGCGACGGTACTCGACGAGCTCGGCGTCGCTCGCGCCCGAGATGTCGCGGCCGTCCACGCGCACCGTGCCGGCGGTGGCGGTATCCATGCCGCCCAAGATGTTCAGGGCGGTCGTCTTGCCGGCGCCCGACGCGCCTAAGATCACCGCGAGTTCGCCGCGCTCGACGGCGAAGGTCGCGCCGTCGAGCGCGTGGATCTCGGCGTTGCCCTCTCCGTAGACCTTGAGGACATCGGTGAATTCGATATAGGACATGAGGGTCGACGCTCCCCACATTACTCGACATCGTGTTGTCTAATACGCAGTATAGTGAAAGCGGACAGAGCCGACGAGGTCCGCTCGACACTCGCGCCGGAATTGTCGAGTGACGTCGCGCGGGCGCGGGGCTCGGCGAGGGCGTGGGGCGGCTCGCCGCGGAAGGGAGCAGCCGATGAAAAAACAGCCGCAGGTCACCGAGCAGACGCGCGCCAACCTGACCCAAGCGTTTTGGGAGCTGTACCTGGAGCGTCCCATCGAGAAGATCACCGTGCGCGAGATCGCCGAGCGCGCCGGCTACAACCGCGCGACGTTCTACCTGTACTTCCGCGATGTGTACGACCTGTTCGAGCAGTTGGAGGACGAGATCCTGTCGCAGGTCCGCGTGCTGGTCGACAACCGTCTGCTCGCGGGCGACACGCTCGATTTCTCCTGCCACATGGGATTCATCGTGGGGCTGGCGCAGCGCTTCGACGGTTACATGCCGCGCCTGATCGCCAGCGACCCGTCGTTCGGCGAGCGCTTGAAGCAGATCATCGCGCCGCTGCTCGACCGCTTCATCATCCGCGATGCCGGGCTCTCCGAGCCCGAGCAGGAGGTCGTACGCGAGTTCTACCTGTCCGGCCTGCTCGGCGCGATCAGCGCCTGGCTGTCCGCGCCGGGTTCCATGTCCATCAACCGCCTGATCGAGCTCATCGTGGCCGTCGTCTTGTAATGTCCCAAAAGGGGCCAGGAGAATTTTGGGACATGCTGGCGCCTGCGTCTTCCGTTACGCGCGGCGCGGCCAGCGGGCGGGGTCGAGTGCCGCGGTCAGCTCATCTGCGGTGCAAGGGCGCGTCCCGTCGCCGCCGTAGCGCGCGAGGCATACGGCGCGCATAACGCACTCGATTTCCGCGGCACACGTGGGCGCGCAGGCTGCCGCGGCACGCGCGATGTCCTCCTCGGTTGCCGACGGGCCCCACGTGGCGCCGAGTCGCCGCGCCCGGATCCGCACCTCCGTCCAGGCTGCCTCGGCGGCGCGCCGCGGATGCGTCTCGGCGCGGGTGATCGCGCGCATGCGCGCCGCATGACGCGCGCGGCGGATCGCGAACGGCGAGGCGACGAGGAGCGCCACGGCTCCGATCGGTGCGACGACGGGCAGTACGCGCTCCGTCGCGAACCGCGCAGCAGCGGCGAGCCATCCGGCGCTCGGCGTGTCCGAAGCGGCGCTCGGCTGACCAGCAGGGTCGCTTGCCCCTCCTTCGTCTTCATCGTCCGTCTGTTCCCGCTCGGCCTGCCGTTCGTCGTCGGCCGTCTGTCGCGGACCATCCGTGGCCTCGTCGGGCTCGTCGTCGGAGTTGTTTGTCTGTCCCGTGCCCGATGCCCGACCGGGCGTCACGTCGATCGGCAGCCAATCCACATCGAACAGGTACACCTCGGTCCAGACGTGCAGGTCGCGGTTGGTCGCCAGATAGGAGCCGTCCTGAGCCTGACCGTCGCCTGCGCGGTAGCCCAGCACCAGGCGAGAGGGGACCCCGAGCGAGCGGCCGAGCACGGCCGCGGCCGAGGCGAAGTGCAGGCAGTAGCCCCGCCCGCTCTCCAAAAAATCGCCGACGACCTGCATGTTGTCCCGTCCGTCGCCGTCGGGGGCCTCCAGATCGTACACGAACCGGTCGTCCTCGAAATACGCCAGTAAAAACGCCAGGGCGGCGCGCTCGTCCGCAAGGGTCTCGCAGGTCTCTCCGACGCCCGCCTCGTGTGCGCGATCGACGACGGCCTGGACGGCCGCCGGGAGGTCGCCCGGAAGCGCGAGGCAGCGTTCCCGCGCGGTGCGGTCCGCGTCGCCGCCATCGTCGACGTGCTGCGTCAAGGTGCGCGCGTCGATGTCCAGTGCCTCGTCGAGCGCATCGACGCTGCCGATCGGTTCCACATACCCCGCCGTTACCGTGTACAGCTGGCCGCGGTACGTGGACGAATCCGTACCGCTCACCGTGCCCGCGTCGTTCCAGCTCCAATCGCCTTCCGGCTCGGCATCGTCGGTGCGCGTCGAGACCGCACCGATGGGCACGGGCGCAAAGCGCGACGTGAGGCCGTCCACGCTGATCGTCGCCTCGATGCGGTGGGCTGTGCCCACGCCGCTCCGGCCGCCGTCTGCCACCGCCGCCTCAAGGGGCGTGGGCCGCGGGTTGTCGCCGGGGAGTGCGGGGCTGGCTGCCGGTGCTCCGCCGAACAGCGTGTCCAGGCTCCAGGAGCCTGCGTCCGTATCCGACGCGGCAAGCAACCAGGTGTCGTCGGAAAGGTTGTCGAGCACGGCGAGCTTAAGGTAGAGGGGTTCGTTCGAATCGGTCCAGTACGTGACCGCGGTCGTCGTCTGCGCGCGTATCAGGTCGCGCTTGAGATCCATCACGGACTCACCGACGACGCGGATAGGACGTTGGACTGCAGGCCGAAATCGATCGGAATCGCTTGGGATGCGACGGTCGCGCGCGGTGCGAGCGCGCAGGCGCACCACGAGATGACGGCGCAGGCGATGAGCGCGGGCACGCGGCGGACGAGGGCACGGGCGATGATCCGAGCGAGCGCGGGGCGGTCCGCACGCGCGTCGTGCCCGCCGGGCTCCGCCGTGCCGATGCCTAACGCGAGCAGCGCCAGACCGCTCGCCAGGATCACGGCGAGCTCGAACGGCCGCCCCGGCGTCCCGAGGAAGCAAAAGCGCGTAGCGGACAGTGCGAGCGGAAGGCACGCGAGCAGGGCGCGAGCGCGCCGGGAGGCCATGAGCGCCATGAGGAGCAGGGCGAGCGGCGCGGCGGCGAGCGTGAGGGCGGCGTCGGACACCGCGCTCACATGCACGGGCACCCATTGGCCGAAGTACAGTTCCTCGATGCCGCGGACGAGCACGGGTATGACCCAGCCCAAGCCGCCCCCGTGCGCGTCGATGCCGGGTGAGGTCAGGCTGGCGTGCGGGGCGAATACGTCGATGCCGGTCTGCGTGAGGAGCAGGGAAGCCGCAGCGGTGATGCAGGTGATGGCGATGAGCAGGCCGACGCCCACAAGCGCCGCGGCCCGCCCGATACCACGGCGAAGGCCGGGGATCCAGCGCGCGACGGTTGCCGCCGTCGCGGCCATGGCGAGCACGGCGGCGCCCACCACCTGCCAGGATGAAGGATCGATGAGCGCGGTGGCGCTGCGCACGGTGAGCGCGATCAAGCCCAGGCAGCATATCCAGGACAGGGCGTCGCTCACGCCGTCGGGGTTCGGGAGCGGGGGCGTTCTCGGTATCGCGTCGCGTCGCGGTGCGATCTTCTCCGCGGTTTCGCGCCGCCCGGGGGCATCGGTGCGGTGTCGTGGGCTTTGCGCGACGAGCACTGTCAGGGCACGCCCTTCGGGCAGCTCATGCAGGGCGCGGGCGAGCGGCGTGTCCTGCGCGCCGGCGACCAGGACGATCGGCGCGGTGTCGGCGCGGCTACCCAGGCGTGCCTGGCGGGCGATGGTCGCCGCTCGAGCGCGGGCGGCGTGCGCCGCATCGGGATCGCTCGCGGGTTCCGCTTGCAGGGAGGCGAGCAAGCGCATGGCCTCCTGTTCGCCCGATGCGCAGGTGATCCCGTCGCAGACCCGCACCGTGCCGCGGGCGCCGCGCAGGCTCGAGATGCGCGCGAAGGCGTCTGCGGCCTCCTCGGCGGTCGCGTCGATGTCGCCGGGTGCCGCGACGTCGAGGGCGATCAGGGGAAGGACGCGCTCGGTCCGTTCCTGCTCGAACGACATGAGCGTGTCATGGTGGGCTGTGGCCTTCCAAGAGACGGCGCGCAGCGGGTCGCCCTGCTCGTAGGGACGCACGAGGGTCGAGGAGCGTTCGCGCTGCGCCGTGAGGGCGAAGGGCGACCAGTTCGCCAGCAGGTCTTGCAGGGCGCGGCTCGGTCGCGGGCGTGCCTTGGGCGGCACCCAGAGCTCCCGGCGCTCCGCCAGCGTTCGGCGCGCTACCCACAAGCCGAAGACGTCGCGGCAGGTGATCGTCGTCTCGAGGGAGCGGTACAGGCCGCGCTCGCGGGGCTGCCGGCCGCACTCGAGCGTGCGCACGATCCTGCCGCGCTGGTCGACCTGCTCCCAGACGGTCGTGCTTTGGACCGCCGGCGCCGCGATGAGGTCGAGCGCGACGGCGGCGAGGCGGCGGGCGGCGCCTGCATCCGTCGCCTCGGCGGCGCCGGTCGTCGCAGGCGCCCTTCTTGCCGCAAATCGGCCGGCAAGCGCGCTGGCAAGTGCCGCCACCAGGGCGAACGCGCAGGCAAGCGATCCCGCCACGAGAGCTTCTGACGCCGTTTGGGAGCCCAGCAGCAGGCACGCTGCACCCACGACGAGTACGGCGAGGGCGCGCGGCGTCGGGCGAAGGGGGATGGGGCGCCGGTGCGCA
Source organism: Collinsella tanakaei (assembly GCF_021531055.1). Lineage (GTDB taxonomy): Bacteria > Actinomycetota > Coriobacteriia > Coriobacteriales > Coriobacteriaceae > Collinsella > Collinsella tanakaei_B. Next base: position 227,143 of record NZ_JADYTL010000004.1, read on the forward strand.
CGCGGTCCGCCGCCTTCCTTGCCGTGGCGTCGCGCGGCGACGGGCCTTGCATCACGCTGGGTTGTGCCGTTCGGCGCGCTTCGGGCGCGCGTGGCTGCCATGGTCGCTCACTATCGCGCCTTGGGGGCGGGCACGCCGGAGATGATGCGCTCGAGCTCGCGCTGCTGCGCCTTGATGCCCGCCGCCTGCACCGAGGGGTCTGCGAAGACGATGCGATGGGAGAGCACGGCGGGCGCCATGGCGCGGATGTCTCCCGGAAAGACCGCGTCGCGGCCGTCGAGCATCGCGCGGACGCGGCTCATGGCGAGCAGGGCGAGTCCGGCGCGCGGCGATGCCCCCAGGCGCGTGAGCCGGCTCGTGCGCGTGGCGGTCAGGAGCGCCACCGCGTATGCCGCCACGCGGGGGTCGACGTGCACTCGCGCCGCCGTGCGCGTGACAGCGGCGAGGTCACCCGCGTCGCAGACGGGCTTAAGCGTTGCGAGCGGCTCGGTGCCGCTCGGGGCCATGAGCATGCGCGCCTCGGCGCGTGCGTCGGGGTACCCCAGGCTGATGCGGCACATAAAGCGGTCGAGCTGGGCTTCGGGCAGCGGGTAGGTCCCCTCCATCTCGACGGGGTTCTGCGTGGCGATGACGGCGAAGGGGCGTGGCAGATCGTAGGTCACGCCGTCTACGGTAACGCGCCGCTCCTCCATCGCCTCGAGCAGCGCAGACTGGGTCTTGGGGTTGGCGCGGTTGATCTCGTCGGCCAGCACGATCTGCGCGAACAGGGGGCCGCGGTAGAACGTGAAGCCCTTCGCCTGCGGATCGAAGACCGAGACGCCCGTGATATCGGAGGGGAGCATGTCGGGGGTGAACTGGATGCGCGCGGTGGTTCCCCGAATCGCGCGGGCAAGTGCACGGGCGAGCGTGGTCTTACCGATGCCAGGCACGTCCTCGAGCAGCAGATGGCCGCCCGCCGTGAGCGTCATGACGGCGAGCTCGACGGTTGTGCGGCTGCACGAGAGCGTGCGGTCGAGGGCGTCGATGATGGCGAGGGCGATCGTGTGGGCGGTGCGTGCAGATTCGGCCATGGCAGCTCCTTCACGCGTGTGTGCTCCATGCAGCTCAAGCATAGCATTCGCCGCAGCGACTTGGGCTGCGGCGCGAATGTCCCAAAAGGGACCAGTGTCCCAAAAGGGGCCGGGAGTATTTTGGGACACGCCTGGGACGAAGTCGCCTCTCCCTTATGTCCCACAGCAGCTCTTCAGCAGATGTGGCGAAACCCCGCAGGGCGCGCAGACGGCTTGCCGCGGGCCGTCCGCGCGCTAGACTGGTGCCGACCGGATCGCGGCGCAACGACCGCGCGGACAGAAAGGTACGCACCATGACCGAACAGACCGATCGGGCGGTACAGGGGCTCATCGATTTCATCGGGCACAGCCCCAGCATGTTCCACACCGTGGCGACGATTCGCGCGCGTCTCGATGCTGCGGGCTTCACCTATCTGCCCGAGGGGGCGGCGTGGTCCATGGAGCCGGGCGGAAGCTATTACACGCAGCGCAACGGCTCGAGCGTCATCGCCTGGCATGTCGGCCGCGACCTGCCCGACGACGGGTTCCATTTCCAGATCACGGCGTCGCACGCCGATTCGCCCGCCTTCAAGCTCAAGGCCGTCTCCGAGCTCGAAGGTCCCGCGTCGTACCTGCGCCTCGATATCGAGGCGTACGGCAGCATGATCGACTACACCTGGTTCGACCGGCCGCTGTCGCTCGCCGGCCGCGTCATGGTGCGCGACGAGGACGGCGTGAAGAGTCGTCTGGTCGCCCTCGACCGCGACGTCGCCCTCATCCCGAGCCTGGCCATCCATATGGATCGCAGTGTGAACGACCGGTTCTCGCCCAACCGCGCGGTCGATCTGTGTCCGCTGTTCTCGGCGGGCGAGCTTTCGCGCGGGGCGGTGGACGCGCTGGTCGCCGAGGAGCTCGGCGTGGCGCCCGAGCAGGTCCTTGCCCGCGACCTGTTCCTCGTCAATCGGCAGCGGCCGCAGCGCTGGGGCACGGTCGGTGAGTTCGTCTCGTCGCCCAAGCTCGACGACCTCATGTGCGCCTACACCGCGCTCGAGGCCTTCTTGGCGAGCGGCAACGAGCGCGACATATCGGTGTATGTGTGCTTCGACAACGAGGAAGTCGGCTCGCACACCAAGCAGGGCGCCGGCTCGACGCTGTTGCGCGACACGCTCGAGCGCATCAACGGCCGCATCGGCCGCACGCCCGAGAGCCTGGTTCGCGCGCTCGCCTCGTCGATGCTCGTGAGCTGCGATAACGCGCATGCGATCCATCCCAACCATCCCGAGAAGGCCGACGAGGCCAACGATCCGCGCCTGAACCGCGGCATCGTGATCAAGGAGGCGGCGAACCAGCACTACTGCACCGACGCCTTCTCGCGTGCGGTGTTCTCGGCGGTGCTCGACGACGCGGGCCTGCCGTACCAGACGTTCGCCAACCGCAGCGACATGGCAGGTGGCTCCACGCTCGGCAACATCTCCAACGCACACGTGAGCATGCACGCGATCGACGTGGGCTGCCCGCAGCTCGCCATGCATTCGAGCTACGAGACGGCCGGCGCGTACGACGTTCAGCTGGTCATCGACGCGCTCACCGCGTTCTACAATGCCGATATACAAATCGACGGCGCGGAAGCTGCGGTTATCGCGTAAGTTGATTCATGCATTTTGAGCGTAGAGGGTTGGTTTTATATTCAGATTCCCGCGGCGTTACAAAAACGGGCACTTTCTAGTTTTCCGAGTGCCTCTGTTGCCAAGTTTTGGGGTCCGGTCGCCTCGTGTTCGGCAGGATGGCATGATGTCGTCCTGTAGTTGAATATAGAACTACATAC
>NZ_JADYTL010000005.1 GCF_021531055.1 Collinsella tanakaei
GGCGGGCACACCTGCGCCGTAGCAATGTGAGATATTCACTGTCTTTCTTCCCAAGGAAGCCTGTTCTCCCTAGAAAGGAGGTGATCCAGCCGCACGTTCCCGTACGGCTACCTTGTTACGACTTCACCCCCCTCACCCTCCACACCTTCGACGCCTCCCCCCAGAAAGGTTGGGCCGGCGGCTTCGGGTGCAGACGACTCGGGTGGTGTGACGGGCGGTGTGTACAAGGCCCGGGAACGCATTCACCGCGGCATGCTGATCCGCGATTACTAGCAACTCCGACTTCATGGGGGCGGGTTGCAGCCCCCAATCCGAACTGGGGCCGGCTTTCAGGGATCCGCTCGGCGTCGCCGCCTGGCATCCCGCTGTACCGGCCATTGTAGCACGTGTGCAGCCCTGCGCATAAGGGGCATGATGACTTGACGTCGTCCCCGCCCTCCTCCGCCTTGACGGCGGCGGTCCCGCGTGGGTTCCCGGCATCACCCGATGGCAACACGCGGCGGGGGTTGCGCTCGTTGCGGGACTTAACCCAACATCTCACGACACGAGCTGACGACAGCCATGCACCACCTGTGCGCCCTCCTCTCGGCCACGGGGTCTCCCCCGCTTCAGGCGCATGTCAAGCGCAGGTAAGGTTCTTCGCGTTGCTTCGAATTAAGCCACATGCTCCGCTGCTTGTGCGGGCCCCCGTCAATTCCTTTGAGTTTTAGCCTTGCGGCCGTACTCCCCAGGCGGGACGCTTAATGCGTTGGCTGCGGCACGGAGGGATCGTCCCCCCACACCTAGCGTCCATCGTTTACGGCTGGGACTACCAGGGTATCTAATCCTGTTCGCTCCCCCAGCTTTCGCGCCTCAGCGTCGGTCTCGGCCCAGAGGGCCGCCTTCGCCACCGGTGTTCTGCCCGATATCTGCGCATTCCACCGCTACACCGGGCATTCCACCCTCCCCTGCCGGACCCAAGCCGCGCGGTTCGGGGGGCGGCCCGGGGTTGAGCCCCGGGATTTGACCCCCCGCCTGCGCGGCCGCCTACGCGCGCTTTACGCCCAATGAATCCGGATAACGCTCGCCCCCTACGTATTACCGCGGCTGCTGGCACGTAGTTAGCCGGGGCTTCTTCTGCAGGTACCGTCTTGACTCGTCCCTGCTGAAAGCGGTTTACGACCCGAAGGCCTCCATCCCGCACGCGGCGTCGCTGCGTCAGGGTTTCCCCCATTGCGCAAGATTCCCCACTGCTGCCTCCCGTAGGAGTCTGGGCCGTGTCTCAGTCCCAATCTGGCCGGTCGGTCTCTCAACCCGGCTACCCGTTGTCGGCACGGTGGGCCGTCACCCCGCCGTCTACCTGATGGGCCGCGGAGCCATCCCCCTCCACCTGGGTTTTGCCCGCGGCGAGATGCCTCGCTGCGGGGTCATCGGGTGTTACCCGCCGTTTCCGGCGGCTATCCCCGAGAGGGGGGCGGGTTCTCCACGTGTTACTCAGCCGTTCGCCACTCGCTTCCACCCGGAGGTGGGTGCCGTTCGACTTGCATGTGTTAGGCGCGCCGCCAGCGTTCATCCTGAGCCAGGATCGAACTCTCCGTCCAATTGAAGACCCGCGGGAGCGGGTCTGATCGGTCGCAGTGCCCGTCCGGCCGGCGTGACGCCGATCGGATCCATCTGATTCGCGTTCGTTCGTACTGGAAAGTGATGTGGAATCGCGGGGCCTGGCGCTCAAGCCAGACCTCACTCATTCGCTCATCTGCTTGGTACACGATCGCACCTCGATGGGTGCTCGTCTTCCCTTGCATATCCTCGCAGTATCCGGTTCTCAAGGTGCCCGCCTGCGCGGCGGCGCCGCGCGGCAAGGAGATATATTGCCAGACGCCGGGGCCGCCGGGGGCGGGAATCCGGGCCTCCACGGAGTCTTCACATTTGCGTGCAACTTCACGATTAGTTGCACTATATGTTGTGTTTTCAAACGCCTGCCGCGCCGTAGCTACCGTTTGCCGAACCCGTTTCTTAAGACAGCTCGCCCCTTGCTACATCGCTTCCGGCATCGAGCAGCTCATCGCGTTGTTCGACGGTTGCCGCCTCCGCGTATACGCGGACGACCGGCTCGGTACCGCTGGGTCGCAGCAGCAACCAGGATTCGTCCTCGAATTCGAACCGCAGGCCGTCCATATGGCTTACGCGCACCGGCTTTCGCCCTGCGATGTATTTGGGGTTGATTCCCGGCAACATCGTGCGCAGCACCTCGATGCTCTCGTTTTGCAGACGAAGATCGCGCCGAGCATAGCTCGTCGCGCCGAATGCACGCTCCAGTTCCTCGACCAGCTCCCCGAGCGTCTTGCCCGTCATGGCCATAAGTTCGCACAGCAGCAGGACCATCAACAGGCCGTCGCGTTCCGGGAAATGCTCGGGGATTCCAAAGCCACCCGTCTCCTCGCCGCCCATCAGGACGCCGCCCTTTCTCATCTCTTCATATATATATCTAAAGCCGACGGGTTTGATCACATAGCGGCAATCGAGCGCACGCGCCACACGACGCGTGAGGACCGACGACGCCAGCCCCATCACGACACGGCCGCTCTTTCCATGGTTCTTGACGAGATGACCCAAGATCAAGGAGAACAGCTTATGCCCGTTCACGAACCGTCCCCGCTCGTCGACGGCTCCGACCCGATCGGCATCACCGTCGTTGATCAACCCCGCGCGGGCGCCGCAGGCGATAACCGCCTGCTCGCAATCGTCCACCCAAGGCTCGATGGGCTCCGGACGCATATCCCGAACCCCTTCGTCGTCGACCCCATGGATCTCGTCGACCTGAACGCCGAGCCTTCGCAGAATCGCCGGCACGTAGCCACGCCCCGCACCGTACATCGGATCGTAGACGACATGCAGGCCAGCCTGCGCGATGGCGTCGGCATCCACCATCGCCACGAGTGCATCGAGGTACGGGGTGACGATGTCCTTCTCCTCGATCGGTCCGCGTGCGTCCGTCGGATCGGGGTCGATGGCACGCTCGACCTCGGCGGCGAATTCGGACGATCCGGCGCCTCCGTCCGAAACGCGGAACTTGACGCCCAAATAGTCCTCCGGATGATGCGATCCCGTCACGATCAGACCGCCGCATGCACGCGAATCGTTGGCGATCGCCCATGAAACCGCCGGCGTGGGCACGTATCGGTCGGATAGGCGGACGACCAAGCCGTGGCCCGCGACGACGCGGGCGGCGAGGCGCGCGAATCGATCGGCACCCTCACGCGTGTCATATCCGACATATACGATCGCCCCGGGATCGCTTTGCGCCCACAGAGCGCCGGCGGCATCCGCGACGCGGATGACGTTTTCCTCCGTGAACTCGGCGTTTCGACGCGCCCGCCAGCCATCGGTTCCAAATCGAATCATGTCACTCATGAACTGCATCGCTCCCGTGCTTCGCTTCGTGTGTGACGCCATGCGAACTTTTTATATACCCCGCTCGACTCCATGCAGTCACATGGGTGTCGAGGGTGTCTTTATTGTGGTGAGCGCTCCTCGAGGCAGCCGGAAAGCACGCATGCGACCTGCACGTCGGTCCCGCAGCATCCGCCAACGATACTCGCTCCATCGTCGCACCAGCGGGCGCATGCGTCCGCGAATCGATCGGTGAGGTCCTCCCAGACGAGCGCACCCTCGTCATCCCTATGCGGCGCGCCCGCATTCGGCCTCACCGAAATAGGCAGATCGACCGCCCGCGCCATCAGCGGCACCGCGGCATCGGCGGCGGCAAGGGAACAGCAATTCACCCCGACGCTCGCCACGCCATAGCCGCTCGCCTCCTTGCACGCGCGCGACAGCTCGGCACCATCGCCCAGCAGGCGGCATTCATCATCCACCGCGAAGCTGACGAGTACCGGCATGCCGGATGCGACATCCATCACGCCCGTCAAGGCGGGTTGCAGATCATGCAGCGACGTGAATGTCTCCAGCAGGATGCCGTGGGTTCCCGCATCGAGTAGGGCGTGCGCCTGCTCCCGATATGCCGCGCGTACCGCGCGGAACTCGGATGTTTCGGGTTCCTCCCACGACAGGCCGCACGGCCCCATCGAGCCGATAACGCACGGAGTTCCTGCGCGCCTGGCGCACGCGACGGCCGAACGGTTCACATCCTCCATGGACGCACCGATGCCGTCACGCGCGAGCGCGGGCGCACTCGCCTGGAAGGTATTGGTGAGCATGATGTCGGCACCGACGGCGCGATAGAGGCTGTGCAGCCGGATGACCTCCTGCGGCTCGGCGATATTCCAGTACGCCGCGGGAACATCCTCGCATCCCGCATACTGCATCAGGGCACTCCCCATAGGCCCCTGCATGAGGAGTGGGAAGCGGCCGAGCCGGTCGGTCAGCCAAGAAGCCCCGATCCGGTCGTATCGCCCGGCATCGAGCGAGTCAAGCACCGAGAAGCGTGCAGCGTCAGGAGGGGTGCTCACTTGTCACCGACCGAGATACCCTGCTGCTCCAGATACGCAAGCCAGCGCTCCATGGTGTCCTCGGATAGCGCGTGCTCCATCATGCAGGCCTCGGCATCCGCCCGATCGAACTCGACACCGAGCTCCTGGGTCAAAAACGTCCGAATCAACCGATGGCGATACCACACCGCCTGACCGAGCGCGCGGCCGGGCTCCGTCAGGATGACCTTGCCGTAGTGCGATTGCTCGACCAATCCCTGCTCCTTGAGGACCGTGACCGCCTTGTTGACCGAAGCCTTCGAAACATTGAGCTGCTGGGCGATATCGACCGAGCGCACGCCCTCGCCCTGCACGCCCTCGTCCTCGAGCCGGACGATGCACTCCAGATAGTCTTCGTTCGCAACCGTCAGGTGAAGCTCGCGGGAAATATCGGTGGTATCCATAGGGTCGTCCTCTCCGTTGCGTATCGCGTCCCAGTGTAGCGCATCGCCGGCTTATGGGCGGCGTCCCGCAAGGCGACGGGCTATCTGGTCGCCTACTGGCATTCTTATATGTATAGCTGTATGCTGTACAATGTCATACATCTTTCTAAGGATCGGCCATGGCACAATCGATCTTGAGCGTCCGCATGGACAGCGAAACCAAAAAACAGTTTGCAGCATTCTGCAACGAAATCGGCATGAGCGTCTCTACCGCCATCACCCTCTTTGCCAAACAGACGCTCCGCGAAGGTCGCATTCCCTTTACCATCGGTTTATCCGACAGCCAGCGTACGCAAGGGGCGATTCCACGGTCGATCTTGGCCGTTTCCACCATTAAGGATATCGTCGCCGAAGAAGCTAGACGGCACGTCGGCATTTCCGCCGTCGTGCTCTTCGGATCGTACGCGCGTGGCGAAGCATCCCCGGAAAGCGACATAGACCTGCGCATCGTATACGACGACGATGGGCTTACCCTTCTCGATCTCGCTGCGTTCTCGGAAGCGGTGCGCGAGCGCACGGGGAAAAACATCGACATCGTATCGAAGGCAGACTTGGGTGACGACGAATTCGCTCACACCGTTGAACGCGAGGGAATGGTTCTATATGAGCGCCAGGAGCAGTGACGACGCACGCGTAACTGAAATGTATCGCGTCATATGGGAAACTCGAGAGAGGATCCGCGAGCTCAACCTGACGAAATCCGCTTTCGTATCCGACGAGTCCGCACAAGGACGCATGAACGCCGACGGCATCTTTATGTGCGTCTTTCGCGTCGCAGAAGAAGCGGGCAATATGTCCAACCAAGCAAAAAGGACATATTCGGATATACCTTGGAAAGCCATCCACGGCATGAGGAACATATTTGCGCACGACTACGGCAGACTCGACCGCTCGATCGCCTGGAGTGCCGTGACGGAAGATTTCCCAAAGCTCGAAGCGTTTTGCAGGCGATACGCCGCCGACCGTGGCTTGAAGCTGTAGCAGCCCTAACCGACAAGTTTGTACCTGGCACCATCTTGTCGTGACAGAAGGCGTTGGCAGTATTCGACGCGACGTTCACCCAGCAGCTCCACCTCGCGTTCGACTCGATATTGGAACACAAAGCCGAGCTTCTCCTGCACGCGGCGCGAGCGCTCGTTGCCCTCATAGTATCCCGCCCAGATCGAGATAAGCCCGAGCTCATCAAAGCCGTATGCCACCACGGCCCGCGCAGCCTCCGTGGCATAGCCAAGGCCCCAGTGCGCTGCGCCGATCCAGTAACCGAGTTCCGCCTCATCGATACCCGCCATCTCCGAAGTGTCCTCGTGTTTAAGGGCGACGGCTCCCACAAGCGCCCCCGTGGTCCGTTCGACGATGGCAAAGCTATCGGGCATCATCAAGACATTGCGAATGATCCCGGCGCTCTCCTCCACACTGCGATGGGGAGGCCAGCCCGCCGCCGGACCGACCCTCGGGTCGCGCGCAAGCTCAAATAGGGCATCGGCATCGTCTTCGCGCCAAGAGCGCAACAGCAAGCGATCGGTTTCCAGCATCTCCAAGCTCCATCGGTATCTGCACGGTGACTTCACACATGCAATCGTAGCCGACAAGTTTGTACCTGGCACCATCTTGTCGCGTGCTACGCTGTAGGCGGATTTCATATCGGCGACGATCTTCAAAGGAGCAATCATGTCCGAATCGAACGAACCCGACGTCCTATCCCGATTTCTGAGGTACGTCGCCGTCAACACCGAGTCGAGCGACGAGCACAGCGACCACGTGCCCTCCACCCCGTGCCAGTTCGATCTGGCGAACCTCCTGGCCGATGAGCTGCGCGCCATGGGCGCACACGATGTCGAGGTCAGCGAGCATGCCTACGTCACCGCCCATATCCCCGCGAGTACTGGCTCCGAGGAGGCTCCGAAGCTCGGCCTGATCGCCCACCTCGATACCACCGAAGCCGCCCCCGGCGCGAACGTCAAGCCCCATATCGTCACCTACGAAGGCGGAGATCTTGTCTGCGGCGTCGTCGATGGCGAGCCGATCTCCATCTCCCCCGACAAGATCGCCGATCTGAACGACCTCGTGGGCGAAGATCTGATCTGCACCGATGGTACCACGCTGCTCGGCGCCGACGATAAGGCGGGCGTCGCCGAGATCATGGCGCTCGCATACCGCCTGCTGCAGGACCCCTCGATCCCCCACCCCGGCATCGGCGTCTGCTTCTGCCCCGACGAGGAGATCGGCCACGGCGCCGAGTTGCTCGACATCCCCGCGTTCGGCTGCACGTACGCCTACACGGTCGACGGCGGCCCCATCGGCGAGCTCGAATGGGAGTGCTTCAACGCGGCCGAGGCCGTCGTGCGCTTCGACGGGTTCTCCATCCATCCCGGCGACGCCAAGAACCGCATGGTCAACGCCTCGAACCTCTTCGTGGCGTTCCATGAGCTGCTGCCCGCGGTCGAGCGGCCCGAGCACACCGAGGGCTACGAGGGCTTTATCCACCTGTGCAGCGTCTCGGGCACCGTGACCCACGCGACGGCGCGCTATATCGTCCGCGACCATGACGCCACCAAGTTCCAGGCCAAGCTCGACCTCATGCAGCGAGCCTGCGACTTTATCAACGCCCAGCAGGACGAGCCGCGCGTGTCGCTCGAGATCAAGCACGAGTATCGCAACATGGCCGAGATCGTCGCCGATTATCCGCAGCTGATCGATATCGCGAAATCCGCATTTTCCGCTGCCGGCGTCGAGCCGAACGTCATCCCCATCCGCGGCGGCACCGATGGCGCGCAGCTTTCGTTCCGCGGCCTGCCGTGCCCCAACCTCTCGACCGGGGCGTACTGCTGCCACGGTGTCAACGAGTTCATCCCGGTCTCGTCGCTCGTGACGATGGTCGATGTCCTGGAGCAGCTCGTCCGCTCCTTCGCGTAAGACCGCGCGCGGCGACATCACCGGTAACGCAAGCGCGGGGCACCGTCGACGGACGGTGCCCCGCGCTTCTTTTCACGCGATTAGCCAGGGGGACGAGCGAACATCGCTGCAGCCCCGTCGGCGCTTCGTGCGAGCTACTCGGTCTCGGTCGGGACCTCTTCGCTCTCGGTACCGGCCTCCTCGCTGGAACCGGTCGTCGCCATGCCGTACGCCCAATCATCCGAGCTGTTGTTGGCAAGATCGCCGGTCGTGGCGCCCTGGCCCTCGCCGCCGGTGCCCATCGTCTGCGGGCCCTGCGGATCCTCGCCCGCATCGACACGCTCCATCATCGCGGCAAGCTCGGCCTCGTGCACGAACACGTAGCTCTGACCGTCGATGTAGGTGTCCTCGCCGGCCCACGAAGGCAGGTTGGCGGACCAGATCTCGTCGGTATCCATGCCGCGCATCGCGGTGACGAGCGACACGATATCCTGCGGCGACAGATCGGTCACGACCATGTTGGACAGCGATTCGATAATGCCCATGATGTTCGTGACGTCCATCTCATTCAGCAGCTTGTCCGCGAGCGCGGAGAGCACCTGGCGCTGGTGGCGCATGCGCGTGTAGTCACCGTCGGCGTACTGGTAGCGGGCGCGGGCGTAGGTGAGCGCCGTCGCGCCGTCCATGTGCTGCCAACCGGGTTCGATGGTGATCTCGAGGTGCTCGGGATCGTCGACACCGTCGGTGGCGTTGATGTCGATACCGCCCACGGCATCGATCAGCGACTTCATGCCCTCGAAGTTGATCTCGGCATAATGCGATATCTCCACGCCGCATAACTGGTTGACGGCCTCGACCATACCCTCGGCGCCGCCGTAGGAATGTGCCGCATTGATCTTCATGGTGGATCCGTTGTAATCGATCTTGGTGTCACGGGGAATCGAGATGAGGGCGACCTTCTTCTCGGTGGGGTCGACGCGCGCCAAGATGATCGAGTCGGCACGATACGTCTCCTCACCGGGGCGTCCGTCGGTACCGAGCAGCAGCATGTAGAACGGCTCGCGCGTCACGTTGGTATCGACGAGCGTCGCGAGCAGGTTATCCGTGATGATCGAAGCGTTGTTCAGGTTGCCGACGACGCGGTTGAACCACAGACCGGCGGCGGTGCCGACGCACGCGATCAGTCCGAGCAGCGTCACGAGCACGACGCGGCGGATGCGCTTGCCGCGCTGACGCTGATGGGCGCGCTCGGAATACCGCGCCACGTTGTCGCGGCTGTAGACGCGACTGGCTGAGGCGTTCGAGTGACGCGCGTCCTGTACGGGTTTATTCCTCATAAGGGTACCTGCTTAATCGTCGATCGAATCCGGACGGGTCGCGCGCTCGACGCACGCGCCGAGACCCACGAGCTTGGAAACGAAGTGCTCGTATCCGCGGTCGATATGATGAATCGCGGAAACCTCGGTATACCCGTCGGCGATCAGGCCGGCGACCACCAGCGCGGCGCCGCCGCGCAGATCGGGAGAGACGACCTGCGCACCGGAGAAGCCCTTCACGCCATGGATCATGGCGTGGTGGCTCTCGATACGGATATCGGCGCCCATGCGCACGAGCTCGGACGCGAACATGAAGCGGTTCTCGAAGATGTTCTCGGTGATGACGGAGCTGCCGTCGGCGAGCGCGGACAGCACCATCGTCTGCGCCTGCATGTCGGTGGGGAAACCCGGGAACGGCAAGGTCTGGATGTCCACCGGCCTGATGCGCTCCGCACGCCTCACGCGCACGCCGCCCACGATCCGCTCGATATCGATACCCATGAGCTCGAACTTCTTGAGCACCATACCCAGATGGCTGGAGTTGAAGCCCACGACGTCGATGCCTTCGTCGCCCGCCATGAGCGCGCCGGCGACGATGAAGGTTCCTGCCTCGATGCGGTCGCCGATCACGCGATGCGTCACCGGGTGCAGCTCGTCGACGCCCTCGATCTGGACGACGGGGGTACCCGCGCCGGAGATCTTGGCGCCCATCTCGTTGAGCATGTTCGCCAGATCGACGATCTCGGGCTCGCGGGCCGCATTGTCGATGACGGTGGTGCCGCGGGCGCGCACGGCGGCCATGATCAGGTTCTCGGTCGCGCCGACGCTGGCGAACTCGAGCGTCACCGTCGTGCCGACAAGGCCGTCGGAAGCATCGGCATGGATATAGCCATGGTCGGTGTCGAAATGGACGCCTAGGGCCTCAAGGCCGAGGATGTGCATATCGATCTTGCGGGCACCCAGGTTGCAGCCGCCGGGCATGGCGATCTTCGCCTTGCCGAAGCGGCCGAGCAGCGGACCCATGACCGCAGTGGATGCACGCATCTTGGCAACGAGGTCGTAGGGAGCCTCCCACGAATCGACCGCGGAGGTGTCGATGGCGAGGCTGTGCTCATCGACCACCTCGATGGTGGCGCCCATGCGCTTGAGCACCTTTCCCATCACGTGGACGTCCGAGATGTTCGGCACGTTCTCCAGCGTGGTGACGCCCGGCGCCAGAAGCGTCGCCGCCATCAACTTGAGCGCTGAGTTCTTGGCTCCGGATACGTGGACGCTGCCGTTCAGCTCATGTCCACCTTCGACGCGTATGATATCCAAGCGCGGTCCCTTTCGATATGAATATGCCCGGGGACGCGCCCCGGGCATGATGAAACCCCTGAACTGTATCGGACGCGCCGCTAGGCGTGCACGTCGAGCAACAGTTTACACCATGCGATTTCATTATAGAGGTACGCACGGCGTGCATCGTTCTCCGACAAAACGCTCAACTGGTCTTCAAAACCTCGCATCTTCTCGGTCACCTGGTCGGCATCGACGGAGGCCATGTCGCGGGCGCGCTCGGCCAAGATGATGACCTCGTCGTCGGCGATCTGGGCATATCCGCCGCTCACCGCGAACCGGTGGTCGACCGTCCCCATCGCGACATCGCACACGCGGACGTAACCGGCGCCGAGCGTGCAGATCTCGCTTGCGTGACGCGCGGCGACACCCAACTCGCCGTCGGTCGAGGGAAGGGCGACGAAGGCCGCCTCGCCCTCGTACTCACTGTGCTCGGGACACACGATCCGCAGCTGCATGGCCATGTGCTACGCCTCCATCTTCGCGGCGCGCTCGCGCACGTCGTCGATGGTGCCCGCATAGCGGAACGCCTGCTCGGGCAGATCGTCGCACTCGCCGTCGACGATGGCGGCAAACGAGCGGACGGTATCCTCGATGTGGAGGTACACGCCGGGGTTGCCGGTGAACTTCTCGGCCACGTGGAAGGACTGGGACAGGAACTGCTGCAGCTTGCGCGCACGGTCGACCGTAAGGCGCTGCTCCTCGGACAGCTCGTCCATACCGAGGATCGCGATGATGTCCTGTAGGTCGGAGTACTCCTGCAAGATCTCCTGGACCTTGACGGCGACGCGGTAGTGCTCCTCGCCCACGATGGAGGGATCGAGGGCGTCGGACGAGGACGCGAGCGGGTCGATGGCAGGATACAGGCCGAGCGCCGCGATGGAGCGCGACAGGACCGTCTGCGCGTCGAGGTGCGTGAACGTCGTGGCGGGTGCCGGGTCGGTCAGGTCGTCGGCAGGCACGTAGACGGCCTGCACGGAGGTGATCGAACCGGTCTTGGTGGAGGTGATGCGCTCCTGCAGGTCGCCCATCTCGGTAGCCAGCGTGGGCTGGTAGCCAACCGCCGAGGGCATGCGGCCGAGCAGGGCCGAGACCTCGGAGCCCGCCTGGGAGAAGCGGAAGATGTTGTCGATGAACAACAGGACGTCCTGGCCGCGATCGCGGAAGTACTCGGCCGTGGTGAGGCCGGCCAGGCCGATGCGCAGACGCGCTCCGGGCGGCTCGTTCATCTGGCCGTAGACCAAGCAGGTCTTGTCGATGACGCCCGACTCGCTCATCTCGAGGTAGAGGTCGGTACCCTCACGCGTGCGCTCGCCGACACCCGTGAAGACCGAGGTGCCGTTATGCTCCTGCGCAAGGTTGTTGATGAGCTCCTGGATGAGGACCGTCTTGCCGACGCCGGCGCCGCCGAACAGACCCGTCTTGCCACCGCGGATATAGGGCTCGAGCAGGTCGACCGCCTTGATGCCGGTCTCGAAGATCTCGGTCTTGGTCGTGAGCTCGTCGAAATGCGGAGCCGCGTGGTGGATGGGGTAGTACTCCTCGATCTCGGGCATGGGCTTGCCGTCGACCGGCTTGCCCAGCACGTTCCAGATGCGGCCGAGCGTTCCTGGGCCGACGGGCATCTGCATGGGCTCACCGGTGTCGACGGCGGGGATGCCGCGCGTCAGACCGTCGGTGGAGGTCATGGCGACCGTGCGGACCACGCCGCCGGGCAGCTGGCTTTCGACCTCGAGGACGGTGCTCACGTGTCCCATGGGCGTCTCGGCCTCGACGGTCAGGGCGTTGTAGATCGCCGGGACCTGGCCGTCGAACTTGACGTCGACGACGGGACCGACGATGCGGACGATACGCCCTTCGCCCGCGGTATGGTGGGTAACGGCATCCTTGATGTCGTTCATATCGGTGCTCGTTGCCATTGCTACTCCTCCAATGCAGAGGCTCCGCCCACGATCTCGTTGATCTCGGTGGTGATGGAAGCCTGGCGAACACGGTTGTAGGTACGGTTCAGCGTCGCCACGATCGCCGTCGCGTTCTCGGTCGCGGAATGCATCGCCTTGCGGCGGGCACCCTGCTCGGAAGCGGCGGAATCGATAAGCGCCTGATGGATGACGGTCAGGACGTACGAGGGCACGAGGCCGCCCAGCACATGGGAGGCGGAGGGCACGAAGCTGAACGACGAGGAGACGCGCTCGGGCGCATCGCTCTCGTTGCGGCGCGGACCGCGCGCGAGCGCGACGGCCTCGGCATCGAGCGGAAGCAGGCGCTCCACGCGCAGCTCCTGGTCGACGCGGTTGCGCGCATGATGGTAGACGAGCTCGACGCGGTCCAGGTGCCCCTGGGCGTACCCGTCGCAGATGTAGCTCGAGATCATGCGGGCCTGCTGCAGCGTCGGATCGGCGGACGACCCCTCGAAGTGCATGACCCGATCGGGGTTCTGCGCGAAGTAATCGCTCACCTTGCGGCCGCAGGTGATGATCTCGCACGCGATGCCGGAGCGGGCGCACGCCGCCGCGATCTTGTCGGTTGTGCGCTCAACCAGAACGTTAAAGCCTCCGGCGAGACCGCGATCGGACGCGATCGCCACGACGAGGACGCGCTCCTCCCTATCGTGGGTGCGCAGCAGCGGGGCGTCGCCCGCCGCATCGGTGTCCTGGGCGACCGTCAGCATGACGTCGGTCAGGGCCTTCTTGTAGGGTTCCGCGCCGTACGCGCGATCGAGGGCTCGACGGATCTTCGCCGTCGAGACCATCTCCATCGTGCGCGTGATCTGCTTCGTGCTCGTGACCGAAGTGATTCGCTTTTTTATCTCGCGAAGGTTGGCCATGGAGCTTAGTTCTCCTCGGTTTCGCCCTCAGGCGTCGCGGCCTGGGTGGCGTGGTTGCTTGCGAACTCGGACTTGTAGTCGGCGATCGCCTGCGTGAGCTTTCGATCGAGATCGCCCTCGATCTTCTCGGTGCGAACGCGGTCCAAAAGCCTGCCGTAGCTGTTGTTCATGTACTGGATCAGGCCGTCGCGGAACTCGAGCACCTGCGAGATGGGCAGATCGTCGATGAAGCCCTTGTTGCCCGCGAACAGGGCGACGACCTGCTCGGCGACGTCGAAGGGCTTGAAGCGGGACTGCTTGAGCAGCTCGGTCATGCGCGAGCCATGCGTCAGCTGCTTCTGGGTCGCGGCGTCCAGGTCGCTTCCGAACTGGGCGAAGCCGGAAAGTTCCTGGTAGGATGCGAGGTCCAGACGCAGGTTGCCGGCAACCTGCTTCATGGACTTGATCTGGGCGGCGCCACCCACGCGCGACACGGAGATACCGACGTCGACGGCGGGACGCTGACCCTGGAAAAACAGGTCGCTTTGCAGGTAGATCTGGCCATCGGTGATGGAGATGACGTTCGTCGGGATGTAGGCCGACACGTCGCCGTCCTGGGTCTCGATGAGCGGCAGCGCCGTCATGGAGCCGTAGCCGTTGGCCTCGGAGAGCTTGCAGGCACGCTCGAGCAGGCGGGAGTGCAGGTAGAAGATGTCACCGGGATACGCCTCGCGTCCGGGCGGACGACGAAGCGTCAGCGACATCTGACGATACGCGACGGCCTGCTTGGACAGATCGTCGTAGATGATCAGGACGTGGCCGCCGGGATTCTCGGCGCTCGCCGGCTTTCCGTCGGCGCCGTTGTACATGAAGAACTCGCCGATCGCGGCGCCGGCCATGGGCGCGATGTACTGCATCGGCGCGGACTCGGCGGCGGTGGCGGACACGATGACCGTGTAGTCGAGGGCACGGTGCTCCTCGAGCGTCGCGCGGATGTTGGCGACCGTGGACGCCTTCTGGCCGATCGCGACGTAGATGCAGACCATATCCTTGCCGCGCTGGTTGATGATCGCGTCGATGGCGATGGCGGTCTTGCCGGTCTTACGGTCGCCGATGATCAGCTCACGCTGGCCGCGACCGACCGGGATCATCGAGTCGATGGCGAGCAGGCCGGTCTGCACGGGCTCGCACACGGGCGTGCGGTCGATGACGCCAGGGGCCTTGAACTCGATGGGACGATAGTGGGTCGTGTGGATCTCGCCGAGGCCGTCGATGGGCTCGCCGAGCGGGTTCACGACGCGGCCGAGCATGGCGCGGCCGACCGGGATATCCATGATGTGACCGGTCGTGCGGCACTCGTCGCCCTCCTTGATGACCGAGACGTTGCCGAACAGAACGGCACCGACCTCGTCACGCTCGAGGTTCTGGGCGAGTCCGAAGACCGTCTCACCGGTCTCGCTGCTCTTGAACTCGAGCAGCTCGCCGGCCATGGCGCTGCGCAGGCCGGACACGCGCGCGATACCGTCTCCCACCTCATCGACGAGGGAGACTTCCTGCGTGTCGACGACCGCGTTCAGCGAATCGAGTTTCTCCGCGAGGGCCTGGGCGATGGTCTGGGCGGTAATGATCTCAGCCATTGCTGGCCTCACCTCCTTGGAATAGCTGGACGCCACCGAGCGTCTTGCGCGCGGCGCGCAGCTGGGTCTTGACCGAGACATCGCGACGCTGACCGCGCGCCTCGAGCACGATACCGCCGATGATGGACGGATCGACCTTCTCGATGAGGGACACGCGGCGGCCGAACTGCTCCTCGCACATCTTCGTGATCTGCGCGCGAAGCTCGTCGTCGAGCTCGACGGCGGTCGTGACGGTCACGCCCACGACGTCCGCGTCGTCCTCGGTCATGGCACGATAGGTCTCTGCCACCTGCGGCAGCAGGTCGAGCTGGTCGCGCTCGACCATGGTCTTGACGACCGCCAGGACCTCGGGGCTCGCGTTCGACAAGACGTCGAGCGCATCAAGATCTGAGAACACGTGGCCCTCTGCCTTCGCCGCCTCCAACAGCGAGCGAGCGTAGGTCTCGAGGATCCTGCTCTCCCTACGGCTAGTCGGCATTCAGGCTACCTACCTCTTTGATGTAACGCTCGATGAGGCGACGCTGCTCGCCGTCCTCGTCCAGGGTCTTCTCGACGATCTTGGACGCGACGGACACCGAGAGGTCGGCGATGGTGCCGGCGGCCTCGGCGTACAGCGAGCGGCGCTCGTCCTCGGCGTTGGCGCGGGCCTTGGAGATGATCTCCTCCGCCTCGGTATGCGCCGCGGCGATGATGCGGGCACGCTCGTGCTCGGCGTCCTGACGGGCCGCGAGCACGATCTCGGCGGCCTGACGGCGCGCGTCGGCGACGAGCTCGTCGGACGCATGGCGGTCGTCGATGGCCTTCTGCTTGGTGCGCTCCGCCTCCTCGAGGCTGTCGGCAATCCGGCGGCTGCGCTCGTCCATCATCGTCAGGACCTTGGGCCAAGCCACCTTGGCCAGCACGACCCAGATGATGAGGAAGGCGATGAGCGCCGGGATGAACTCCGCCATGTTGGGGATGAGGATGGCCGGGCCACCCGCGGACCCCTCGGCGAACGCCGGCACGGGAGTGGCCATCAGCGCGCACGCGACGGGCACGGCTGCTCCGGCAGCACGATTGAGTAACTTCATGTTCCGCTCCTTACTCGACACGATGCGCGAGCAATTAGGAGATCAGCGTGACGACGAAGCCGATGAGGCCGAGCGCCTCGGTGAACGCGGACGCCAGGATGAAGACGGTGAACGCGCGACCCTGGACCTCGGGCTGGCGAGCCATAGCGCTCGTGGCGCCGAACGCGGCGAGGCCGATGGCCAAGCCGGCACCGATAACACCGAGACCGTAACCGATAACTCCCACAATTCCTCCTTTGTCGTGCGCCTTGTGGCGCAGGATACCCTTATATTCGACAGGGCCGGGAAACCCGACCCGAGTCAACGGAACAGATCGCCGATCAGTGGCCCTCGGCCTCGGCGATCTGGATGTAGACCGCGGCGAGGACCGTGAAGACATATGCCTGGACGAACGCGACGATGAGCTCGACCGCGTAGATGATGAGCAGGATGGCGAGCCACGCCAGACTCGGCAGCGCCCCGAGGGCGTTCATGGCGCTGAAGTGCTCGAGCAGCGGCTCGGCGAACAGCGTCGCCATGATCGAGAACGAGCCCATGACGATGTGGCCGGCGAACATGTTGCAGAACAGACGGATGGCCAGCGTGATGGGACGCAGCAGCAGCGAGAAGACCTCGATGACCCACACGAACACGTTCATGGGGAACATCACGCCCGCCGGAGCCAGGCTCTTGATGTACCCGATCACACCGTGCTTCTTGCACCCGAAGTACACGAAGTAGATGAACGTGACGAGCGCGAGCGCCGCGGTGCAGCCGATCGCGCCCGTGCCGGGCTTGCAGCCGGGGATGAGGCCGATGAAGTTGTTGACGAGGATGAACAGGAAGATCGTCGCCAAAAACGGGAAGTGGCGGCGCCACTCGGTGCCCACCACGCCCTTGGCGACATCGTCCTGGACGTACTCGATCAGATATTCGACGCCGTTGACGAACACGCCGCGGGGGACGAGCGTCTGGCGCTTGATGAAGACGAGCATGATCGCCGCGAACACGATCGCGGCGACGAGCAGCCACACCGAATACTGCGTGAGTCCGGCTCCCAGACCACCCACGACGGGCATCGAGGAGAACTCCGAGACCAGATGGTTGATCTCTTCGGGCAGCTTGGAAAACGCGTCCAAGGTTCCACCTTCCTACGGTCGCCGGCGACGCCGGTGCCAACGACTTAATCCGTTTTCGCGATAACCGCGATGGCGACACCGATCCAGCATACGAAGAAGCCGACCAGTTCGCCCGCGACGAACGCGACCAGCGCCCCGGGTGACAGCAGGTGCACCACGACGACACCCACGAACAGGATGACGAACGAGGCACCGACTCCCAGCATGCCCTTGACCATACTCGCGTCGCACATGCGGCGCAGCATGGGTACGATCGCCAGCAGCAGCGGGACGAAGGCGAACACGCCCACAAGACAACCGATGGCGAGCGCGGGACCATGCTGGACAAGGCCGAATGCTGGCATCGAGCTACCTCCCGGGCGCCACGCAACCCACGAAAACGTGGGCACGCGAACGTCGTGTGACTAGTATAGGCAACGAATCCGAAAATTCAATCCGATGTAACAAGCGACACAATGCAAGCGTACCAAAGAAAAGCCCCCTGATAGCGACAGGGGCCTGCACTTACCGTGTGCCGAAGATGCGGTCGCCCGCATCGCCCAGGCCCGGCACGATGTACGCATCGTCGTTCAACCGTTCGTCGACCGAGCAGGCGAAGATGCGGACATCCGGATCAGCGCGGAGCACGACGTCGAGCCCTTCGGGCGCGGCGACGATGCAAAGGAAACGGATGTCGTTCGCCCCTTGGGCGCGCAGGTACTGCAGGGCCGCGGCCGCCGAGCCACCGGTCGCCAGCATGGGGTCGACGACCAGGCACACGCGCTGTCCGATGTCCTCGGGCAGCTTAGCGTAGTACTCATGGGGCTCGTGGGTCACCTCGTCGCGGTACATCCCCAGATGACCCACGCGCGCGGCGGGGATCAGGTCGAGCACGCCGTCGACCATGCCCAGACCGGCGCGCAGGATGGGGATCACGGCGAGCTTGCGACCGGCGATGCGCTCGGCATCCATCTCGCACAGCGGCGTCGTGATGCGCACCGGCTCGACCGGCAGGTCGCGCGTCGCCTCGTAGCACTCGAGACGTGCGAGCTCGCGCACCAGGTCGCGAAACTGCTTGGTGCCGGTGCGCTCGTCGCGCAGGATGGACAGCTTGTGTTTGACGAGCGGATGGTCGACCACCGTCACCCGTGCCCTATCGAATTCCTTTGCCATATCGTATGACCTCCTCATAACCGAAAAAGCGCCCGGACGCCCTCTGCGGACGGTCCGGGCGCCATGCATCGGGCATATCCAGCCTAGTCGAGCGCCATGACCTTCGCGACGCGGTCGGCGTGGCGGCCGCCCTCGAACGGGGTCTCCAAAAACACGCGGATGATCTCCTTGTTGACCGCAGGCTCGACGAAACGGCCCGACAGGCACAACACGTTGCCGTCGTTATGGCGACGGAACAGGTCGGCGAACTCGGGCGTGGTGATCGAGGACGCGCGGATACCGGCGACCTTGTCGGCAGCGAGCGCCATCCCGATACCCGTGCCGCACACGAGGATGCCGCGATCGGCGGTGCCGTCGGCGACGGCATGGGCGACCGACGCGGCATAGTCGGGATAGTCCACACGGTCATCGGAATCGGGCCCCATATCCATGACATCGAGCCCGAGTTCGGTCGCAAGGTAATCCACGAGAATCTGCTTCTGTTCGAATCCGGCATGGTCTGAGGCGATGGCGACGCGCATATATGGGTCCTTTCAGCTCGCTGGTGTCGGGGCGGACGGTGCCCTACCTCACTCTATCACGGTTCGGGTCCGCGACACCGCATCGCGCCAGCCGGCAAGATAGCGCGCGGTGTCCTCAGGGTCTCCCCGCGGCTCGAACCGCCTGCCGTGGGCATGGTTCTGCAGAAGCTCCTCACGGTCCTCCCAATATCCGACGGCAAGACCCGCAAGGTAAGCCGCGCCGAGCGCCGTCGTCTCGACGGAGTCCGTCTGGACGACCGGAATGCCGAGCAGGTCGGCTTGGAACTGCATGATGAACTCGTTGCGCGAGGCGGCGCCGTCGACCGATAGGCCACCGAGCGTCATATGGGAATCGGCTTCCATAGCGCGCAGCACGTCGTGACTCTGATAGGCCATGGACTCGCATGCCGCACGCACCAGCGTGGCGCGGTCCGAGGCGGCCGTCAGACCGGCGATGAGGCCGCGGGCGGTCGGATCCCACCAGGGCGCCCCGAGACCGCTGAACGCCGGCACGAGGTAACATCCCGCGTTGTCCTCGACCGACTGCGAGATCTCGGCGGTCTCGGCGGCGTCCGCGATGATACCGAGCTTGTCGCGCAGCCACTGGATGACCGACCCCGCGTGGAATATCGACCCCTCGAGCGCGTAGGAGATCGTGCCGCCCTCCGCGATCCCGATCGTCGAGATCAGCCCGTTTTCCGAGCGGACGATCTCGTCGCCCGTGTTCATGAGCATGAAGCAGCCGGTACCGTAGGTGTTCTTCGTGTCGCCGCGCTCGAAGCAGCAGTGTCCGAACAGCGATGCCTGCTGGTCACCCGCCACACCCGTGATGGGCGGCATATGGGTCATGACCTCGCTCGACACATGCCCGAAGTCCCCGGAGCTCCACCTGACCTCCGGCAGCATCGAACGGGGAATCCCCAGCATGTCCAAAAGCTCGTCGTCCCAATCGAGCGTATGGATGTTGAACAGCATCGTCCTGCTCGCGTTGGTGTAGTCCGTCGCGTACACCGCACCGCCGGTGAGGTTGTAGATCAGCCAGGTGTCGATGGTGCCGAACATGAGCTCCCCGGCCTCGGCGGCCTCGCGGGCGCCGCTCACGTTGTCCAGCACCCATTTGATCTTCGTCGCCGAGAAGTACGGATCGGGTGTCAAGCCGGTCTTGTCGCGAATCACGTCTTCATAACCCGCCGCGATCAGCTCGTCCACGATCGAGGCGGTGCGGCGGCACTGCCACCCGATCGCGTTATAGATGGGCTGCCCGCTGTCGCGATCCCACACCACACAGGTCTCGCGCTGGTTGGATATGCCGAGCGCGGCGATCCGATCGGAATGGATGCCGCTTTTGAACTGCACCTCCGCCATGACGGCGATCTGGGACGCCAAAATCTCCATCGGATCCTGCTCAACCCACCCGGGTTGCGGGTAGCTGACCGATATGGGCTTGGCGGCGCTCGCGACGATGTCGTCGTACTCGTCGACGATCAGCGCTCGGACGGACGTCGTCCCGGAATCGAGCGCCATGATATAGCCGCTCCCCTGCACCGGATATGCGCCTTCGGAAAGGGTGAGATCGACGAGGCTGATGGACATCGGGCATCTTCCTTCACTGGGGATCGGATTCGAACACCGAGCGGATACGATCGTCTGACAGGGCGCCGTGACGCAGGATCTCGAGCTCGCCCTCCAGGCACGACACGATGGTCGACGCGTCCCGACACGGGGTCGGGCCGCCATCGATCGCGATATCGACGCCGGCGAGGATGCGCGACTCGACCGCATCGAACGAGATGGGCGCGGGAGCGCCGTGCGTGTTAGCGCTCGTCACCGCCAAGGGCGACTTGCACATGTGGACGAGCGCGCGAATGGTGGGCGAGGCGGAGGCGCGCAGTGCGACCGTGCCGTCCGCCGCCTGCATGAACGTGGGGACACCGGGCGCGGCGCGCACGATGAGGGTCAACGCTCCCGGCCAGAACTCCTCGGCCAGACGGCGCGTCTGGGGCGTGATGTCCACACCGTATTCGTCAAGCGCCTCGGGGCCGCTCACGAGCCACGGCACCGTCTGGGCGATATCGCGGC
The DNA here is from genome assembly GCF_021531055.1 of Collinsella tanakaei. Lineage (GTDB taxonomy): Bacteria > Actinomycetota > Coriobacteriia > Coriobacteriales > Coriobacteriaceae > Collinsella > Collinsella tanakaei_B. The sequence continues at coordinate 20,839 of NZ_JADYTL010000005.1, forward strand.
GTTTCAACGAGAAGATGCGGCGGTACCCGCTGCCTTCAGGAGGAAGCTCGTCGCACCCGGCGTACGCCGCCACCGACACGCCGACGCCGTAGACGGTCTCGGTCGGTAGAAGCGCCAAGTTCCCTGCGCGCAGCGCCATGGCGGCATCGCATGCGGCGAGAGGATGCGGGCACGCATCGCCTGTCACCCGATAGATTCGCTGCATGCCGGTCCCTTCGCGCATAGTGAAACAAAACGTTTTACCGCGGCGGCGTCACGCTACGGTTCGCAGCATTGTCTCACGTCGCGCGCCACCGCGGCGCCGCGGTTCATACCCACCGGATAAACGGGAAACTGCATTCGGCAAAGGGAGCCGGATGTGCGCAAGCTGTGCACCGGAAGCGACGATACGGGAGAGCCCTCCGGGGGCCGAACCTATTCCCGCACAAAACGGCGACGTGCGGCGGCAACCGCCGCCTCGGGCACGCGCGCCAAGATGAACCGTGGGCGCCCCGGCAGGTCCCGGGCGATGCGGACGTCCTCGAAGCCCGCCGCCCGGCAGATCTCGGCCGCGGCATCGAGCGTCGTCTCGTGAAGCTCGCAGGCGAGCAGACCGTCCGAGCGCAGCATGCTCGGTGCGGCGTTGACCAGCCGCCGGAAGATATCCAGGCCGTCGGCGCCGCCCTCGAGCGCCAGGTGCGGCTCGTAGTCGGCGACCTCGCGGGGAAGTTCCCGCATCACATCCGTCGGGATATAGGGAGGGTTGGACACCAGCACATCGAACGTCCCCCATTCGGTCTCGCGATCGAGCGGGGACACGAGATTACCCTCGCGCACATCGACGACGTCGGGCGCGACACCGAGGGCGTCGCGATTCCGGCACGTCAGCGCCACGGCGCGCGGCTCGATATCGGTCGCGACGCACGTCACGCGACCGGGCCGCTCGACGGCGAGCGATAGCGAGATGCACCCCGTGCCGCAGCCGACCTCGAGCACGCGCGCGACGCGCGGCCCCTCGGCATCGGCCGAGGCGTCATCATCGGGCATCTTTTCCTCGACGTCGCCGGCATCGTCGGCAACGACAGGCGCAGGCCCCTTCTCCGCCCCATGGCGGTCGGCATCCGTCTGCGGTTCGCCCTCCTCCGAGCCATCGGCGTCATCGCGCTCGGCGGCCTGCTGTTCCTCGGCGCGGCGCGCCGCCTCGACCTGCTCGTTCCACGGCAACACGGTCCGCTCCCGAGCAGCCAGACGCCCGGAGTCCCCCAGCACCTCCCGGTCGATAAACGTCAGGACCTCCTCGACGAGCACCTCCGTCTCGGGACGTGGGATCAGCACGCCCGGTTCGCAGGCGATCTCGATGGTGCGAAACGAGGTATCGCCCACGATATACTGCAGCGGCTCCCCCTTCGCACGACGGACGACGGCCTGGTGCATGCGTGACAGCTCGTCCGCGGACAGGGGTTTCGCGTAATCCATATACAGTTGAATGCGCTTCAATCCCGTCACGGAACACAGGAGCCACTCGGCGGACACCCTCGGGCTCTCGATTCCCTTGGACTCGAGATACGCATTCGTCCAATCAAGGCATCGCTTGATGGTCCATGTCTCGTCCATGATCCGCTCCCTCAACACCGGCCGTCGTTTCCAAGCGATTCTATACCACTGGGCACGCGCATCCGTCGCCAACGACAAATTGCAGCTTAGAGGGGCAGAATCGACGCTTTCCTCCCCATCGCCCGACCCGCGGGCCGAAATGCCCCGACGGTTATCCGACAGCCTCTGCGAAAACGCGACGGAGAGGACGAAGCGTCACGCTTCCGGCGCCGCGGCATCGACCCGCATGGAAACGCCCCCGCCGCTCAAGCGACGGGGGCGAGACGACAACGACGTGCCCGGTTCCCCTATCACGCGTGGATAGCAACGGTCAGATCATCGCGAACCTGGACGCGACCGTCCGCGAGCAGCTGCACCACCTGCGGGTACAATTCATGCTCGATCTCGTGGATATGGGACTCGAGGGTATCGACGTCCCAGCCCTCCTCCACCGCCAGGGCGCGCTGGGCGATGATGGGGCCCGCATCGTAGGCGGCGTTGGCGAAGTGCACCGTCACGCCGGTGACCTTGACGCCGCGCTCGTACGCGTCGGCGATCGCATGCGCGCCGGGAAAGCTCGGCAGCAGCGCCGGGTGTAGGTTGACGATACGGTTGGGGAAGGTCGCGAGCAGCGGGGCGCGCACCATGCGCATGTAGCCCGCCATGATGACGTACTCCACGCCATGGGCCAACAGCTCGTGCGCGATGACCTCGTCGGCCGCGATGGGGTCGGCATAGATCTCCTTGGAAAGCGTGAGCGTCTGGATACCCGCCTCCTCGGCACGCTTGAGGCCGTACGCGGAGGGACGGCTCGACACCACGAGCTCGATCGAGGCGTTGAGGGTGCCGTCGGCGATACGATCGATCAGCGCCTGCAGATTGGTACCGGAACCGGAGATGAGCACGCCGATCTTGAGCGGCTCGAGCCCGCCGGCCTCACAGGCGGCGGCGCGAGCGGCCTGGATCTCGTTGTTGTCGATGACGTGGAGCTCCTCGTCGGCGAGATTCGACGCCTCCGAGGCGTCCTTGACCGCACGGGCGAGCTCGCCGTCGACGTTCGCGTTGAAAAACGCGTCGCTCGGCAGGGCCTCGGGCGGCAGGCCGGCTTCCTCGATCAGCTTACGGTACTCGTCGCTACTGCTCATCGGAGTACACCACCTTGCCGGAACCGGCGACGCAGGTGCCCACGCGGAACGGCTGCTCGCCCATCGCGGTAAGCTGCTCGACGATGCCCGCCTCGTCCTCGGGGGCGCAGATGATGCACAGGCCGACGCCCATGTTGAAGGTCTTGCAGGCCTCGTTGGGAGCGAGTTCGGCCTGATCGGCGATGTAGGTGATGACGGGCGGCACGTCCCAGCCCATCTCGGAGCCGTTGCGCGTCACCACGGCGTCGACGTCGTCGGCGAGCGCGCGGTTGAGGTTCTCGGTGATACCGCCGCCGGTGATATGGGCGAGCGCGTGCACCGGCGCCCCCGCGCGCAGCAGGTCGAGGATGGGCTTCACGTAGATGCGGGTGGGCGCGAGCAGCGCGTCGGCGAGATTCAAGCCGGGCGCGACCTCGATGCCCTCGAGCTCGGCCTTCTTGGCAGCGGCCTCGGGCGTGCCGGGCACGACGCCGTCCACGCCGATGACCTTGCGCACGAGCGAATAGCCGTTGGAGTGGACGCCGGTCGAGGGCAGGCCCAAGATGACGTCGCCGGGGCGCACGTTCGCCGGGTCGAGCATCTTGGGACGGTCGACGACGCCCACGGCGAAGCCGGCCAAGTCGTAGTCGTCCGGACGCATGACGCCGGGATGCTCGGCCATCTCGCCGCCCACGAGCGCGCAACCCGAGAGCTTGCAGCCGTCGGCGACGCCACGCACGATCTTAGCCATATGCTCGGCCTCGATATGGCCGATGGCGATGTAATCGAGGAAGAACAGGGGCTCGGCACCCGACGCGAGGATATCGTTCACGCACATGGCGACCAAGTCCTGACCCACGGTCTCGTGACGGTCGAGGATCTGGGCGAGCACGAGCTTGGTGCCCACGCCATCGGTGCCGGAGATGAGGATGGGATCCTCCATGTCCTTGAGGGCGGCGGCGGAGAACAGGCCGCCGAAGCCGCCGATGCCGCCGATGACCTCGGGTCGGTTGGTCTCGGCAACCATCTGCTTGATCGCATCGACCGCACGCCCACCTTCGGCGGTGTCGACGCCGGCGTCCTCATAGGTGACGTGCTTGGTGTTCTCGCTCATGCGCATCCTTTCGAAAGAACGTTCAACCTGCTCCCCATGATAGCAGGCCCGCTCATGCCGACAGCAACACGAGCGCGTGAAATTGGAACGGACGTGACGGACGATGAGGGCTGAGACGACGGCGCTCTCCCGCTGCGAAAGCCGATATGCCGTTTACGGTTCGGTTTTATGGGCGCGTATTGAGTAGAGCGGCTCATGGACGCAGAAGGCTCGCAGGTAGCGCGCTTGCCATGTTGGACGATACTCGAAACATCCATCTAAAACCGAACCGTAAACGGGAACAACGGGTTTTACGACGAGAATAGACGGTTAATCCTGACAAAAGGGACACATCAAACAGCGGGATGGGCCGCCTCCCAGCTATGGTCGCGCTCCTTGGCCACCACGACGTCGCGAGGCAGCACGGGGTTCTCGGTCAGGTTGCAGGGGTCGTAGCCGGGCATGAACTTGTCGCGTCCGAAGCTCTCGGGGATCGCGATCGGATACACCCCGGTGAAGCAGGCCGTGCAGTAGCCCCGTGCCGGGCACCCCTCACCGGCGACCTCACCGCAGGCGGGCAGGCACGCGAGCAGTCCCTGCACGGAGAGGAACGCCAGCGAATCCGCGCCGATGTAGTCGCGGATCTCGTCGACCGTCTTGTTCGCGCTGATGAGCTGCGCCTGCACGTCGGTATCGATTCCGTAAAAGCACGGCCACACGACCTCCGGAGAGTTGATGCACACATGCACCTCGGCGGCGCCGGCGTCCCGCAGCATCTTGACGAGCTGCACCATCGTGGTCCCGCGGACGATGGAATCGTCGATCACCACCAGGCGCTTGCCGGCGATGTTGTCGCGCAGCGGATTGAGCTTCATGCGCACGCCCATCGCGCGGAGCTCCTGCGTGGGCTGGATGAAGGTGCGCGCGACATAGCGGTTCTTGATCAGGCCTTCGCCGAAGGGGATACCGCTCTCGCGCGCATAGCCCTCCGCCGGGGGCATGCCGGAATCGGGCACGCCGATGACCATATCCGCCTCGACCGGTGCTTCGCGCGCCAGCTGGCGGCCCATGTCGTAGCGGCAGGCGTAGACCGATTTGCCGCCCATGATGGAGTCCGGTCGGGCAAAGTAGACCTGCTCGAAGATGCACTCGGCGCTCTCCGGCATCGCGGGCACACCCTGTTCGGACACAAGGCCGTCGGCGGAGATGCGCAAGATCTCACCGGGGCGGATATCGCGCACGTAGCGCGCGCCCACGATATCGAGCGCGCAGGTCTCGGACGCCACGACCCAGCCGGCGACATCGGCCGCGTCCACCGCGGCAGCCGAATGGGTTGAATCGAACACGTCCCCATCTGACCCATCGTCTGCGGGGAGCTTGCCGAGCACGAGGGGTCGGATGCCGTGCGGATCGCGAAACGCGTAGAGCGCTTGCTCGTTGATGAGCGTCATGGCATAGCCGCCGCGGATGAGCTCCATGGTCTTGCGGATACCCTCGCGCAGATGATGGGATTGCTGGGTGAAATAGCCGATAAGTTTGGTGGCGACCTCGGAATCGGAATTGGATAGGAAGGGAACGCCGAGCTCGATCAGCTGGCGGCGCAACTCGTCGGTGTTCACGAGCGTCCCGTTGTGGGCGAGCGCCGTGATCACGTCGCCGATCGTGGAGAGATGCGGCTGGGCCGCCTCCCAGCTCTTGGCGCCCGCCGTGCCGTAGCGCACATGACCCACCGCGAGCTGGCCGGATAGCGACGACAGGTCGGCGTTGGAGAACACCTGGTCGATCAGACCGAGGTCCTTGCGGACCATGACGGTGCCGCCATCGCCTACGGCGATGCCGGCGGATTCCTGCCCGCGATGCTGCAGCGCCTTTAGACCGAAATAGGTGATGCGGGCGACATCGCGCCCCGGCGCCCACACGCCGAAGACACCGCACTCCTCGTGGAGGGTATCGTCACCATAGACTTCGTTGAACATGGATCCTCTCGCTTTCCCGTCGACGACGCGCACATTATGGCACGCGGCGCATGCGCCGAATCGCGGCGTCGCACACCGCCGCGGATTCTTAACGTGGGCCCGTGTGAATGGGACGGTCGCGACGGGGTATGATGCGCCCATGCAGCTACGAAGGAGCGCGAAACACGTGAGCACCATATCCGACACCACGGCACGCAAGGACCCGGGCCTGCCCGGCAACGACTTGGATCCCAAGACCCAAACGCCCGAGGAGCGTCGACGCATCCCGCGCCTCATCAAGGTCTACGGCATCCTCTGCCTGATCAGCGGCATCGTCACGCTGCCGCTGACCGTCGCCCTCATCGTCGCCGTGGCGCTCGTGGTGGCGCACGATCCCGCGCAGCTCAGCGTGGCACGCGATCCTACGCTCACGATCGTCGTGACCGCGTTGAACGTCCTGCTGTCGCTCGTGGGCTCGATCCTGCTCATCCGCTTCGGGCGCTCGCTACTCAAAAACCGTCGCCGCAACGCCGCGATCTGGTCCGAGGTCCTCATCGCCATCACCTTCGCGCAGGGCGTCATCTCCATCATGCTCGACGGCATCGGTCTGCAGCTCATCCAGCCGGCGATCCAGCTCGTCATCCTGCTGGCCATATCGGTCACCATCGATCCGTCGCTTCGTCAGGAACGCGACTTGCAACGGCGCCTGCAGGTCATGCAGGAGCGCGAAGCGGCCGAGGAGGGGATGCTCGGCCGCGACATCACCGGTGAGGGCTACATCAAGCTCAACTTCTTCAACCTGTTCTGGGTATTCATGGTGTGCAGCGTCATCGGGCTTATGCTCGAGATCATCTGGCATATGACCGTGGTCGACCCGGGCGTGTACCAGGATCGCGCAGGTCTTTTGTTCGGACCCTTCTCGCCCATCTACGGAGTGGGCGCGGTCCTCATGACGGTGGCGCTCAACCGCTTCTACCGCAAGCACTTCGCGATCATCTTCCTCGTGAGCGCAGCGATCGGCGGCGCGTTCGAGTTCGCGGTGAGTTGGTTCATGCAGACCGCCTTCGGCGCGGTCGCGTGGGATTACACCGGCTCCATGATCTTCGGCGTGATCCCGGATCCCATCGCGGCCCTGTGCGACGGACGCACCTCGACCATGTTCGCAAGCATCTGGGGCATCCTGGGCCTCGTCTGGATCAAGCTGCTGCTGCCGCGCCTGCTCAAGCTCATCAACCTCATCCCCTGGAAGGCGCGCTACTCCGTCACGTCCCTGTGCGCCGTGCTCATGCTGGTTAACGCCGTCATGACGCTGCAGGCACTCGACTGCTGGTTCGAGCGCGTGAGCGACATCGCCCCCAGCTCGCCGGTCGAGGAGTTCTACGCCGACCACTTTGACAACAGTTACATGGAGCACCGCTTCCAGAGCATGACGATCCATCCCGACAACTCCGGTCGTATGGATTCCGGGTCCGTCGCGCCGAACGCATAAGTGTCCCAAAAGGGGCCGGGAGAAAATTGGGACATGAGAACCGGCGGGCGCGGGCGCTACGCCGGCAACTCGATCTCGGAGACGCACTCGTCCTTGAGCCGGCCGACGAGCGCCTGCAGCGCATCGACCACATGCGGGCGGATGTCACCGCCGACGAGCACGAGCATGATGTCGTCACCTACGGCAAGCTCGCCCTCGTTGAGCCAAACGCGCACGTAGCCGATGCCGGGCATCGCTCGCGCCGCCGCCACGGCGGCCTCGACCGCACGTGCATCGTAGGCAAAGCGCATGCCCGCGACGCGTTCGCCCGGACGCAGTCCGCACGGCGCCGCCTCCTGCCCCCGCACCTCGGCTTTGGGCGTCGCGCGCACCGTTCCGTTGTGGACGAGGTACATGCCGCACAAGCCCGCCGACGGGTCGGCCTTGGCCTCGGCGAGCCAGGAGTCGATAGAGGGCATGGTCGCCACGGGAGTTCCTTTCGATCGATTCGCCGCTGGCAGCACGCTCGAGTGCATCTTGATGCGCCTGCCATACGCCGCAGCACAAGACCACCCGATTGTACCGCTGAGGGACTCGCGTCCACGTTGTAAGCCATCCGTAAAGATGCCGTATCGTCCATTTGCACGGTAGGCCCCACGTAGTCGCGCCGCCCGTCGTGCCACGACGTCGTTTTTTTCATACACGCGACTCGCGAAAGCTTATTTTCATCTTACGGAGCGTTTAACGATTTTGGCAGGTAGACCCCTAATCTTGAGCATGCCGGCAATGCATCGCATTCCACGAAAGAGGGGAACCACCATGTCATCCATCGCCGAACGCGGGGCCACGCAGTCCCAGAAACTGATGGTCTTCGTCCTATCCATGTCCCTGTACGGCTTGGCCACGCTCATCTCCGAGCTCATCCCGTCGATTCAGATCGGCATCGTCGAGCTGTCCGTCGAGTTCTTCCTGTTTATCCCGCTCACCCTGGCCATGCTCTTCGATCCGCTGTCCGCCGCCTTGGGCGCCGCGACCGGTGAGCTCGTGTTCTCAGAGATCATGCTCGGACAGTTCGGCGGCTTGGGCGAACTCGAGAAATTCCTGACCGTGACCATCGGCGTCTACATCGCCGGCCTCATGGTCCGCAACCCCAAGAGCGTCAAGCAGGTCGCCATCGCCGCTATCACCGGTCCGGCCATCCAGCTCGCCATGAGCGCCGTGGTCGACATCGTGAAGGTTCAGGTCGCCGTGGACGACTTCGAAGCCGTCGCCGGCCTCCCTGAGTCGGTCTTTGCCACCGAGGGCTTCGCGTTCCTAAACGACCTGTGCTTCTCGGGTATCCTGTTCTGCCTGCTGCCCACCTTGTTTTTGGTCCCGCGTCTGTACGGCAAGATCGAGCCGCTGCTGGGCTGCAAGCCTCGTACGGCTGACAACGATGCGGTTCCTGCCCTGAGCGGACACGTCATCGGCTGGTCGGTCGTGGGCTTCATCGTCGCCATCGTGGTCGCCTGCGTCTCCAAGGCCGGCATGTCCATCATCGAGTGGGAGGCCGAGTGGGCGGAAAGCCAGACGGCCATCTTCGTCGGCATCGCCGTTGCGGCCGTCATCGCGCTCGTCGCCGGTTTCTGGGCACGCCGTTCCGCTCAGCTCAAGAACGCGTAGAGGAGCCGACGCGTGTCTGCTGTAACCCTGACGGATGTCACCTTCACCTACCCCGGAGCAGCAGCCCCAACCCTCCGGCATGTCGACCTCGACGTGCCGGAGGGCGATTTTCTCGCCATCATGGGTGCGAACGGCTGCGGAAAGTCCACGCTCTGCAAGACGATGAACGGACTCATCCCCCAATTCATCGTCGGCGATCTCTCCGGCTCCATCACGGTGTGCGATACGGATGCCGCCACTGCGCAGATCGGCGAGCTCGCGCAGCGCATCGGTTATGTCTACCAGGATTTCGAAAACCAACTTGTGCGCCCCACCGTCTTGGACGAGGCGTCCTTCGCCTGCTTGAACTACGCGTTTGACGATTACCTCGAGCGCGGCATGCGCGCACTTGAGCTGTGCGGCCTCGCCGAACGCGCGGACTCCTACATCTGGCAGCTGTCCGGAGGCCAAAAGCACCTCCTCGCGCTCGCAGGGGCCATCGCGCTCGGACCCGACATCATCGTGCTCGACGAGCCGGTCGCCCAGCTCGATCCCTACCATGCACGCCAGACGTACGAGGTCCTGCGCGACCTCAACGAAAACCACGGCAAGACGATCATCGTCATCGAACACCACACCGACTTCATCGCCGAGTATTGCAAGTCGGCCGCGCTCATGCACAACGGTACCATCGCCTGGACCCTTCCCGCGCACGAGGCGCTCCAGCGAATCGAGGATCTGGAGGCGAGCGATGTGCACCCGCCGCAGATCGCCCTCGCTGCCCGCGAGCTCAAGCGCGTCAATGCACTCGCTGAGCGTGCGCCGCTTCCCACAACCGTCGACGAGGGCTTCGCCGCGTTTGCGAATATCCCGTTCGTGCCGCCCCGCAGCGCGTGCGACAAGAAACAGGCGGAAACCCCAAGCATCCCGGCGGTGTCGTTCCGCGGTGTCGACGTAAGCTACCGCAGCGTCAAGGGCGAACCCCGAAGCGTCTTTCACAACCTTGACCTTGACATCCGTCAGGGCGAGAAGATCGCGCTCGTAGGCTCCAACGGCGCCGGAAAGTCCACGCTCATGAAGCTCATGTGCGGCTTGGTCAGGCCGCAGGCAGGCGAGGTGCTGCTTGACGGCACGCCGACGCGCGACCTGGGACCGGACGAGCTTTCCGAAACCATCTCGCTCGTCTATCAAAATCCCGAGCAGATGTTCATCAAGGACTCGATTCGCGGCGACATCGAATTCGCCATGCGCGCACGCGGCGTCACCGACGCGCAACGGCGGGCAGACGAGCTGCTCGCGCGATTCCGCCTGACCGAGCTGGCGGACCGCGACGGACGCCTGATGTCCGGAGGCCAGATGCGACGCGCCTCGCTTGCTATCGGCATCGCACTCGACCCGCCCATCCTGCTGCTGGACGAGCCGACCGCCAATCTCGATATCGGCACGCGTCAGGAGATCATCGGACTCGTGGCAGACCTGCGCGGCGTGACGGATACCGTCGTCATCGCCACCCACGACATGCAGCTCGTATGCCAGTTCGCCGACCGCATCATCGTGCTGTGCGATGGCGAGGTCATCGGCGACGGCACGTCCGATGAGATCTTCATGGACGCCGATATCGTTGCCCGCTCGGGCATCCGCCCGCCCGAGATCTTCGCGATGGGGCAGGCGCTCGACTGCAGCGCGGCCTGCTACACCCTTGACGACTTCCTCTCCTGCTTTCCCGCATGGCGCGAACGACAGGTGAGTTCACGGGAAGGTAATGACGCATGATCGAGAAGCTCTCGGAGAACGTGATGGACAAGGTGTCCATCGACTTTTTGCGCGACCAGGTGCTCAAAAACGCCTACGGCAACGACGACACACCCATCGCCAAGCTCGACCCGCGCGTCCTTTTGCTGTGGTACCTCTTCTTCGGGCTGGTGCCGTGGTTCGTAAGCGACGTCGTCGTCCTGTTGGGAATGTTCCTGTTCACCGCCGCCACCACACGGCTGGCGCGCGTGGCGCCGCTCGTGTTGTTCGTCTTCGCGCTCGGCGTCTTCTCGCAGACGGGCTACATGTTCATCGTGTCGCTGTTCTTCGGCGGCAACCTGTCGACGCTTATCCCGCTGCTCGTGCTGACACTCAAAGTCGCCACGATCTCACTCGCAAGCATCACGGTGTTCTCGGGGCTCGACCCCGATAAGCTCTCGAACGGCCTTCTGTGGTTCGGATGCCCCGAGCGCCTATCGTTCTCGATCGGCTTTGCCTACCGCATCCTGCCCATCCTTATGGAGGAGCTGCAAAACATCCTGCTGTCCTATCGCCTGCGTGGGCGTGCGCCGGCCCACGACACGCTCGGCGGCAAGGTGCGCTGGCTTATCTACCAGGTGAAAACCATCGTCCAGTCGTTCTATCCGCTCATGCTCAACACCGCCAAGCGCTCCCGCACCACTGTCGAGGCGCTCGAACTCAAGGGGTACCGCTACGCCGCGACCAACATGAAGGTACTCAAAATCAAGCTCTCGTCGCTTCACGCCGGGCGCCGCGAAGCCCTATTCGCCGTCGTGAGCGTGCTGTGGATCGCGCTCTGCTTCGCCGCTCCCCGTATCCTGGAGGTTCTCTCGTGATCATCGATTTCCATACCCACGGCAAGCTCGCCAAGTACCTCGCCTTCTCGCCCGACTACACCGATTGGCTGTTCGCCTCGGCGAAGCGGGCCGGCCTGGATGCCCTGTGCCTCACCGAGCATTTCAACACCCAGGGCTTTCAGCAGGTATACGCCGATATCTCGTCGCGTTACCCGCGTGTCGGGGACGCCTTCGACGTCAACGGCCTGCTGGTGTTTCCCGGCATGGAGGTCGACATCGCTGAGCGCGGCCACACGCTCGTGCTCGGCTCCATGGAGGATATCCTTGCGTTCAATCGCGCGCTCGAGCCGCATAAGATGAAAGATGCGTTCCTGCCGTTTGACGAGCTGGCCGACGAGGTTGAGCGTCGCGGGCTGCACTTCGGGGCAGGCCACCCCTTCCGCGCACCTGGCCGCATCCCCGAGCTCACCTGCGACCAGCTGCGCCGCTTTGAGTTTGTCGATCTGAACGGCAAGGACCTGAGCCACGACCGCACGCGCACCGTCGAGCGGACCTACGCTTTCGCCGAACGCATAGGCGGCGTCCCGGTCGTCTCGGGGTCGGACACACACCAGGCGTTCCAGTACGGCTGCGTCGTCACGCGCATGGCGCGCACCTGCACCACGTTCGACGAGCTGTTCGAGCAGGTGCACGAGCGCGCCTACCAGATCGAGTTCGCCGAGGACCTTGAGTTCCGCGTCCTCACGGCGGCCACCCTCAAACGAGCGCTCAAGGAGATCGACCGCTTGGGCGGCAGCTACGTGGAGACGATTCTCGCAGGCCCCGCAGCTTAGGAACGCTGCCGCCATCGCCATCTAGGCGGACAGGCCGTCGGTCCGCTCTTCTTGCGAAAGGACTCGTATGTCACCGATTTCGCTGTTCAAGCAAGGAATTGCATATACGCAGGCGGAGCATGCCATCATCGACTTCATCTCGTCCAACCCGACCGAGTTTCTGGTCATGTCCATCCAGCAGCTTGCCGCACGCCTGGGCGTATCTGAAGCCACGGTCTCCCGCTTTGCGCGACACGCCGGCTTTCGCGATTTTAAGGAGCTCAAGAGCGCCGTCGCGTCGAGCACGCTGGGGCCGGCGGAGAAGATCGCAGCAAGCATCGAGGGCGGCACATCATCATCCGCCGCGGCTTTCCTGAAGGGACAGCAGGGGTATCTCGACATCACGGCACAGCGCCTCGACGCCGGCGCATTCAGGCGTGCCGCACGCGCGCTGGCAGATGCGGAACTCGTGCTCATCCACGGCAAGGGCGCCGCCGTCGCCTGCGCCGAGTTGCTGCGCTTTCGCCTGTCGCGCTTCGGAAAGCACGTCGAGATGTTGCCGGCAGGAGGATCTGAGCTGTTCGAGGGACTCGTGCATACGCACCGGGAGAGCACCTTGGTGACCTTTGGGTTCTCGCGGCTCCCCGCCGAGAGCCGCATCGCCATCGAACATGCGCGTACCGTCGGCGCGACCTCGGTGCTCTTCACCAGCAGGGCGCTGCGCGAGGCCGATGCCCACGCCGACATCGAGCTCGTCGCATACCGAGGCGAGCCGCGCGAATATCATTCGATGACCAGCGCCATCGCACTGGTCGACGCGCTTGTGGTCGCCGTTGCAGCCCATCTTGACGGCGCGGCGACCGACGAACTCGAACGATTGCGCGCGCTCAAACGACGCTACGAGAGCACATTGCCGCGATGACATCCCACCCGAGCGCTCGATGGGTCGGGTTGTCGAGCAAGGGCGATGGCGCACCGCCGCGCCGTCGAGCCGGGGTGGCGCTTTTTCTGCCGCACCACCCCGGCAAACGCAAGAATCTTACTGCCGCGCGACCTCGGCATCCGCGGACAGCACCATGACGGCGCGCGTGGTGCGCGGGATGATCTCGCCGGCGCAGGTGACCAGACTCATGACCTTATCGGTGGTGGCGATGCGCTCCTGCGCGTCGGGAGCCTGCGCCTTGGCGTAAGCATAGATGTCCTCGAGATAGGCTTGGAGCGACTCGCCCTCGCCGGTGAAATTGGGTTTGCGGGCGTCGACGTAGGTGTCCTCGACCTGCGCGGTGAACATCGGCGTCAGGGTATAGGTGGCGTCGCGGGTGATGTAGTAGACCGTCTCGATCTTGTCGAAGTCGGCCTGGTTCGTGGTGTTGTCGATGACCTTGAGCATGGAGCCGTCGTACATATGGTGCCCGTACAGCGTGGTCTGCTGGTCGATCATGCCGGGCGCCGTGTCGTCCATATCCATGAAAATGGCACCCGATCCGTTGCCCGACAGGTCGAACAGCGTGGTGAGATACGTCGTGTTGTCATCCGTCTGGACGACCGGGTAGTTGACCACGGTCCCGGGGATATAGATCCACCCGACGACATCCGGATTGATCTCGGCGAGCGCGTCGAAATCGACGTCGGGTACGCCATCGCCCTCGTCGGACGAGACGGCATATCGCTGGAGCTCGGCGTAGGACTCCTGCGCCTGACGGTAGCCGATCTGCGCGGAGATGAAGATGCCCGCAGCGACGACGAGCAGGATGACGCCGAGGACGATAAGCACGAGTGAGAGCTTGGAGCCGCGTCCCGATCCACTCCCGGCGGCCTTATCCCGATGCCCGCGTCCGCCCCGGGGAGGCTCTCCGCCACCGGAGATCGGACGCGGGGCCTGCTGGGCGCGTATGGGCTCGACGGGAATCGGGGACATGCGCGCCTCGGGGGCGAGCGCCGGCATGGACGCGGTGACGGATGCGCCGTCCTCGTCCGCCTCGTCGCGACCGGCGCGCGGCGGAACCTGCCCTGCGTGCGCATGCGGAGCATCGGCCGTCGAAGGACGGCCGGCGGTATGGACGGCCGGGACGACGGGCGCCGGCCGGGAGGCGCGCGGGACATCGGCCGTGGGGGCATCGGGCTGTGGAGTCCGAACGTGTGAACGGGCGGCAGGAGCAGCTGCAGGGGTCGACGCGCGTTTGGAGGACGATGCGATGGCGATCCACTGGTCGGTCGTCGTGGGCGACGCCGCACTCTGAGCAGGCACCTGTCGAGACGGCGAGGGCGGCTGCTGGGCACGGGAGGCGAAGCGCTTGCCGGCGGGACGGGGAGCCTCACCGGGCTGGGACGTTTCGGCGGGGCGGGAAAAACGGGCCCCTTGGGGGCGCCCATTCGACGGGGCGGCATCCGTACGGGCGGGCGCGGCGAACCGACGGCCGGCAGGACGGGCAGCCTCCCCGTCATCCCCATGACCGGAGGGAACAGCGGAAGCGGCGAAATGCGTGCCGGCGCGGACCTTCCGAGTGGGAAGCGCCGAAGCGGCACGCGCCGTCTCGGAAGCGCCCGTATCGCCCGAGGACGCACGGCCTATCTTGTCATCCAACATATCCCGATCCTCCGTCAGATTCGCAGTCGTGTACCAAGTGCCTTTTTCCGTATCGAACCGACGACGCGCCGACGCCTTTGTTACGCCTCCGCCATCTCGCGCTTGAGATCCTCGACCACCGCGCGGTACTCGGGCAGGGTGGCGCCCAAGATCTGCGTGGCGTAGATCGCCGCGTTCTTGGCACCGTTGATGGCCACGCAGGCCACCGGCACGCCGGAGGGCATCTGCACCATGGACAGCAGGGAATCAAGACCGCCCAAATCGCTCGTCTTCATGGGGACGCCGATGACCGGCAGCGGCGTGAACGCAGCGACGACGCCGCCCAGGTGCGCAGCCTTGCCGGCAGCGGCGATGATCACCTTGATGCCGCGCTCGGCGGCGGAACCCGCCCACTCGTGCACCTTGTCGGGCGTGCGATGCGCGCTGGCGATGACCAGCTCATAGGGAACGCCCAGGCGCTCAAGCTCGGCCGTGCAGCCCTCCATGGTGGGAAGGTCGGACTTGGAACCCATGATGATGCCCACGAGCGGGGTCTTGTCGGCGGTGTCTGCCATGATGTACCTCCATGTTGAGAGCGGCGGCGGACGACGGCGCCCGTCCCTTGACTACGAACCATCCCAGTATAGCCGCGCCCGCGTGGCGCGGCCCTGTATGCGCGGGATATCGGCTATTTCTTCTTATGCGGGCGCTTGCCGCGCACCGCGCTCGACCGCTTGGCGGAGCCGTCCTGCCCCCGACGCGATCGAACTGCATAGAATCCCGCGCCGAAAAACGCCGCGAGCGCCACGACAAGCAGGTAGATAAGCGGATTGGACGAGCCGGTTTGCTGCTGGACCGCCAGAATCGCACATAGCGCCTGATGCATGGAAACCCCTTTCATCTGCATACACGAAGAGTGTACCCGGACACGACCCGGAACACGCCCCTCGGCGGCGCGAAACGATACCCGGCGTTTTTTCACGTCGATGCGGCCTCATTTCCGGGCCGAGCGACCATGAAACACCGGCACGAAGCGGGCTGGAAATCGTTGTCCCCGTTTACGGTTCGGTTTTGCAGGGGTACCCCGAGTAGCGAGGCCCTTCGCGCCGGAAAACCCGCAGGTCAGGACAGCGCCGTTTTTCGGACTACTCGAGGGGCGCCGTCAAAACCGAACCGTAAACGGGTTTTCTTTTCCCGCAGTCGCTTTTCGACAGGAACACGCCGCCGGCACGACGGCAAAAAGCGGCGCGCTGCGGAAATACTTCCGCAGCGCGCCGCATATCGTCGGTTGTCACCCGAGTTAGATCTCGTACTGCGGCAGATCCTGCAGCGCGATGACCTCCATGCCGGAGCCCTCGCCGGCGGCGTTCGCCTGTTCGACCGCCTCGACGGCAGCCACGAAGGCGTTGGCCGCCGACAGGGCGGTGAGACACGTCACGCCGCGACGCACCGCCTCGGTGCGCACGATATAGCCGTCGCCGCGCGACCCGGGACCGTAGGGCGTGTTGATGATGAAGGCGATCTCGCCCGCGGCGATCATATCGCCCACGTTGGGATGCGGACCGCTGATCTTCTCCACGACCTCGCACTTCACGTTGCCGCCCGCCAGAACGCGCGCCGTGCCCTCGGTCGAGCAGATCTCGAAGCCGAGGTAGCGCAGGATACGCGCGAGTGACAGGATATGGCGCTTGTCGCGATCGTTCACCGAGATGAACACCTTGCCGCTGCCGGGGCGGGGCAACTCGTAGCTGATGGCGAGCTGCGACTTGGCGTAGGCCTCCGGATAGCTCTTGGCGATGCCCATGACCTCGCCGGTCGATTTCATCTCGGGCCCGAGCACCACGTCGGCGCCGGGGAAGCGGCCCCACGGCATGACGGCTTCCTTCATGCAGAACCAGTCGAGATGCCGGTCATCGGCGGGCAGCCCCAGATCGGCGATCTTCTCGCCCGCCATGATGCAGGCGGCGGCCTTGGCGAGCGGCACGCCCGTGGCCTTGGAGATGAACGGCACGGTGCGGCTCGCGCGCGGGTTCGCCTCGATAACGTAGACGGTCTCGCCGCGAATGGCGTATTGGACGTTCACCAGGCCCTGCACGCCGAGCGCGAGCGCGATGCGGCGCGTGGTGTCGCGCAGTTTCTCGACCAGGCTCTCCGAGAACGAGAAGGGCGGGATGCAGGTCGCCGAGTCGCCGGAATGGATGCCCGCCTCCTCGATGTGCTCGAGGATGCCACCGATGTAGACCTCCTCGCCGTCGCACAGGGCGTCGACGTCGGACTCGATCGCGCCCTCCAGGAACCGGTCGAGGTAAACCGGGTAGTCGGGGCTGATGCGCGTCGCCTCGGCCATGTACTCGCGCAGATGCTCCGCATCGTAGGCGATCATCATGCCGCGACCGCCCAAGACGTAGGAGGGGCGCACGAGCAGCGGGTACCCGATACGGGCCGCGACCTGCTCGGCCTCCTCGAAGCTCGTGGCCATGCCCGCCGGCGGGTACATGATGCCCAGGCGGTCGAGCAGCGCGCTGAAGCGCTCGCGGTCCTCGGCCCAGTCGATGGCCTCGGGCTGCGTGCCCATCACGTGCACGCCCGAGTCGGCGAGCATGCGGGCGAGCTTGAGCGGGGTCTGTCCGCCGAGCGTCACCACCACGCCGTCGGGTCGCTCGACGTCCACGATGTCCATGACGTCCTCGTAGGTCAACGGCTCGAAGTACAGGCGATCGGACGTGTCGTAGTCGGTCGACACCGTCTCGGGGTTGCAGTTGACCATGATGGTCTCGAAACCGCGGCCGGCGAGCGCGTAGCTCGCGTGCACGCAGCAGTAGTCGAACTCGATGCCCTGGCCGATGCGGTTGGGGCCGGCTCCCAAGATCATGGCCTTGGGGCGCGTGGCGGGCGTCACCTCGTCGGGCGCACACGCACGGCGGGCGTCCACGCCGGCGCGCATAGGCGCCTCGTAGGTCTTGTAGTGGTACTCCGTGGCGCTCGCGAACTCGGCGGCACAGGTGTCGACCGTCTTCATGGACGGCACGACGCCCAGGCCCTTGCGATACGCGCGCACGAACCGCTCGTCGGAGCCGGTGAGCAGCGCGATCTCGGCATCGCTCGCGCCGTACTGCTTGAGCAGGCGCATGGCGTCGGCGTCGATATCCTCCACGCGCAGGCCGCGGACGGCCTCGCGCACGGCCACCATATCCGCCAAGCGCGCCAAGAACCACGGGTCGATGCCGGTAAGCTCGTGCAGGCGCTCGACCGTCCAGCCGCGGCGCAGGGCCTCGACGACGGCATGGATGCGTCCCTCGGTCGGCGTCGCAGCCTCGTCGGCGAGTTCGTCGTCGGGCACGGCGCCCAAGCCGTCCTTGGCGGCGAAGAGGCCCTCGCGCCCGTCCTCGAGCGAGCGCATGGCCTTGCCGAACGCCTCCTCGAACGTGCGACCGATGGCCATGATCTCGCCCACGGCCTTCATGCGGGTGGACAGGGTCGTATCGGTGCCCTTGAACTTCTCGAACGCGAAGCGCGGGACCTTGACCACGCAGTAGTCGATCGACGGCTCGAAGCACGCCGGCGTGGCGCGGGTGATGTCGTTGACGATCTCGTCGAGCGTGTAGCCCACCGCCAGACGCGCGGCCGCTTTGGCGATCGGGAAGCCCGTCGCCTTGGAGGCGAGCGCCGAGGAACGGGAGACACGCGGGTTCATCTCGATGACGATCAGGCGGCCGTTGTCCGGGTTCACCGCGAACTGCACGTTGGAGCCGCCCGTCTCGACGCCGACCTTCTCCAGGATCGCGAGCGATGCGGTGCGCATGCGCTGGTACTCGAGGTCGGAGAGCGTCTGCGCGGGGGCGACGGTGATGGAGTCGCCGGTGTGCACGCCCATGGGGTCGAGGTTCTCGATGGAGCACACGATGATGCCGTTGCCGGCACGGTCGCGCATGACCTCCATCTCGTATTCCTTCCAGCCCTCGATGGACTCCTCCACGAGCACCTCGCCGGCGGGCGACAACTCGAGGCCCTGGCGGACGATCTCGACGAGCTCGGCCTCGTCGTGCGCGATGCCGCCGCCGGCGCCGCCGAGGGTGAAGCTCGGACGCAGCACGCAGGGGTACCCCACGCGGGCGACGATGTCGAGGGCGTCTTGGACCGAATAGGCATAGCCGGAACGGGCCACCTCGAGACCGATCTCGTCCATGGCCTCGTTGAACAGCTTGCGGTCCTCGCCGCGCTCGATGGCCGTCAGATCGCAGCCGATCATCTCGACGCCGTAGCGGTCGAGCGTGCCGTTCTTGGCGAGCTCGACGGCGGCGTTCAGGCCGGTCTGGCCGCCGAGGGTGGGCAGCAGCGCGTCGGGATGCTCGCGCGCGATGACCTTCTCCACGAACTCCGCGGTGATGGGCTCCACGTAGGTGCGGTCGGCGAGCCCCGGGTCGGTCATGATGGTCGCGGGGTTGGAGTTGACGAGGATGACCTCGTAGCCCTCCTCCTTGAGCACCTTGCAGGCCTGGGCACCCGAATAGTCGAACTCGCAGGCCTGACCGATCACGATCGGTCCGGACCCGATGACGAGGATTCTCTTGATATCTTCACGTTTGGGCATCTGTTTGCTCCTTCACGTTGGAATAGATGAGGGGTGGACGGCAGGGGGCGTGTTCGCCTCAACCCATTTCCCTATGGGATGGGCAAAAGGGGATGAAGCGAACACGTCCCCATTTGACCGTCCGCCTATTCGCTGGCGAAGACCCAGCCGGCCAGGCGGTCGCGCGCGATATCGATGTTCAGGTAATCGGGCTCACCCGCCATGAGGCGTGCGAAGGCCGTGAACAGGTAGTGCGCATCGGTGGGGCCGGGCGCGGCCTCGGGGTGGTATTGCACGGAGAACGCGGGATGATCGAGCAGCTGGATGCCCTCCGCGGTGCCGTCGTTGAGGTTCACGTGCGTGAGTCGGATGCGGCCGAAGCGCTCGTTTTGCACCACGGGCGCGATGCCGCGCTCCACCCAGAAGCGCAGGTCGCCGTCGGCGGGATGCTCGGCGATACTGCCGGAAAGCTCGGGGATGAGCGCGCCGAGCGTCGGGAAGACCAAGCCGAACCCGTGGTTTTGCGCGGTGATCTCCACGCGACGGGACAGCAGGTTCATGACGGGCTGGTTGCCGCCGCGATGGCCGAACTTGAGCTTTTCCATCTCGGCGCCGCAGGCGAGGCTGATCATCTGATGTCCCAGGCAGATGCCGAACAGCGGAACCTGTCCGATGAGCTTTTGCACCTGGGTGTAGGTCTTGTCGACCGCGTCGGGATCGCCCGGGCCGTTTGAGAGGAACACGCCGTCGGGATGCTGTGCGAGCACGTCCTCGGCGGGGGTGTCCCACGGTACGACGGTCAGCTCGCAGCCGGCGCGCACGAGCCCCTCGAGGATACCGCGCTTGATGCCGCAGTCGTAGACCGTCACGCGGAAGCGCGCGTCGGCAGCCGCCGCCGACGAGGCGAAGGCATGGCGCTCCGGCAGGTCCGCCGCCCCGTATCGATGAACATCCGCGCAGCTCACGGTCTGCACGAGGTTCTGGCCCACCAGGCTCGGCGCCTCATCGAGCATGCGCGAGAGCTCGGCCAGGTTGAACACCTCGGTCGAGATGATGCCCTTCTGCGCACCGTGGTCGCGCAGGTGCCGCACGAGCGCGCGGGTGTCGACGCCCTCGATGGCGACGATCCCCTCGCGTGCGAGGTAATCCGGCATGCTGATGACGCTGCGCCAGTTCGACGGGGTCGAGCACATATCGTGGACCACCATACCGCGCAGAGCGGGCGTGTCGGCGCCGCGGTCGCCATCCCCCGGATAGGCGCTCTGGACGTCGGCGGGGTCGATGCCGTAGTTGCCGATCTGCGGGTAGGTCATGGTCACGATCTGGCCCGCGTAGCTCGGATCGGTGAGCACCTCGAAGTAGCCCTCGAGCGAGGTGTTGAAGCACACCTCCCCCGTGGCGGTTCCGGAAGCGCCGCAGGAACGGCCGTACATGACCGTGCCGTCCTCCAGCATGAGGATGGCGGACCCGCGGTAACCCTTGCTTGTCGTTCGGATGATGCGCTGCGCCAACTCGCTCGGTGCAGCCTTGCGCGCGTCGATGCCCTCGAGCGCGCCGCGTGCCATATCAGGCTCCATGCTCTCTCCTTTTCGGTCTCTCGGTACCGGCTTAAAGGTCGGAATAGTTTGGACGTATTGTAGGCGCTTTTCCGTACTAAAGAGACACGGAATCGCAATTATTCATATGGCGGAAAACATCGGGGCGTTTTATTCAGCAATTACCACCATTTCGTGAAGACGTCGCCCGACGGCACCCCACATGCGGCTCGCCGCTCTGCACTCCGACCGTGCCTCCCACCCCAAATGTGAACATGGTGATTCCCGCCGCCACCGCGCCGCCCAAGCGCTATGGTGGTTTTTCGTACGCTGGTCCATAAGTCCGCGGAAGAAAGAAGGAACACCTATGTCCAACGTCATCACCAGCCCAGATCAAGCCCTTTACCAGCGCGAGGGGGCCTACATCCCCCGTATCGCCGCCGTGCACGACATGTGCGGTTACGGAAAGTGCTCGCTCGGCGTCGCCATCCCCGTGCTCTCGGCAGCCGGCTGCGACGTATGCCCCGTCCCCACGTCGCTGTTCTCCTCGCACACGGCATTCCCCGGCTGGTATATGCATGACACCACCGATATGCTGCCCGATTACCTTGCCGCCTGGAAGAACATCGGCGTCGGGATCGATGCCGTCTACTCCGGCTTCCTCGGTGCCCCCGAGCAGGTCGACCGCATCCGCGACCTGTACGCCATGTATCCCGACGCCCTGCGCGTCGTCGACCCCGTGATGGCCGACCACGGCAAGGTCTACCCCACGTACACGCCCGAGCTGTGCGCCGCGATGGCGGAGCTCGCCGAGGGCGCGGACATCCTCACGCCCAACCTCACCGAAGCCGCGATCATCCTGGGCGAGCCCATCGGCGACGCATGGGCCGGCGAGGACATCGCCGATGACGAGGCACGCCGCATGGTCGATGCCCTGCTTGCCAAGGGCACCAAGACGGCCGTCCTCAAGGGAATCCAGCGCGGCGATGGCCGCATCCGCAATTTCGTGGGAACCGAGGGCGGCGCGTTCTTCGAGGTCGACAACGAGCTGCTGCCCTATATGCTGCACGGCACCGGCGACCTGTACTGCTCCTGCCTGCTCGCCGCCGTCATGGCGGGCCGGACGCTCGAGGAGTCGGTGCGCTTCGCCTGCGATTTCGTGCACGACGCCATGCTCGTCTCGGCCGAGCAGCCGCAGTTCCGCGAGCGCGGCGTCTCGTTCGAGACGATGCTCGGACGCGTGGCCGACCTGCTCAAATAACGCGAATCCCTCTGTGCCGCAACGCGAGGACGGCGGAGCCCGACACGGGTTCCGCCGTCCTTTTCGTCTCTATATGCACCTCACGTATCGAAACGGCGCAACTGGCCGAATAGCGCCCGCGGCGGCCCAGGCGGGCGTCAATTCGCCTCGTTGCCGGCTTCCTCGCTGCTGGATTCGGACGCAGCGCCGCTCCCGTCACCCGTAAACGTCTCGGAGCCGTGCAGGTCGCGCTCGAGCTGCTGCTCGATGTGCATATCGTCGACGTCATCCTGCGTGATCTCGGAGGATTCGGTCAGCGACGAGACGGAGTTGACCTGCTCCTGGATCTTCTCGGCGGTCTCGTCGTCCATGCCGACGATGCGAAGCTCCCAGTCGATCGTGCTCGACGTATCCGACACGTCCTTGGTCCAGATGAAGGTCAGCATCGCACGCAGGGACCCCTGCCCCTTCACGAATCCGAAAAAGCTATCGTGCACGAAGTTGCCGTCGTCGTCCACCCGGACGAACACGTTGTACTCGACGCGGTTGATCTTGTCGTTCAACAGCGCATTCGTCGACAGGGCGGATGCGGCGATCTGCGAGTTGGACAAAAGCTCGAGCTCGTTTTTCGACGTCGAGTCGACCACCGACACCTCGACCACGCCCGTGCGCTCATCGGCCTCGTCGACCGTGAACTCGCTCGGGAACTGCGTGAAGCCGTTGCCCCATTCGACGCCGCTCTCCATGGCATGGGTCACGGTCTCCACCGTCGTGCGCTCCGACAGGTTGGCGGTGTTCAGACGCCGGCTGACGCCATAGGCGACCTGCATGCCCACCACGAGCACGAGCACGCCCACGATGCATAGCAGCGCCATGCGCGAGATGGCCTCGCCCGCCTTCGAACCCGACGGGTCGTCTGCGGACAACGGGTCGACCTTCGCCTGACTTGCGCGACGGCGGCTGCGATGGTCGGCCTCGAGCTTGTTGACCGCGGCGGCACCGCCTTCGCGGCGGGCCTTCGCGCGGACCTCGCGGCGACGGCTGGCATCGCGAGCCCGCATGGGGTCGACGACACCGGAGTCGTCCAGCTCGGAGAACAGCTCCGTCGCTTCTTCGGCTGTCAGAGGAGGTCGCTTTGCCATCGTCTCGCCTTCGTCACCCTACATCATCGCCTGCGCATACGGAACGGCGGTGCGCTCCCTACGCCGGCATCTCGCCGGCCAGCGCCGCATCGGCGGCGCGAACGCCCTCGAACTGCATTCGATAGTAACGGGCGTACGTGCCTCCCCGCGCGAGAAGCTCCTCATGCGTGCCACGTTCCACGACCTGCCCACGTTCCACAGTCGCGATCTCGTCGGCGTTTTTGATCGTGGACAGGCGATGCGCGATGATGATCGTCGTGCGGTCCTGCGCCAAGCGCTCGAGCGACTCCTGCACGGCCTCCTCGCTCTCGTTGTCGAGCGCGCTCGTGGCCTCGTCCAGGATGAGGATCGCCGGGTCCTTGAGGAACACGCGTGCAATGGCGACGCGCTGCTTCTGACCGCCGGACAGGCGGCTGCCCCGCTCGCCGACCACCGTGTCGTAGCCGTCCGGCAGACTCGCGATGAAATCGTGGATGTTCGCGCGACGCGCCGCCTGCTCGATCTCGGCCGCCGAGGCGTCGGGACGGCCGTAGGCGATATTCTCGCCGATCGTGCCGTCGAACAGGTACACGTCCTGCTGGACCAACCCGATGGCGCGACGCAGGGACTCCTGCGTGACTTCGCGGACGTCCTGCCCGTCGATCGTGATGGAGCCGGCGTCGATATCGTAGAAGCGCGGCAGCAGGGAGCACGTGGTCGATTTGCCGCCACCCGAGGGGCCGACGAGCGCGATGGTCTCGCCGGGACGGATCGACAGGTTCAGGTGGTCGATCACCGGACGGGCATCTCCGCCCTCGGAAAGCTCGACATCCTTGTACGAGAAGCAGACGTCGCGATACTCGATGGCGCCGGGACCGACCTCGAGCGGGCGGGCGTCGGGGGCGTCCTGGACATCGGGCATCGTGGCGAGCACCTCGTCCATGCGTTTGAAGCCCGCGATGGCCTTTTGGAACGTCTCGGTGGAGTTGACGAGCGTCTCGATCGGCGTGGCGAACAGCGAGATGTACAGAGCGAACGTCGCCAGATCGACGGCCGTCATCTGGCCGGCGGCGATCAGCAAACCGCCGGCGACGATGATGGTGGTGTAGAGCGTGCCGGTCATAAGCGCGCTCGTCGCCTGGTAGGCGCCCATGGCATGGTACTGGTTGACCTTGGAATCGAGATAGGCGGCATTGGAGCGGCGGAACTTGCCGCGCTCGGTGGCCTCGTTGGCGAAGGATTTGACGACGCGGATGCCGGCAAGCGAATCCTGAAGCTGGGAGTTGACGCCGGCGATCTTCTTGCGGTTGTCGGCGAACACCGCGCGCATGGTGAGGTTCTGGCGCACCATGATCGCGATGAACACGGCCGTGATCAGCGCCATGATGGCGGCCAGCGCCGGCGCGATGGTGAACAGGATGACGAACGCGCCGACGATCTCGATGGTGCAGATGATGATCCATTCGGGCAGATGGTGGGCGCCCTCGCAGATATCGAACAGGTCGTTGACCACGCGGCTCATCATATCGCCGGAGTTCACGCGGTCGAAGTACGAGAAGCAGAAGCGCTCATACTGGTCGAACAGGTCCTCGCGCATCTTGGATTCCATGCGCGCGCCCATGATATGGCCCTGTGCCGACACGAAATAACGGCACCCCGTACGGACGAGGTACATGACGATCAGACCGGCGGCGATATAGGCAAGCGACCCCATGATCGCCTGCGGGCCGTCCATGAACAGCCCGCCGGTCAGGTTGCGCAGCACGATGGGAAATGCCAAATCGATACCGGCAAGCACCAACGCGCATACCGTATCCGCGATGAACAGATGCTTTTGCGGGCCGTAATAGGCGATGAACCGACGGAACATGCCGGACTGCTGCTTGGACAACGATCTCTCCTTATTACCGACGTGACGAGACGAACAGGACCGAGAAAGATGAAGATGCGCAGAGGCATGCCGCGCCCCTGCGCATCCTGACGATCCTAGAGACGATGCGCGATCGCGTCGCAGGCGAGCGCGCCCACGACGGTCTTGGCATCCTGGATCTTGCCGTCGAGCACGGCATCGATGAGCTCGGACAGCGGCACGAGGTCGACGTTTAAGAACTCGTCCTCATCGGGGCAGGCCTGGTCGAATTCGAGCTGCGTGGCCATGTAGATGTGGATGAGCTCGTCGCAGAAGCCCGCCGAGCTGGCGATGGTCGTGAGGTAGCGCATGCGGTGCGCGATGAAACCGGTCTCCTCGTGCAGCTCGCGACGGGCGCACTCCTCCGGATCCTCGCCCGGATCGAGCTTGCCGGCGGGAAGCTCGACCGTCACGCGGTCGAGCGCGGTGCGGTACTGGCGCACGAGCGCGATCTTGCCGCTCTCGGTCAGGGCCACGATGGCGGCGGCGCCGTGGTGGCGCACGATGTCGCGGCGGGAGGTATGGCCGTTGGGCAGCTCGACCTGCAGCGTATCGACGTTGAAGATCTTGCCGCTCCAGGCTCGGTCCTCGGACAGGATGCGCTCGTGGAGGCCAGGGTCGCGCTCATCGTCGTCGCCGAGCACGAGCGCGGGAACGTACTCCTCCTGCTCGTCGATCTCGGCCTGTTCGGGCACCTCGAGATTCTCGGTATCCGTGTTCTCCATATCCCATCACACCTTTCGCCCGCTCGGCTTACCCTCATACACGGTGTCAAACGCTGCTATTGTGGCACGAATGGGGACGCGCTTCCAGCGTCCCCACAGGCGGCACGGTATTCCCATGCCGACGCGGGCGCTACCCGATCTCCATGCGGTCTTTCGGCTCCGCTCCCGCCCGTTTTCGGCCCTCGTGAGCCCAAAACGGGACCAGGCCGCGCTGGGGGAGCGATAACTTCGTTTACGGTTCGGTTTTGAGGCATCCTGCCGAGTGGACATCGTCCTCAAATCGACAAACTCGCTGGTACAGCTTGTGCATACAAGTGTTGATACTATCGATGTGCCTATAAAACCGAACCGTAAACCTTATCGGGGGTCCAGACCCCTCCCAAACCGCCTTCACACACCGAAGCGGACGGATACCGCCGCGCCGGCGCGGCGCGCAAGCTCGCATCCCGCACAAGAAGCGGTGCGCCGAAAACCCGACGCACCGCTTTCCCAGCTCGGTTCTTATCCGGACAATGGCAACGCGCCGCTAGTCCCACGCCTCGCGACCGCGCAACGCGCGCAGGCCGATGTCATGGCGCAGCGTCTTGCCCTCGAAGTCGATCTTCTCGCACGCCTCGTACGCCAGATCGCGCGCGGCCTCGAACGTCGGCGCGAGCGCCGTCACGTTGAGCACGCGGCCGCCGTTGGTGAGCACGCGGCCCTCATCGTCCATGCGCGTGCCGGCGTGGTACACCGTCAGGTCATCCATGGCCTCGGCATCCTCGATGCCGGTGATAACCTTGCCCTTCTCATAGCTCCCCGGGTATCCGGCGCTCGTGAGCACCACGCTCACGGCATACTCGGGGCGCCAGGAGAGCTCGACATCGTCTAGGCGCTGCTCGGCGCAGGCGAGCATGACCTCCACGAGATCGTTTTCCAGACGCGGCAGGATGACCTGCGTCTCGGGATCGCCGAAGCGGGCGTTGAACTCGAGCACCTTGGGGCCGGCGGGCGTGAGCATGAAACCACCGTACAGGCAGCCGCGGTAATCGATACCCTCGGCCGCGAGCTCGGCCACGGTGGCCTCCATGATGCGCACCATCTCGGCGTGCTCCTCGTCGGTCACGATGGGCACGGGGCTGTAGACGCCCATGCCACCGGTGTTGGGGCCCAAATCGCCCTCGAGTGCGCGCTTGTGGTCCTGCGAGGTATCCATCGGACGGACACAGCGTCCGTCGGTGAACGCCAGCAGCGAGCACTCCGGACCGGTCAGCATCTCCTCGATGACCACCGTGGAGCCGGCATCGCCGAACGTGCCGCTAAAGCACTCGTGCACGGCCTCCTCGGCCTGCGCGAGCTCGGTCGCCACGATCACGCCCTTGCCGGCAGCCAGGCCGTCGGCCTTCACCACGAGCGGAGCGCCCTGCTCGCGCACGTAGGCGAGCGCCGACTCCTCGTCGGTAAAGGAACCGTAAGCCGCCGTCGGCACGCCGGCACGACCCATGACCTGCTTGGAGAAGAGCTTGGAGCCCTCCATCTGGGCACCGGCTGCCCCCGGCCCGAAGCAGGGGATACCCGCCTCGCGCACGGCGTCGGCGACACCGACCACGAGCGGGGCCTCGGGGCCGATCACGACCAGGCCGCAGCCCGTCTCGCAGGCGAAATCGGCGACGGCAGCGGGGTCCTCGGCATCGAGCGAGACGTTCTCGCCCACGGCGACCGTGCCGCCGTTGCCCGGGGCGATATAGAGCTTGCCGCAGCGCGGCGACGCGGCGAGCTTGCAGGCGAGCGCGTGCTCGCGGCCACCGCTGCCGAGCAGCAGGATATCGAGGGTGGAAACGTCGTTGGTAGCGGCCATGGGTCCTCCTTTAGAACGCAGCCTCGAGGAACATATCCGAATCGTCCAGAAGCGGGCTGTGGAGCGCGGCGGGATAGCTCAGCAGGCCCACGGCCCCCTCCCCCACGTGCGTGGCGATGCACGGACCGATCGTGGCGATACCGCCGCAGACACCCTCGAGCTCGTTGGTCTCGAGCGGCTTTTCCAACATGGCGATCGCCTTCGGCGAACGGGTGTGCAGCTTGTAGTAGACGAGCGGTCCGAGCTCCTGGGAGCGGCGGGCCACCTTACGGGCCATGAAGGCGACGGCGTTGCGCATGCCCTTGGCCTTATGGGCGACCTCGATACGGCCCTGCTCGCCCACCTCGATCACGACCTTCACGTTGAGGATGGAGGTCGCGAGGTGCTGGGCTCGCGTGGCGCGTCCGCCCTTGACCAGATTCGCCAGATTGTCAGGAATGAAGAAGATCTTCGCGCTGTCACGGATGGCGCGCACGCGCTCGATCGCGTCGTCGATCGTGCCGCCCTGCTCGGCGATGGCGGCGGCCTCGAGCACCATGGCGCCCTCGCCCACCGTGGCCGAATAGCTGTCGATCACCTCGAGCCGCACACCTGAGGGCATCTGCCGCGACAGGAAACGCGGGGTCTCGATGGTCGCGGACAGCTCGCGCGCGATGTGGATGGACAGGATGTCCTTGTACCCCTCGTCCACCAACTCGCGGTAGACCTCGATGAAGTCGGCGGGAGCGGGCTGCGAGGTCTGCGGCAGCTCCTTGGTGTCGCGCATCAGGTCGAGGTACTCGCCGATCTGGATGTCCACGCCGTCACGGTAGTCGCGCCCATCCGCCATGATATGCAGCGGGATCACGCGGATACCTAGGCGCTCGGCCGTCTCGTGATTGATGTCGGACGCGCTGTCCGTGACAATTGCAAACTTGCGCATCGCCGGGGTTCCTTAATTCCAAAAGCGATTGATGGTCTGCTCGCGGTCGGGACCGACGGACACGAAACTCACGCGCGTATGGGCGAGCTTCTCGATGTAGGCCACGTAGTCCTGGGCCGCCTGCGGCAGCTCCTCGAAGCTGCGGCAGCCGGAGATGTCGCACTTCCAGCCGGGCAGCTCCTCGTAGACGGGCACCGCGGCGGCAAACGCGCTCTCGTGCTCGGGCACGGTGGTGTAGCGCACGCCGTCGCACTCGTAGGCAACGCATACCTTGATGGTGTCGAAGGCGGACAGCACGTCCAACTTGGTGAGGGCGATATCGGTCAGGCCGTTCACGCGGGCGGCGTAGGTGGCGATCACGCCGTCGAACCAGCCACAGCGACGGCGGCGACCGGTGGTCACGCCGTACTCGTAGCCATCCTCGGTGAGGGTGCGGCCCTCGGGCGTCTCGTAGGCGAGCTCGGTGGGCATGGGGCCCTCTCCCACGCGGGTGATGTAGGCCTTCATGATGCCGAGCACGCGGTCGATGTTCTTCATGCCCACGCCGGAGCCCGTGACGGAGCCGCCGGCCGTGCAGTTGGACGAGGTCACGTACGGGTAGGTGCCGTGATCGATGTCGAGCAACGTGGCCTGGGCGCCCTCGAACAGGATGGACTTGCCCTCCTCCACCAGACCGTTCAGCAGAAGGCCGCTCTCGCAGATATAGGGACGCAGGCGCTCGGCATAGGCCAGGTACTCCTCGCAGATCTGGTCCACGGTGTAGGTCGGCATGCCGAAGATCTTCTCGAGCTGCGGGTTCACGCGGTCGAGCGCGCGGGCGAGCTTGGCACGGAAGACGTTCTCGTCGAGCAGGTCCTGCATGCGCAGGCCGATGCGCGCCATCTTATCCTGGTAGCACGGGCCGATGCCGCGCTTGGTGGTGCCGATGCTGTGGTCGCCGAGCAGCTGCTCGTAGGCGCCGTCGAGGTCCATGTGGTACGGCATGATGACATGCGCGTTGCCCGAGACCTTGAGGTTGGCGGTCGTGATACCGTCCGCCTCGAACATGTCGATCTCCTCGAGGAGCACCTTGGGATTGACGACGCAGCCGTTGCCGATCACCGAGATGCAGTCCGGGTACATGATGCCCGAGGGCACCTGATGCAGGCCGTACTTGCGGTCGCCCACCACGATGGTGTGGCCGGCGTTATTGCCGCCCTGATAGCGAACGACGCAGTCGAAATCCCCGGCGATCAGGTCGCAGATCTTACCCTTGCCCTCATCGCCCCACTGGGTTCCGACCAACACTGTCGAAGGCATGTCTTCTCCTTACATACAGACGATGTGCGCATCGTCTTGGCACTCAAACAGTCCTATTATACGGCGGGGCGGCAACGGCGTGCCCTGCCAATTCATCGCGTTCGGCCGGCGCGACGCTTTCCCCATGCGCATCGCCGCGCCGGCGCGTAGCCCACGTGCGCAGGCACGCATGCAAAAGGGCGGACCGAAGTCCGCCCCGCAGGTTGCCGTTATTCCTCGGCGTGCTCGTTGAGTTCGTAGAACTTGGTGGACGCCGGCAGGAACACCAGGTCCACGTCGCCGATCGGGCCCGAACGGTTCTTGGCGACGATCACGCGCGTGATGCCCTCGGGCGGACGGTCGTCGCGCGCGGCCTCCTGATCGGAACTCGAGCGATCGAGGAACATGACGATGTCTGCGTCCTGCTCGATGGAGCCCGATTCGCGCAGGTCGGACAGTTGCGGGCGCTTGCCGGTACGCGACTCGACGGCACGCGAGAGCTGCGACAGCGCGATGACGGGCACGCCCAGCTCCTTGGCCATGATCTTGAGGGCGCGGCTCATCTCGGAGACCTCGACGGCGCGGTTCTCGGCGCGGCGGCCCGCCGGCGGGCTCACCAGCTGCAGGTAGTCGAGAATGATGATCGACTTCTCCTTGTTGTGGAGCATGCGGCGCGCCTTGGCACGGATCTCGGTCACCGTGGTGCCCGGCGTGTCGTCGATCAGGATGTCCAGCCGCGACAGATCCTGCGTCGCCTCGTTGATGTTGGCCCACTCCTGCGGCGAGATGCGGCCGGTGCGGAAGTTGGACATGTTGATCTGGGCGTGCGCGCAGATGAAGCGCTGGGCGATCTCCTTGCCCGACATCTCGAGCGAGAAGAAGGCGACCGTGTAGCCTTCCGACGCCGCATTCAACGCGAGGTTCAACGCGAACGACGTCTTACCGACGGCGGGGCGCGCGCCGATGATGACGAGCTGGCCCTCGCGCAGGCCCATGAGCATGCGGTCGAGGCTCGGGTAACCGACGGGCGCGCCGTGCACCTCGCCGCCGGCCGCGCAGACCTCCTCGGCCTCGTTGTAGGCCTCGATCATGAACTCGGTCAGCGACTTGTAGGAGCTGCGGACCTCGCGCGCGGTCACCGAGAGCAGCATGGACTCGGCGCGCTCGATGACCTCCTTGGTATCGGAGGGAGCGTCGTAGGCGAGCGCGTTGATCTGGTTGGTGGCGCCGATGATCTCGCGCAGCATGGAGTCGCGGCGCACGATGCCGGCATGATGCTGCCAGTTGACCAGGCTCAAGGTCTGGCCCATCAGCTCGAGGATGTAGGCTTCCCCGCCCACCGCCTCGAGCTTGTCGATGGACTTGAGGTAGTCGACCAGCGAGATCGCATCGATCGGCAGGTTGCGGTCGTACATCTCGTGCATCGCGCTGAACAGCGTCTTGTGCGCGGGGCGATAGAAATCGTCGGGCAACAGCTCGACGAGCGCCTCCTCGACGACCTCGCTCGACAGCAGCATGGCGGCCAGGACGTTCGCCTCGGCTTCGGTGTTGTTGGGCAGGCCCATGCGGGCACCGCGGTCGGTCACGCCCGACGGCGACCACGAATAGTCGGACGAACTTGACGGCATGCTGGCTCCCTTCGAGCGGTCGATTGCTTGCGCGCCCTCCATGGTAAAGCATCACGGGTCCACAGCCGGTTTTTTCTTACCCCTCACCTGCACGTATGTCTTTATCAACACGGGGGTGTGGAAAGCTCGGCGCCGCTTTCTTGCCGAGATGCCGCTTATCAACGTTTTCCACATTTTTCGGGTTCGGTTTTGGTGAGTTTTCCACAGCAAGCCTTGTACCTGCGAATATACAAAACTAACCGGCGTTTTACGGCGTTTTTATTAAAGCTTTACTTGAAGGTTTGATGAAAACGCAGGTAAGCAAGGGTACTTTATTCATTCCGCAGGAAAACGAGGGCGCGCCGTATGCACCCGGAGTGCCTTCTCTATCCAGTCCGAATGCCCATACTTTTCCGCCCTTTCGGATTTTGCAGCGTGTACCTGTGGATTTCTCAACTGGTTATCCAAAAGTAAACCACCGTTGGGAAAACCGAACATACGCTCTCCCCCGAAGGCGAACATGCGAAAACGTCAGATGTTATTTCACGCCCAACGCCCCGGCGGCACCGACATGCAGAAAAAACGACCCGGGCGCACATGCACCCGGGTCGTATCACATCGGTTCGAGAGACGAATGCTACTCGGCGGCAGCCTCGGTCTCGACAGCCTCAGCGGCCTCCTCGGCAACCTCGGCCTCAGCCTCGGGCTCCTCGGGGGTGACGCCCACGGCGACATTGACCGCAGCGCGGATGTCGCGGTACAGCGAGATGACCACAGGGTGGACACCGGCCATCTTGATGGGCTTGCCGAGCTCGACGCGCTTGCGGTCGATCTCGACATCCAGCTGGGCCTTGATCGCATCGGCGATCATGCCGCTGGTAACGGAACCGAACAGGACGCCCTCGTCGCCGACCTTCGCGTCGATGGTGACGGTCTTGCCGTCGACGGCATCCTTGAGCGCGTTGGCGTCGGAGATACGGACGGCCTCGCGCTTGGCGATGTTGTTGCGGCGCTCCTCGAGCTGCTTCAGGTTGCCCTTGGTAGCCGCAACGGCGAGCTTCTTAGGGAAGAGGTAGTTCTCGGCGTAGCCCTGGGCAACGTCCACAACGTCGCCTTCGCCACCCTTGCCCTTGATCTCACCAAGAAGAACGACTTTCATGAGATCTCCTTGCGATGTGCGCCGCGTGCGCGACGCAGTGATTACTGCTTTGCCTGTGCGTGGGAGCCATCTCGCTCAAGCTTGCGAAAGTTGGCCCACACGTCGATCAGGCCGACGATGCTCATAGCGAAGAACATCATCTCGGACCAGAAGACGAGCAGGATGCAGATGAAACGCGTCACGCATCCGAAGCGCCTGCGTGCCATGAGGGCGGAAAGCACCCCGAAGCCCTGGCAGGCGAAGATGATCCTGACGCTCATGATCGCCGTCACGCTCACGGTGCGGACGATTTGAGCCTCGGGAAAGCCCGTGAACGACGCGCCGACGCACACGATCGAAACCGCGAGGACGGCGACGCTCCACATGGGCGCATCGAAGCGTGACAACGACGGTCTGCGGGGATCTCCCGTGCAGCGCGTCTGCATCACATGGGAACCGAGCCCGGCGAACAGCGCGTAGCTTGCCGCGCTCACCACATACACGAGCGGCCAGAGGGCCATCATGATAGGCTCGAGACCGCTGGCGAGAAACTCGCCCTCGATCCCCGTTCCCACGGACTGCGCGACAGCCGCCATGAGATAGGACACCATGGCGTCCTGTAACGACGGACCGGTCATCGCTGCGATCGCCGCATCGATACCGAGACTCGTCAGCGCCGTGAGCACGACCACCACGGAGACGTTCGTGACCGTGGCGCCGCGCCACATACACCACGCGATGCCCAGGCTGCACACGATAACGGGAGCCAAAAGCACCGCATACGTGACGTTGGCGATGAAGGAGACCGCGAGCAGGCCGACACCCTCGAACAGGATCAGGCCGACACCGCGGCGCGCCTTCGCGCACAGGACCTCGCGCGCGCCATACGCGGCGAGAAGGATTCCCGCATACGGAAGGAAGATCGCCACGACGCACCCGAGTGCGAGCATGAACGCACCGTGGGCGTTACGCGGCGGGACCGCCCGACGCATCGGCGTGCCGTTCGGCACGATGGCGCCTTGCCGAGGATCCGAACTTCCGTCCTGCATCTACTCGACCCTTGCCCCTCGCCTAGCCGCGATTGCGCTCGCCGCGGGAAGAGACCACGGGAACGGTGTAGGGCAGAAGCGCCATCTCGCGAGCGCGCTTGATGGCGTTCGCGATGTCGTGCTGATGCTGCGTGCAAGCGCCAGTGACACGACGGGGCTTGATCTTGCCGCGATCCGTCATGTACTTGCGGAGAAGCTGAGTATCCTTGTAATCGATGTACTCGGTGTTCTCCTTGCAGAACTGGCAGTACTTACGACGCGGCTGACGTGCTGAATAATCATTAGCCATGTCAAAATACCTTTCATTTGGCACCGTTCGCGCAAAACGCGACGGCGCCGCTCACTTACCACGTGACCCCGTTCGAAACCTTAGAACGGGATGTCCTCATCGTAGACGTCGACCGCCGGCGGAACCTGCGCGGGCGCAGGCGCCGGGTGCGGCGCGGGCGCGGAATAGCCGCCGCCGTAGGAGGACCCGCCATACGAGCCGGAGCTCTCCTGGCCGTAGCCACCCTGGTTCTGTCCACGGCTCATGAACTCGATCTCATCGACGATGACCTCGAGCTTGCTGCGACGCTGACCGTCGCGCTCCCACGAGCTGTAGCGCAGCTTTCCCTCGATCGCGACCTTCGACCCCTTCTGGAGGTAGCGGGAGACGGCCTCGGCGCGGGCGCCGAACATCGTGCAGTCCACGAAGTTGGGGTAATCCTCCCAGTCACCGGTCTGCGGGTTGCGGCGGCGATCGTTGACCGCCACGCCGAAGCTGAGCACCTGGGTGCCGCTTGCGGTCGCGCGCAACTCGGGGTCACGGGTGAGATTACCGGAGATGTTGACTCGATTGATGCTCATGTATGACTCACTACCTCTCTGTTCGAGCGGGCGGGCAAAGCCCTGGCGCTCGATTTCCAAACGGTTCCTACTCCACGTCGTCGCGGCGGACGATCATGTGACGAACCACGGCATCGGTGATGCGCAGCACGCGATCGAGCTCGGCGATCTGGGTAGGATCTGCATGGAAGTTGATGAGGGTGTAGTCACCTTCGGTGAGCTTGTTGATCTCGTAGGCGAGCTTGCGCTTGCCCCACTCGTCAACGTTGTCGACCTTGCCGTTACCCTCGGCGATCGTGGTGTCGATGCGCTTCATCACAGCGAGACGGGTCTCGGGATCGAGAGCAGGGTCAACAAAGAACAGCAGTTCATAGGCCTTCATGTGGTCACCTCCTCTGGACATAAGGCTCCGGGTCGTGAAGGTGCGCCCGGAGCAGGAAAAGACCGGTTTACTGTAGACCAACCGCCGTCTCTTCTCAAGTTGCCGCAGGTACGCCCTCATGACCTCCATATTTTCGGCATGGTGGCAAGCGCCTCGCACGCTCGCCGTGCCGCGCTCCCCTATCTTCGCCGTCCGTGCCGACACAAAGCCGACGGGCGATGCGAAACCTCCGACGACATCCTCAGCGTCCTGCACACAAATGCCGACAAACGCGGGTCGGCGTCCTCATCCGGATCGCAAACCACGAGGAATCGGCCCTAAAGGGCATGAAAACGACACGATTTCAACCTGTCGCCCAATGCGATCGATCCGCTCGCAGCGCAATCGCGTCCACTCACGGCGAGGACCTCGAAACGAAACGCCTCGAGGCCCATGTCGACAAAACGGCTCTGCGCCTTCGGCAGGCTCCTCCACATCAACACGCCGGCGGAACAGGCGGCACCGAGGAGGTATCCGACACATCACGCTGCGGCACGCCATCGGGCAGCGGGGCCGACGAAACGCCCCAACGCCCGACCTCGAATCGACAGAGCCACTGACCGACCGCATTGATGCACACCAGGTTCATCGCAGTCGAGATAACCGACCCCGCAAAGGTGACCGATACGAATGCCGCGACGGTCAGCACCACGATCCCCGGCCCAAGGCCGAACAGCAGCCGCTCGATGCCACTGCCGGGACCCACCGCGAGCTCGACCGCCACGCCCATGACGCCGCCGAACGCGATGCCGCTTGCGACCAAGGCGACCAAAAGACCGTAGAGGATATTGATCGCACCGCCGATCAACGAAATCGCGTAGAGATGGAGAAAACCGCTCGCGTCGCGTGCCACCATCTGGAAAAGCCTGTCCAGGCGCCAGCCCGCGGCAAAGCTGTCGTAGAGGGTCGCCCGCAGCATCGCCGCCGCGCAAAACGTTCCCGCAAGCAGATTGAAGGCGAGCATCACCAGCACGACAAGGGGGGACATCCGGCGCATGATGTCGAGCAGCGATCCGCTGAACAGGTTCACTCCCGCCGGGAACAACGCGGCGGAATACCAGTCACCGAACAGGAGCATGTCGAGAAGCATGAGCACGAAGCCCATCGTCACGCTGACCAAAAACGCGATGCCACCCGTGGCGAGGACCTTGCCGTACGCGACGCCGCGCTGCTTGGGCGCCGCATCGACGCCCCACGCCGTCAGCCGCGCCCATTCGAGTGCGTAGCCGAGCACCGCGATCTGCCCCAGAACGGGAATCCATCCCACCAAGGTGAGCACGAGAACGGGCTTGATCCATCCCTTGTCTCTCGTCAGCATCTTCCACGAAGACGCGAAACCAAGCTGTCGGGCGTACATGCACCCTCCTCGTTCGCAAACATCCGGCGCGCACGATGCGCCCCAAGGCAAGTGTATCCATCCGATCGGATCGGCCGGCACGAGACGGATACATTTAAGGGCTATTTAAGCGGCCCTCCCCGTGGGATGATAAGACGGATTCGAACGAATCCGCCACATTTTTCGACGGACTTGAGATTGGCACTTGATTGCGTCCGCGTTTACGGTACAATTGCCTGTGCATTTCACGGAGAGTTGTCCGAGTGGCCGAAGGAGCACGATTGGAAATCGTGTAGGCGCCAAAAGCGTCTCCAGGGTTCAAATCCCTGACTCTCCGCCAGCATCCTCTCATGGCGCGCCTTCGGACGCGCCATGTTTCACTCCATGCGGAGGAGTGGCAGAGTGGTTGAATGCGGCGGTCTCGAAAACCGTTTACCCGGTAACCCGGGTACGAGGGTTCGAATCCCTCCTCCTCCGCCATTTAAACCTTCCAACAATTCAACACTCCCATTTTCGATCCCCTTGCTGCAACGTGCAGGAGGGATTCGAACCCGCAGGGCCTCATGCTGTGCAAGCCTGCGGCCGGCACCCCTCCTTCGCCATCATTCCCTGTCAACAGGCACATACCCGCAGTGAGAAACCCCTTGCCGAGGGGCTGACGACACCACGGTTCCTCGCTCATCCGCTATACTGAAAGAACGCTGTACACGGAATTTCCTCGAATGGAGCCGCCATGATTCCGACCATTATCGGCATCGTTATCGTCATCGCCATCATCTGCGCGATCGCCGGCATCTATAACAACATGGTCACGCTGCGCAACCGCATCGACAACGCGTGGCAGAACATCGACACGCAGCTGCAGCGCCGCAACGACCTCATCCCCAACCTGGTGGAGATGGTCAAGGGTTACGCCGCCCACGAGAAGGAGGCGCTCGCCGCCGTGACCAACGCGCGCAACAACGCCGTTGCCGCCACCACCCCCGAGGACAAGATGGCCGCCGACGGCATGCTCACCGGCGCGCTTCGCCAGCTGTTCGCCGTGGCCGAAGCCTACCCCGACCTCAAGGCCAACACGAACTTCATCCAGCTGCAGACCTCGCTCGAGGATACCGAGAACAAGGTCTCCTACGCACGCCAGAGCTACAACGACTGCGTGCTCAACTACAACAACGCCATCCAGACCTTCCCCGGCGTCATCTTCGCCGGAATCTTCCAGTTCAAGGAGCGCTCGGGCTTCGAAGCCGAGGAAGCGGCGCGCACCGTGCCGGAGGTCAGGTTCTAGAAACCGATCCTCAACAGGCGTTTTGTTGATATGGCACCGTTTGGGCGCACGCGCCCAAACGGTGCCTTTGTTTATGGTTCGGTTTTGGAGCGGTCCTTGGAGTAGAGACGACCGTCATGCCAACAAAATTGCTGGTAGACGGCTTGACGTTTTTTGGTCTATTTGACCCGCCGGCCTAAAACCGAACCATAAACCGGCATACCCGATTTGCCGGCCGACGAAGACCGTAAAGAGAGGGAGAATGGACGCCGAACAAGCTGCCGAGAGGCGGCCGCCGCGGCTCCCATGCCTTTCCCAAATCGGTCGAACCTTACCGGATCCCGACAGGGATCAAATGGTTTCCCAACACCGTTTTCCCAGCTAGATAGTGTGATTTCTCGTTCTTCAAACCCCTTTGGCATGCTATCCTCTCTCCATGGGTAAGCAGTTTGACGCCATTGTGTGCGACCTGTCGGCCTGGCAATACCGGTCGACTCCGCCAGCCATACGCAAGGCGATTCTCCCCACAGAGCTGGCACGCGAATCTATGCCGAAAAGCCCTGAGCTCTCGGCTTCCCTCCGCGTGCCGAGAAAGAACGCGCGCCGGCCCGACGCGCTCATCAGCTCAAGACTGCTTGGCGATTTGAAGGGCGTCTCGCTACCCGTCCATGTCATCACGGATTCCTTGAAGACCAGGCTGGTCACGACCCTCGTCCATCCGCACCGCATGCGCATCGGCCTGATGGACTCCGAGCTTTACGACCTAGGAGGCGGACTTGCCGTGACCTCCCCCGAGGCAACGCTTCGGCATCTTGCAAGAACGCACACACTTGGCTTCGTCCTCGAGAAGATGCTCGAAGCGTGCGGTATCTACAGCGTGGTTCCCCAAACTGCGCGCGTTGCGGCGACGATCGGCCTCCTTGTCCAAGAAGGGCTGTTCGCCCGTAGCGCCATCGCGCGAATGCCCTCGATCAGCGCGTTTTACGATGAGGCCGGAAGCATCGTGTCCCACATAGATCGTGAAGGAAATCCTCTGGATTGGAAACCGGCGATCGACCGATCGGGAGTCATCACCAACCTATGGAAGCGCCCGCAGCTCGTCTCGTTGGACAACCTGCGTGCACACACGAAAGCCGCCGCGCAGCCCCCCCGCGCGCGCGGCACCGCCCGCGCGCTTTGCGCCGCGCAGCAGGCCATGGAAGGATCAGGCTCCCCGCTCGAAAGCAAGGCTGCCATCATGCTCTTCACCGAACGATCCATCGGCGGCGAGCAGCTGACGGACGTCAGGCTCAACCATACGATCGCCCTCACCGAGAAGGCACAAGCGCTCGCTCATCAAAAAACGTGCGTAGCGGATGCGCTCGACTCGCAGCACGAGCTGGTGTTCGAAGCGAACGGTGAGGCGTATCACGCCGACAGGCACGGTTTTACCGAGCAATCGGGCAGGAGGGCGGCACTTGAAACCATAGGCTACACGGTCATGGACATCACGAATGATATGATCAACGATCTTGAGCGCTTCGACGCCTTCCTGACCTCGATAGAGATGCAGACAGGGATACACCTCCGCGATAAATCCGTGGCCTTCTTGGGACGAAGGGAAAAGCTTCATGGCGAGCTGTTCTCCCCGCACACGCTCCGTGCGGGAAAGCACCCGTAAAAACATGGAAGCAGCGCCTCCGAAACCGATAATCGCATTTACGGTTCGGTTTCAGAGGATTATTCCGAGTAGACACACCGTTCTCGTCAATAAATGCGCAGGTCAGGGCATCGCACGTTTTTTGTCTACTCAGCGGGTTGCTCCAAAACCGAACCGTAAACACGCCGATTGGTTTTAGAGGCCGGCGGAGGCAGGAAGATCCCCGAAGACGAGGCCCGACACGCCTCCGCCGACGACCCTCTCAGTAACCGAGGGCCTGCAGCGCGAACATCACGACGGTGAGGACCGTGATGATCACGATGGTCGCCCAGGTCAGCGCGTTCCAGACGCGCCCGTTGCGGTACTCGCCCATGATGTGGCGGTCCTTGGCGATAAACAGGAGGAACACGAGGAGCACCGGAAGCAGCACACCGTTGATGACCTGCGCGCTCATCATGATCTGGAACAGGTTGACACCGGGCATGATGACCAACAGCGCCGACGCCACGATAACGGCGGTGATGATGCCGCGGTAGACCGGCGCCTCCTCCCAACTGCGGTCGGCTCCGCGCTCCCAACCGAACGCCTCGCAGATCGCGCTCGACGTGACGCCGGGCAGCACGCAGGCGGCAAGGAAGCTCGCCGCGACCAGGCCCGAGGCGAACAGGACCGTCGAGAACTTGCCGGCGATCGGCTCGAGCGCGAGCGCGGCGTCGGCGGCATCGGCAACCTGGACGCCCGCCGGGTAGAGCACCGCGCCGGTCGTCACGACGATGAACCATGCGACGGCGCAGGCGATCACCGATCCCGACGCGGTATCGATGCGCTGCAGGACGATACCGTCCTCGTCGATGTTCTTGTCCACGACGTTGTTCTGCGCCAGGAACACCATCCACGGGGCGATGGTGGTGCCGATGGTCGCCACCAGCAGGCTGACGTACTCCGGCTCGGCGACGATATGCGCCGACACCGTCGCCATGGCGACCTCGCCCCAATCGGGGCCGGCGAGAAACGCCGCCACCACGTAGGTCACGAAGACGCAGCTCACCATGAGCAGGATCTTCTCGATGCGCTGGAAACTGCCGGACATGGTGAGCAGCCAGATTGTCAGACCGACGAGCGGCACCGAAACCGTCGCGGGCACGCCGAACAGGGCGAGACCGCTGGCGATGCCGGCGAATTCCGAGATGGTCACCGCCGTGTTGGCGATGAGCAGCGCCGCCATGGCGAGCGCGCTTTTACGTATACCGAAGCGCTCACGGATGAGCGAGGCGAACCCCTTGCCCGTCACACAGCCGCAGCGGGCAGCCGTCTCCTGGACGACGATGAGCAACAACGCCATGAGCGGCAGCATCCACAGCGTGCCGTAGCCGTAGCTCGCTCCGGCACTCGAGTAGGTGGCGATACCGCCGGCGTCGTTGCCCGACAGCGCCGCGAGCAGACCGGGCCCCATGGCTCCAAGGACCGCGCCGACGGTCAGTTTTTCGCGATGTTCCTTCCGCATGATCGGCCCCGCAGCCTATGCCGCGATCGCGACGAGAGCGAGCACGGCGAGCACCGAGTACAGCGCGCATGCGATCAGCACCGCCGATACCGAAAGCGCCGTACCCGAGGTGTTGAGGTCGTGCTCGTCGCGCCAGAACAGCACCTTGAGGTAGACGACCGACGTCGCGCAGGATACAAGCGATACCGCGGCGGCGCAGGCGAAGCACGACGCGAGCGCCGTGGCGGCCAAGGCGACCTCGCCGGCAACCGGCGCGGGCGCCTCGAACAGATGGATGGTCGCAAGCAGGTCGTCGGGATAGGCGGCGCCGAGCACGAGCTGACCGCACAGGTAGATCACGAGTGCCAGCGCGATACCGATTACCAACATCTGCAAAAAGAAGCCGAGATACGGTTTATCCTGCTCGTCGTCCTCGTCGTACTCGAGGTAGTAGTTGCGCACGAACGACACGACGCGGTTGGCGGCAAGCAGCACCACGGGCATGACGCACATGGGGTACACGAACAGACCGGTCGCGACGCCTGCCGCCTCGAGCGCGGCGGCGATGACGCCGGAAGCGATCGCCCAGATGAGCAGCCAGTACTGACGGCGCGCGAACCACGAGAACGCATGGATCGACTCGCCGGCGCTGCCCTCGCCGGAACCGACACCGGCGATCTGCAGGTCCTCCTGGTGCTCCTCGGTCATGACCTCCATGGCGTCGTCGACCGTGACGATGCCCAGGATGTGGCGGTTCTCGTCGCAAACCGGCATCGCGGCGAGGTTGTACTTGGACATCTCCTCGGCGACGTCCTCCTGGTCCTCGTCGGGAGCGACCCAGACCACGTCGCGGTACGCGAGGCTGTTCAGGCGCGCATCGCGGTCGGCCACGATCAGCGTCCGCAGCGAGAGCACGCCGGTCAGCGCGCCCGTGGGATCGGTGGTGTACACGTAGTAGACGCTCTCGAAGTCCTCGTCGAGACCGCGCAGGCCCTCGATCGCATCGGCGACGGTGGCGGTCGCCGGCAGCGCGACGAACTCCGAGGTCATGATACGACCGGCGGTGTTCTCCTCGTATCCCAGCAGGGTGCGGATCGCACGCTCCTCCTTGACGCCCATCAGGCGCAGGAGCTTCTCGGCCTTCTCGTAGTCGAGCTCGTCGATGAGCGCGGCGGCATCGTCGGGGTCCATGAGGGCGAGCATCGAGGACGCATCGCGGTCCGACAGGCCCTCGAGCATCTCGGCGACGAGCTCATCATCGTCGAACTCCGAGATGGCCTCGGCCGCCTGAGCGGTGTCGAGCTGGGCGAACACCTCGCCGCGCAGGCGCGGATCGAGCTGCTCGATGATGTCGGCGATGTCGGCGGGGTGCAGCTCGCCGAGCGTCTTGTGCGACACGGAGAGCTTGATGGTCTGCGTGGAGCGTTCGAGCAGGTCCATGTAGGACCACGCGATGATATCCTCGGGCAGCGTCTTGCCCATGGCGCGGGCGACCTTGACCACCACATGCTCGAGCACCGGGTGCAGCGTGCGCAGCAGTCCGCGCATACCCACCTCGGCGCCGAGCAGGCGCAGCTGGTTCTCGCCGGAAGCGGAGAGCTTGATGTCGTTCACGCGGACGACCTTCATGCCCTGCGTGTCGACGATCTGCTTGTTCATGATGTCGCGGGCGAGCAGGACCTCGTCGGGCTGCAGATACGAGAAGCGGATGTCGGTCGCGGGAACCTTCAGAAAGACCCCGTCGTCATCGATGCGCTCGACGTACTTGCGCCATGAGATCATAAACGGCGTCTTGCCCGGCCCCTGGAAGGCCAAGGACGTCACATGGGGGAAGACCTCGCCGGTGGCGATGCCCAAGTCGTTGACGATGCCGATCTTCTCGCCGGTCGAATCGACGACAGGAAGCTTGAGCATCTCGGAAAGATAGTTCATGGTGCTCCTTTGCGAAAGCTATGGCGACGCCACCCCAGCGTGCGCCGGCAAAGGGCACCCGCAGGGGTCAGCTACTGTGTGGTCGAGGTTTGGGTTTCACCTGTATCCTTCTCTCGTGACCCTGCAAAATAAGAGCCCGACATCCGTCGAGCCCTCATATTCTATAGCATTTTCCGCGTCCCGGGGAAAGGGATGCGAAGCAGAACGAACCGAAAGCGCGGGAGACGGGCGCGCGACCCGTCCCCCGCGCACGCGTCACATGTTCGATCCGCGGTACGGGCTAAGCCTCGGGCAGCACGGCGCTCTTCGGCATCTTGACGGTACCGTTGATGACATCCTCGGGGAAACGCCCGTCGAGCTCCATCAGCTCGGACACCGTGACCAGCTCGTAGCCGGCGTCCTGCAGCCCCTCGATGATGTCCGGCAGCGCCTCGATGTCCTGGGAGCGGTCCCCGCCGCCGTCGTGCATGAGCGCGATGGCACCGTTGAAAGCCTGCGACAGGACCGTATCGGTGATGGCGTCGGCCCCGGGCAGCTCCCAGTCGAGCGTATCGATGTTCCACAGGACGTTGCAGCTGATCAGGTCGGCGGCGCGCGCCCACTCGACCGTCGTGAACGCACCGTACGGCGCGCGGATCATCTGCACGCGCTCGCCCGACGCCTCCTCGATCGAGTCGAACGCCGTCGAGATCTCGGAACGAAGTGTATCGCGATCGCACTCGGGCAGGTTCGCATGGCTGTTGGTATGGCTCGCCATCTCGTGACCGTCCGCGACCACCGTGGCGCTCATCGAGCTCGCGTTCGTGCCCAAGTTGAAGAACGTCGCCTTCACTCCGTACTCCTTGAGGATGGCCAGGATCTCGGAGGTGTAGGAGCTGGGGCCGTCATCGAAGGTGAGGGCGATGTACTTCTTACCATCCTGGGGGTTGGGGTTGAGGTAGCTGATCACCATGTTGGTCGGCTCCTCCACGACCTCCTTGTCGACCGTCTCGCCGGACTGCTTGCCGGTCCACACGGTCTTCTTGCCGTTTTTGCCCCACTGGGAGACGAACTGGATGGCACCGGTGCCCTCCGTCGTGAGCTCAGGGGCGATCTCGACGGTCTTCTCGGTATGCTTCTCGGTCGTATCGCCGCCGTCCTTGACGGTGAGCGTCGATCCCTCCTTGATCTCCAGCGAGGCGAAATCCTTGGACGCGACCCTCTCCCCGTTGACCTCGAGGGTGCAGCGGTCGCCGCCGTCCTTTTCGAGCTCCTTGCCACTCACCGACAGCAGCCTGCCGGGCTTGGCGCCGAAGTAGTCGTTGTCCTCGAGCAGCGTCGCGGCATCGGTCCTGATATGGACGCTGACCGGCTCCCCGTTGACCGTGATATCGATGTTGCGCCAGAAGAACTGGTAACCGACACCCAACGCGATCGCACCGAGCACCACGAGCGCCACGACGGCGGCGATCAGGGGTGTGCGCGGATTGCCGGGCTGATGGCTTTTCGCCGTCGTCGGCGTGCGTCGTGCCGGGGCAACGCCCGCGCGGTTCACGGGAGTATGGCCGGTGGCGGGGCGCCTCGTCTGCGTGGACGCCCGCTGCGTCTGCGTCGTGGCCTTGCGGGCATGCGGCTGCGTCTGCGACTGTGCTGTGGTTTTGCGAACCTGCGTCTGCGTCGTGGCCTTGCGCGCATGCGGATGCGCCTGGGTCGACGCCTTTCGGGCTTGCGGATGCGTCTGAGCTTGTGCCGTGGCCTTGCGGGGATGCGGATGCTCCCGCCCTTGCACCGTCGCCTTGCGCGCCTGCCGGTGTGTCTGCTTTTGGGCCTGAGGCTGAGCGGGCGCTGACGACCGGGACGTCACACGCGTCGCGGAGGTCGAGGCGGCAGCGGTGCGCGGGCGAACGGCCCCGCCGGACGCCTTGGTGCCCTTCGTGGCGGAAGAGACCCGTGGACGAGCGGCGCCCTCGGACCCCTTGGTCGTCTTCGAAGCGGGGTGATATTGCGGCGGCGTGGTCGGCGCCGTCGCACGAGGCCGTGGGGCTCGGTTTCCCTGAGCCGACGCAGCCGACTTCTTCGCCGGGGACTGACGAGGCGTTTTGTTCTCGTTTCCGTTCATCATCTTCATCCGGTCCTAGATCCCGACGCGCAAGCGACCCCGCACGTCGACGTGGGCAGCCGCACACTTTGAACATATCCGGCAACAGTATGCCGGCAGTTTGTCTAGATTCATCCTACCCCTTCCGGGAAACGCGACACCCGATTGTAGTCGCTCCCGGCGCCTTTATTCGCCCTCCCCTTCATCATCAGCATTTAGTTGAGGCAACACGGCATCCTCGGGCATCTCCACTTTCGTGAGGT
The DNA here is from genome assembly GCF_021531055.1 of Collinsella tanakaei. GTDB lineage: Bacteria > Actinomycetota > Coriobacteriia > Coriobacteriales > Coriobacteriaceae > Collinsella > Collinsella tanakaei_B. The sequence goes on from NZ_JADYTL010000005.1 coordinate 65,814, forward strand.
CGACCGCATCCGCCATCTCCTCGTCGGTCGCGATGAGCTCGGAGAGGGTGACGAGCGTATAGCCTTCATCCTGAAGTTGCTCGATGATCTGCGGCAGCGCTTCGAGCAGCTGCTCGCCGGTCGTCTCGCTGTCGGTGAGCAGGATGATGTTGCCGTTTCCGACCGACCCCACCACGTTATCGACGACCTGATCGGCACCGGGCAGCAGATAGTCACCCGAATCGAGGTTCCACGTCACCACGGCGCCCACCAGATCCATGGCGTCCGCCCAGTTCTGCTCGGAGAACAGCCCGTATGGAGGTCGAAGCGCCGCGGTCGACACCCCGGCGGCACCCTCGACGGCATCGAAGCCCTCGGTGAGCTGCGAGCGCAGATCGTCCGCCGAAAGCTCGCTCATATCGGTGTCGCTCATGCCGTTCGAGGCGACCTCGCATCCGGCGCCCACGATCGTGGAGGCGGCGGCTCGGTTGTCGAGCAACCGATCACCCTGCAAGAAGAAGGTCGCCTTCGCGTCGTGCTCGGCAAGGATGCCCAGGATCTCGTTCGTGTAGGAGCTCGGACCCTCGTCGAACGTCAACGCAACATAGTTGCCCGAATCCGGGGAGACGGAACGTGCGCGCACCACACAGTCCTGAGCTTCCTGCACGACGCCGCGGTCCTCGGTCTTGCCCGACACCTTGCCGGTCCACACCTCGGAGCGCCCGGGCACGCCCCATGTCTCGACGTAGGATATGGCACCGCTGCCCTCGACCGTGAGCGACGGTTCGATGGCGGTCGCCTCGATTTCGTGCTCCTCGTACTCATCGCGTCCGTCGCCGATCTCGACCTCCTCGCCGCCCGTAAGCGTCGTCGTGGCAAGGTCGTCGTTGTCGATCTGCCTGCCGTTCACCTTGACGGAATATGCCTCGCCCCCGCGTTTCTCGAGCACGCTGTCGTCGACGGCGAGCAAATCACCGGGACGGACGCTCAGCTCCTGGTCGGTGATGAGCGTCTCGATGCTCGAGTTGATGCGTACCGAGGCATCCGCCCCGTTGAGGGATACGGTCACGTTGCGGTTGAGGTACCACACGATGCTCGCCACGAACAGCAGCGCGGCGCACCCGATCGCGATGATCACGTACGGACGGCGCGAATCGCGGCGGCGAGGACCGCGCATGATGCGCTTTGCACGGCCAAATCCCTGCGTATGTCGCAGGTAACGCTCGCCCGGTCGACGCGTGCGCTGCTGAGCACGGGACAGCTGCCCCGTCGAAGCGCGGCGTCTATGCGGTTTGCGTCCTTTTGTGGAGTAGGAGGTGGTGTAGTTAGGCAATGGTTCTCCCCAGTCCAAATCGAATCTAGGAAAGACTGTACCACGCCGTGAGGAAGACGGCGCCTGCCGCACGCCCCAAACCCATGAACGGACGGGGGCGGCAGGCGCGGCTACTTCCTCTTCTTCTTCGCTGGACCTGCGGCCTTGCGATATTCGCTGGCGAACGCCGAGAACATGCCACGCGTCTTGCCGAGCTGCTTGCCCAGCGCGCGGCTCCCCTTGTCAAGGGCCTTCGAGCCCTTCTCGTCGATCGTCGCCGCGCCCTTTTTGACCTTATCGCCGATCACCACGCTCGCCTCGGCCGCCTTGGCGGCCACGCCACCGGTCAGCTGGAGGTCGAGCGTCTCGTCGGCCACGATCATGGCACCGTCACGGTAGCCGCGCAGATAGCTTGCCGGTACCTCGAAATTGCCGACGAGCGCCGAGGCAGCCTCCCCCTCGGTGAGCACGAAGTGCTTGACCTTACCGCTGCGGCTGTCGAACAGGACGTCGGAACAGTAGCCCACGCGCGCGCCGGAGGTCGTCATCGCATCCATGCCCGTCCAGATCAGACAGGCATCCAGGTCGACGTTAAGCCGCTTGGCCGCAGCGTCGTCGAAATTGCGCTTTTCATCGGTAACCGCAAGGACGCCCTCGTACACATCGAGGGCGTCGAGCGCCACGAATCGATCGGGCTGCTTGATCATGCCGACCACGTCGGGCAGCTTGACCATGAAGCCGACGACACGTAGGCCATCGGGGGCGAACACCGGAAAATGGATCTTGCCGAGACGCTTGGGATCGCGCGGCGTGCCGTCCTTGTTCGTCCGCCGGTCTTCGGCGGGCGCGCGGTAGACCCGCACGCCCTGGATATCGGAAACGAGCATCTACGCCTCGGCGACCGGCTCAGCGGGATCGGCGGGCGCGGCGTCATCGGCGACGGACTCGACGACCACATCGGCGGCAGGGGTCACGTTGCCGCCGGCGATGGCGTCGTTCAGCTGCTCGCGCAGCTGGTCCATGCGCTCGCGGGCAAGATCGACCTTGGCGCGCAGCTCATCGGTCTTGGCATCGACCATCGGACCGAAGTCGGTCGCGGCGGCGCGAGCCTGATCGACACCCTGCTCGTACATGTCGCGAGCGTTGTCCCAGGCGTCATTGGCCATATCGGCGGCCATCGCGCGGGTCTCGGCACCGGAACGGGGAGCCATGAGGATGCCCGCGATGGTACCGGCTGCGGCGCCGATCACGGCACCTGCGACGAAACTGAATCCCTTACCCATGTTGCTCCTCCCATTCAGAGCCGATAGTTCAGTGGAAACCCCATTATACCCGTGAGCGCCCCTCGGCGACACACGGGTCCGTGCGCGGCTGCGCGCAGGCGCGCCTTCGGGCGAGACACCCTATCGATCCTCGGCCGGGGCATGGGTGGCGTCGCCGCCGAACGCCGCGCCGACATCGGCCACGCGCTTGGCGGGGGCGGCACCCATCTTGGGCTTCATGCGAAAGCGCTCGGCAAGGCTACGGCGCGGCTGCTCGGGCTGGACCTGCTCCGCAGCCTCGACGGGCGCGGGAGCCTCGGTCTCGGAAGGCTCCTGTTCGGTGGCATCCCCACCATCGTCAGGCGCCTCGTCGTCCTCGCCGCGCAGGTTCAAGACGAGCTTGCGCAGGGCGGCGACGGTCCCCGCGAAATCCGGCGACGGGGACTGCGCGTGCAGATACGCCCAGTCCATCATGAAGGCGGCGCTCGAGAGGGCGCCGACGGTCAACGCGTCGTCGGGACAGGACAGCTCGACGTCGAACAGGCGCTCGTCACCGGGGATCTGGCGCGTGCGGCCGCAGGAGATCGAGCCGGCGAGCCCGGTCTCGTTCATGATCTCGACCGTGACATGCTCGAGCAGGTGCGCGAGCTCGGTGTCGCCCATGCACTCCTGGAACTCGCTGCCGGCGTCACCCAGGCACAGGTGCTTGGCGATCGCCGGGGCAAGGTAGTACACACGCGCCGTGGCCTCGATGTCCTCGGAGGTCCGAAGCGGCATACCGGGATTGACGAGCACGCGCGCGCAGAGCGTCTCCTTACCGACGGTGATTTTCAGGATGTTGAACAGCTGCGCCATGGTGTATCCACCTTACCTAACGTCTGACCTTCCATGTATGCCGCACGATGCGGGCGCTTAGGCGTCCTTGCCCTCGCCCTTATCGGCACCGTCCCCGTGCTCCCGAGCGACCTGCTCGGGGTCGGGCCCGGTGACGCGGATCAACGAGATGCGCTGCCCGCGCATGGACTGCACCTTGAACTTGTACCCGTCCTGCTCGAACACCTCTCCGATATCGGGCACCGAACCGCACAGATCCAAGATCCAGCCGGCCACGGTCTCGTAATCGTCGCTCTCCTCGATCGGCCATCCGAGCTCGATGGCATCATCACATGAGAAGCGGCCATCGACCAGCCACTCACGACGCGACAGACGCGTGAGGTACTTGTTGTCGGGATCGAACTCGTCCTCGATCTCGCCCACGAACTCCTCGACGATATCCTCGATGGTGATGATACCGGCCGTACCACCGTACTCGTCCACCACGACGACCATCTGCTCATGAGCGGTCTGCATCTCGGAGAGCAGCGGCAAGATATCCTTGGTGTCGGGCACGAACGTGGCGTCACGCACGAAGGAGGCGACCATCGCGTCGCCGTGCCCCGCGAGCACCGGCTCGATCAGGTCCTTGATGTGGGCGATGCCCACGATGCAATCCTGGTCCTCGCGGAAGATCGGCACGCGCGAGAAGCCGGTGTCGCGCATGATGGCGAGTACCGAGGTGATCTCGTCACTGTCCTCACACATCGTCACGTCGACGCGCGGCACCATGACCTCGCGGGCAACGGCGTCGCCCAAGTCGAACACCTCGTGGATGATGCGCTTCTCCTCGTCGAGCAGGGTATCCTGCTCGCTGATCATGTACTTGATCTCCTCCTCGGACACGTTCTGGCGGTCGTCGGCGCTCTTGATGCCGAGCAGCTTGGACAGGCCGTTCGCGGAGGCCTGCGTGAGCCACACGAGCGGCTTGGCGATCTTGCGGAAGGCGCTGATGGGACCGGCGACGGATTTGGCCATGCCCTCGGCGTCGGACAGGCCGATACGCTTGGGAACGAGCTCGCCGATGACGATGGACAGATAGGACACGATCAGCGTGATGATGATCGGCGAGACGACAGGTGCCACCGCGCTGAGCGGTTCGATGTCGAACGACTCGAGCCAGCTGGACAACGGATCGGACAGCGTGTTGGACGAGACGGTCGCGGAGAAGAAGCCGACGAGCGTGATGGCGACCTGGATGGTAGCCAGAAAGTCGGTCGAGTCGGTCGATAGCTCGAGCGCCTTGGCGGCGCGGCGGTCGCCCTCCTCGGCGTCATGCTCGAGGCTGGCGCGCTTAGCCGTGGTGAGAGCCATCTCCGACATGGAGAAGTAGCCGTTCAGGATGGTGAGCAACAGGGTGGCAATGATGGAAATCGCTATGCCCATAAGATGAGATCGAACCTCCGAGGTCAGGATGCAAAGGACGGGATTTGACGGCGGGCGCCGCCATATACGGCTGGCCTAGATCACGAAAAGGATCACCACCATGAAGATGAAGATGCTTCCGGCGAGTACCCACAGGTGCCAGACGCTATGCATGTAGCGGATCTTCTTCATAAGATAGAAGGCGCATCCGATGGTGTAGCACAGCCCACCGACCACGAGCAGCGCCAAAGCCAACGGCTCCAGGGCACCCACGAGTTGCGGAAGACGGAAGACGACGAGCCACCCCATGATGAGGTAGATGAGGATGGTGACCCAACGGGGCTGACGCTGGCGGCCGATGATCTCGAACGAGATGCCGGCGAACGTGAGCGCCCAGATGACGACGAACATGACGATGCCGCCGTAGGGCTCGAGCGTGATGAGCAGAAACGGGGTATACGACCCGGCGATGAGCAGGTAGATGCAGCTGTGGTCGATGGTGCGGAAGATCCGCTTGGCGGCCGGCACCTGGATGGCGTGGTAGAGCGTGGACGCCAGGTACTCCAGGATGATGGAGACGCCGAACACGATGGCGCTCGCCATGTGCGCGGGCGCGGCGCCGTCCATGGCGGCCTTGACGATCAGCAGGACGAGTCCGGCGATGCCGAGCAGCACGCCGATGCCGTGCGTGATGGAATTTGCGATCTCCTCGCCCACCGTGTAGTGCGGAGGCTCCTTACGGCGATCGTTCACACGCTCCGGACGGGGGAATTTGGGGCACGATTTGCGACGCTTGGGGCACGTCGCGCACACGTCGACACCCGTCGGCGCAGGGAGGGATTCGTCAGATTGGGGCACCGGGGCGGCCTGAGCGTCCGGCCCCGTGGTACTTCGCGATGTGGAACTGTCGCCTGATGCGGACATGTTGCTGAGCGATCCTCCAAATATAGACTGCTCAAAATCATAGCAGAATCGCCCAGCCCAGAGGCCGACAAGATGGTGCCAGGTACAAACTTGTCGCGGGCGGGATGCTCACGCGGCAAGTTTCTGACAAGTTTGTACCTGGCACCATCTTGTCGGCCCGCCCGGCTTACTTCATGGTGATGAGCTCGTAGCGGCTCGTACCCAGCCCGATCTTCTCGGCATGCTCGATCATCGAGCGCCAGTTGGTGTCCGGGTGCGTCATGTTGAAGTGGTCGTGCTCGCAGCGCTCGGGGATGCCGCCCTCGGCCTCGAGCTTATCGCGCATGTCGGTGAGCTCGGTGTTGGGCAGCGCCGGCGCGGCGAGTGCAATGTCGATCGCAGCCTGGTCGATGGCGACCGGGTCGAAGCTCGCGAACATGCCCAGGTCGGGCACGATGGGCGTATCGTTCTCGGGGTGACAGTCGCAATTGGGCGAGATGTCCATGGCGATGGAGATGTGGAAGTTGGGACGGTCCTGCACCACGGCCTGCGTGTACTCGGCGATCTTGCAGTTGAGCTCGTCGACGGCCGAATCATGTCCCGGGACGATGGCGTCCTGGTTGCAGGCGCCGATGCAGCGGCCGCAGCCCACGCAGCGGTCGTGATCGATGTGCGCGACCGGTACGGTCACGGTCTTGCCGCTCGCAAGTTCGCGCTCGCGCGTCTCCTCGAAGCTGATCGCGCCGTGCGCGCAGATGCGCTCGCAGGCATGGCAGCCGATGCAAGACTCGGTGTGAACGCTCGGCTTGCCGGCCGCGTGCTGCTCCATCTTGCCGGCGCGGCTACCGCCGCCCATGCCCAGATTCTTCATGGCACCGCCGAATCCGGCCTGCTCATGACCCTTGAAGTGCGTGAGCGAGATGACGATATCGGCGTCCATGAGGGCGTGGCCGATCTTTGCCTCCTTCACGTACTCGCCGTTCTTGACCGGCACGAGCGTCTCGTCGGTGCCCTTGAGACCGTCGGCGATGATCACATGGCAGCCGGTCGCGTACGGTGTGAAGCCGTTTTGGTAGGCGCAGTCGATGTGCTCGAGCGCGTTTTTGCGGCTGCCGACGTAGAGCGTGTTGCAGTCGGTGAGGAAGGGCTTACCGCCCAGCTCCTTGACCACATCGACGACGGCGCGCGCGTAGTTGGGGCGCAAAAAGCTCAGGTTGCCCAGCTCGCCGAAGTGGATCTTGATGGCGACGAACTTGTTCTCGAAGTCGATCTGGTCGATTCCGGCCTTCTTGATCAGGCGCTTGAGCTTGTCGAGCTGGCTTTCGCGGCCGTGGCTGCGAAGGTCGCAGAAGTAAACCTTAGCGGGCACGGTGTTCTCGGACATGGCATATCCCCTCTCTGTCATATTCCATGTATCGATTGTACGCCGGTCAAATGGGTTGGACGGGACACGTCCCCGACTGACCCATCCGGCCGCCTACAGCGTGCCGGCCTCGAACGCGGCGAGCGCCTCCTGCAGCACCGGACCGTCGGCGCGGCAGGGCACCGAACCGTTCTTGCGCAGCATACGGGTCTCGTGGCCCTTACCGGTCACGATGACCACCGACGGACGCGTCGTCTCGCGCACGCAGGTGCGGATCGCCTCCTCGCGGTCGAGGACGATCTGCCAGTTGCCGTTACCCTGCTCCTCCACGCGCTTGGCGATCGTCGCGCAGATGTCCGCCGGGTCCTCGGGGCCAGGATCGTCCTCGGTGATCACGATGCGGTCGGCGTACGCGCCGGCGGCGATGCCCATGGTGTCGCGGCGATCGACACCCTTGCCGCCCGTCGCGCCGAACACGACGGCGAGCTCGCGATCGGGATAGTTCTCGCGCAGGTCGCGCAGCATGGTCTCCAAGCTCATGCCGTTATGGGCGAAGTCGACGACGCCGACGATGCGGCCGCTCTCGGTGGGATAGAGCTCCATGCGGCCGGGAACGCGTAGATGCTCGAATCCGTGGACGATGGCATCGCGCTCGATGCCCAGCGCCTCGGCGACGGCGATCGCGCCCAGCGCGTTGGAGATGTTGAACTTGACCGGCGTGGCCACGAGCACGTCATCGGTGAAGCGCGGGGTGCGCACGCGCGCGACGATGCCGCGGTCGGTATGGGTGAGCTGCTCGGCGAACACGTCGGCGCGCTCGTCCGCGAGCGAATAGGTCACCACGCGCTCGCAGGCGCGGGCCGCATCGAGCACGCGCTCGACATGGTCCATGTCGAGGTTCACCACCGCCGCATGGCTCTGCGCGAACAGCTTCAACTTGCTGCTGAAGTAATCCTCGAAGGTGGGGTGCTCGATCGGGGAGATGTGATCCTCGCCGATGTTGGTGAAGGCGCCGACCGCGAACTCGACGCAGGCGGTGCGGTCGTACTTGAGCGCCTGGCTCGACGCCTCCATCACTACATGCTCGATACCGCTGTTCGCGGCGTTGGCGAGCTGACGCTCGAGCTGGAACGACTCGGGCGTGGTGAGCTTGGAGATGCCGGCATCGACGCCATCGTCGAACTCGATGCTCGAGAACAGGCCCGCGGTGTGGCACCCGACCAAACGCGCACGCTCGTCCAGCACGCTTTTCAGGTAATACGCGCTCGTCGTCTTACCCTTCGTGCCCGTGAAGGCGCATACCCGCACGCGCCCCGACGGATGGTCGTAGGCGGTATCGGCGAGCACCGCGAGCGTGCGACGTATATCGTCCACGAGCAGGCAGGGAACATCGACGCCGTAATCGGTCTCGGAAACATACGCGACCGCACCCGCCCCGATGGCGCCCACCAGGTACTCGCGCTTGAACGCGGCGCCCTTGCAGACGAACAGCGTCCCGGGAACGGCCGCGCGCGAATCGTCCGTCGCGAAGTCGATCCGGATCTCGCCCGTATCCTGCGGCGCGCACCGAAGCACGCCGGCTCGATCGAGCACCTCGATATAGTGCGCGAGCGGATAGGTTGTCTGGGTTGCCTGCGGCATGAAAGCCCTCCTTGATCGACGCGTACGGCGCGGATGGCGATCGGTCTCGAACATTCGCTCGTGGACATTATGCGCATCGACTCGATGCAAGCAGCGCAAACGGTGCAAGAACATGAAAAATGGGCAGGATACGCCGCTTTCCGGAATACCGCCGCCCGTCCGCGATGCCCCACAGAGGGCCAACCGACCTGGCAACGACACTTCACGGGCAACGATCGCGTTTACGGTTCGGTTTTGCGAGCACCTGCCGAGTAGACCCGGAAGTCGATACCCTCGCTACCTGCTATTTTATTGCGTGTCGATGCTCGTCTACTTGTACATCCCACGCATAACCGAACCGTAAACGCAAATCGCCGCTTTCGAGGCGCAGCGACCGTCACCTGCACCTCGAAAGCGCCTTTCCCCTGTTGCGACTCGGCGCAGACCTTATGCAAAAGACGCCCTCGCGCGCGAGCGTGTTATTCTTCTTGTACCGTATGTCGCCGGACGAAGGGCTTTCCATGCCTTATCTATACCAGGCCCTGCAACCTCGCCATCGAATCGCGCGTCTGCTCGGCGCAGCGATCCTGCTCGTCGCCTGCCTGCTCGGCGGGTGCTCCTCCTCGGATGCCTCGACCCATGAGTTCGAGCTCGTCGAGAACGGCAAACTCACCGTGGCCAGCGACCTTGCCACACCGCCGTTCGAGTACACCGACGACGCAGGCAACCCGCAGGGGTTCACCTACGACCTCATGGGCATGATCGCCGAGGAGCTCGGCCTCGAGCTCAACTACCTGCCCGCGCAGAAATTCGACAGCATCATCCCGATGACCAAGCAGGCCGTCAAAACCGATGTCGGCGCCTGCAACATCACCATCAACGACGAGCGCCTGGAAGAGGTCGATTTCACCGATCCCTATATGGATTCGAACCAGGGCATCGCCACCGTCAAAGACGGCGGATACGACACCGTCGAGTCGCTCAACGCCGCAGGTGTCCGCATCGCCGTGCAGGCAGGCACGACATCCGAGGAATGGGCGATCGAACATCTGCCGAACGCCCAGACGGTGAATTTCGACGACTGGACCGCCGCGTTCACCGCGGTCATGAGCGGCCAGTGCCAGGGCGTGGTCTGCGACCTGCCCGTCGAGCAGTGGATGGTCTCGAACTCCTTCACCAGCATGCAGATCATCGAGGAGGTTCCCACCGGCGAGCAGTTCGGCATCGCCGTGAGCAAGGACAATCCCGAGCTGACCGAAGCCATCAACGCGGCGCTGGCCGATATCCGCGCCGACGGGCGCTACGACAAGCTGTACGAGGAGTGGTTCGGCGTGGCGCCGAGCAGCTCGAGCAGCACCGAGCAAGATGACGGATCCGAGACGGCGAAGATCCCCGACGCGCTCACCGTCACCAAGGCGAGCGCCCAGTCCAACGAGGACGGCGGCACGGCAGTGCTCGGCGGCATCGCGACGCGCCTGACCTGGGAGGCCACGGTCGGCGCCGACGCCGAGGTATCGCAGCTGACGCTCACCCTGCCCGAGGGCGGCTCCTTCGAGGACTCCGGCGCCACGGTGTACGCCGTGGAGGACCTGACCCGTACCGAGCTCGCCTGCACCTCGCATATCGACGACTCCGCCCTCGTCATCGACTTCGATAAGGCCGTCGCCGCCGGCACGCAGCTGACCGTCGAGGTCGAGGGCGTGCTGTTCCCCAGCACCGCCGGCGCCTATGCGGTGGGCGGTACGTACACCTCCGCCGACGGCGAGGTGCGCGACCTGCCCGACAGTCCCACCATCGCGGTGAGCGAGAGCACGGCCGTCCAGTCCATCGTGAGCTGGCTCGACGATCAGGCGTGGGTGCAGGCGTGGAACGCGAACCCGTTTTTGGGAATGTTCCTGCGCCCGCAGTACATCGTGACCTCGATCGCATCGCTTTCCCAGGGATGGGGCGCCGCCCTGCTCGTCACGGCGATCGGCTTCCCGCTCGCCGTGCCGCTCGCGCTGCTGATCACCTTCATGAAGATCAGCCGTTACAAGCCGCTGCGCGCCATCGCCATCACCTACATCAACGTGCTGCGCGGCACGCCGCTGTTCCTGCAGATCTACATCGCGTTCTTCGGCTTCCCCATGCTGGGGCTGAACCTGCCCAACCTGCCGCTCGGCATCGGCGTGCTCGCCATCAACTGCTCGGCGTACCTCGCCGAGATCTTCCGTGCGGGCATCCAGTCCATCCCGCGCGGACAGTTCGAGGCCGCCCGGTCGCAGGGCTTCGGTTTCATGAGCACCATGTGGCTCATCATCCTGCCGCAGACGTTCCGCCGCGTGATCCCCACCATGACCAGCGAACTCGTCATGCTCTACAAGGACACCTCCCTGCTGTCGAGCGTGGGCGTCATGGAGCTCATGATGTTCTCCAAGAACCTCACCGCGGTAACCGGCAACATCACGCCCTACATCGTGGCCGCCCTGTACTACCTGGTCGTGACCATCCCGCTGATCCACGTGATCACCAACGTCGAGAAGAAGATGGCGGCGGGCGAGGGTCGCCGCTAGTCCGGGGAATCCGGAGCACGGCAGCCCGCCTGCCCCCACGTTCACACGAAAGCGCCCGTCGACCTGCGCGGTCGGCGGGCGCTTTATCGTAGAGCGACCTTTGCGCGTGCCTACGGTCCTACTCGGACGTCTCCGCCTCGGCGGCGGCCTTGGCGGCCTTCTTGGCAGCCGCGGCCTTGCGGGCAGCCTCGACACGGGCCTGCTGCTCGGGCGTCAGCTCGCGCTTGGGCTTGGCGGCGGCACCGGCGGCCTTGGCGGCGGGTTTGGCCGGCATGTCCTTATGCTCGGTCACCGTATGGAGCTCCGTGGTGGGCTCGGTGTTGTACACGTCCATGCTGAGGCAGTGCTTGGGACAGTCGTTCACGCACGAGGAACACTGGATGCAGCGGTACGGGTCGATCGTCCAGTCGCCGGCCTTGCGGTCGACGGTGATCGCATCGGCCGGGCACACGCGGGCGCACATGCCGCACATGATGCAGTTCTCGACGTCGTTCACCACGTGCCCGCGCATATGCGGGAACAGTCCGGGGATGTCGCGCTTCTCGTACGGGTAGCGCACCGTCGCGGGCTTCTTGAACAGCGACCCGAACGTCATCTTGGCAAGATTGAAAGATCCCATCCGGCACCTACCTTTCCGTGCAGCTGATGCACGGGTCGATCGTCAGGATGATCATGGGCACGTCGGCCAGGTCCACACCCTGCAGCGCGCGCACCATGCCGGCGAGGTTCTGCGAGGTCGGGGTGCGCAGACGGAAGCGGTCGAGGAACTTGGTGCCGTTGCCGCGCACGTAGTAGAACGCCTCACCGCGGGGCTGCTCGATGAGCACATGCGCGCGGCTGTTCTCGGGAGGGAGCACCTTGGGACCCGGCTTGCCGCCGATGCCGTCGTGCGGGATCTTGGCGACGAGCTCCTTGATGATATCGATGGCCTGGTATACCTCCTCGCAGCGCACCTTGCAGCGAGCGTAGCAATCGCCCTCGGTGGCGATGATCGGCTGGAAGTGCTCCAGATCGCCGTAGGCGCCGAAGCCCGTCGAGCGCATGTCGTGCTCGATACCCGAACCCTTGGCGAACGGGCCGACCATCGACAGCTCGAGCGCGTCCTCGAACGAGATGTAGCCCACGCCGCACAGACGGCTGCGCACGGAGCTGTCGTTCAGCATGGTGTCGACGATAATCTTGTACTCACGGCGCAGACCGTCGAGCTCGTCGCACACCTCGCGCAGCATCGCGTCGTCGATGTCGTGCGCCATGCCGCCCACGATGCAGATCGACAGGATGATGCGACCGCCGCAGGTCTTCTGGAAGATATCCAAGATGGTCTCGCGCAGGCGCCAGCAGTGGTTGAACAAGCTCTCGAAGCCGAAGCCGTCGGCGAGCAGCCCCAGCCACAGCAGGTGCGAATGGATGCGCGAGAGCTCCTCGAGGATGGCACGCAGATAGTCCACGCGGCGCGGGACCTCGATGCCGAGCAGCTTCTCGGTCGCGGCGGCGTAGCCATACCCATGACCGAAGCTGCAGATGCCGCAGACGCGCTCGGCGACGTAGACGAACTGGTTGTAGTCGCGCTTCTGGACGAGCTTCTCCAGACCGCGATGGACGAATCCGATCTGCGGGATGGCCTCGACCACGCGCTCGTCCTCGACCACGAGGTCCAGGTGCACCGGCTCGGGCAGCACCGGATGCTGCGGACCGAACGGGATGACGGAACGTGTTGCCATGCTACTCCCCTTCCTTGGCGGTATCGGCAGCCGGCGTCTCGGCGGCGGCGCGGGCGGCGTCCTTGGCCTTCTTGGCCTCGAGCACGGCGCGGACCTTGGCCGCCTTCTCGGGATCCATGTTCGCGAGCTTGGCCTCCATCATGGCGGCGCGCTCCTCCTCGCTCGGCTTGGCGGCCTTCGCGGCAGGCGCCATCTCGTTCACCGCGGCGACGGCGGCCGCATCGGCGGCGGCACGGTCCTCGGTGAGAGCGCGCTCGGCGCTCTTGGCCTCGGCGGCCTCGCGGGCGGCCTTGGCCTCCTTGGCGGCCTTCGCGGCGCGCAGCTTGGCGGCCTTCTCACGCTCGGCCTTCATCTCGGGTGTGATGACCGTCATGGGCGAGGTCTCGGCGAGACTGAAGAAGTGCCCGCCGAAGTCGAGCTTCATGTTGATGAAGTTCACGCCGAACAGATCGTGGGCCTCGTTCTCGTAAGAGAACGCCGCGAAGTACAGGCCTTGGATCGAGGGTACCTCGGCGCCCTCGGGCACGCTCACGCACAGGTTGAGCGCGTTGTCGCGCGTCTCGTCGTAGAACGTGTACACCAGATCGATCCCGCTCTCGGGGAACTCGGCGCACAGCTGGACGAAGCGCATGCCCTCGTGCTTCAGGCTCTGAACGCGCTGGAGCAGCTCGATCAGCGGCACGTCGACGAACTCGGTCGTATACATCTAGTCCTCCCTCGCCTTCATGGCCTTGAGACGGGCGTTGACCGCCTCGTCGTCCAGCAGGTCCGCAGGTTCCTGCAGGGTCTCGCCGGCGGCGAGGCGACGGGCCTTCTCGTCCAGGATCTCGACGCCCTTCAGAACGGCGTCGATGATGGTCTCGGGGCGCACGGCGCAGCCCGGGGCGTACACATCGACCGGGATCGCCTTGTCCACGCCGCCGATCACGTTGTAGCAGTCGCGGAACACGCCGCCCGTGCACGCGCAGATGCCGCAGGCCACGACGACCTTGGGCTCGAGCATCTGGCTGTAGATGTGGCGCACCACGCGGATGTTCTGCGCGTTGATGGAGCCGGTCACCAAGAAGATGTCGGCGTGCTTGGGGTTACCGGTGTTGATGATGCCGAATCGCTCGATATCGTAGAGCGGCATGAGGGAATCGAGCACCTCGATGTCGCAGCCGTTGCAGCTCGAGCCGTCGTAGTGGATGAGCCACGGCGATTTGGAGTTGTATGCCATATCCCTCGCTCCTTAGATGAACGGCGTGATGAGCACATAGAACAGGTTGACGATGCCCACCACGAGCGCGACGAGCCATGCCAGCTTGAGGCAGTTCTGCCACTTGGTGCGTGCGAAGTTGTTGTCAATCGCGACCTCGAAGAACCAGGTGAGCGCCACCACGGCGATGGCGACGACGATCGAGACCGGCGAATCCCAGATGAAGAACATGCCGACCCACATGAGGAACAGCACGCTCTCGCACCAGTGCATGATCTCGATCTTGGCGAGCGTGCGGCCGGTCATCTCGGTCGTGATGCCCTTGAGCAGCTCCTGGTGCGCATGGTGGCTGTAGGACAGGTCGAACGGCGACTTGCGCAGCTTGATGGTGAGGATGAACAGCAAACCGATGAAGATCGGGATAAGCGTCACGATGATGGGCTGCTCGAGCGAGAACAGACGCGCGATGTCGAACGACTGGGTCGCGGTGAAGAAACCCACCGTCATGATGAGCAGCATGGGCTCATAGGACATGACCTGCAGGCACTCGCGATCCGCGCCGGCGTCGGCCCACGGGGAGCGCGAGGAGTACGCGGCGATGATCACGAACAGCGTGGCGAGCGTCACGAGGAACACGCACAGCAGCAGGTTGGAGCCGGAGATGAACATGCCGCCGGCCAGGATGCAGAAGATGAGCGCGCAGGTGACGTAGGTCTCGTCGATGGCGTTGACGCTCGTCTGCTCCTTGGACAGCAGCTTGCGCACGTCGTAGTAGGGCTGCAAAAGGCGCGGTCCCACGCGACCCTGCATGTGGGCGCTCACCTTGCGGTCCAGACCGTCGAGCAGGCAACCCAGGAAGGGCGCCGCGATGGCGAAGACCACGCAGCCGGCCGCGATGCCGAGCAGGCCCGGACCGACGAGCATGACCTCGCGCTCGACGAGGAACGTGCCGCCGGCGAGCAGGTCGGTGTGGAAGATGAAGCAGGCGGCGAAGGCCATGAGCATGCCGGCGCCGCAGATGATCTGGCCGACGAGGGTGAGCAGGTGCTCCGGGAAGACGTCGGCGAGATACCAGTTGCGCTTGGTGGAGCGCATCGTGCGGCCCATGGAACCCAGATAGGTGCGCGAGTCGGCGTCAAGGCACACGCCCGACAGGTACACGTGCTGACGCGCCTTGGAGAAGCGGCCCCACGGCGTGAGCAGCACGATGGCGATGAACAGCACGATGACGACCATGATGAGCATGTTGTCGAGGTCGATGAGGCGCGGGACCTTGTTGTAGGTGACCTCGAGGTAGGGCCCGATCACGAACTGCGAGATGACAGGCAGCAGCATGCAGCACAAGACGAGCAGGGCGGAGATGAAGCCGATCGCGGTCCACTCGCTCTTGTGCACGCCACCCTCGACGTTCTCGGCCTTCTGCGACACGCCGGCGAGCTTACCGAGCCACTTGGCCCAGAAGAAGAACGTGGCGGCTGAGCCGAAGGCGAGCAGGATCAAGAAGAGCACGTTGCCCGTCTCGGCGAACGACACGAGCGTGGCCCACTTGGAGACGAGCATGCCGAACGGCGCCACGAACATGCCCATGATGCCGAGCATCATGAAGCGCGTGAGGCGCGGCAGGCGGCTGAACAGCCCGTCCATGTCCTCGATGTTGCGGCTCCCGATACGGTGCTCGACGGTGCCCACGCACAGGAACAGCACCGACTTGGACACGGTGTGGAAGATGATGAGGAAGATGGCAGCCCACACGGCCTCGGAGGTACCCACGCCCGCGCAGGCGGAGATGAGGCCGAGGTTGGCGATCGTGGAGTACGCGAGCACGCGCTTGGCGTTGCTCTGCGAGATGGCCATGAACGAGCAGAGCACGAACGTCACGCCGCCGACGGCGACGACCATGGCCGAGGCCATGGGGTACACCAGGTAGAGCGGGGCGAGCTTGACGAGCAGGAACACGCCGGCCTTGACCATGGTGGACGAGTGCAGAAGGGCGCTCGTGGGGGTCGGGGCGACCATGGCGCCGAGGAGCCACTGGTGGAACGGCATCTGCGCGGCCTTGGTGAGACCGGCCACCGACAGCAGCATGAGCGGCATGATGAGCATATCGGCCTGGGCGCCGGCGGCGACCTCGACCATGCCGTTGATGGACAGCGGCACGCCGGTGGTGTGCATGACGACGAGCGCCACGTGGAACGCGAGACCACCGACCATGTTGAGGTTGATCTGCAGGATGGCGCTCTTCTTGGCCTCGGCCGTACGCGTGTAGCCGATCATGAGGAAGGAGCACACGGTCGTGATCTCCCAGCCCGCGACGAGCCAGTCGAAGTTATCGGAGGTCACGATGATGAACATCGCCGACAGGAACAGGAACATGAGGGCGATGAACTGATGGCGACGGTCGATCGCCTTCGTCCCCGCACGGCGGGCCGCCTCATCCTCATGATGCTGGAAATCCTTCATGTAGCCGAGCGCGTAGATGCAGATGGCACTACCGACCAGGCCGACGATGAGCACCATGATCACCGACAGCGTGTCGATGTACATGGGCTCGGCCATGGCATCCTCGGGATGCAGGGCAAACGAACCGCACCAGATCGAGACGGCGAGCTGGACGGCGGAAAGTAGGAACATCACCGTGTTCCGATACCGGATCGCCATGACGAACACGAAACCGCACAGGAACAGATCGACGGCGACCGCCACGTAGTTACCCGCAAGCGAAAGGTCGGGCGGCATGGCGAACGTCGTCGGATTGCCCATATACGTGACGGCGGTGACGATGCTGGCAATGGCGATGACCACCGCGGACCCGACCACGATCGGATCGCGCTGCGCGTCACCTTTGAACAGCATCAATGCGATCGCGACGACCAAGGGAAAGGCGATCAGGAACCCCAGTAAAGCCATAGGCACCCCTTTTTGCACGAAGCTTCACATAAACAACGCTTCATTATAGTGCAGAAGCACCCCGATGCCGCATGGGCTTCACCGACGGATAAGCGAACGTGAGGTCGGCGCGATTCAACGAAAAAGCCGGTGCCGTGCAGGCGGGACGCGTGTCCCACCCGCACGGCACCGGCCTATGTCCCGTTTTTCTCCTGGCCCCTTTTGGGACACCTTTTGGGACAGGGGTGGGCGTCGTTTAGGCCTGGGCGGCCTCGATCATCTTGCAGACGGTGTCCTGCAGCTCGGCCAGGTTCTCGGCCGAGGGGATCCACTGCTGCGCCACCACGGGCACGGGCAGCTGGAACTTGGCGTTCTCGAGCTCGGCGTAGACCTGCTTGGGACCGAGCGGCGCCCAGCCGTAGGAGCCGAAGGCCAGACCGATGCGCTGCGCGTTGTTAGGCGACAGGCCGCGCATGTAGGTCAGGAAGCCGGCAACCGTCGGCATCATGTTGGAATTGAGGGTCGGCGAACCCACGGCGACGTACTTGGCGTCGCACAGCTCGAGCATGATGTCCGAGATGTGCGTGTGCTTGACGTCGATCAGCTCGGCGGGGATGCCCTCCTTGATGAAGGCGTCGGTGATCTCGCGGGCCATGGACTCGGTCGAGTGCCACATGGAGTCGTAGACCACGACGGCCTTGTCGACCGTCTGATAGGTGGTCCACGCCTCGTACTTGTCGAGGATGTCGGCGATGTGACTGCGCCAGATCACGCCGTGGCTCGGGCAGATCATGTTCAGATCGAGCGTCTTGACCACGTCGAGGGCCTTGTGGGCCTGCATGCCGTAGGGCCACACGATGTTGGCGTAGTACTTCTTGGCCTGCTTGTAGACCTCGCACAGATCGTTTTCGTCATCGAAGCGCTTGGTGGAGGCGAAGTGCTGGCCGAAGGCGTCGTTGGAGAACAGGATCTTGTCGACGTCGGAGTAGGTGACCATGTTGTCGGGCCAGTGGACCATAGGCGTGGTCACGAAGGTGAGGGTGCGCTCGCCGATGTTCAGGGTCTCGCCGGACTTGACGGGCGTGGCCTCGATACCGAAATGCGCTCGGACCTCGTTGACGCCGGCACCGGCCGACGCGTAGATCGTGGCGTTGGGGGCGACCTTGTGGATGGCCGGCAGCGAGCCGGAGTGGTCCATCTCCACATGGTTGGTGATCACGATATCGATCTTGGAGGGATCGACGACCTGCGAGATGCGCTGCAGGAACTCATCGGTGAAGGTCGCCTTGGCCGTGTCGATGAGGGTGACCTTCTCGTCCATGATCAGATAGGCGTTGTAGGTGATGCCCTTCTCGGTGGTATAGCCATGGAACGAGCGCTCGTTCCAGTCGATGCCGCCGACCCACCAGACCTTGGGCGAGATCTCGATAGCGTTGAGCATGGGTGTTCCTTTCCTGAGATGAATCCGTCTCGGATTCGGTTACCTGTGATAGTACCACGCAGGCGTGATGATAGACGCCCTGCCTCGGCGAGTCTTTAATTGCTATAAAATTAGATTCAATTTACACACGACGAAAGCGGGGCGGACACCTTCCGGCATCCGCCCCGCCCGTATCCGCAGATTCGCCATGCGTCCGCTTACACGCCCTTAGCTGAGCTTGCGGACCTTCGGCTTGCGACCGCGCTGCTTGTTGACGAGCGCCTCCGGACCGCCCTCGCGATATTGACGGCACCACGTCTTGACCGACGACTCGCTCGGAACGCCGTGCTTGACCATCACCTCACGCACCGACATGCCGTGGTCGATACGATCGTGCACGACCGACAGCTTCAGATCGTACGGGTACACGCGATGCGTGGACCCCGCGTTCATGACGGCCGCGGAGCCACCGACCGCGTAGGCGCGTGCCCACTGGCGGGCGGTCGCCTCCGGGATACCGAGTTCGACGGCGAGGGTGCGATGCCCGACGCCGGTGGATAGGACCTTGACCGCGCGACGCCGTACCTTGGCATCGTACTTCGTACCTCTTTTGTTCTCAACCATGGCAACCTACTTAGATGGCACGAGGGGATAGAAAAAGTGCGTTGTACCGAGCAAATTGCATCATAGCATGCAAACGTCTGCCTTCCTACAACATATCTTGGGAAAGATGGTGCACTTGACCTACCTCTTGCCCTGAGCGGCGAGGGAATATCGCACTCCATGACACGCACACATATTCCTATACATTTCATAGGATTTATTTGCACCCCGTTCCCTGCGGTAACGGCGGTGGGTGCGGGGAAGAACGCTGCCCCGGAGAAGAGTCGGTCAAAGCGGTCGTAATGTATATATCGGAATCACACGCGCGAAGGCCCCGACGAAAAAAGCGGTCGGCCCGCATGCAGGCCGACCGCTCACATCCATACGCTACAGGATGGTTACCTACCCTGGGCGCGCGACTCCTCGTAGAACTCGACGAGGTGCTTCTGCACGTCGTAGGGAACCTGCTCGTAGCCGGCCGCCTCCATCGTGAAGTCGCCGGTGCCGCGGGTGAGCGAGCGCAGGCGCGTGGCGTAATCCACGAGCTCGGCGTAGGGTACGGTGGCGGTGACCACGGTGTTGCCGCGATCGTCGGTATCCATGCCGGTCACACGGCCGCGGCTGGCGGACACGTCGCCCATCACCGCGCCGGCGTAGCTCTCGGGGATGGTGACCGTGATGTTCTCCATGGGCTCGAGCACCACCGGATCGGCCTCGGCGCACGCCTTCTTGAGCGCGATACGCGCGGCGGCACGGAAGGCCATCTCGTTGGAGTCGACCGGGTGATACGAACCGTCGTAGCACGCCACGCGGATACCCGTGAGCGGGTAGCCCGCGATGACGCCTTCCTTCATGGTCTCCTGGACACCCTTGTCGACCGCGGGGATGAGGGCGCGCGGGATGCGGCCGCCCACGACCTCGTCGACGAACTCGTAGTCGGTACCGTCCATGAGCGGCTCGACACGCAGGTAGCAATCGCCGAACTGGCCGGCACCGCCGGTCTGCTTCTTGTGGCGTCCCTGCGCACTCGCCACGCGGCGGATGGTCTCGCGATACGGGATGCGGATGGGCACGATGTGCGCCTCGACGCGGGTGCGCTCCTCGAGGCGGTTGAGCAGGACGGACACCTGCGCCTCGCCCACGGCGGAGATGATGGTCTGGCCCGTCTCCTCATCGCGCTCGATCTTCATGGTCGGATCGGCCTCGCACGCCTTGTCGATGAAGGTGAAGAGCTTGTCCTCCTCGCTGCGGTTGACGGCCTCGATGGCGATGCGGTACTGGCTGTTGGGGAACTTGAACGCCGCAGCCTCGACCTTGCCGGAGACGGACAGCGTGTCGCCGGTATCGGCGGAGATCTTGGTGGTGACGATGACGTCGCCGGCCTCGGCCATGCCGACGTCGGTCATCTCGCGACCGCACATGACGTACAGGTGCGCGAGGCGCTCGCTTTTACGCGTGCGGGCGTTGATGAGCTCGATACCGGGGGTGAGCGTGCCGGTCAGGACCTTGAGGAAGGAGATGCGGCCCTGCTGGGCGTCGTTCAGGGTCTTGAAGACGAAGGCGACGGGGCGCTCGTCCTCGGCCGAGATCTTGAGGGTATCGCCGTCCATGAGAGGCATCTCGCCGTAGTCGGTCGGCGCGGGGAAGTACGTGGCGATGTCGTCCATGACGGAGTGGATGCCCAGCTCCTTGGTGCACGAACCCACGAACACGGGCACGAACAGGCGCTCGGCGATGGCCTTGGAAAGCAGGCTCTCGACCTCGTCCTGGGTGAGCTGCTCGCCCTCGAGGTACTTCATCATGAGCTCGTCGTCGGCCTCGGCGACGGCCTCGCACAGCTGCTCGCGCGCGGCCTCGGCGGCCGCCTTGTACTCGTCGGGAATATCGTACTCGGTCTGCGTGGTGCCCTCGCAGTGGCGCGCCTTCATGCGCACGACGTCGATGACGCCCTCGAAGGCCTCGCCCGTGCCCCACGGCAGGGTGACCGCGCCCAGACGCATGCCGAAACGCTCGCGCAGCTGCTCCATGCAGGCGTCGTAGTCGGCGGTCTCCTTGTCGATGCGGTTGATGAACACGGCGCGCGCCAGGCGCAGGTCCTCGGCGGCGTACCACAGCTTCACGGTCGTGGGCTGCGGACCCTCGGAGGCGTCGACCACGAACAGCGCCGTCTCGCTGACGGCCATGGCCGCGTACGCGTCGCCGATGAAATCGGGGTAGCAGGGGGCATCCAGCACGTTGATGCGGGTGCCCTTCCAGTCGATGGGGGCGATGGAGGTGGAGATGGAGACACCGCGCTTGACTTCCTCGGTGTCGTAATCGAGCGTGGGCTTGGTGCCCGCGTGACCGCCCAGACGGGTGGTCTTGCCTGAAAGATGCAGCATCGATTCCGCCAGGGAGGTCTTTCCTACTCCTCCCTGGCCGACCAAGACGACGTTCCTCACATTGCCGGTTTTAGGAGCACCCATGATGACCTTCCTTTCTGCGGCGCACACGCCGCCGAAGCGGGACGAGGCGATGCGGCCGCCTCGAATTTAGCCGTATGCGTTGAGCCTACCCCCGCGCGATATGGTCATACCTGACATATCGCCGGACGGCATACTGCGGTGCGCTAAAGGGCCCTCGGGTGCGCATGGTGCGCCCGCGCCACGTTGCCGATTCTCGCCAGACACGGCCCGCCTCCTTTTGGTTACCGCGGCATGCTACAATCGGCGATGCATCGATATATGGCCAGATGGATGGTGCGCAGACGCACGGCGGCGGCCAAGCCGACGCCAGGGGAACGGGGTGCGAAGCCCCGGCTGTACCAGCAACCGTGAATCCGGAACCGCATGCGCGCGGTACCTCCGGACAAGCCGGATCGCCTCTCCATCACATGGGCCCTGGAGAGAAAGGCATACCTATGCGCAACCGAATCACCCAACCCGAAGCCCGCACGTCGCGTCGCCTGCTCGCGTCCCTCGTCCTGGCGCTCGCGCTCGCCGTGGGCGTCCTCGGCGGATGCACCCAGACCACCGCGTCGACCGACGACGGCTCCGCTGCCGGCTCCACCGTCGCGGCCCCTGCTGGCTCCGCGTCGACCGATGCGCCCGCCACAAGCGATGACGCGCAGATTTCCGTCCAGGTCGTCGTCGACTCCAGCGCCGCCGACGGCAGCGTGAGCTACGACGGCACCGTCGAGCTCGCCGAGGGCGCCACTGTTCTGGACGCCATCGAGGCGACCGGCCTTGAGCTCGACGTGCAGGATTCCGACTACGGTGCGTTCGTGAACGCCATCGACGGTCTTGCCACCGGCGACGCCGGCGACTCGAGCGGTTGGGGCTACGACCTCAACGGCGAGATGGTCATGGAGTCCGCCGATGTGGCGACCGTGGCCGACGGCGACGTCCTCACCTGGACCTACCTGGTCTAATTGGGAAAATAGGGACTGTCCCTATTTTCCCAATTCCGTTGTTTCTCACCGGATCTTCCCATGGACCGCACGCCGCATAACCCGTTTTCCGCATACCATCCCGTCGTGGCCCTCACCTACCTGACGTGCGCCGCCGCGTTCGCCATGGCCGCCATGCAGCCGGTCTACGCCGCCCTTTCGCTCGTCGGCGCACTCGCATGCGCCGCGTGCACGCGGGGTGCGGGGAGCTTGCGGCACATGGCATGGCTTGTGGTCGTCGTGTTGGTGGTCGCCGGGGCGAACGTGCTGTTCGTCGGAGAGGGGGCGACCGTCCTGCTCTCCTGGGGGACGCGCGCGTTCACCCTCGAGGCGCTGCTATACGGCCTATGCTCCGGCATCATGCTCGCAGCGGTCTTCATCTGGATGATGAGCTGGTCGGCATGCTTGGACAGCGCGTCGATCACGGCGCTGCTGGGACACGCCGCGCCCACCGTGTCGCTCATGATCTCTCAGGTCATGAGGCTCGTTCCGCAGTTTGCGCGGCGTGGGCGCACCGTGACCTCGGCGCTGGCAGCCACACCCGCTGCCGCTCCGCGAAACACGAACGAGTGCACCGCGGATGGCCTCCGCACGGTCTCGGTCCTCATGGGCTGGGGCCTCGAGGACAGCCTCGTCCGCGCGGACGCCATGCACGCCCGCGGATACGCGTGCGGAGCCGTGCGGACCACGTACCGGCGCTATCGGATCAAGCGGACCGACATCGCCGCACTTGCGATCATCGTCGCGTTCGTGCTGGCAAACGTGCCCCTCGTATCCATCGCCTGCTCGCAGTACGCCTTCTACCCCACCCCGCCGCGCCTCGTGGCGTGGTGGGGCTACCTGCCGTACGCCGCGTTCGTGCTGTATCCCGTGGCGCTCACCTTCCGGGAGTGGTGGCTATGGCGCGCGTAGGGAACATCGACGTGGGTCGCGCCGTCGAGCAGGCGACAGCAGGCGAGACGCCCGTCGTGCGCATCCGCGGATTCTCCTTCTCCTACGCCGGCGGCGAGGACGCACCCGTGATCGACGACGTCTCGCTCGATGTGGCGCCGGGATCGTTCTGTGTCATCACCGGACCCACCGGCTGCGGCAAGACCACGCTGCTGCGCTGCCTTAAGCCCGAACTCGCGCCCGCCGGCATCCGGCATGGCGGCATCGAGGTGCTCGGCTACGAGCTGGCGGCGGGCGGCGGCCAAGCCGGCGCCATGGATCCGCGCCGTTCCGCCACCGACATCGGCTTCGTCATGCAGGACCCCGCTGCGCAGATCGTATGCGACACCGTCTGGCACGAACTCGCCTTCGGGCTCGAGAACATCGGCATGCCGCAAGCCGAGATGCGCCGCCGTATCGCGGAGGTCGCGCATTTCTTCGGCATCGAGCCGATCATGCACGCCGCGACCGACACGTTGTCCGGCGGCCAGCAACAGCTCGTCAACCTCGCCGCCGTGCTGGCGCTGCGTCCACGCCTCATCGTGCTCGACGAGCCCACCGCGCAGCTCGATCCCAACGCGCGCCGCCAATTCCTCTTCCTGCTGGAACGCGTGAGGCGCGAGCTGGCCATCACGGTCATCATGTCGACGCATCTTCTCGAGGAAACGGAGGCGTACGCCACGCAGACGCTCGAGCTCGGAAATCCCGTTCCCGCCGCGACGCGCGCCGAGCTGGAAACCCTGCTCGCCGGACACTGGGACGCGTGGGAGGAGCGGGCGGTCCGCACGGATGCGCCCGCGCTCACCGCTCGGGACCTGCACCTTCGATACGACCGCTTTGGGGCGGAGGTCCTTCGCGGGGCGGATATCGCCATCGCGCGCGCCAGCGTCCACGCGATCGTGGGCGGCAACGGATGCGGCAAGTCCACGCTGCTCAAGGCCCTTGCCGGCATCCTTCGCCCGCAACGGGGACGTGTGGAGAACGCCTCTGCGGAACAACAGGCGTACCTGCCGCAGGATCCCAAAGCCCTGCTGGTGTGCGACACCGTGGCCGACGAGCTCGCCGAGTGGCAGGATCGCTGCGGCTATGGTGCGGCCGACGTGCAGCGCATCGTCTGCAAGCTCGGTCTCGACGGGCTCGAGGATCGCCATCCCTTCGACCTCTCCGGCGGCCAGCAGCAGAAGCTCGCACTGGCGAAACTGCTGCTCACCGACCCCGACCTGCTCTTTTTGGATGAGCCGACCAAGGGCCTGGACCCCGCCGGCACGGCGGAGGTCATCCGTATCCTGTGCGGCCTTGCGCGCGAGGGGCGCTCCGTGGTGCTCGTGACCCACGATCTCGACGTCGCATTCGCCGTGGCCGATGAGGTGTCGCTGCTCTTCGACGGCGAGGTCGCCTGCACCGAGCCCGCACGCGTTTTCTTCGAGCGCAGCCTGCTCTATCGTCCCCACGACCGCGCGCGCCTCTATGGGGAGTTACTCGCCCAAGATGATGGTGAAAAGGCTCCGGATGCACCGGATTGCGACGATTCGCGCCCCTTGTACGTCGCCGAGACTCCCGCGGATGACCCCGCGCCCGAACGCTGCGACGCGGTTTGTCCCAAACTGCGATCCCACCACTCCCCCTTTGTGGAAACCCTGGCGCTACTCATCGTCCCCATCGTGCTCGTCGCCTCCGGGCTCATCGGGTTCTCGCAGACTGCTCTGCTGTCGTTTGCCGTGGTTATCGCCGCGATCGCCGTCTTTTTCTCCTCGTACGAGCGCGGCGGGGCACGCCTGCGCGAAATCATGCCCACCGTGGTGCTCGCGGCGCTCGCCGCTGCCGGCCGCATCCTGTTCGCCGCCGTCCCGAGCGTCAAGCCGGTCAGCGCCATCGCCATCATCGCGGGCGTTGCCCTGGGCCGTCGCGCAGGCTTCATGGTCGGCGCGCTCGCAGCTTTGGTCTCGAATTTCTTCTTCGGACAGGGACCCTGGACACCCTGGCAGATGTACGCCTGGGGCCTCGTGGGCTACGGTGCGGGTGTGCTCGCCAGGACAGGGCTGTTCGGGGGCGAAGGATCCCAGCTTCGCGACCGCCTCGGCGGCGTCGCTCTTCTGGCATACGGCTTCCTCTCGTCGGTCGCGTACGGATGGATCCTGAACGCCTGGTCGATCCTGGGCTTTCTCCACACGGGCCTGGGATTCAACCTGCTGGCGGTCTACGCCGCGTCGCTTCCCTTCGACATCGCCCACGGTGCGGCGACCGTCGTCTTCCTCGCCGCCCTCTACGTCCCCTGGCGCCGCAAGCTCGCGCGCATCATCCGCCGCTACGGCATCTGATCCGACAACTTGGGGCCAGGTGCAAACTTGTCGCCCTGGCACCAAAAAAGGGCGGATTCCGTCGATTGAACGGAATCCGCCCCTAGGCGACAAGTTTGCACCTGTCCCCAAGTTGTCGGCCCCAAGTTGTCAGACGGTGACCTCGGGCATGAGCTCCTCGCTCATCACCGAGAGCATCTCCTCGAACTTTGCAAGGTCATCCTCGGAGAAACGCTCCTTGATGCGCGTCATGACATCGTGGATGTAATGCGAGCTGATGCTGTAGTAGTCGAGGTACTTCTGGGTCGGACGCAGATGGTATTCGCGGCCGTCGCTTTCCGATTGGACCTTCTCCACATAACCCTTGCGGATCAGGCTGCCGATCTTATACGCCGCGTTCGAGGATGAGATGCGCATGAAGTCGGCGAACTCGTGCACGGTGGGCGAACCCAACGCGTGAATCGCCTCCATCGCGAACGCCTCCACCGTGGTGAGACTCGCCTCGCGGTTTTGGAACCGGGCGAACGTCTCCTGGTAGAAGTGGAGTTTGAACTTGTCGTACACGCTCTCGAACATCTCTTCCAACTTTTGATGATCCTCGGCGGCACTCATCTGAGCGCCCCCGCTACTGGTTGTCGGCGGAACCGAGCGCGAGCGTCAGCGTCGCGCTGCAGGCCACCTTACCGTCCACGCGGGCCTCGGCATCCACAAATGCGAACGAGCCGCGCACGCGGGTGATGCGGCTCTCGAGCTCGAGTACGTCGCCGGGACGCACCTGGGCGCGGAACTTGGCGTCCTTGATGGCGGCGAAGAAGCCGAGCTTGCCGCGGTTCTCGGGCAGCGACAGCATGGCCACGGCGGCAACCTGGGCGAGCGCCTCGACGATCAGCACGCCGGGCAGCACGTGGTACTGCGGGAAGTGACCGCAGAACACCGGGCTCATGTTGCTCACGCACAGGCGGCCGCGGGCCCAGGAGCCCTCCTCGCCGTCCTCGATGCGGTCGACGAGCGCGAACGGATAGCGGTGCGGCAGGATCTCGGCGATCTGATTCGAATCAAGCTGCATGGTGTTCTCCTAACCCTTCCACGCCTTGAGCAGCACGCAGGCGTTGTGGCCACCGAAACCGAGCGAGTTGGACAGCGCGTACTCGACGTCGGCCGCACGTCCCTCGTTGGGCACGCAATCCAGATCGCACGCCGGGTCGGGCTCGACGTAACCGATGGTCGGAGGCAGGAACTGGTCACGCAGCGAAAGCGCGGTGAAGATGGCCTCGACCGCACCGGCGGCGCCCAGCATGTGGCCGGTCATGGACTTGGTGGACGAGACGGCCATGTCGTAGGCGTGCTCACCGAAGACCGTCTTGATGGCCGCGGTCTCGCCCTTGTCGTTCAGGGGCGTGGAGGTGCCGTGCGCGTTGATGTAGCCCACGGCCTCGGGCGCGACGTCACCGGCATCGGCGAGCGCCTGGGCCATGGCGCGGGCACCGCCCTCGCCGTCGGGCGCGGGCGCCGTGATGTGGTACGCATCGCAGGTCACGCCGTAGCCGACGACCTCGGCGATGATGTCGGCGCCGCGAGCCTGAGCGTGCTCGAGCTCCTCGAGCACGAGCATGCCGGCGCCCTCGCCCATCACGAAACCGCTGCGGCGGGCGTCGAAGGGCACGGAGGCAGCCTGGGGATCGTCACCCACGTGCAGGGCGCGCATGGTGGTGAAGCCGCCGATGGACAGCGGGGTGATGGCGGCCTCGGTGCCGCCGGTGAGCATGATGTCGGCATAGCCGTCGCGGATGTGGCGGAACGCGTCGCCCACGGCGTTGGAGCCGCCGGCGCACGCGGTGACCGGGCAGGTGCACATGCCCTTGAAGCCGAACTCGATGGCGACCTCGCCGGCAGCCATGTTGGAGATGCCCATGGGGATGTAGAAGGGCGAGCAGCGGTCGAAGCCGCGCTTGAGGCAGCTTGTCTGCTGCGTCTCGGTCTCGCGGACGCCGCCGATACCGGAGGACACGATCACACCGGCGCGGGTGAGGTCCTCGGCCTCGAGGTCAAGGCCGCTCTGGGCGATGGCCTCGCGGGCGGACACGATCGCGAACTGCGTGAAGCGGGACTTGTGCTTGGCCTCGGGCGCGCTGAAGTGGTCCTTGGGCTCGAAACCCTTGACCTCGGCGGCGAGCTTGACCTTCTGGGCGCTCGCGTCGAACTGCGTGATGGTGTCGATACCGAGCTTGCCGGCGCGGGCGGCATCCCAGCTCTCGGTCGCGGTGTTGCCGATGGGCGTCAACGCGCCCACGCCGGTGATGACGACTCTGCGTTTGGACATAGTGTTCATCCTTTCAAAGGAGGGCGGGAACAAAGGAACAAGCGGAAAAATAGGGACAGTCCCTATTTTCCCAGGCAGCTGCGAAAGCGGCTAGCTGGCGAGGCGAGGTGCCCCGAAAGAGGAGCGCCGCGTGCTTAAGGCACGCAAGCGACGAATGAGGGGCAGATCGCCCGCCAGATAGCCGCGGCTACATGGCCATGCCGCCGTCGACGGCCAGCACCTGCCCGGTGATGTAGGCGGCCTCGTCGGACACCAGGAAGGCGACGGCATGGGCCACATCCTCGGGCTTGCCGGCGCGAGCCGCCGGGATCGCGGAGCACATAGCCTGCTGTGCGGCCTCGGGCATCGCGGCGGTCATATCGGTCTCGATGTATCCGGGAGCGACGGCGTTCACGCGGATGCCGATGCTCGCGACCTCGCGGGCGATCGACTTGGTCATGCCGATGAGGCCGGCCTTGCTCGCGGCGTAGTTCGCCTGGCCGGCGTTGCCCATGATGCCGACGACGCTCGCCATGTTCACGATCGCGCCGCTCTTGGCGCGCATCATCGGGCGCAGCACGGCCTTGGTCATGAGGAACGCACCCTTGAGGTTCGTGGCGATCACCGCATCGAAGTCCTCCTCGCTCATGCGGGCGGCCAGCTTGTCGCGGGTGATGCCGGCATTGTTGACGAGGATGTCCACGCCGCCGAGCTCCTTGGCGGCATCGACGAGCTCCTTGGCCGCGTCGGCGCAGGTCACGTCACCCTGGACGGCACGCGCGGTCGCGCCCGTCTGCTCGACGAGCTCGACGGTCTCCTGTGCGGCGGCGGCGTTACCGGCGTAGGAGAACGCGACGTTGGCGCCGCGGCGGGCGAGCTCGAGGCAGATGGCGCGGCCGATGCCGCGGCTGCCGCCGGTGACGATGGCGGTCTTGCCGGTCAGATCCATGGGTTATCCCTCCTGGGTTTCGGTCAGCTTTTGCAGGTCGGCGACGGTCTCGACGGGCGTGCAGGAGATCTCCTTGGCGGTCTTGCGCACCAGACCGGAGAGCACCTTGCCCGGACCGATCTCGATCACGTGGTCGACACCCAGCTCGGCCAGGCGACGGATGGTGTCCTCCATGCGCACGGAGGACTGCACCTGGCGCTCGAGCAGGCTCACGATGTCGTCGTCCTCGCCCATCTCGTGACCGAGCGTGTTGAACAGCACGGGCACGCGCATCTCGCCGAGCTCCAGGCCGGAAAGGCGCTCCCGCAGGGCGTCGCCGGCGGGCTTGAGCAGCGAGGTATGGAAGGGGCCGCTCACCTTGAGCGGGATGCAGCGGCGGGCGCCGGCCTCCTTGGCGGCGGCCGCGGCGGCCTCGACGGGCACGCGGTCGCCGGCGATCACGATCTGGCCGGGACAGTTGTAGTTGGAGACCTCGACGGTCGTGCCCTCGGCGGCATCCGCGGCGGCGGCAGCCACGACGGACTCCACGGTCTCGCGGTCCAGGCCCAGAATGGAGATCATCGCCGTGTCGCGACCGGCAGCGGCGCTCGCCATGGCGGCACCGCGGAACGCCGCGAGCTCGACAGCCTTGCGGGCATCGAACACGCCGGCGGCAGCCAACGCCGAATACTCGCCGAGCGAGAGGCCGGCCACGTAATCGGGCTCGATGCCCTGCTCGCGCAGGATCGCGGTCACACCGCAGGCGAAGGCGACCATGCACGGCTGGGTGTACTCGGTCAGGCTCAGTTGATCGTCGGGACCCTCGAACATCAGGGTCTTGAGGTCGAAATCGACCGCCTCGGCGGCCTCATCGATCACCGCGGAAAACGCGGGATAGGCCTCGTACAGGTCCGCACCCATGCCCGCATGCTGCGAGCCCTGGCCGGCATACAGAAACGCGGTAGCCATTATGCGCTCAACCCCTCGATCGTGCTCTTGCAACCGGCCATCATGTCCTCGAAGATCGCGCGCAGCGGGCGGACCTCGTGCACCATGCCGGCGATCTGGCCGCACATGAAGCTACCGGTGTCCACATCGCCGTCGAGCACGGCGCGGCGCAGGGAACCGAGGGTGAGGGCCTCGAGCTCGTCGCGCTTGGTGCCCTCCTGCTCGAGCTCCAGATACTTCTTGGTCATCTTGTTCTTAAGGCAGCGGACCGGCGCGCCGGCGGGACGACCGGTCACGACGGTGTCGTTCACGCCCGCCTTGACGACCTTCTCCTTGTAGTTGGCATGGATGGGGCACTCCTCGCTCGCGAGCAGGCAGGTGCCCACCTGGACGCCGCAGGCGCCCAGCGCGAAGGCGGCCGCCATGCCGCGACCGTCGGCGATGCCGCCGGCGGCGATCACGGGCAGGTCGACGGCGTCGACAACCGCGGGAACGAGCGCCATCGTGGTCGCCTCGCCCACGTGTCCGCCGGACTCGGTGCCCTCGGCGATGATGCCGTCGATGTCCAGGCGCGCGAGGCGCTTGGCGAGAATCGGGGCGGCGACCACCGGGAAGATGCGGATGCCGGCCTCCTTCCAGGCGGCGACGTACTTGGCGGGGTTGCCGGCACCGGTGGTGACAACCTTCACGCCCTCCTCGACGACCACGCGGGCGCAATCATCGATGTTGGGGTTCATGAGCATGAGGTTCACGCCGAAGGGCTTGTCGGTGAGCTCCTTGGCGCGGCGGATCTGCGCGCGCAGGCTCTCGCCGTCCAGGCCGCCGCCGGCCACGAGGCCGAGCGCACCGGCGTTGGAGCAGGCGGCGGCGAACTCGCCGGTGGCGATGTTGGCCATACCGCCCTGGATGATGGGGAACTCGGTCCCCAGGATCTCGTTCAGCTTCTTCATATCTTCATGTCCTTTCTCAAGCGACAAGATGGTGCCAGGTACAAAGTTGTCGGATGACAAGTTGGCGACAAGTTTGTACCTGGCACCAACTTGTCGCTGCACGTCTCTAGGCGAATTCGGCCAGGACGCCGGCCCAGGTGAGGCCCGCACCGAAGCCGGCCATGAGCACCCGGTTTCCCGAGGTGATCTTGCCGGCGCGCACGAGCTCGTCGAGCAGGATGGGCACGCTGCCGGCCGAGGTGTTACCGGTGTGGTCGATGTTCCCCTCGCACTTGACCGGATCGAGCCCCAGCTTCTTGACCGCGAAGTCGACGATGCGCTTGTTGGCCTGGTGGTACACGAAGCGATCGACCTCGTCCGCCGAGACCTGTGCCGCCGTGAGCACCTCGGTGGTGCAGCGCGGCATGACCTCGGTGGCGAAGCGGAAGACCGCGCGGCCATCCATATGCAGATACGACGGCTCATCGCAGCCCACGCCGGGGGCGACGAGCGACGAGTCGTCGCCGCGCGACCCCCAGACGGCATGCAGCTCGGGGTAGCCCTCGCGGCACTCGAGCACCGCGGCGCCCGCGCCGTCGCCGAACAGCACGCAGGTGGTACGGTCCTCGAAATCCATCACGCGCGAGAGCGTGTCGGCACCGACCACGAGCGCATAGGGGCGCGTGGCGCCGGGAAGCAGGCACTCGGCCACATGCAGGCCGTACACGAAGCCGGCGCAGGCGGCGTTGAGGTCCAGGCACAGCGTGTCCTCGGGCATGCCCAGATCCGCCTGCAGCAGACAGGCGGCCGACGGCGTGCAGGTGTCGGCCGTGAAGGTCGCGACGAGGCACACACCGACCTGCTCGGGTGCGATCCCGGCGGCGTCGAGCGAACGAGCCGCGGCATCGCGCACCAGGCTGCGATGGCTCTCCCCCGCCCGCGTATCGCAATAGCAGCGCGAGCGGATGCCCGTGCGGGTGGAGATCCACTCGTCGGAGGTATCCACGATCTTGGCCATGTCGTCGTTGGTCATAACACGGCTCGGAAGCGCCGAACCGGTCCCGACGATCTTGACGCCCCTCATCGGCGGCCTCGCTTCACGGCCGTGGAGCCCATGGCGCGGAACTTCCGGTAGCGGTCGTTGGCGAGCGCGGTCGGGCTCATCTTGGACAGCGCCTCGAGCTCACGCGTGAGCTGCGTGTCCAAGATCTGGAACAGGGCGGCGGGATTCTCGTGCGCCCCGCCGGCGGGCTCGGGGATGATGCCGTCGATGACACCGAGCTCGAGCAGGTCGTCGGCGGTGAGCTTCATGACCTCGCACGCCTCGTCGGCGCGGCTCGAATCCTTCCACAGGATGCTCGCGAAGCCCTCGGGCGACAGCACGGAGTACACGGCGTTCTCGAGCATGATGACGCGGTTGCCCACGGCGAGCGCCAGCGCGCCGCCGCTGCCGCCCTCGCCGCAGATCACGCAGATCACGGGGACGGTGAGCGAGCTCATGAGCTCGATGGATCGGGCGATCGCCTCGCCCTGGCCGTGCTCCTCGGCCTCGAGGCCGGGATAGGCGCCGGAGGTGTCGACGAAGGTGAAGATGGGACGGCCGAACTTCTCGGCGGCGCGCATGATGCGCTGTGCCTTGCGGTAACCCTCGGGCGAGGCCATACCGAAGTTGCACGCGACGCGCTCCTCGATATCGGACCCCTTGCGGTTGCCCAGCACGGTCACCGGGCGGCCGTGGAACAGGGCGATGCCGCCCATGATGCTCGGGTCGTCCTTGGACGAAAGGTCGCCGCGCTGCTCGAAGAAGTCGGTGAACAGGGCGTCGACGATCTCGGCCACGCCGGGGCGCCCGGGACGACGCGCGATCGCGACGCGCTGAGCGGCCGTGAGGACGTCCACGGTTGCAGGCAGGTTATCCGACATGCTCGGCACCTCCCTTTCCATGAAGCATGAGAAGACGGATCAACGTGGAGCGCATACGGGCGCGCGGCACGACGGCGTCGATGAAGCCGTGCTCGAGCTGAAACTCGGCGCTCTGGAAGCCCTCGGGAAGCTTCTCGCCGATCGTCTGCTCGATGACGCGCGGACCCGCGAAACCCACGAGTGCGCCGGGCTCGGCCAGATGGATGTCGCCCAGGCTCGCGAAGCTCGCGGTCACGCCGCCGGTCGTAGGGTTGGTGAACACCGAGATGTACAGCCCTCCCTTATCGGAGAAGCGCTGGATGGCAGCGGAGGTCTTGGCCATCTGCATGAGCGAGATGATGCCCTCCTGCATGCGCGCACCACCGCTGGCGGAAAACACGATGAGCGGCAGGTGCTGTTTGGTCGCGCGCTCGACGAGGCGCGTCAAGCGCTCGCCGACGACGGCGCCCATGCTCGCCATGAGGAAACGCGTGTCGAGCGCCGCGATCGCGACGCGCACGCCGCCGATCTTGGCGATGGCGGTCACGATGGCGTCGTTGCCATGCGTCTTGGCGCGCAGCTGCGCGAGCTTGTCGGTATAACCCGGGAAGTCGAGCGGATCGTTGGAAACCAGCGCCGAATCCAGCTCGCGGAACTGCCCGTCGTCGGCGATCATCGCGATGCGGTCGCGCGCCGGCACGGCGAAATGATGACCGCAGTAGGGACACACGAGCTGGTTGGATGCCAGGTCGTCATCGTTCAAGACGCGCTCGCAATGCGGACAGGTCTTCTCCTCGACGGTCGGTGCGGTGCCCTGCTGGCGCATCTTCTTGAGGGCGAGCAGCCTATTGCGGCGCTCGGCGAGGATACCGGCCATGCGTTACGCCTCCTTCGCAGGTTCGTCGGCGGCGTTCGTCCAGGCAAGCAGCGTGTCCATATTCTCATCGATGAACGACGTGTTATAGCTTGCGCGGATGAAGCCGGGATGGTACATGATCTGATGGAGGATGTCGATGTTGGTCGTGGGACCGTCGATCAAGAACTCCTCGAGGCAGCGGCGCATGCGGCGCAGCGCCTCCAAACGCGTCGGCGCCCAGACGATGAGCTTGGCGGCAAGCGAGTCGTAATAGGGAGGCAGCTCGCAGCCGGCGTATAGGCCGGTGTCCACACGCACGCCGTAGCCGCCGGGGATGTGGACGAAGTCGACCATGCCCGGCGAGGGCATGAAGCCGTGCGCGGGGTCCTCGGCGTTGATGCGGCACTCGATCGCATGCCCACGCAGCTGGATGTCGTCCTGCGTGAACGACAGGGTGAGGCCGGAGGCCACACGCAGCTGCTCACGTACCAGGTCGATGCCCGTCACGCACTCGGTGATGGGATGCTCCACCTGGATACGGGTGTTCATCTCGATGAAGTAGAACTCACCGGAGGGATCGAGCACGAACTCGATGGTGCCGGCGTTGACGTACCCGGCGGCGCGTGCCGCGGCCACCGCGGCGTCGCCCATGCGCTGGCGAAGCTCGGGCGTGAGCACGCGGGCGGGCGTCTCCTCGATCATCTTCTGACCGCGACGCTGGATGGAGCAGTCGCGCTCGCCGAGCTGGACGACGTTGCCCTGCGCATCGGCCATGATCTGAAACTCGATATGATGCGGGTTGAGCACGAGTTTCTCGAGGTACATCTCGTCATCGTTGAAGCAGGCGCGGGCCTCGGCGCGGGCCTCCTCGAACAGGTCCTCGAACTGCTCGGGATCGAACACCTTGCGCATACCGCGGCCGCCACCGCCTGCGGCGGCCTTGATGAGCACCGGGTAGCCGATCTCGTCGGCGATGCGCTTGGCGTCGGCGACGTCCTTCACGGAACCGTCGGAACCGGGAACGACCGGCACGCCGGCGCTCTTCATGAGCTCGCGCGCGGCGGCCTTATTGCCCATCGTGCGGATCACGTCGCCGGACGGACCGATCCAGGTGATGCCGTTCTTCTCGCATTCATCGGCGAACTCGGCGTTCTCGGACAAAAAGCCGTAGCCCGGGTGGATGGCGTCGCAGTGGGCGGCCTTCGCGACGGTGAGGATGGCATCGGTGTTGAGGTAGCTTTGCGCGGAGGACGCCGGGCCGATGCAGTACGCATGCTCGGCGAGCTGCACGTGCAGCGCCTCGCGGTCGGCCTCGGAGTAGACGACCACCGGCTCGATATCGAGCTCGCGGCAGGCGCGGAACACGCGGACGGCGATCTCCCCGCGGTTGGCGATCAGGATACGCTTGAACATGACGTCACGCTTCCTTAGAACTTAGGCTTCGTGGTAGCGGATCAGCGGAGCGCCGAACGACACGAGCTCGCCGTCGGCGGCCATGATCTCATCGATCACGCAATCGCACGGAGCGGTGACCTCGCTCATCATCTTCATGGCCTCGAGCAGGCAGACGGTGTCGCCCTTCTTGACGTGGTCGCCGGGCTGGACGTAGGGGTCCTTGTCGGGCGACGGGGCGACGTAGAAGGTGCCCACGAGCGGGGCGGTGATGCAGGGGCCGTCGGCCGCAGGGGCCTCGTCGGCAACCGGCTCGGCCGCAGGCACGGCGGGTGCGGCAGCGGCGGGCGCGGCGGGAACCGCCACGGGGGCGACCGCGGGCGCAGGAGCGCCGGCGGGCATCGGCGGCACGGGGACGCAGCCGGGCTTCTCGAGCTCGATGGTGGTGTCGCCGCTCGTGACCTTCATGCGGCCGATGCCGCTCGCATCGAAGCGGCCCATGAGATCGAGGATGTCCTGAGTCTTCATAGCCATAGGTATGACCTCCAAGGTATTCGAATTGACAAGTTGGGGCCAGGTTCAATCTTGTCGCGTGACAAGATTGAACCCGTCCCCAACTTGTCACTCGGCACATAAAGAGAAGCCGGGCAGGACGCGCGGCCCTGCCCGGCTGTCGGCTCGGATACGTTACTGAGCCTTGTTCTCCAGGTAGTCAGCCAGGTCGCCGACGGTCTTGAACTGATCGAGCTCGGCGTCGTCGATCTCGCAGTCGAAGGCCTCCTCGAGCGCCATGACGAGCTCCATGGCGGCCAGGGAGTCGGCGCCGAGATCCTCCTCGAGCTTGGCCTCGCGGGTGACCTTCTCAAGGTCGCAACCGACGGTCTCGGAGATAACCTCGCGCATCTTCTCGAAATCCATGACAGCTCCTTTCCCGGCGTGCGCACACGCCCTTCGGCCGATGCTGTGGTGTCGTGCATCGGAGTTCGGCGCAACCGGTCGGCACGCCTTCCCGTAAAACTAGCTAAAGCATTTTAGTTAAAAGTTTTGAGATGTTGACGACGTAACATCTCTTCGCAGGAACTGCACAAACGGCAAAATGGCAGTTCGTTATAGCAATGAGACAGGTTCGACCGACAAGGTGGGGCCGGCAGGACAAATGGGGCCGGGTTCAAACTTGTCGCCTGGCAAGTTTGAACCCGGCCCCACCTTTTCGGCCAGATCGAACCTAGCCTCAACTTGTCACGCTACTCGGTGCGCAAAGCGGTGACGGGGTCCTTCTTGGCGGCCATGCGGCTCGGCGCAAGGCCGGCGATCAGCGAGAGCACGACCGAGATCGCCACGAGGACCGCTCCGGCGCCCGCGGGCACGGCGGCCAGGTCGCGCACGCCCGACACCTGCTCGATGATCATGTTGGCGGGAATGTCGAGCAGCACGGTCACGAGGATGCCGAGCACGCCGGAGACGAATCCGATGATGAAGGTCTCCGCCGTGAAGATGCGGCTCACGTCGCGCTTGCTCGCGCCGATGGAGCGCAGGATACCGATCTCCTTGGTGCGCTCGAGCACGCTGATATAGGTGATGATGCCGATCATGATGGAGCTCACCACGAGCGAGATCGCCACGAACGAGATGAGGATGTAGGTGAGCGAGTTCACGATATCGGTCACGCTCGACATCATGGTGCCCACGATATCGGTGTACTGGATCTCGGTCCCCTCACCATCGGCTCTGATTTGGGCGTTGTAATCGTCGATGAGCCCGTCGATGTACTCCTTGGCCTCGAAATCGATCGGGTAGATGCTGATGGAGTACGGGTCGTCGAGGTCGGCGACGCCGAGTTTTTCGAGGTTGCCCTCGTAGGTCGCATTATCGGTCTGGTTCGACAGCTGCCGCGAAAACGCGCTGGCGATCGCCTCGTCGCTCATGCCCTCATCGCGCAGCTCGTCGATGTAGGCGCGGAGCTCGTCGCCCTGGGAGGCGGGCATCTGCTCGATCATGGCGTCGATAGCATCCATGTCGAGCTCGACCTCGGTATCGTCGGGAAACGTCACGCCGGTGAAGATGTCGACCGACGGGTTGTCGCGCTGCGCCGCCACGGCCGCGCTCGCATCGACCTCGCCGATCAGATGCTCCATGAGTTCGGGAGTATACAGGACCGCACCCCAGTTGCTCCCGACCTCGTTGTCCTCGCTCGGCCGCACGATGCCCACGACGCGGATCTCGTCGGCATCGTCGACCACCTCGCGCATGTAAGCGGTATCCTCGCTCATATCCTGCCAGACACCCTCGTCGTCCTCGGCGTATTTGGAGCTCTCGGGCACGATCTTGAACGTGAGGTCGAGCAGGTCGTCATAGGTGTAGGAGGTCTTCTCGTGTGCTTCGACCTTCTCGCCCGCCAGCACGTCGCTCATCATACCGCGCAGCTCATCTTGGTCGAGCAGGCCGAGCGCGTACAGCGTGTAGTCCGAGATCCGGTCGTTTTTATCCACGTAGACCACGACCTCGTTCCAGCTCTCCGGCATGCGCCCCGCCACGACGTCGTAGTCGCGCTCCCACGTCTCCTTGTTGGCGAGCAGCGGCGTCCACACATCGTAGGCCGACCCGCTGCCGCCCGACATGCTCGAGAGCATCTCGGTCTGGGTCGAACCGCTCATCGAGAAGCCGAGCGCGTCCATGACGGTCGCGGGGTTGACCTGCACCACGCCATCGCTCGTATCGGACTTGAACACATTGAGCGGCGAGTCGTAGGAGTACTGGATATCCGTCACATAGTCCTGGATGTCGCCGGGGTTGCCGTCGAGCCATGCCTTGATGGCCTCCATGTCGTTTTCGGTCGCCCCGTTGGCCACGCCCGACACCATGTCGGTCACGAGGTCCTTGGATTCCACCTCGCCGGAGGTGTTCGCCGAGCTCACCTCGTCGCTCGTCCCCATCATGGCGGTCATCATGCTCGCCATGTCCATGGAGGTCTGCTGGATGGTCAGCGGATAGCTCCCCATCGTGGACTCCTCGGTGTCTGCGATGTAGTTTTGCGCGCCATCGGACAGTGACAGGATGAGGGCGATACCGATAATGCCGATCGAGCCGGCGAAGGCCGTGAGGAGGGTGCGGCCTTTCTTGGTCATGAGGTTGTTGAAGGACAGGCCGATCGCAGACAGATAGCTCATGCCGCGCTTGCCCTTGCGGACGTCGGCGACCGCATGCTGCTGGATCTGCTCGGCGGACAGACGCTCGCGCTCCGGATCGACGGGGTCGGTGTCGCTCGTGATCAAGCCATCCTGGATGCGCACGATGCGATCGGAATACGCTTCGGCGAGCTGCGGGTTGTGCGTGACCATGATGACCAGGCGATCGCGCGACAGACGCTTGAGGATCTCCATGACCTCGACGGAGGTATCGGTGTCGAGGGCACCGGTCGGTTCGTCGGC
Organism: Collinsella tanakaei; assembly: GCF_021531055.1. Classification (GTDB taxonomy): domain Bacteria; phylum Actinomycetota; class Coriobacteriia; order Coriobacteriales; family Coriobacteriaceae; genus Collinsella; species Collinsella tanakaei_B. Next base: position 104,207 of record NZ_JADYTL010000005.1, read on the forward strand.
CAAGATGATCTCGGGATCGTTGACGATGGCGCGGGCGATGGCGACGCGCTGCATCTGGCCGCCCGAGAGCTGGTTGGGCTTCTTGTGGATATGGTCGGCGAGTCCGACCTGCGCCAGCGCCTCCTCGGCACGGCGGCGGCGCTCGGACGCGGGTGCGCCCGAGAGCAGCAACGCCATCTCGACATTCGCGATGACGCTCTGGTGCGGAATGAGGTTGTAACTTTGGAACACGAAGCCCACCGAATGGTTGCGGTAGGTGTCCCAATCGCGGTCCAGATAGCTTTTCGTGGAGCGGCCGTTGATCACCAGGTCGCCGCGTGTGTACTGGTCAAGGCCGCCGATGATGTTGAGCAGCGTGGTCTTGCCGCAACCCGATTGGCCGAGGATGCTGACGAACTCCCGGTCGCGGAAGGTGACGGATATACCCTTGAGCGCATGGACGACGGTATCGCCCGACGGATAATCCTTGGTGATGCCTTTGAGTTCGAGCACGGACGCCTTCTTCTGTATCGCCGGCGCGCACGATGCGCGCGAATCGTTTCCAATGAGCCTATCCTACCCGTTCGGGACGGCGCAATACGACATGCCTTCGTTTACGGTTCGGTTTTATGGTGCCCCGTCAAGTAGACCGAATCTGCGCGCTTCGTCTACCTGCTGGTTTCTCGCGCCGAAAGGCTTGTCTACTCGGCACCCCCTTCCAAAACCGAACCGTAAACGGCAGGTCGTATCCCGTCGGCCCGTCGACATGCGGACGGCACGAGAAAACCGCAGGTCGCCGCTGATTGTGTGCAGCGCCGATGGCGATGGCGCACGATCAGACCCGCGTAACCCCGGTCGCTATACTAGATGACACCCGAAAACCGAGGAGCACCATGTCACCTGCGCCCGACACCAGGCATACCGACAACAAACATCCGCGCAGGCAGGCGAGCCGACCTGCCGCCGCACCGAAGCCGAGCAAAAACGACCGCGGCGACGGTCCCTGTCCCGTCATGCGCTCCTGCGGCGGCTGCACTTGGCTGGGCCTTCCCTACCACAAGCAGCTCTCACGCAAACAGCAGGCAGTCGAGGAGCTGTTCGCGCCGCTCATCTCCCGTCACCGCTGGGACACGGTCATCGAACCCGTATACGGCATGGGCGGATGCGCCGGGGACGGCCCACTCCCCCGACCGACCGGCTTTCGGTATAAGGCCGTGACGCCGTTTTCGCCCGGTCGCCACGGGGCGGTCCGCTGCGGATTCTTCGCACGGGGAACGCATAGCATCGTACCGATCTCCGACTGCCTGGTGGAGACCCCGGGAGCACGCCGCATCCTGAACGAGGTGGCCGCGTGCGCCGAGCGGTTACGCATCCCCGCCTACGATGAGGATCGGGGATGCGGACTGTTGCGCTACGCGGTGCTGCGCCTTGGGTGGAAACGCGACGAGGGCATCCTCACCCTGGTGACCGCGCAGCGCGAAATCCCACGGTTCCGCGCGCTGCTCGGCGAGCTCAGGCGTATCGACCCGCGCATCACCACGATCGCCCAGAACATCAACGGCCGGACGACCAACGCGATCCTGGGCAGCACGACCACGGTGCTCGCAGGTCCCAAACGCATGCGCGACGAGCTGCTGGGGTGCACGTTCGAGATCTCGCCGACGGCGTTCTACCAGACCAACCCCGCTCAGACCGAGACCCTCTACCGTCTCGCCATCGACGGCATGGCCCTGCAGGATGGAGACACGCTGCTCGACGCCTATTGCGGCAGCGGAACGATCGGGCTGTGCGCCGTGCGCGACGCGGCGGCGAACAGCCTCGATGTCCATCTGCTCGGCGTCGAGCGCAATGCGGCGGGTATCGCCGACGCGCAGCGCAACGCCCGTATCAACGATCTTCAGGATCGCAGCGACTTCATCGCGGAGGATGCCACCGCGTACCTGAAGCGCGCGGCATCGCGGGGGGCGCGCATCGATATCGTGTCCATGGATCCGCCGCGCGCGGGCTCGACTCCGCAGTTCATCGACGCCGTATGCTCCATCGGCCCGCGTCGGGTCGTCTATGTGAGCTGCAACCCCGTCACGCAGGTGCGCGACCTCGATCGCTTCGCCGCCTGCGGCTACCGGCTCAGGAGCCTGGCACCCGTCGACATGTTCCCCCACACCGACCACATCGAGACGGTCGCGGTGCTCGAACGCTAACCCATCCGAGCCTTCGAGCGGGACGGGATGTCGACCGATCAGTCCTCGTAATCCGCCAGGTCGGCAAGCTCGGTGAGGTTGCAGATCCCCGCGTCGTCGAGCGCCTGCAAAAACGTGCGGCGGTCGCGGTTCATGATCAGCTCTTCGGGGAAATCGATCGACTCGAGCATGCCCATGGCATGATGGAAGCGCCCGATCGTCGGCGCGACGTGGGCGTCCGTCGACACGACGATGCCCACGCCCAGCTCGGCGCAGCGCTGCGCGATGTTCGAGCATACGCTATGGAACCATCCGCGCGAATCGATCTCGAGGCTGTGCTCGTTGATCTCGATGCACTTGCCCTTCTCGCGCGCGACGGCGAGCACCTCGTCGTAATCGAACGGCACGCCCGAGCGACCGGTATGACCGAGGATGAACACATGCGGGTTCTCGAGGGCGCGCACGTACATGTTCGTGGTGCGTGCGATCGGCGCGCCCTTGGTGAACTCGCCGTTGTGCACGCTCGCGATCAGGTAGTCCAAGCTCCCCGTCACGCGATCGAACAGACTGCCGTCGGCGGCGTAACGCCGACCGACGATGGTGTCGGGCACATCGATATCCTGCCCGAACAGATCGCCGTCGAGCGAGACGATATCGACCTCGGCTCCACGCAGAAGCACGACGCCGTCCCAAACGCGCGGCCAGGCGGTCTGGTTGAGGAAATACTGGAAGTTGCGCAGATGCTGCTCGGGAAAGAGCATCTCGCTGAAATGGTCGGTCGAGCCGAGCAGCTCGACGCCCATCTCGCGGCAGGCGGCGATGTTCTCGGCGATCGTGGAATACGCGTGGCGCGAGAACAGGGTATGCGTATGGACGTCGCACGCGATCTGATACGACATGGGCGAACCTCCCCGTTAAGAAAACCCTTCGATATCGACGGCGCCGGCGATGCGCTGCGAACTTGACCGTGTTATACCCGATACTCGTCGGCAAGCTGCTTCCATGCGGGCAAAGATCGCTCGATCACCCGGTAATCGATGCAATATCCCAAGCGGAACCAGCCGGGGACCCCGAAGCTGTTCGACGGGACCGGCAGCAGCTCATGGGCCTTCGCACGCTCGCAAAACGCCTCGGCATCGTCCTCGAGTGCCTTGACCCACAGGTAAAAGGCGCCATCGGGCTCGACATAGGTGTAGCCGTACTCGGTGAGCGCCGAGCAGAGCAGCTCGCGGTTGCGCGCGTAGGCCGCCACGTCGGACGGCTCGTCGACGCAGTCGGCCACGACGCGCTGGAACAGCGCCGGGGCGCACACGAAACCGAGCGCGCGGGCGGCACCGGCGACGGCGGCCATCACGCGCGGGGCGAGCGGCATCGCGTTGGGCACGAGCACCCAACCGACACGTTCGCCGGGCAGCGACAGCGATTTGGAATACGAATAGCACACGATCGTGTGCTCGTAGATCGACGGCACCCAAGGGACCTCGGCGCCGTAGACGATCTCGCGGTACGGCTCGTCCGAGATCAAAAAGATGGGCTGCTCACGCGTTTCGTTCGCCGCGCGCAGCACGTCCGCGAGGGCGCCGAGCGTCTCGCGCGTATAGACGGCCCCGGTCGGGTTGTTGGGCGAATCGATGATCACCGCCGCGGTACGCGGTGTGATGGCCGCCGCGATGGCATCGGCGTCGATCTGGAACGCTTCTTGGTCGGCGAGCACCTCGACGCAGGTCGCCTGGGCGTTCTCGATCCAGACCGCATACTCGGGAAAATACGGGGCGATCACGATCACCTCGTCGCCGGGCGTGGTCACGGCATGCAACGACATGGACACCGAGGCCGCCGCGCCGACGGTCATGAACACATCGGCCATCGTATAGGCGGTGCCGAAGCGGCGGTTGAGCGACTCCGCGACCGCCGTGCGCACCTCGGGCAGGCCGGGCGCGGGCGTGTAGCCGTGGAGCTGGTCGGACGGCAGCTCGAGGGAGCGCTCGATGGAGGCGCGCACGGCCTGCGGTGCGGGAACGCTCGGATTTCCCAGGGAGTAGTCGAACACGTTCTCGGCGCCGATCTGCGCCTTGCGCTCCAGCCCGTAGGAAAAGATCTCGCGGATAACCGAGCTCTCGGCGCCGCGGGCATACATCGTCTCGTTGATCATGATTGCCTCCCTTGTACCGTTTGAGTCATTGTACTCGCCTTCGGTAAGGCGTCGGCAAGCAAGGCGTGCCGTTTCGGCATGGTAACAAGCGCCGCGGGCGCGCCCGGGCGCGGTCCCGACAGGTTTGCACCCGGCAGCACCCTATCGCGAGGGGGCCTTGGGGCGCTACCCCCGTTTACGGTTCGGTTTCGACGGGACCCGCCGGGTAAACGCGAAAGCCGCGACCTCTCTACCTGCATCTTTGCCGGACCGAACGACCCTTCTACTCGGATCACCACTCCAAAACCGAACCGTAAACGGGTTAGATGGAACATGTCCCCAATCACTCCAGGAGGTTCTGAGCGAGGGGGGGGCAGCCCGCCTCGTTGCGAATGGGTTGGAGGGAACACGTCTCCATCCGACCCATCCTTCACCGCCCCGCATAAAACCGAACCGTAAACGAGAAACCGGGCTGGAAGCCCGTGCTCCAGCCCGGTTTTCTGCACACCCTAGCAACCATAACGGGGTGGGCGCATTGTCAGACGCGCCACATCACGCATCCTCGGCGGCGATGGCCTCCTGCGCATAAGCAGCAGCTTCGGCCGCAATCTCATCGTCGGACATCTTGGGCTTGGCAGCCTCGGTGGAAGCGGACTCCCCCGTCGGCGTATCGTCGCCGCGCTCGCCCGCCACGTATTCGTCCCATGTGCCGTCCAGCAGCGCCGTCACCGCGTCGCCCTCGACCGTCTCGCGCTCGAGCAGCACGTCCTTCATGAGCTCGAGCTGGTCGCGGCGCGCCTCGAGGATCTGCTTCGCACGATCGTGCGCCTCGCGCATGATGCGCTGGACCTCGGTGTCGATACGGCGTGCGGTCTCCTCGGAGTAGTCCTGGTGGTTCGCGTAGTCGCGACCCAGGAACACCTGGTGCTGAGCCTCGCCGAACACCTGCGTGCCGAGCTCATCGCTCATACCCAGACGCGTGACCATCTCGCGCGCCATCTTGGTCGCGCGCTCTAGGTCGTTGGAGGCACCGCTCGTGATGTCGGCGCACATGAGCTCCTCGGCCACGCGACCGCCCAGGAACACCGCGAGCTCGTCGAGCATCTCGTTGCGCGTCTTGAGGAAGTGGTCCTCGGTCGGCAGCTGCATGGTGTAACCGAGCGCCTGGCCGCGTGGGATGATCGTGATCTTGTGCACCGGATCGGAGTGCTCGAGCACGTGCCCCACGAGCGCGTGACCGCTTTCGTGGAAGGCGATGGTCGTGCGCTCCGTCGCCGTCATGACACGGGCCTTGCGCTCGGGGCCGGCGATGACGCGCTCCATGGATTCCTCGACCTCGGACATCGAGATCTGGGAGCGATGGCGGCGCGCCGCGAGCAGCGCCGATTCGTTGAGGAGGTTGGCCAGGTCGGCGCCGGTGAAGCCGACGGTCAGCTGCGCCAGCTTATCGAAGCGCACGTCGTCGCCGAGCGGCTTGTTGGCCGCATGGACGCGCAGGATCTGCTCGCGACCCTTGACGTCGGGGCGGTCGACGGTGATCTGACGGTCGAAACGACCCGGACGCAGCAACGCCGGATCGAGGATGTCGGGGCGGTTGGTCGCGGCGATCAAGATCACGCTCTCGGACTCCTCGAAACCGTCCATCTCGACCAGCAGCTGGTTCAGGGTCTGCTCGCGCTCGTCGTGGCCGCCGCCCAAGCCGGCACCGCGCTGACGGCCGACGGCGTCGATCTCGTCGATGAAGATGATGGAGGGCGCTTGGCTTTTGGCCTCCTTGAACAGATCGCGGACGCGCGAGGCGCCGACGCCGACGAACATCTCGACGAAGTCGGAACCCGAGATCGAGAAGAACGGCACCCCGGCCTCGCCGGCGACGGCTTTGGCGAGCAGCGTCTTACCGGTACCCGGAGGGCCCACGAGCAGGACGCCGCGGGGAATCTTGGCGCCGAGCTTACGGAAGCGCTCGGGTTCGGCCAAAAAGTCGCGGACCTCCTGCAGCTCCTCGACCGCCTCATCGATACCGGCGACATCGGAGAACTTGACCTTCGGACGGGTCGCCTCGTTCGTCTTGGCGTTGGTCTTGCCGAACTGCATCGCCTTGTTGTTGGCGCCGCTCATCTGCCGCATGAAGTACACCATGAGCGCGATGAGGGCGATTGTCGGCAGCACGCTCACCAACACGTCGGTGAGCAGGTTGGGGTTGCTGGTGTCGATGTTGTAGACCGTCTCGGGATGCGCGGCCATAAGCTCGTTGAGCGAGTCGGAGCCCACGTACTTGGTCGTGTAGGAACGACGTGCCGCATCCTGACCGATGTCCTCGGCGTCGACCCAGTACGTGCCGGACACGGTGCCGTCGGCGACCGTGAAGGTGGCCGTGGCGACGCGTCCGTCGCTCACGGCGGTCACGAACTCGCTCGACGCAAGCTCGGTCGCCCCCTGGTTGGAGCCGCCCGTGCCTCCCATGTTCCAGAACAGGTAGGCCAGCAGCATACAGGCGAGCAGGAAGTACAGCCAGGCGATGCGCGAGGGCGGACGGTGTCTGCCACCGCCCTTCCCCGACATCAGCTCATCGAACTTATCCCCGAAGGGGTCCTGGTCGTCCTGGTCGTTGCGTCCCGCAAGCAGCAGGCGCTCCTCAAGCGAATCGGTCGCGGCACCATCCTGCGAACGCACGCCGGTGTCGGCTCCGTCAAAGCGTATCGAGCGATCGGTCATCTACGAGTAAACCTCCGGTTTGAGTACCCCGATATAGGGGAGATTGCGGTAGCGTTCGGCGAAGTCCAAGCCGTAGCCGACGACGAAGTCATCCGGGCAGTGGGTTCCCACGTACTTCGGATCGACGGCGGCCTGCTTGCCCGCCACGTCCTTCCACAGGAAGGTCGCGACCTCGAGCGAGGCGGGGTGACGGCTCGAAAGGTTCTTCATGAGGTAGTTGAGGGTGAGGCCGGAATCGAGCACGTCCTCGACGATCAGCACGTCACGGCCCTTGATGTCGATGTCGAGATCCTTGATGATGCGAACGATGCCCGAGGACTTCGCCCGGTCGCCATAGCTCGAGACCGCCATGAAATCGATGGCGAGCGGCAGGTCGATGGCGCGCATGAGGTCGCCCATGAACACGACGGCACCGCGCAGCACCGCGATGAGCACCAGATCCTTCCCCTGGTAGTCGCGGGTGATCTCATCGCCCATCCGCTTGACGATGTCGGCGATGTGCTCCTGGTCGAACAGGACCCGTTCGATATCGGGATGCAGCGCTTCCATGGCAGAGACCTTTCTCTCCGACGTTCCCTGAACTCCCGGCATCACAGATGAGCTGCGGGAGCGTGAATGCTTAATTCTATCAGCAGCCTGCTTGAGGCCGTGCACTTGAACCGTTCATCCAAGCGAATACCGCCAACCCACACAACGGCACCGCCCGGCGACGTCCTCACGACCGGAACGCCCGCGCGCTCCGCCACCGGAACACGTGCCTCGCCCAGAAGGTCGGAAAGCTTCTTGGAGCGGCCGTGCATGCCCAGCGGACACATGATATCACCTGCGGCGGGAGCATCCACCCACAGGCGCGCATGCAACACCTCCGCCGGCACGCCACCGTCTTGGTCGAGCAGCGCCGGATCCGCCTCCGCGTAGCCGAGCGCCGCAGCGTCGATATACACGACGACATAGTCGGCGCGATCGGGCGACGACGCCGTCTCAGTCGGTAGCGGCTCCAGACCCTCCCGGGCGATGCGGACCGGATCGTCTCCCCGGGGAACGCGGACCAAGCGCGACTCGATCACCATCTGGTTGGCAAGCGGCATCGTCCCCGGAACCGTCAACCACCCGGCGACGAGCTGCTCGCGGGCGGCGACGGTGCGCAGGGTCAGCGTGTTGAACTCCAGGCGCGCGTCCACACCGGCTGGCAAAGTGAGCGACCCCTCCCCTCGCGCCACGCAGGCGAGCACCGCCTCGACATGGCGCATTTCCAGCCGCTCGTCAGGCGCGAGCTGCTTGTAGGCGAGCCGGACCATGCGACGGGCGATGGCGAGCTCTGAGGATGCCAGGCGTGCGGCATCGAGGACGACCAGACCGTCCTGCGAGCGACGCACGCAGGTCCGCAGGGCGCGCGCGGCGAGTTGCGCCATGAAGGCATCCTCGTCCCCGAGAATGTCGCAGGTCGCCCCGATCGCACGCTCGAGGTGCGCGTTGCGCTCGGCAGCGACGGGCACCACGCGATGGCGGATAAAGTTGCGCAGGTAGGACGTATCATCGTTCGTCTCATCCTCGCGCCATCCGATACCGGCGAGCTCGAGATAGCGGGTCAGCTCTGCATGGGTTCTGTCGATGAGCGGTCGGACGATGATGTTCCGGCGGCGCGGGATGCTCGAAAGCCCCGCCGGGCCCGAGCCTTTGATCGCATTCATGAAGAACGTCTCGGTGCGGTCGCTCGCCGTATGCGCGGTCAGGATGCGGGCCGCCGAGCGCGCAGCTCCCGTCTGCCGGCAGAGCTCCCGCACATAACGGCGGGCAGCGGCATAGCGCACCTCGCGGGCGGCCGCCTCGAGGTTCCTGCCGCCGAGATCCGAGAACGATGCGTGCTCGACACATAGCGGCAGACCGTAGCGATCGCACAGGTCCCGCACGAAGCGCTCGTCGGCATCCGACGCCGCCCCGCGCAGGTGATGATTCACGTGAAGCACGTGCAGGCGCTCGCGGGCGATGCGCGCCGCCCCCCTGCCGTCACCGATATCCAGTTTCGATGTGCAGGCCATCACGAGCAGCGCCGTCGAGTCCGCGCCGCCTGATACCATGAGCACCACCGGCGCGGCAGGTCGCGAACCATCCTCGGACGCCGGCTGGGATACCGGGAACCCGCGTTGGACGAAATGTTGTGCGACTGTGGGCATGCGACCTCCTTGAACCGTTTTATTGTAGCTATAGGAGCACCTGTGGGCTTTTCCGATCTTTCCGACAACACGCTCGGACTCCATATCCTCGGCAGTGGGTCGAAGGGCAACTGCGCTTTGGTCGAAGGCCCCGAGGGCCTCATCATGATCGACAACGGCTTTTCACGGCGCGAGGTGCTCAAGCGCATGCACGAGCTCGATCTGGACGAACATGACGTGCGAGCGCTCATCCTCACCCACGAGCACACCGACCATGTGAGCGGCATCAGCGTGTGGTGTCGCGCGTTCGATGTCGAACTGTACGCGAGCGTCGGTACACCAGAAACCCGACGCTACCTTGATGAGCTGCCGTTTTGCGAGTTTTTGCCCGGACTGAGCTTCGAAGTCGCCGGCATCTCGGTGCGCACGTTCGCGACATCGCACGACGTGGTGAATCCGGTCGGCTTTCGATTCGACTGTGCGGGAGACTCGATCGGATACGCCACCGATACCGGTGAGCTGTCCGAGGATGCGCTGGACGCTTTAGACGATGTACGTCTTCTTGCGCTTGAGAGCAACCACGATGTTCCCATGCTGCGATGCGGTCCGTACCCGCGCTACCTGCAGGATCGCATTCTTTCCTCGCGCGGCCACCTTTCGAACGCACAAGCTGCCGACGCCGCGACACGAGTCGTCGGCCCGCATACCGAGCAGCTGGTCGCCATGCACATCTCGCAGGAAAACAACCGGCCGAGTCTGGCGGTGCGCTCCTTTGCCGCCGCGTTGGGTGCGCGCTTGGATGACGAACTTGGCAGTACCGCCACGCTCGCGCGCGACGGCAATGGTCCCGACCTGCACATTCGCGCCGCCGGTCAGAACCGCCCGATCACCATTTCCTAGCCGCGCTCGATGGGTTGGTTGGGGACGTGTTCGCTTCAACCCATTCAAATCCCTGAATGGGTTGAAGCGAACACGTCCCCAACCAACCCAAAAAGGAAGGGTCCGAGGTGAAACCCCGAACCCTTCCCATGCTTCGTATGCGCTGGTAAAACTAGTCGATCGAAATCTTGGTAACGTTCTTCTTCTCGACGATCTTGGGGACGGTGACGGTCAGGATGCCGTCGGCGTAGCGGGCGGACAAGCCCTCGGAAGCAGCGTCCTTCAGATACACGCCGCGGGTTGCGCTGTAGGAGGTGAACTCCTTCTGCAGGTAGTTCTTATCCTTGTCCTCCTCCTTCTCCTCAACCTTGACCGAGATGGAAAGACGACCCTCGTTGAGCTCGACATCGATGTCGTCCTTGCTCACGCCGGTAAGGTACGCCTTGATCTCGTAGCCATCTCCGGTGTCCTCGACGTCGATCGGGAACGCCTTGCTCGACAGCGGGGTGGACGCGAGATCCATCATGTCATCGAACGCATCGAACAGCGACGTTGCAGGACGAAGACCGAAAACCGAACGATAAGGAACCATGCTTGCCATATCTATCACTCCCTCGTGATATGCCGCGCTCCCCTCTTTGGGGTGCGAGGACTTCTTTGGTCGCCTATCGTTATTCCCTCGCCCCGTGAATCTAAACGTCATTGCGCAATCTTTTTAAGCGTCACAGTATCATCAAATCTAAGTGTGTATGACTGAGATTACTGCATCCTTAGGCCTATCTTCCGATGTGACACATATGGATAGATTGTCCGAAACGGGGCGGTATATCCACGATTTCTTAAATCGTGGCACACGACGGAAGACCGTACGTACAATACAGGTGTCGGCAGACTCCACCGGATTCCACGAACGGACGGCCACAAGCCTATGACCTCTCACTTGGAAGATTTCGATATCCCCGTGAACGCGAACCGCCCGCAGGAGCAGGTCGACGCGAACCCCGGCTCGCCTGCCACGACCCAAAACTCCCCTATCGTCGACCCCGACAGCACGGCGTCGGGGGCGCGGCAACCGTTTGTCCCTCGCTCGCATCGCCCCCGCAAACACATGGGAACCGCAACCAGCGATCCGGACTACCTGCCACCGGTGACGCACGGCGTCTCAGTGCGGGAACAGGGACCGTCGGTCCAACCCGCCCGACAGCACCATGGGCAACCGGTCAACTACGCCCGCTACCTTGAGGTGCCCAAATCGAAGAGCGTCATCTTCACCCGGCGCGAGCGCGCTCAACGCCGGACCCATCTGCTGATCGCACTTGCCGTCGCGGTTATCATCCTCATCGTGCTCCTCTGGCTGTTCGTGCTCCGTTGATACACGGCGCGACGACGATCCCCCTTGATACGGGGAGGGGCCATCCGAACGAACGGATGGCCCCTCTTTCATATCGGTGTGTGCGATGTCGCTAGCTCAGCAGTTTGCGACCGCTCTCCTCGATCGCATCGAGCTGAGCATCGGCCGCGGCGGCGTCCGCGCCCTTGGCGAAGATGTAGAGCTTGATCTTGGGCTCCGTGCCGGACGGACGGACGATCGCCTTGTCGCCGCCGGCCAGATCGAATTCGATCACATTGGCCTTAGGCAGTCCGTTCACGCCGGTTTCGTAATCCACAACCGCCTCGACCTTCGCACCGGCGATCTCGGCCGGTGCGGTCGCACGCAGGTCGGCCATGATACCGGCCATCTTAGCGGCACCGTCCGCACCGGGATAGGACAGCGAGATGGTGCGGTTGTGGTAGTAGCCGTACTTCTCGTACAGGGCACGCATCGCCTGAACGAGATTGATACCCTGCAGCTTGTAGTACTGCGCCATCTGGCAGATGAGCATCGAGGCGTTGACGGCATCCTTGTCGCGCACATGGTCGCCGGACAGGTAGCCGTAGCTCTCCTCGAAGCCGAAGATGAAGCGATCGACCTCGCCGGCGTCGGACAGGCCGGTGATGATGTCGCCGATGTACTTGAAGCCGGTCAGGCAACGGCGGAGCTCGAAGCCGTACTCCTCTGCCAGCGCATCGACCATGGCGGAGGACACGATGGTGGTGACGGCGACCTTGCGGGACAGGTCCTCACCGCGGGCGGCGCGCATCTTGCAGATGTAATCGAGCAGCAAAACGCCCATCTCGTTACCGGTCAGCAGCGTGTAATCGTCGCCGTCGGCGCAGGCGACGCCCACACGGTCGGCATCCGGGTCGGTCGCCAGCAGCAGGTCGGGCTTGACCTCCTGGCACAGGTCGATACCCTTCTGCATGGCCTCGCGGATCTCGGGGTTCGGATACGGGCACGTCGGAAAGTCACCATCGGGGTCCTTCTGCTCGGGCACGATCGTGATGTCGGTGATGCCGACCTTGTTGAGCACCGTGGTGACCGGGATGAGGCCGGTACCGTTGAGCGGCGTGTACACGAGCTTGAGCGGAGCCTCGGCGACCTGCTCGGGCGTGAGGTTGCTCACGGACTTGTCCACGACCGCGTCATAGTACGCATCGAGGACCGAGTCATCGATCCATTTGACGAGTCCCTGCTCGACCGCCTCGTCGAAATCCATCGTCTTGACGTCGGTGAAGGGATCGGTCGCCTCCATAGCGGCGGAGATGGCGGCCGCAGCCTCGCTGGTGATCTGGCATCCATCCGGACCGTAGGCCTTGTAGCCGTTGTAGGGCGCGGGATTGTGCGACGCGGTCATGCAGATGCCACCGGAGCACTTGAGGTAACGCGTCGCCCAAGAAAGGGTGGGCACCGGGGAGATCTTGGGATACACGTAGGCCACGACGCCGTTGGCGGCGAGGATCGCCGCGGTGGTCTTGACGAACAGCTCGCCCTTGTTGCGGCTGTCGCGTGCGATGGCGACCGTGGGGTTCTCGAACGTGGCGTTGAGGTAGTTGGCGAAACCCTGCGTGGCGCGTCCGACCGTGTAGATGTTCATGCGGTTGGTTCCCGCGCCGATCGTTCCACGCAGACCGGCCGTGCCGAACGCCAGATCCTGGAAGAACGCGTCGGTGATCGCATCCTCATCGCCGGCGTCCTTCATCGCGGTCAGCTCGGCGAGGAGTTCTTCGTCGGTGACATTGGCAAGCCAGGTGTCGAGCAACTCATGTACGTCAACCATGTGAGGACCTTTCCCTAGGTGTATGACCAGCATATTCCCCGCATGCCCGCAGGGAGGGCTCGCAAAATGTGCGGACCCACTCGCATGGTACGCCATTTCGCTAAAGTGTGGCGTGACATACCGACCGGTGGACGATTTGGCCGGTGGATGTACCGCACGGATCGGACGGCGACTGATCATGCTGTGCGATTCAGTCTGATTCGGTCAGGTGCACATATCCACCATGACTCGATCAACTGAATCATATGGTGCGTTGTTCCTTTTGCACACAACCGCATCACCTTATTCGATTTGGTGCATTCCCTGTGGTTCGATTCGGTATACTCGGATGCAGTGATTCAGTGTGAACCGATTCGCCGGAGGTGCGATAGCATATGCCGACCATCAAGGAGATCGCCGATGCGACCGGTAGGGGAAAGTCGACCGTCAGTCGCGCAGTCAAGGAGCTCGGTTTACGCGAGGACGGCCACGCCAAGCCCGATGGAGCCCGTGGAGCCCTGATCATCGACGCCGAAGGCGCCTCGCTGCTCGCCGATTACCTGACCAAAAACGTCGAGAACAAACCAGGTGCCACCACAGGCACCGACGACAGAACGGAGGGCAACACGGCAGCTGCCCCATCTGTCGATATCGACGCGATCGTCAGCGTATACAAGGAGCGCATCGACGACCTGAAGGCACAGATCGAAACCCTGCACGCGCAGCTCGCCGCCAAGGACGCGCAGATTCACGAACTCGCGACCGCACTCGACCACGCACAGGACGCCGCAAAGGAAGCTCAGGACGAAACAAGGCGCTCGCACGACCGCGTGCTGCTCATGGCGAGCGCGGGCGTCTGGGAACGCCTGACGGGCTTTAAGGGCCTGCTGGAGTCGGGAGAGTGAATGTAAAATAACCCCTGGGGTTATTTTACATTCGAGGATCCTCGATAAGAAAAAACCTCGCCGTGGCGAGGTTAAATGATCCTATGGTGGAGGTTAGGGGGATCGCGTCCGGCTGCGCCGTCCGCAGCTTCGGGCGCTGGCGCGCCCTCGCACGCTCGCTGGCAAACGCTCACGCGTTTGCACAGTCTCGCGACCTCATCGGTTCGATCCCCCCGCACGGTCCCCAGATAAGAAAAAAACCTCGCCCTGGCGAGGTTAAATGATCTTATGGTGGAGGTTAGGGGGATCGAACCCCTGACCTCAGGCTTGCAAAGCCCGCGCTCTCCCAGCTGAGCTAAACCCCCATGTAGTAATAAACACCCCAGCGGCGACTCGGCTCTCGCTGGGGTGTTTATTGCGAAAGAAGGTGGTGGACCTGACAAGATTCGAACTTGTGACCTCCCGGTTATCAGCCGGACGCTCTAACCAACTGAGCTACAGGTCCATCGCGCTAGGAAATAATAGCCCAGAGCGGGTCCGCGCGTCAACATCTTTTTTCGAAGAATTCCAACATCGTGAAGAGAACGTGCAAAACCGCATGTCATCGATATTTTGGGTACTATAACGTACCGGATTTGCGCGATTGTCTCGCATGTACTTGCACATCGAGGAGGTGCCACGATGATTCGCGTCGATATCGAAACCATTATCATGGCCGCCGGTCCCGTCCCATCCGTCATCGTGCTGCGCGAGCGTGGCAACGACGACGCCTCGGATGCCCCTTTGCGCGCCCTCTCCATCCAGACGGGTTCGTACGAAGCCGCTGCGATCGGACGCGGCGTCGACGGGGACGACGGCTCGCGCCCCATCACCCATGACCTCATGGTCGACACGATCCGCGAGCTCGGCGGCAAACTGGAACGCGTCGAGATCAATCGCGTGGACGCTCCGATTTTCTACGCAACGGTCGTCCTCGCCGACCAGGATTCCCACGAGAAGCGCGTCGACGCTCGCCCCAGCGATGCGCTCGCGCTCGCCGTCCGCTCCAACGCCCCCATCTACGTCGAAGACGATGTCATGAACCGCGCCGGAAACGTCTCGTACCGTGGGGAAGAAGACAGCGAGAAGGAGCTTGAGCGTTTCGACGAGTTCGCACGCTCCGTCTCGCCTGACGACTTCTAACGGACCGAACCGCGACGCAAACGTAAGCGTGCCCGGCTTCGCACGATGACGCGAAGCCGGGCACGCTTTTCTAGGGAGGCCATGTTAGCCCCTTCGTCAACCGAACAGCGCGGCGATGGCACCCGAGACGCAGAAACCAAAGGCTGCTCCGACAGCCAGGGCGATAATGGCCCACCCGATAGTTCGAATCGTCTTCATCCACGAAGGAATAGCACGCTCGCGGCGACCGCGCTCGGTGTTGCGATCGACCGGCTCGCCGCGCCAATAGGACAGAATCTCTTTATAGGTGATTAAGTCATGCTGCTTCTTGATGCGATCAACCCAGATTGCCGCAAACATGGAGATGCCCCACATCACCAGCGCGATAACTATGGTGGGAATCGCATGGTCTAGAGGCCAATCCCACACGGCAACTTGAAAGGTGAACCAACCGCACGCGAGAATCGTGAGGATGAGAAACACCAGCATCACGTTCCCCAACCGCTTCATGGTGCGGACGTCTGAATCAACCGTCCTCGTCATGGCTTCCACATCTCCTTTGATCAGGCTGTCCACAGACACATCGAAGGTCTCGGAAAGAAGCAGCAGACTCTGGACATCGGGATAGGTCTTGTTGTTTTCCCACGAGCTGATCGTCTGGCGCGAAACGTAGATACGTGCCGCCAAGTCATCCTGAGACATACCGGCATCCGCTCGGCAACCCTTGATACGATTCCCGATCTCCATGACCCTCCTTTCCCGTCGACCACGATGTGTCCCGTACACCATCGACGTTGCCATGACGCGCCGCATCGTACCATCAAAGGGTGCTGACACGAGGGCACGGAGGGCTCGATCGCACCGTCAAATGTTTTTGACGGTGCGATCGAGCCCTCCGTGCAGTGACCTGCGCAAAATAACCCCTGGGGTATTGTTACGCAATGCGTCTCGATGTAGAAAAACCCCAGGGGTTATTTTACGCGACTGCACCGAACCACAGAACATTGCGTTCGATTCATCGAATGGAGAGCATCGCATCATTGACTCGGTCGTGTTCGCGGCTCGACGAGCGCACCATACCGCACCGGAGTATCGAACCAGCGCTCCTCTGATTCGATCAGCATGACATCGACCGCACCGAACAAAAGAGGGGAGGGGCGTTTCCGGTTCGAACCACCGAAAACGCCCCTCCCCGATACGGAAACCGGATTTGAAAGCCGTTACTCGTCCATCAGATCCTCGAGCGCCTCATCGCCGCTGCCGATGTCGACGTGATAGTCATCGCGCGGGGCCTCCATGGCGCCGGCGGCGGCGAGGTCGAGCGATTCCTGACCCTCGGCGACAGCCGGGGCCTTGGCCTTCTTCTTCGCGCTCGTCATACGCGCCACGGCGGTCACGCGATCGCCGTCGGACACGGACATCATCTTGACGCCCTGGGTAGCGCGGCCGGTCTTGGAGATCTCGTCGGTCTTCACGCGGATGACCGTCGCACCTTCAGTGATGATGAACAGCTCATGCTGTGGGCCGACCGTCTTCATCGCCGCCAGATTGCCCTTCTTCTCGGTCATCTGGATGGTGTAGACGCCCTGGCCGCCACGGTTCTGCTCGGGATAGTCGGCAACGGGGGTGCGCTTGCCGTATCCGCGCTCGGTGATCACGAACAGGTCGCCGCGGCCGTTGGAGATCTCCATGCCCAGGACCTTCGTGTCGCCCTTCATGGTGATACCGCGCACGCCGCTCGTATCGCGCCCGGTCGCGCGCACCTGCTCCTCGTTGAACATGATCGCCTTGCCGGCGGTGGTGGCAAGGATCACCTTGTCGTTCTCGCGTACGCGGCGTACGTCGAGCAAGTTATCGCCCGCTTTGAGGTTGATCGCGATGATACCGTCGCGACGGCTGCGGTCGTACGCGCTCATGACGGTCTTCTTGACCATGCCGCTCGCCGTGGCGAACATGAGGTACTCGTTATCGGGGAACTCGCGGCAGGAGATGACGCTCGCGATCTTCTCGCCGTCCTCGAAGGGCAGCAGGTTCACGATCGCGGTGCCGCGCGCCTGGCGCGTACCGACCGGCAGCTCGTGCACCTTCAGACGGTAGACCTTGCCGCGGTTGGAGAAGAACAGCACGTACTCATGGGTGCTTGCGATGAACATCTCCTCGATGACATCGTCTTCCTTGAGGTTCGCGCCGGTCACGCCCTTGCCGCCGCGCTTCTGCGCGCGGTAGGCGGCGACCGGGATGCGCTTGACGTAGCCGGTGTGCGTGATCGTGACGACCATATCCTCATCGGCGATGAGGTCCTCGACGTCCAGATCCTTTTCGGCAGCGCAGATCTCGGTGCGGCGCTTGTCACCGTACTTGCGGGCGACCTCGCGCATCTCATCCTTGATGACTGCGAGGATCTTCTCCTCGTGGGCCAGCAGGTCCTCGTAGTAGGCGATGGCGCGGCGCAAGCCGTCCAGCTCCTCCTCGATCTTGTCGCGCTCCAAGCCGGTCAGACGGCGCAGCTTCATCTCGAGGATGGCCGAGGTCTGCTCGGGCGTGAACCCGAAACGCTCGATCAGGCGCTCGCTCGCCTCGGCGTCGGTACGAGAGGAGCGGATGATCGAGATGACCTCGTCGATATGGTCGAGGGCGATCAGGTAGCCCTCGAGGATATGTGCGCGCGCCTGGGCCTTCTTGAGGTCGAAGCGGGTGCGACGGGTGACCACGTCGACCTGATGGTCGATATAGCAGCGCAGCATCTCGCGCAGCGATAGGCACTTGGGCACGCCGCCCACGAGCGCAAGGTTGTTCACGCCGAAGGTGTTCTGCAGCGATGTGTACTTGTACAGGTTGTTGAGCACGACCTGCGGGATGACGCCCTTCTTGAGCTCGATGACGAGGCGGATGCCCTTCTGCGTGGACTCGTCGCGCATGTCCGAGATACCCTCGATGCGCTTCTCGTTGACGAGCTGGGCGATCTTCTCCTGCAGCGTACCCTTGTTGACCTGATAGGGGATCTCGGTGAACACGAGGCGGTTGCGCCCGGTCTTGGTGGACTCCACATGCGCCTTGGCGCGGACGGTGATCGAACCGCGGCCGGTCTCATATGCCTGACGGATGCCGTCCGAACCCATGATCTGCGCACCGGTGGGGAAGTCCGGACCGGGCATCGCGGTCATGAGCTCGTCGACGGTGGCGTCGGGATTGTCGATGAGCATGCAGGTGGCCTCGATGGCCTCGCCGAGGTTGTGCGGTGGGATGTTCGTGGCCATGCCGACCGCGATGCCCGACGAACCGTTGACGAGCAGGTTGGGGAAACGCGCCGGGAGCACCTGGGGCTCGGCGAGCGACTCGTCGTAGTTGGGCTGCCAGTCGACGGTATCCTTCTGCAGGTCGCGCAGCAGCTCCATGGCGGGCTTGGCCAGGCGACTCTCGGTGTAGCGCATGGCGGCCGCGGAGTCGCCGTCGATGTTGCCGAAGTTGCCGTGGCCGTCGATCAGCGGGGTGCGCATGGAGAACCACTGCGCCAGACGGACCATGGTGTCGTACACCGCGGAGTCGCCGTGGGGGTGGTACTTGCCGATAACCTCGCCGACCGTCCAGGCCGACTTCTTGTGCGGGCGGTTGGGGTAGATGCCCGACTCGTTCATGGCGTAGAGGATGCGGCGGTGCACGGGCTTCAAGCCGTCGCGCACATCCGGCAGGGCGCGGGCGGTGATGACCGACATCGAGTACTCGATGAAGGACTGCTTCATCTCGCGACCGAACTCCGATACCTGGAGCTGGCCACCGTTGATGTCCTCGCCGGCGGCCTCACCGCGGTCGACCGTCCCGAAGCTCTCCTCGAGCTCGCCCTCGTCATCGGCTTCCTCGTCCTCGTCGACGGCGTCGGGGTCATAACCCACGGTCTCGCCGTCCTCGTTTTGCGTCTCCGCGCGCGCGAGCAGGCGCTTCAGGTCATCGGGCAGACCCTCGCCGCCATCGCCGGCGCCCGGCGTGTTGTTCATATCTTCGGCCACGTACTACCTCCTGTGGTTCGGTCGCGGTTCAGTGCATTCATCGACAAGAAGCGACAAGTTTGTACCTGGCACCATCTTGTCGTTCGGGTCTCCCGGGTACCCGAAGTTACGCGTCGAGGAAGCGGGCATCGTGCGCGTGCTTCTCGATGTACTCGCGACGGAACTCGACCTGGTTGCCCATGAGTTCGCGCACGGCGCGATCGGCGACGGCGGCATCCTCGATGGTCACGCGCTGTAGGATGCGCGTCTTGGGGTCCATCGTGGTCGACGCGAGCTGCTTGGGATCCATCTCGCCCAGACCCTTGTAACGCTGGACGGTGTAGCCGCGGCGCTTCTTGGTGATCTTGCCGTCGGCAGCTTCGTCCTCGCCCTCGTCGGGATTGAGACCCAGGCTCTTGATGGTGTCGCGCAGGATCTCCTCCTCGGGCTGACGGCCGTTGGGGTAGACGTAGTGGATCTTGTTGCGCACCTTGATGCCGAAGATCGGCGGGCACGCCACGTACACGTAGCCCGCATCGATGAGCGGACGCATGTACTTGTAGAAGAACGTCAGCAGCAGGATACGGATGTGCGCGCCGTCGACGTCGGCGTCGGTCATGATGATGATCTTGTGGTAGCGCGCCTTGGTGATATCGAAGTCCCCGCCGTCGCCGGAACCCGTCGTCACGCCGCATCCGATGGCGGTGATGAGCGACTGGATGGTGTCGGAGGAGAAGGCACGATGGTCGCCGACGCGCTCGACGTTCAGGATCTTGCCGCGCAGGGGCAAGATCGCCTGGATATCGCGGCGACGGCCGTCCTTGGCCGAACCACCTGCGGAATCGCCCTCGACGATGAACAGCTCGGTCATCTCGGCGTCGCGCACCGAGCAGTCGGCGAGCTTACCGGGCAGCGATGCGGTCTCGAGCAGGCTCTTGCGGCGCGTGGCCTCGCGGGCCTTGCGGGCGGCGTTGCGAGCGCGATTGGCCTGCTGCGCCTTCTTGATGATCTCGCGCGCCTGCTTGGGGTGCTCCTCGAGGTACTCGGCCAGTCCCTCGGACACCACCTTGCGCACAAGCGTGCGCATGAAGGAGCTGCCGAGCTTGGCCTTGGTCTGACCCTCGAACTGCGGGTCGGCGAGCTTGACCGAGATGACGGCGGCCAGGCCCTCGCGGACGTCGTCGCCGCTGAGCTTATCGGTATCCTTCTTGAGCAGGTTCTGCTTATGGGCGTAGTCGTTGATGACGCTCGTGAGCGCGGTGCGGAAGCCCTCGAGGTGCATGCCGCCCTCGGGGGTGTAGATGTCATTCGCGAAGCTCATGACCGTCTCGGAGTACGAGGTGTTCCACTGAAGGGCGACCTCGACCTCGCCGGTGCGCTCGACGGGCGCGTCGGGCTCGGAGGAGCCAGCGAGGTAGATGGGCTTCTTGAGCCCGTCGGGGATATCCTTGCCCTCGTTCAGGAACTTGACGAAGTCGACGATGCCGCCGGCGTAGCAGAACTCGTCCACACGCGGGGCGAGCTCGCGCTCGTCCTTGAGGATGATCTTCAGGTTCTTGTTCAGAAACGCCGTCTCCTGCAGACGGTTGCGCAGGGTGTCGTAGTCGTAGACGGTCGTCTCGAAGATGTCGTCATCGGGCCAGAAGGTCGTGGTGGTACCGGTGGTCTTGGACTTGCCCACCTCGATCATCTTCTGCGTGGTCTTGCCGCGCGAGAACTGCATCTCGTAGATCTTGCCGTCACGGCGGACCTGGACGACCATCTTCTTGGACAGGGCGTTGACGACCGAGACGCCGACGCCGTGCAAGCCGCCCGAGACCTTGTAGGCCGAGTTGTCGAACTTGCCACCGGCGTGCAGGATGGTCATGACGACCTCGAGCGTCGGGATCTTCTTGACCGGATGCTTGTCCACTGGGATACCACGGCCGTTGTCGACGACCGTGATCGAGTTGTCGGGATGGACCGTAACCTCGATCTTGGAGCAGAAGCCCGCCATGGCCTCGTCCACGGAGTTGTCGACGATCTCCCACACCAGGTGGTGCAGACCGCTGGAACTCGTGGATCCGATATACATGCCCGGGCGCTTGCGGACGGCGTCGAGACCCTCGAGGATCTTGATCTCGGAACCGCCGTACTCGTTCTTCTTCGCCACGCACATCTCCTTATCTCAAGAAATGTCCTTAACCTTCGATATTTTAGTTGATTGGGGAGGGTATGTTCCCACCATTCGCATACCCCTACAAGACCATCAGATGCCCTTAAACGCCTAGTTGCGACCATCCTTGGTTATTTTGTGCTCAAGACTCGCTTTCATCGCCTTTTTGAGCGCATCGCGCAAACGCGCGTCCTCGATGGGCGCGACCGTGGCGTCGAGCCTGCGGTCGGCGGACTCGCTCAAGGGATGCCGGGGCGCAGGACCCTTCTTGGCGGGGCGGGACGGTCCGGATGACGAGGTTTTCGTCGAAGGGGTCGATGCCGTGTAGCCGGGCTTGGTGAGCTGCACCTTGATCTGGGCGATATCGACGCCGAGCCGGTACATCCGAGCGCGGATGATCTCGCGCATCATGGAAAGCTCCGCCACCCATGCCGAACCGTCGGCATACACGATAAGCTCGTTGTTTTCGGGGACGTAGTGCAAGCCGGTCACATGCGCGCCCTCGCGCGTGCCGGAGCACACCTCGTTCCACGCCCGATACACGTCGCGTCGTGCCTCCGCCGCGCGCATCTGCCCGCGACGGACCTCGTTCGCACCATCCATGATGCGACGGCGCTCCGCGGGAAGGAAGTCCGCCAGGCTATGGGTCTCACCCGTGCGCTTCGACCGCATCATGCCGGCTCACCACCCCAGGCACCCTCGGCGTACGCACCGATTCGCACCACACGGGCGCGCAAGAGCAGCTCATCGGTGAAATAGCCGAGGTTGGTGGTGGTGATGACGGTCTGGATCTCACCGGCGATGAAGCGGACGACCGCCTCGCGGCGCGATGCATCGAGCTCGCTCATGACGTCGTCGAGCAACAGCAGGGGACTGTAGCCCAGGATGTCCCGCGTGACCTCGACCTCGGCGATCTTCCATGCGAGCACGAGGCTGCGTTGCTGCCCCTGACTTGCGAACGAACGGGCGTCGCGTCCATCGATCAAAAAGACGACCTCGTCGCGGTGCGGTCCCACGAGCGTCATGCCGCGGCGAACCTCCTCGTCACGCGTCTCGGCAAGGGCGGCGGCGAGGTGCCGCGCGACCGCGTCACGGTCACGTGCCGAATCGGTCGGGATATCGCCGACCGAGGCGCGATAGCGCACGTCGACCGTTTCACGTGGAGCGATGCTCGCGTACACGCGCACGAGGTGCTTGCGAATGCGCTCCAGCAGGGCCAGCCGATGCACGAGCACCGCGGCGCCCGCGGCGACGATGGTGTCGTCCCACGCCGCAAGAAGATCGCGCGAGGCGAAGCGGTCCTTAAGCAGGTTGTTGCGCTGCTCGAGGGCGCGTTCGTACGTCGACACGAGCTGGGCGTAGCTCTGATTGAGCTGCACGCCGAAATCATCGAGCGCGGCGCGGCGGACGCGGGCCGAGCGTTTGATCATGTCAAGATGGTCCGGGCAGAACAGTACGCTCGGCAACACCCCGCGGATATCGGCGGCACGGACCTTCTTGCCGTTGCGCATGAAGGTCCGCCGACCGCGCTCGGAAACCATCGCCATATCGAGATGCCGACCGTCCCCCTCGAGGGAAAGCGAGATATCCGCCCGCGCGGCACCATCGCGGACCACATCGGCGGGGGAGGGACGACGGAACGACGACGCGGCGGTCAGGAGCTGAAGCGCCTCGACGAGGTTGGTCTTCCCCGCGGCGTTGGGACCGACGAGCACGGTAATGCCCCGCTCGAGCACCAACTCGAACGACTCGTAGCTGCGAAAATCATGTGCGACAAGACGCTGCGCGTAGACGCCCACGGCGCATCACCCCCTCACTCCAACTCGCCGATATCCCTCGCGCGTGAAATCACATCACGCCCGCTGTCCCGATTTTCCTTAGCCCCTTTTTGGGACATTCTCGCACGGGCGGTTAGATGCGGACCGGCATGACCAGGTAGAGGTAGTTGATCTTGTCGTACGCCTTGAAGATGCCGGCCTGGCTGTAGGACTGCAGCTCGAGAGTGAGCTCCTTCTCGCGGGACAGCACGTTCAGGCAGCCGAAGATGTAGTGGTAATTGAACGCGATGACGCCGGATGCGCCCTCGACCTCGACGTCGATCGTCTCCTGAGCGCGATCCTGGTCGTTGGAGATCGCCGATAGGCCCATGGTCCCCGTCTCGGCGGAGATCTCGAACTTCACGGCGGAGTTCGCCTGGGCGACGACGGCCACGCGCTTGAGCGCCGCCGAGAACGCGTCGACATCGATCTTCACCGTGGTCGCGCAGGCCGCGGGCAGCAGCGCCTTGTAGTTGGGGTAGGTTCCCTCGATACGACGGGACACGTACGTCGTGTTGCCGGCGGCGAACACGACCTGCGTGTCGGTCGAACCGATCATGATGGTGCTCTGACCGCCCATGATGCTGAGCGCGTCGTTGAACGCGTCGGCGGGGACGTTCAGGGCGAAGCTCCCCTCGAGTGAGGAGGTCTCCACCTGCGTATCGCACACGGCGAGACGATAGGAATCGGTCGCGACGAGGCGCACGGTATTGTTCTCGACGGTCATGTACACACCGTTCAGGACCGGACGGTTCTTATCGGTCGAGGTGACACGCCAAACGCGCGAGACCATCTCGCTCAAGATGTCGCACGGCAGCTCGACCGAGCGCTCGAGCGCGATGGTCGGAAACTCCGGGAAATCCGTCGGGTCGAGCGTGTTGAGCTTGAAGGAGCTCTTCTCGCAGGTGATAGACACCTGGCGGTCGACGACCTCGAACGACACCGGTGCGTCGGGCAGGGTCTTGGTGATGTTCGACAGCATCTTGCAGGGGATGACGATATCGCCCTCTTCCTCGACGCGGGCGGCGATGCGATGGCGGATCGAGATCGTGTAGTTGGACGTATGGAACTCCAGGACGCCCTCGGTCGCTCGAATCAACACGCCGGACAGGATGGGAAGGGTGCTGGCACTCGCCACACCCTTCATGACGATCGCGAGCGCTTCGGCGAGAGCGGGCTGGCTGACGGTGAATCTCATGTGCGCGTCCCTTTCTTTCTTCTCTGTATATATATCTAACAAAATAGTAGTAATAAGACGGTCGATAGGGTGGAAAAACGGAATCGTGCCTGATGAACCCCTCTGTTTCCGTTCGCAGGACACGGTGGAAAACAGAGGTCGTTATCCACCTGACCGGCGTGCGTCCACGCCTCTCCACGGAGTCCTTTCGGTTCTCAACGGCTTTTCCCCAAGGTGTCCCGCGGTTTTCAACAGTATCAGGATTTGATCAGGATGATGTTCTTGAGTTGCTGGATCTCCTCTCGGAAGCGCGTGTCCTCCTTCATCTTGGTCTCGATCTTCTCGATGCTATGCATGACGGTCGTGTGGTCGCGTCCGAACGCGCTGCCGACCGCCTTGAGCGACATCTCGCACATGGAGTTGACGAGATAGACCGCGACATGGCGTGGGAACACGATGTTCTTGGAGCGCTTGCGCCCGATCATGTCCTCGTGGCTCACGTGGTAGAACTCCTCGACCACGCTTTGGATGGTGTCCACCCGTACGACCTTGTGGGCCGTGTCGAAGTACTCGTCGGCGATGGCGTCGATGTCGGTCGCGGTGAGCTCGGCGCCCGCCTGCTCCTTCTCGTAGGACAGTCCCGCGCAGCGCTCGCAGAAACTCTCGAGTTCGCGGATATTGTTGCCCGAGATCTCGGCCATGTGGCGCAGGTGGTCGTCGCTGAGCTTTCCCTCCTCGAGGGGGATGCCGTCCAGGATGGATAGGTCGGCGCCGGAAAGCTGCGCGTTGGATCCCGCGCAGATGATGTTCTCGTAGTAGTACTTGAGGATGCGGTACTTGGTCTCGAAGGTCGGCTCGGATACCAAACAGAGCATGCCGGAGTTGAAACGGCTGGTCAGGCGCTCGTCCATCCCGAGCTTCTTGGGAGCGCGGTCGCTTGCGATGACGATCTTCTTGTTCTCGCGCAAAAACTCGTCCACCAGCTGGAAGAAGAACTCGATGGAGGCCTGGCGCCCGATGATGTTCTGGATATCGTCGATGATCAGCACGTCGGCGGCGCGGTACTCGCGCATGATCGGCTCGCCCGGGCCGCGCTGGGACCCCAGATCGCGCATGTAGTCATCGATGTAGGCCTGGCTGTTGGCGTACTTGACGCGGATATAGGGCTTCTCGGCGGCGAGGTAGTTCTTGATGGCGAACAGCAGATGGGTCTTGCCCAGTCCCGAGTTGCCGTAAATGAACAGGCTCGTGCATTGGCCCGGATCGTCGGCGAACGCCGCGAAGCGCACGGCGGATTGGTAGGCGTGGCGGTTCTCGTCGCCGAGCACGAAGTTGTCGAAGGTGAATTTCGAGTTGATGCCGACGGAGGGGTATTCCTCGCGCGCCGGCATCTCCGCGGGGTTTCCCCGGGGTGTCGCCGCAGGCTGGACCTCGGCGACGGGCGCGCCTTTCATCTGCGCCATCATGCGACGGAAGGCCTCGGGTGACATGGTGTTGGCGACCTTCACCTTGCGTTCGCCGTCCTCGCCGGCGGCAAGCTTCGGCCCGCCGCGATGGATGCGCTGCTCGTCTAGCCCGCTTCCGTCGTCGGTCGCGCTCGGGGCGGTCTCGGTGGCGATGGGGCCATCCGTTCGCGAATTCGGTGCCGCCGCGGGAGGTTGCGGTACGGTTATGGTCAGTGCGAGCGGCGCGAATGCGATCTCCTCGAGGTAGCGCTCGATGACCTGGCGTTGTTTGACGAGATACGAGTACGCGAAGCGACTCGGCGCTTCGATGGTCAACGCGTCGTCGGTGAGCTCGCAAGCGCGCGCACTTGCGAGCATGTTGATGAGCCGCGCGTCGAGGCCGTCGCGCGTGCAGCACGCGATGGCGTCGTCGAGCAACAGGGTCGCCTCGTTATCCATGCGTCACGTCGCCGCCTTTCGTCTGTCGGTTCTGCTGTATCCAGAGGTTTCCCGCTTCGGTGGGGAAGCGCTTTTGCCCGCGTTTGACCACGAGGCCCGCGCGCCCGAGCGCGTCGAGCTCGCGCGACCACGTGGGCGCCGAGGAGCCGTATGCGCCTGCAAGGTCGGTCGGTCCGCAGCTGCCGTGCATCGCGAGATATTCGAGCGCCATCGCCCCGCGTTCGCTGACGAACGGCTGCTGGGACGGCGTTTGCGGCGTTTGCGGCGTCGCCCCCGGCCATGTCTGGCCATATCCGCCCGGCGTCTGGGGTGGCCAAACCGCGCCGGCGGCTTGGGGCATCGACGCCACGCCGGGGTATGCGCCGATGGACATCGGGTAGCCGTAGGGCGAGGTCGCCTGCGGCGCCGGATACGCGCCTGCCATCTGGTACGGGTAGGCGCCGCCGGCGTTTTGCGGCCACGCCCCGTTCGGTGCGGGAGCAGGTGGATACGCGGGCGCCTCGTAGCCCGTCATCCCGCTCACCGGCGTCGCGACCGGTCCTGCGCCGCGCACGGCGGCACCTCGTGCCCCCGCGCCCTCGATCTCGGCCACGCGGGACGGGTCGATCGACACCGTGACCACGGTGCCCTGATGGAGGTTGTCCTCGATCGATATCGCTCCGCCGGCATGCTCGAGATACTGCTGCACCATGGGGAATCCGGCACCGGTGCCGCGGATATAGCGCTTCTGGTTGCGATCGGCGCTCGTGACGCCGAACTCGAACGCGCGCTCCTTGTCCTCGATTCCGGGGCCTTGGTCGGCAAACCGTATCGTGTTGCCGTCGTCGAGGATCGAGATGATCGGCTCGACGAAGTCGGCGTGGATAAAGTTCTCCACGATCTCGCGGATGACCATGAGCGAGATGCCGCCACCCTGTTCCTTCATGCAGCGATAGACCGTGTTGGTGATCTCTTCAAGGTAGGCTCGCACGTCCTTGGGGGCGATCACGAGGACGCGCGGCGTGGAGAGCATGTCGTCGTAGACGGCGATCCTCGTGGCGAAGCCCGCCTGCTCAACCTCGGTGCGCATGGGTCCACCTGCGGTTTTTCCGTCGCCATCATCCATCGACGCCGACCCGGTGAGGTGGGTGTTGTCGGGGGCGGGATCGCCCGAATCCACGAAGGGGTAGAAGTCGTCAGGCATCGGGAGTCGCAATCTGTGGACGGTGTGATCGAACCACTACAGAATATCATCGCGAGCAGCCTCCTGCACTTTTCAACAGCTTTTCCTAATTTGTTGAAAAGTTCGGAAAAGTGGCGAAAAGTTATTAACAATTTCCACTCGACCTGTGGAAAACCTGATGAAAGAATATGAAAGAATCTGAGACGGGAAGGATATGGTCGTGCGTCGACATACCGACCGTGAAAAGGTTGCGTGCTTTTGCGGGTCGTTCATTGACATTCGCGCACTATATTCCCTACAATCTGTAAGCTCACGTGTCTATATCGTGCGAACAGCACACTAAATGTAGCAGGAGGACATCTACCATGAAGCGTACGTATCAGCCCAACAAGCGTAAGCGTGCCAAGACCCACGGCTTCCGTGCCCGTATGGCCACCAAGGGCGGCCGCGCCGTGCTCGCTCGTCGTCGTGCCAAGGGTCGTCATCGTCTGACCGTCAGCGACAAGTAGTCGCATGCGTCTCGCATGAGGACGATCAAGTCCCATCAGGACTTCGAACGCGTATTCCATCAGGGGAGAAGCTTCAAGCATCCGCTGATGCGCATGATAGTGTGCGATGCTCTTTCGGAAGGCGACTCGGGACGGGTCGCCTTCGTTGCAGCAAAGCGCCTCGGATGCGCGGTCGTTCGCAATCGTTCGAAGCGCGTGCTGCGCGAAGCCGCGCGCGCCTGTGCGTTTCCGCGCGACGGATTCGATGTGATCCTGTTCGCGACGCACAAGACCAAGACGTCCTCACCCGACGAGATGCAAGCTGCGCTCAGATCGCTGTGCAGGCGGGCGGGCATCCATGAACAAACGAGGTAACTCAGGTGCGCACCTGCCGCGACGCTGCGCCGTCGCAGCGGTGCGCTTTTACCAACGGTATATCTCGCCGCTCTTGCCCGCATCGTGTATCTACAGACCGACCTGTTCGCAGTATGCCGTCGAGGCCATCACCTCGTACGGTGTGATGAAAGGTTGCTGGCTTGCCGTCCGGCGCATCCTGCGATGCAATCCGTGGCGTGCCGGTGGCTATGACCCCGTGCCATAAGCACGATTCGTTTACCGGAGGTTTGTTCACATGTGGGACTGGATCGTTGAAATCCTCTTCCAGGTTCTGAGGCTTATCCAGGGCTTTGCGGTCGACTGGGGCCTGTCCATCATCATCTTGGTCGTCATCGTGCGTCTGCTGCTGACGCCGCTGATGATCAAGTCCTCGCGTTCCACCGCACGCATGCAGGTGCTTCAGCCCAAGATGCAGGAGATCCAGGCGCGCTATGCGGACGATCCCCAGCGCCAGGCCGAGGAGATGCAGAAGTTCTATTCCGAGAACAAGTTCAACCCCTTCGGTAGCTGCCTGCCGCTCCTGATCCAGATGCCCATCCTGTTCGCCCTGTTCACGCTGCTGAACAATCTGCCGAACTACTTCTCGGGCGAGAACTTCTCATTCTATCAGATCCTGCCCGACCTGACCACGTCCGCATCGAGGATGTTCGGTCAGGACCTGGGCGCTTCCGTGCCCTACCTCGTCGCGCTCGTGCTGTTCGCCGTGCTCACGCTCGTGCCGCAGCTGTACATGTCGCGCAACCAGACGGGCGAGCAGGCTTCCTCCATGCGCATGATGGCCGTCGTCATGTCCATCATGATGCTGTGGATCGGCTGGGGTCTTCCCGCCGGCGTCCTGCTGTACTATGACGTGTCCTCCGCCTGGCAGGTGGCTCAGCAGCTGTTCGTGACCCAGAAGGTGATCGAGAAGGCCAAGGCCGAGGAAGAGGAGCGCATGCAGAACGCTCCGATCGAGGTCGACGTCGTGCGCCGCGAGCGCAAGCAGCGCCCGCACAAGAAGAAATAGTGGTTCTGTCACTATTTAGGTACCTAACTAATGGAGTGTGCCATGTCTGACGAGATTCAGGAGATCGAGGAATCTCCTACTGGGGAATATGCTGCGATTGCCGAACGCTACAAGGCTGGCGAGGAGTTGACCGACGAGGAGCTCGACACAATCGCCGATGTTGCCGTTTCGGTCCTTCGCGACCTGCTGTCCTTCTTCGATGCCCGTGAGTCTCCCATCGATGAGTACGAGGGGGATGAGGGGGAGCTTATCCTCGATGTCACCGCTCCCGACCTCGCCGTGCTGATCGGTCGCCATGGGCGTACGCTCGAGTCGCTCCAGACAATCTTCTCGCTGTTGGTAAGCCGCAAGCTTGGATTCCGTTTTCCTGTTGCTGTCGATGTCGAAGGCTATAAGAGCCGTCGACATGACAAGGTTATCTCCATGGCTCATTCTGCTGCCTCTCGTGCCGTTCGCCAGCACGGCACGGTGAGCCTGCCGCCGATGAGCGCTTATGAACGTCGCCTGGTGCATATCGCTCTTCGTGACAACGTCCGCGTCGATACGCACTCCGAAGGTGCGGAGCCTGAGCGTCGCGTTGTCATCACGCTTGTGTAAGCGCTGTTTCCAACGATGTTTTGAGGGCATGTCTTCGACATGCCCTCTTTTTTGTCTCAAGTTCTTGATACACTGGTTTCAGTCGCCAGTGCGGAAAGGTTGCATGATGAGTGATACACAGTCACGTACGATCGTGCTTGAATCTCTTGAGTCCGATAGACCGTTTATCGATAAGCTTGCTGATGAGCTTCAGGAGCTTGTTGACACCCATCAAATCGATGTGTCCCATGATCAGCTCGTTCGCTGCGTTGAGCATCTGTGCTATGTGGAACAGGTTAATCGCTATATTAATCTGACACGTATTTCAGATATGGAAGATGCACTTGTCCTCCATATTCTTGACTCGCTTCTATTCCTCCCGTATCTCAGTGACTCGTCTGGTTCTTTTCTTGATATCGGGACAGGCGCTGGTTACCCTGGTATTCCGCTTGCACTTTGCAGTTCCCTGACCGGCGTGCTTCTCGATTCGGTCGGGAAGAAAATTCGCGCCGTCCAAGCATTTGCGAATGAGCTCGGTCTCTCATCTGTTCTATGCGTCCATGATCGTGTCGAAGATTACGCCCGCGCTCATCGTGATTCATTTACATATGTCGTTGCTCGCGCTGTTGCACCGATCTCCGTTCTGATCGAGTATGCTACGCCGTTGCTGTGCAAGAACGGGTTGCTTGTCATCTCGAAGGGTCAGCTTACGCAAGATGAGTTTGATACGGGTATGAAGACTGCTCGAATCTGCGGCCTTCAGCTTGTCCAACATGATACTTACGAGCTTCCACGAGAGATGGGTCATCGCGAGCTGCTCGTCTTTGCGAAGAATCGTGTATCATCCGTTAAGCTTCCGCGTGCTACCGGCTTAGCCCGTAAACAGCCGCTCGTCTGATGTTTCACGTGAAACAATCGCTTCGATTCAGTTTGTCATCGCATTAGAATTGATGGTGTGGATTCGGTTTGCATCGTGTTTTTGCTACGCATGCGCATTGCAATAGTATCTCAGCTATTCAGTACAGTGTTGCTGTGGAAGGTTGAATCAGGCAATAGTAATATCAATTCTGGGTTTTTCGATCGTCATGCTAAAACCAAACACAACTGATCTGAGCGGATCGCAAAGATTATCTTGATAATTGGTTTCACGTGAAACATAATGCTGATTAGATAAGCATGTGAAGCCTACTGCAGTATGGAAGCAGGCGGTTTCACGTGAAACATCATTCACTCGAGACGTACTATAGATGAACTTTGGAGGGTGAAGTGGGCTTTCGTGACGTGAAACGTTCGAAACGAGGAATTTCAACGCGCATCATTTCAATCATTAATCAGAAAGGTGGCGTTGGGAAGTCGACAACAGCGGTAAATCTTGCAGCCGCACTGGGAGAACTGAACTATAAGGTTCTCGTAGTCGATTTTGATCCACAGGGAAACACGACAAGTGGCTTCGGTATAGAAAAGGAACAGCTTGAAAACTGTGTGTATGACGCGCTTCTTCACGATGTTCCCGCTGAGGATATCATTCAGAGCACCGAATGCCCTAAAGTCTTTGTCGTTCCTGCGACGATTCAGCTTGCCGGCGCGGAAATCGAGCTTGTGTCAACAATGGCACGTGAAACGCGACTTAAGGATCTTCTGGATCCCGTAGTTGATGATTTCGACTTCATCTTTATCGATTGCCCGCCTTCACTTGGCCTGCTGACCATCAATGCGCTGACGGCAGCAGATAGCGTTTTGATTCCGATTCAGTGCGAGTACTACGCGCTTGAGGGTGTTACGAAGCTACTGGAGTCCATGCGGATGGTAAAGGGGCGTATCAACAAGAATCTCGATACGTTCGGTGTCTTACTGACGATGTACGACTCACGTACCTCGCTTTCGAATCAGGTCGTGGAGGAAGTGCAAAACTATTTCGGTGACAAGGCGTTCAAGACTTGTATTCCACGGTCAGTCAAAGTGTCTGAAGCGCCATCGTTCGGTATGCCGGTTGTTACCTATGCTCCAAACAATAAGGGTGCACAGGCGTATATGAAGCTTGCGAAAGAGGTGGTCCGTCGTGCCTAGTCCGAAGAAGAAAGCTCTGGGACGCGGTTTGGGCTCTTTGATTCAGGAAGCACAGACCGAAACTGGAGCGACAGCAGCGGCAGAGAATACCGTTTCGATCGAGCAGATCCATCCGAACCCGAATCAGCCTCGAACTCATTTCAATGAAACCCAGCTTCAGGAGCTCAGTGAATCGATTCGTCTGAATGGTATTCTGCAACCACTGCTCGTTCGCAAGGACAAAGATGGCTACGAGATCATTGCCGGCGAGCGTCGCTATCAGGCTGCTAAGATTGCCGGTCTGACGGAGCTGCCGGTTATCGTGAAGGACGTCGATGATCAGCAGGTGCTTGAACTTGCGCTGATCGAGAACCTTCAGCGTTCGGATTTGAATCCAATCGAAGAGGCGAAGGGGTATCGCCAACTTATCAAGGCAAGCGGCATGACGCAGGAGGCATTGTCAAAAGCTGTCTCCAAATCACGTTCTGCGATTACCAATTCGCTTCGCTTGCTTGATCTGCCTGAGGTCATCCAGGATATGTTGTTCGAGGGCAAGCTTACTGCAGGTCATGCCCGCGCCATCCTTGCTGTACCTTATGAGGATGGTCGCATCAAGCTTGCCGAGAAGGTCGTGGCGGACGGATTGTCGGTGCGTGCGACTGAAAATCTTGCTCCATTGTTTTCAGTCGGAGAGCAGCCTAAAACGCCTCGTCCTGTGTTGCCTCAGTCCTATAAGAAGGCAGCGCGCATGTTGCGGCAGGCTCTCAATACGAATGTCCGTGTCAAATCGTCTCGCGGTAAGAATCGGATCGAGATCGAGTTTAAAGATGAAGATGAGCTCGCGCAGATTCTCGAGCATGTTGTTCATGGCAATACGGATGGGGAGATGAGCGATGAAGCCTAGCGTCGTCGGAATCGTGCTGTCGGGTATTGCGGTTGTCGCCGGAATAGCTGTCGGATATAAAGTTGCAACGGATCCGGAGCTTAGAGGGAGAATCTCGCGCGGTGCCCAAGATGTCTATCAGACATCCAAGCGGAAGGTTGGGGATATGACCGAGGATGTTGCCGTCCGTACGGCGCAGATGACCAAGAACCCCAAGATCAACCAAGAGTGGGTTTCAAACCAATGGAGTAATATAGGATATTAATCTATAAGTAGAATAAAGACTATAGTTAATAAAAGCACCCTGTCTTAATAGTCTATAAGACAGGGTGCTTCTTTTCATGTGGCGCGATTGCGTTACAGGTGCATGTGACGCTGCTTGAGCTGTCCGCATGCAGCGTCGATATCGTTGCCACGGGAGTTGCGAATCGTCGTTTCGACGCCATGCATCTGCAGACGCTTTTGTAGGGTCTCGACCTTCTTCATGGGCGAGGGTTTCATGAGACTGCCGGGTGTATCGTTGAGCTGGATGAGGTTCACATGGCACAGCGTGCCCTGGCAGAAGTCGATCAGCGCCTCCATCTCGGGATTCGTGTCGTTGATACCGTCGATCATGGCGAACTCGTAGCTCGGTCGGCGACCCGTCTTCTCGACGTACAGCTGGATGGCCTCGTGCAGGCGGGGGAGCGTGTACTTCTTCACGCCGGGCATGAGCTTGTTGCGCGTGGCCTGTACGGCGGAGTGCAGCGAGATGGCGAGCGTGAACTGCTCGGGAAGCTCGGCGAACCGTCGGATACCGGGGATGACACCGCAGGTGGAGACGGTCAGATGGCGCGCCCCGATCGCGAGGCCGTCGGGGTCGTTAAGGATTCGCAGCGCGGCGACGGTCTCGTCGAAGTTGGCGAACGGCTCGCCCTGGCCCATGAAGACGACACTCGTGACCCGCTCGTCGAAGTCGCGGGCGACGTGGAGCACCTGGTCGACGATCTCGCGGGCGGTAAGGGAGCGGGAAAGCCCGTTGAAGCCGGTGGCGCAAAACGCGCACCCCATGGCGCAGCCCGCCTGCGTGGAGACGCAGACCGACAGCTTGTTGCGCGAGGGCATTCCGACGGTTTCCACTGAAGTGCCGTCTGCAAACTCAAGCAGATATTTACGGGAACCGTCGCGGGAGATCTGTTTGGCGACTTCGGTAGGGACACCGAAGACGAAGCGCTCGACAAGCTGATCACGCAGCTTCTTGGGCAGGTTGGTCATCTCGTCGAACGAGGTTGCCTGCTTGGCGAAAATCCATTCGCAGAGCTGCTTGGTGCGAAACGCGGGCTGACCGAGCTCGGCGACCACATCGGCAAGCTCGTCGCGGCTCAGCGTGCGGATGTCCTGCAGGCGGTGGGAACGCTCCATATCATGCCTTTCACAAATAGATACCAGCGAGATACTTATACAATAGGGTACTGCATGGCCCGCACGACGTGTGCGCAGGCCACGGGATGAACACCATCCCAAAGCGACGACCGAACATGATGAAAGGTACACACCATGGCGGATATGCAGCGACATGACATGAGGATCGCCGTGCTGGCGGGCGGTGCGTCTGCAGAGCGCGACGTGTCGCTCTCCTCCGGCGCGAATGTCGCGAACGCTTTGCGTAAAGCGGGATACGGCAAGGTCGATACCCTGGATCCTGCGACCGACACCTTCCTCGATGACGTGCGTGCCGGCTCCTACGACGCCGCCTTCATCGCCCTGCACGGCGTCGGCGGTGAGGACGGGATGGTCCAGCACATCCTCGAATACCTCGGTATCCCCTATACCGGCTCGGACGCGCTGGCAAGCGGTTGCGGGATGGACAAGGAGCTCTCCAAGGTTCTCTACGATCGTGCCGGCATCCCCACGGCGCGTGGCATGGCCATCGAGCGCGGTGAGACGTGGGATGCGGCGGCCATCGTCGAGCAGTTGGGAAGCCATCTGTTCGTGAAGCCCGCCTACAACGGGTCGAGCTACGGCGTGAGCAAGGTCGACGCTGTCGCCGACCTCGACGCCGCGATCGAGCAGGCGTTCGAATACGACACGAAGATCCTGGTGGAGGAGTGCCTGGTGGGCACCGAGATCTCCGTCGGTGTGTTCGGGGGCGATGAACTCGTGGCGCTACCGATCGTCGAGATCTGCTGTCCGGATGATGTCGACTTCTACGACCTGAGCGTGAAGTACGTCGACCCGAAGGACATCCACCGCATTCCCGCGCGTCTGTCCGAGGCGGATTACGAGCGCGCTCAGCAGCTCGCGAAGGAGGCTCACGATGCCCTGGGGTGCTACGGCATCTCGCGCAGCGACTTCATCGTCGGCGAGCGTGGTCCGGTGATCCTCGAGACCAACACGATTCCAGGTATGACGGAAAGCTCGCTGTTTCCCGACGAGGTTCGCCACGCGGGGCTCGATTTCGCGAATGTCTGCGCTGAACTGGTTGAGCTTGCGCTCGCACGCGCTGACCGATAGAAGATACGGAGCTAGTCTGTGACCCATATGGCCGATGCGGTGATGGCGGGAACTCCCGCGTTCGTCATCGAGCAGTACCGAACGCTCGCCGAGCGGGCCCGCACACGGACGTTCGGTGTGATCGAGGATGACGTGATCGTGCTCGATACCGAGACGACAGGTCTGTCCGTGCAGGATAACCGGCTGATCGAGATCGCAGCGGCGCGTCTGCGCGGCCGCGAGGTCGTCGAGCGCTTCGACACCTTCGTGCACCCCGGTATGCCGATTCCGCCCGAGATCGTCCAGCTCACCGGTATTACCGATGCCGACGTCGCGGACGCTCCCTCGCCCGAGGAGGCCGTGGCGGCGCTCGAGCGGTTCGCGGGCGGCTGCCCGGTCATCGCGCACAATGCGACGTTCGACCGCTCGTTTATCGAGGCGGTGCGCGGTGGCGTGCGCGTAAGCGATATCTGGATCGACTCTCTCGCCCTCTCACGCATCGCACTGCCTCGCCTGAGTTCGCATAAGCTTGCCGACCTGGCCGAGCTGTTCGGCTGCGCTGCGGTGTCGCACCGCGCCATTGACGATGTCGAGGCGTTGTGCGGCGTGTGGCGCATCCTGCTCGTCGCGCTCACCGATCTTCCCCGCGGGTTGATGCGGCGTCTTGCCGACATGCATCCCGATGTCCCGTGGAGCTATCGTCCCATCTTCTCCTATCTGGCCGGTGAGGATCCCGACGCCCATTTCTCGCTCGTGTCTGCCAGAACCGAGGTTTTGCGCGCGCAGGCGCCCGAGGAGCGCATGGACGCCGACGAGCTGCCCGGGCTTTCGATGCCCCCGGCGGACGAGATCCGTGCCCGGTATGCGCCGGGAGACCTGGTCAATCGGATGTATCCGGGCTACGAGCCGCGCGCCGAGCAGGTCGAGATGGCCTGTGAGGTACGCGATGCCCTGGCGACGGGCACCCATCGCGTCATCGAGGCGGGCACGGGCGTGGGCAAGTCCATCGCTTACCTCGTGCCGTTTGCCGAGGCGGCGCGTCGCAACGACGTGACGGTGGGTATCGCCACCAAATCCAATAATCTTGCCGACCAGCTCATGTACCACGAGCTGCCCAAGCTCGCCCGCGAGCTCGACGGCGGCCTGACGTTTTGCGCCCTCAAGGGCTATGATCACTATCCCTGCCTGCGCAAGCTCGAGCGCATGAGCCGTTCGACGACCGAGATCTCGACCACGCGCGATCCGGCGGATACGCTCACCGCCGTCGCGGTCATCTACGCATACGTTTGTCAGTCGCCCACCGGTGACCTCGACGGTCTTGGCATCCGGTGGCGCAGCGTCAATCGCGCCGATCTGACGACGTCCTCGCGTGAGTGTGCGCGCCGTCTCTGCCCGTTCTACCCCGATCGCTGCCTGGTGCACGGGGCCCGGCGCCGTGCGGCTCGCGTCGACGTGGTGGTGACGAACCATTCCCTGCTGTTCCGCAACGTCGCGGCCGATGGCAAGATCTTGCCGCCGATTCGCCACTGGGTCGTCGACGAGGCCCATTCGGTCGAACGCGAGGCGCGTCGTCAGTGGGCGGTTACGGTGTCCGCCGACGAGTCGCGATCGCTCTTCGAGCATCTCGGCGGCGAGCGGTCCGGTGTGATGGGGCAGCTGATCCGAAACTTGGCGGGATCGGACGCTGCCACGCTCTACATGGGGCTGTCGGCCAAGGCGACCTCGAGTGTCCAGCGCGCATCGCTCGCCATGGCAGAGGTGTTCGACGGAGTGCGCGAGCTGTCGCGCCGCGGTCGTGCTGACGGTTACGATAACGCCAACATCTGGATCGGCCCCGAGATGCGTGCGAGCGCGGGCTGGCAGTACTTCCTGCCCGCTGCCCTGACGGCGATCGATGCGCTCGATGAAGCCCATAAGAACCTTTCCTCGCTGGTCGAGACGGTCGCACAGGACAAGCCCGAGTTCGTGGTGGACGCCGCCGACGCGGCTCGCCGCTTGGGCGAGATGCATGACGCCCTTGACCTGATCGCCCAGGGGACCGACGACCGCTACGTGTACTCCCTGCAGGTGAACAGGAGGCTTCGTGCCGGCGGGGAGTCGCTCACCGCGGAGCTGCTCGATGTGGGCGAGATGCTTGCGACCAGGTGGCTTCCCGAGGTGCATACGGCCATCTTCACCTCGGCGACGATTTCGATCGCGGGGAATTTCTCGCACTTCAACCATGCTATCGGCTTGGACCGGCTCGATGCCCGTGCGTCGCGTGCCCTGCACCTGGATTCGAGTTACGACTTCGATGCGAACATGACGGTGGTCGTCGCGGGCGACGTCCCCGATCCGCGCAACCGCGACGCCTATCTCGACACGCTCGAGCGCCTGCTCGTCGACGTGCACCTCGCCATGGGCGGCTCGGCGCTCACCCTGTTCACCAACAGGCGCGACATGGAGGACCTCTACGCGCGCGTGGAGCCCAAGCTCGCCGCCGCCGGTCTCGAGTTGGCCTGCCAGCAGCGGATGACGTCCTCGCGCCAGCTGCGTGAGCGCTTCATCTCGCAGAAATCGTCCTCCCTGTTCGCACTCAAGGCGTTTTGGGAAGGGTTCGATGCGTCCGGGGACACCCTGCGCTGCGTTATCATCCCCAAGCTGCCGTTCTCGAGCCCGACCGATCCGTTGTCATGTGAGCGCAACCAGCGCGAGAAGCGCGCGTGGGCGCAATATGCCCTGCCCGAGGCGGTCATCGAGGTCAAACAGGCGGCGGGCAGGCTGATCCGCGCCTCGTCGGACGTCGGCGTGCTCGTGCTGGCGGATTCGCGCCTTGTGACCAAGGGGTACGGCAGGAAATTCCTCGACTCGCTACCCACGTCTGGCTACCAGCGTATCGAGAGCGCTCAAGTCGGTCGCTACCTCGAGCTGTGGCGCCGCGCCCACGATCGGTAGCACATCCGCGAGCGCCACGGGTGCTCGTTCCGTGGCGCGCTTCTGCTTTACCGGGCTGTCACGCGTGACGCTACGCCCGTGTGACGGAAGGCTGCTCGAGCAGGATGGACGCATACGGAGCGAGCCCGGCGCGAAGTTCTGCCGGCTCGACGATCGTCAGCTCGCCGCCTGCGGCGAGCACTTGGTCATAGAGCCATGAGTTCGATGAATAGTTGACGTCGAACAGGTAGCTTCCATCTTGCTGCGGGGCTATATGGCCCACACCCGCCCAGTCGATGCGCTGCATGGTGGATTCGTCGGCTGCACGCAGGTGCGCGACGGATCCCGTCCGCCTGAGGCAGTCCGCGGTCTTTTCCGCGCTCACCGTATGGGGGACAACCGAATCGTCGGTGAACGAAAGGTCGCGGATGCGGTCGAGGCGGTAGCGGCGCTCCTCATCTCGCTCGACGTCCCACGCGATGAGGTACGATACGCCTCGCTCTTCGTCGATGCGTACGGGGTCGATCGTCCGCATGCGCGCGGCATCGTCGTTGAGCGAACGATACGTCAGCGTGCAGCGTATGCCATCGTCGATCGCTTCGCGGATCCGGGTGAGCCACGTTCCGTATCGAGACGTCTCCGCGATGTCGTCGCCCCTCTCGCCTCGGTCATCGTCACCCATGATGCCGTGTCTGATGCGGGCCTTCGTGGAATCATCGAGGTGGAGCATATCGAGCATATGCTCGACGATCATGCTCTCCTCGACACTTAGGCGCAGCGGTTGCAACAACGCGGCGTTTCCCTGGACGTGCACATGGGTCTCCGTCATCTCGATGACCGCCCGCGCGCCACTCGTGCGGTCGGCGAGCGTTTCGAGTGTATCGATGACCTCGGGGAGCTGATCGGGTGCGACGCCGATGATACGGGAGGCCTCCTGCCGATCGAGAATGTGGTCCGGAGCTGACGAGAGCGCTTCCAGCAGATGGATGCCGGCGTCGACCATGCGGTCGGCGCTGAGCTTCGAGGATTTAGGCATGGGCTTCGACCGCCTTTCCGATCAGATGGCGCCATGTGTCGACCAGGCGTTTCGGGGAGAGCGGGGCGACGATGATGTCATGGTGGGCGAGGGCGAACGCGGCGGCGGCCTGCAGGTCCCGCGCCTTGACGGTCCAGCGCCAGCAGGAATCCGCATTCGAATAGTCGAGGTCGCCACGGCCGTGCGTCAGGGCCTCCGCCTCGTCGTGCGTGCAGTCGCCGCGAAGCGCGAAGCTCACGGGTGTCGCCATGCCGGCAGCCAGGTCGAAGGGCAGGAACAGGTAGCTTTTGATATCGAACCACGGCGGGACGGCGTAATGGCCGGTCGGTCGCCACGCGCGCACGATCCGGTCGTCGCGGAACGTGCGAACACCTCCGCTCTGCTCGTCGAGGCCGACGAAATACGTATGGCCTCCCTGCATGAACATGCCCCATACCTCCAGCGTGCGGGTGCTTTCGCGCCCTTTTGCGTCGAGATAGGTGAAGCGGATCTTGCGTTTGAGCACAAAGGCGCTCCATAGGGCTTCGGCCCCACGTCGCTCGCTCGCGTCTCCCGGCGTGCTCGGCTCGTCGGCGTCGGCGATCGGGTCGATCAGACGATGCAGCTTACGACGGATGCCGAGCAGGCCCTGGCGAAAGGGGATCTCGTCGCGGGCGAGGCATTCGTCGACGGCGCAGAGCAGGGCCTCCGCGTCGGCTCTGGTGATGGACCCCGCCGCAGCATAGGTGGTTTCGGCATCGATGGCCCACGAACTCTCCTCGTTGAGCTGGGAACCCGCTTCACGGACCTCGATGACGTGTATGCCGCGCTCCGCGAGCTTTTCGCGGTCGCGCTTGAACTTCTTGAGATCGGATGCCCGGTTCGCGGAGCCGTATCCCAAGTCGGAATCGGAGACGATCTGTTCGGTCGTCAGGGGCGTTGCCGAAGAATTGAGGATAAACAGAAGGTTGAGGATACGTCGCGCGGTGTCACGGGCGGGCGCCTCGTCGCGCGCTGTGTCGGGGTTGCGGGAATCCATATGCGTGTCCTTCCGGGTGCATCGACAGCCCATGTCTGCATGGTGACCATTGTACCCAAGCGTTCCGTGCCTTCGCGAGGTTCGGCTGCCGGCTGCATGGTGTTCCCATGTGGCTCGATCGAACCGGGCTCACGTCCTCTTGGGCGACGTTGACCTGCGAGAAGGCTTTGAAACATGCCATATAGACACAGGGGTGACGCCGCGCCTCGCTGCCGAACGGGTGGCTTTTGTCGGTAAGAGGGATGAAAAGTCGCAGGTACCATCCGTTCAGGGTATACTTTCGACTACGTACGGACGCTGTGCGCGAGCATGGCGCCCGCATATTCGGACAATACGATGTGGAGCCACCATGGCGAATACCCAAAAGTACCTGAACCACCTTCTGCAGACCGTCGGCATCACTCCGGCGTGCAGCGAAGAGGAACGCGAAGCGGCCGACGAGATCGCCCGTATCTTCTCGAACCATGGGTTCGACCCTGAGATCCAGGAGTTCACCTCCTCCGCCTCCCCGAAGACGATGCGCGCCATCCTGTGCTGCGTCATGTTCGTTGCAGCGATTCTCATGGGTATCGGCGGCTTGATCGGTGTCGTGGGCACGATCCTCGTGGTTGCGAGTGGCATCCTGTTCGTGCTCGAGCGCTTCGGTCGCATTTCCTTCCCGCAGGTCGGTGCCGGTGGTCTTTCGCAGAACGTGATCGCCTACCACAAGGCGTCCGGCCCGCTCGCCTCGCCGCGCAACCGTCCGGTTGTCGTGATCGCCCACTATGATTCGCCGCGTGGCGACATTCTGGCGTCCGGCCCGCTTGCCGCCTATCGACCGCTGCTCGTCAAGCTGCTGCCGTTCACCATGGCGGCTCCGGTGATCATCGCGGTCGTGAGGCTTTTGCCCCTGCCCGAGCCCGCAAAAATCGCCTTGTGGGTCGCGGCCATCGTCGTGTCGCTGATTCCGCTGCTCAACGGCGTTGCGCTCATTCTCAATCGCTTCGCGCTGCCGTATACCTCCGGTTCGGTGTGCAATAAGTCCTCCGTCGCCGCCATGCTCGGCGTCATGGATGCCGTGTCGCCGTTCGCCGGACGCGACGAGTTCCCCGGCGACCTTCCGTTTGACGAGTACATGGAAGAGCAACGCAGCATGTACGCCGTCGACGAATACGACGAGGGCGTAGTGCCGCCCATCCCGACCGGCGAGCATGTCGAGGACGAATATGCTGCCGAAGACGAGACCCTCATCGAGCAGCCGATCGAGCAGCTTTCCCAGGAATCCGCAGGATATGAGGATGAATTCGACGACGAGCCCACGGACGCGTTCGAGTCCGACTACGACGAGATTCCGCTCGAGGGCGATACCGTTGTGATGCCGGCGATCGACACCGCCGGCCGCATCGAGGTCGAGTCGGCTGCCGACGCCGCCGTCTCGGACGACGAAGCGCCCGTCGTCAACGTGGAGCCTGCTGCCGACGAGCCCGAGCCTGAGGAGTCCGGCCTTCCCATCAATGATGCCGGGTGCATTCGTTTTGGTGTCGACACCCTGCGCTCCTTGGGTATGGTGGCGTCGAGCTGTGCGATCGAGTACGAGGAGGGGGCGCTTCCCGCCGTGGCTCCGATCGCCGACAAGGTTGTCTTTGAGCCCGCCGTCGAACAGGTTCCCGCTGAGCCTGTTCGCTCGGTGGTCGATGTTCCGTCGCCGGAGAAGCCGGTTCAGGAAGCGCCGCGTGCCGAGCGCCCGATTGAAACCCCG
This sequence comes from Collinsella tanakaei, assembly GCF_021531055.1. Classification (GTDB taxonomy): domain Bacteria; phylum Actinomycetota; class Coriobacteriia; order Coriobacteriales; family Coriobacteriaceae; genus Collinsella; species Collinsella tanakaei_B. The sequence continues at coordinate 146,196 of NZ_JADYTL010000005.1, forward strand.
GTGGCGCCGGTCGTCGTGCCTCCGGTTGCGCCCGAGGTCATCCCCATCGTGACCGCGCCTGCCGATCAGATGGATGACGAGGCGGAGGTTTCCCAGCATGAGGAGGAGCCGATCGACGAGGTTGCGGTGACAGCGGACGAGACCGTCGCTTTCGCTGCCCAGATCGATGACGTGTTCGCTGATCAGGATGATTCCGACGTCGATATCGTCGATCCCTTCGCCGATGTGCCCGACATGGAGCGAGAGCCCATCGACGATCAGATCGACTGGGCGTACCACGAGGATGCCGAGGTCGAGGAGGATGTCGAGCTTGAGGAGCTCGACGATATCGAGGATGTCGACGGTGCCATCGAGGCCGAATTCGAGCTGCTCGATGACGACCAGCTCGCCGATGAGGCCGGATACGACCTCGAAGGCGGTTTCGTGTCGGATGAGGACGCCATGGAGCCTGTGGACGAGGGTGCCATTGCGGACGATGAGGTCGAGGTGCTCGGTACCCCTGATGCGATGGAGGGTGTCGTCGAGGATATCGATGTGTTCGAGTCCGAATCCGATGCCGTCGAGGTCGAGCCCGAGGAAACCGAAGATGGCCAGGGCGAAGCCGAATCCGTTGATGACGAGACTGCCTTTGAAGACGATGCATACATCGATGATGAGGTTTCCGATGCGGTCGAGGGCTTCGTCGAGGGTGATGAGGAGTTCGAGGTCGAGCAGGATGAGGGCGTCGATGCCGTCGAGTTTGACGGCGATGCGGTCGAGGATGATGATTTCTACGAGGGTGCTACCCAGCAATTCCAACCGATAGCCGACGAGGAGCTCGGCGAGCGCATCGAAACCGAGACGCTCGTGTACGACCAGCTTGAGTCCGATGGGCTCGAATCTCCCGAGACCGAAGATGTCAACGAGGCTTACGACGAGGCCGAATACGTTGATGAGACCGAGCTTACCGACGAGGCCGAGGAGGAGTTCGAGGTCGAGCCCGATATCATGGAGGCCCTCTACGAGGTCATCGATGATGAGGAGCCGACTGAGACCGACGATGAGGGTGAGCTCATCGAGGGTGAGGACGTCCAGCTCGACACGATGACCGGGTTCGTCGCCCCCGAGGAAGAGCTTGCCGCCGAGGATTCCGCCGATGCTGAACCTACCGAGGATGAGGTGGGTGATGTCGACGCCGCAGAGGATGAACCCGTTGACGAGCAGACGGTCGTCGATGAGGATGAGTTCGTCGACGAGCCGGTCATCGATGGCGATGAAACCGTCGGCGACCTCGAACCCGAGGCGGTGCTTGATTCCGAGCGGGATGAGCCCGAGCATGATGAGATCGATCGGAGCGTTCCGCTTGGAGGTGCCACGCAGACGTTCGACGTCTCCACGCTTATCCAGGGCACGCAGCCGTTCGTGGAGCAGCCGCTCGATGCGACGCTGCCGCGCACTCAGGAGACGGTCGACAGCCTGATGGATCAGATTTCCACCGAGCCTGCAGCTCGTCCGCGGCGTTCGCTCAACATCCCCGACATCTCGTCGACATCGCCCTATATCCCGAGGACGGTTCCCCCGAACGTTCCCGAGATCGACCCGGCGCCGCGTACCATCGCGTCGGCGGTCCAGCAACAGAAGTCCGGTTCCATCGCGAATCGCTCGACCCTGTTCGACCTGCCCGATCCTTCTGCGTCGGCATCCGATCCCCTTGCGAATGTGGGGGCGACGGGCGGCATGCGCATGACTTCCGGTTCGACATCGCAGTTCACGGTCATCGGACCGAACGATGTCGTGCCGCCTTCGGCCCCGGCACCCGGAACCTTCGAGACCATCTCCGCTCCGGCGCCCCAGCCCAAAAAGAAGAAGCGCGGCTTGGGTGGATTGTTCGGTCGGAAGAAGAAACGCGAGGAGTCGAGCATGAGCGATTGGCTCGGTGTCGATGAGGATTTCGATGCCAAGCGCTCCGGTCGCGATATCGGATCGTGGGACAACTTCGAGGGTGACGATGGCTGGAAGGGCGGTGCTACCGGCGATGCGTCGCTGACCGAGGCCGAGCTCCGCGAGGCCATCACCTCCATGGGCGATGATGAATTGCTCGGTCATGATATCTGGTTCGTTGCCACGGGTTCCTCCGAGCACGCTAACGCCGGTGCCCGTGCGTTCCTCGAGTCCCATCGCGACAAGCTTCGCGGCGTCTTCCTCATCAACCTCGAGTGCGTCGGTTCCGGCATGCTCTCCATGTTGGCCACCGAGGGCGAGCGTCGTGTCCTCAAGGGCGACAAGCGCATCATGGGTCTCGTGTCCCGCGTCTCGTCCGACTTCCATCACGAGATCGCCTCGGTCGACATGCCCTTCGTCGACACCGATGCGCACGCCGCGATGGAGATGAGCCTCCGCGCGCTGACCATCGCCGGCGTCGACGGCGTGAACTTCGCGTGCTCTCACGGTGCGGAGGATATCCCGGTCAATATCGACGCCGCAAACGTCGAGCTTACCGCTGAGGTGGTGACCGAGGTCATCCGCCGTTCGTAAGACGTCGGTCGTATAGTTCGAAACCATGGCCCCCGATGACGGCTGTCGTCGGGGGCCATGTTCGTATCGACGCATTCCGAAAGTCTTGCCGGTCTGCAGTTTGCGCTCTTGGGCATCTATCGTGAAGTCGGTGCAATGTGCGTTGCGTCGTGATACCCTGAACGTGGTAATAGCTGCGGGAACGTGAGGCAGTCTTTGCTTCACCAAGGAGGGAACGTGTTCTCGTTCATCAAGCGTCATTGGATCGTCTATCTCGTCGGCGCAGTCGTGGCGCTTGCGCTCGGGTTCGCACTTGCCTATGCGGTCGGTGTCGCCGGATCCACGCCGGAGGCGGTTCGTGTCGAGCGGAACGAGGCGGAGCAGACCCAGGACGTTGCGGCCATCGAGGAAGAGCTCGAGAATCTTGGGGATTCCCAGGACTCCGATAACGACGATTCGGGTGACAAGGATGCGTCGAGCACCGACGACGCCACCGATCAGGAGGATGTTCAGGAGGACTGATCCTTATCGACCTCGATGAAGACCACGAGAGTTCTCCATCCCATACCCGCATAGGGCCCCGTGCAGGTGACGAGCGTCATCGCTGAGCTTGCTGAATCGATGAGCTCGACCGAATCCGGCGCCAGAGCGTTTGCCTGCGCTTTCAGGCCGCCGAGCCATCGGCGAAGGTCCGTTTGTCCTTGGAAGGAAAACGACTGGATGGGTTGAAACGAGGCGTCGACGCGCATCGCGAATAACGGTAGGAACCGTGTGTTCACGCGTGAGGGTCGTTTCCACGTCGCCGATCCCAACCGATCGAACGTTTCCTGTCGGTAGGCATCCGCAAGCTCGCCGAACATCCGGTCGGTACCGACGATGTGATGGCCGTAGATCATCAGATGGAGTCCGTCCGGCGACGATCGTGTGTCGAGATAGGGGCATCCTCCTTCGCTTGCGTCACCCCAGAAATCATGGGTGAGGTACCATGTGCGCGGCTTGTCACGCGGGACTTGGACGACCGGATACGATATGTCCGTCCCCTCGACCTCAAGCCAGCCGATCGCGTCGTCGTTTACATCGGTAAGCGATGGCGTGTCCGATGTCCCTTCGGGGGAATCCCGATCGACGCTATGCGTCAGACCGAGATTCCGGTAGGAGAGTTCGGCCATGTCTGCTCGTCCGAACCTCACCGCGAGCGCCGAGACGAACAGAAGGGCGAAAAACCAGCTGGTAACGAGAAGTTTGGGGCGGTAGTGATGGGCGCTCATATCAGCGTATGGTCCGAATTGCACCGCGCGTGATGCCGACGACCGCGACGATCAGCCCCACGACGAGCCCGGCGCTGCCCAAGGCGACGATTCCGGTCTGGTCGAGAAAGCGAATGGTCGTGCGCGGAACCTGGACGACCTCGTCCTCATCATGGTCTTCGAGGTCATCGCCCCCTCCGTTTCGATACAGATCGAGCGATGCGCGGTTGATCAGCTCGGTGCCGTCGCGATGCGCATCCGTCACGCGCATATGGAGGATGGCGGGGGCGCGGAAGGCGTTGGCACCGTCTTCGGTCGCGAACGCTTCGTCGCGGTAGATAAGAGGCGGCTCGTGTACATCGTCGTGTTCATCCTTGAGATCATCTCGTTCCCAAAGGTCGTTACGCGTGGAGAATCCGGCCTCCACGCGACCGTATTCGAATCGAATCGCGGTGACGACTTCATCTTCCGCAAGGTCGAGTTCGTCGACGGACAGTTTCGTCGCCTGTTCGGTCGGTATGTCGGCGCGCCACAGATGCCAGCCGGTGTAATTCAGGGCGCGCCCATCGCTTCCGAGTGTGGAGACGGTGCTCTCATCGGAGAGCCACGGATTCTCGTGGCCGTCATAGATCGTGGCATTGGCGCTTGAGTCCTCGATGCGGTCGGATGATGACGATGTGCGATACCAGACGTTCATGAGCCCGTCGAAGTCGCCATGAGCCTGCGGCGTGGTGATGCCGGTAAGCTCGACGAGCCCCTTGTCCGCGCCATCGATCTCGTCGGTCATCGTGAATTCATCAACCCAGGTCGTGCTCGTGTTGCGCATATCGATGAGGTAGGAGAAGCGACCTTTGTCGGACCGGGTGACCTCGGCACGGTTGCTACCGTCGCCGTTTTCCTCGGTGTCACTCGCCACGGGGTCGGCGATCTCCTGTCGTTTGTCGACGTCTCCTGTGATGCGGATCGGTTCATCGTACATGACGACCGGTTGCACCTCACCCGTTTCCTCCACGGTGAACTCGATTTCGGTCGCTTTGTCGTGCGTACGCGGCTCGAAGGTCTCGACGAGCCGGTAGGTTCCCGGCGCAAGGAAGGTGATGAGATGCGGGGACGATTCGGATACCCAGCTGTCGACGGTGTCGCCATCCGCATCGAGGACCGTCAGATGCGCTCCTTCGAGTTCCTCCTCATCGGTGATATCGCGTTTGGATACCTCGATTTTCGTGAAATCGTCCTCCATCTCGATCGTCGCAGTCGGGGAGCCGTCTATGGTTCCCTGCTCTGAGACCGAGAACTCGATCAGATCGCTGTTGATAAGGTACCCGGCGGGGGCGGCTATCTCGATCATCCGATAGGTGCCGGCAACCAGATGATCGATGGCGATGACTCCGTCCTCACCCGTTTCGAGTATCTGCGGTTCCTGGCCTTCTTGCAGCTCCGGTGGCGCTCCCGGTGCGATCTGGGAGCCCCCGGCCTCCTGATCGACGCGCCAGAGAGCGAACTGCGCTCCCGAGACGGCATGTCCTTCGATACCCAGTGCCGATTTGTGCAATTCGATTCGGTTCGGAGCGTTCGTGGCTTCGAGCTCGGTAGAGACCACCGCCGTATCCTTATCTTGCCATGTGAGCGTGAACTCGATCGGCGTGGCGTCGAGAACATGGCCTTCGGGGGCTTTCGTCTCGATGAAGGCGTAGGACGTCTCATCGCATCCGAGTGGAAGCCCCTCGATGCTGGCGATTCCGTCCTCGTCGGTCACCGCGTGCCCGATGACCGTGCCGGCGAGCACCTCGACCGCACCGCTCGGACCTACGATATCCTGTCGCGCGATGATGTCATACTCCGCCCCGGAGAGACGCTTTCCATCGTCCGCGCACGTCTTGACAAGCGATGCCGATCCTGTGGCACGGATGTCGTCCACCTCGACAACCACCACGGGCGTATCCGTCGTTTCGTCGATGGTAAAGACCGTCTCTTCACCGTTGACGAGGTAGGGGGCGGGGCACTCGATCTCCCGTATCCGATATGTTCCTGCCCGCAGCAGTTCGGGCAGCGTGACTGCACCCGATTCGTCGGTGGTGAACACTGCGGTGTCGACATGGTTCGGATACCAGGCGTCCTGTGATATCGCCTTGCCGCTCTCATCGAGGATCTCGAACGAGAAGCCGGCCAACGGCACGCGCTCACCGGTGCCTGCGTCATGTTTTACGATTTGGAGGCGCGTGGCGATGACTTGGTTGTCCACGATATAGCGAAGGGCCGCCCCATCGATGAGCTGCGAGGCGGATATGCTCCACTCGTCGAGGGGCTCGAAGCCCTCGGGAGTCGTTTGCGGATTCTCCCTCACCGTGTAACCCTCGCGATCATAGGGAAGGGCGCCATGTGACGCTTCCGGTCGATCACCGGAGCCGAACCATTCGCCCTCGGTGGAAGCGTATCCATCGTCTCCAGTGGTGATCGATCCGACGACGTCGCCGGTCGTATTCGAGATGATCTCGAATACGACGCCGACCGCGGGCGTCTGGTGTCCCGAGCCGTCATCGCTCCTGTCATCGAGGAACTTGGCTATCTCCACATCGCAGGCTATGGGTACCTCGAGGAAGTCGGCTTCGGGGGCAAGGGTGATACTGGCCTTACCGTCGAGGTCGTCCGCCGTGACGGAGTAGCTATGCACGGTCTCGTCGAGCAAGTATCCTTCCGGTGCCTTGGTTTCAACGACGCGGATGTCACCGAGGGGGATGTTCTCGAAGGTCAGCATGCCCTGCTCGTCTGTCGTTCCCGTGAGTTCGAACCCCGCTGTGGCATCCGATACGAGATGAAACTCGGCGCCGGCGAGCGATGCGCCGGTCTGCGCGGCGCCGCGCGTCGCCGCATCCCGTTTGGATACGACGAGCTTGAAGGTACCCGGGCTATCGGAAAGTTCCACCCTCGACGGTTCGGTGCCCGTCGAGAATTCAACCTTCTTCTCGCTTTTCACGAATCCCGCAGGGGCTTTCGTCTCGATGGCGTAGTAATCGGTATTCGGTGCCAGCGTAAGCGACGCCCGGCCCTGCTCATCCGTTGAGATGGAGGCGACCTTCGAATCGTCGTCGGCTCGATAGATGTCATAGGACGCACCGGCGTAGCTGTACGATTCGTTGCCGGCGGTCGTGCTTACCTCTGCCGACACCTTGGTAAAGCGGACGGTGACGCGCTTCTCGGCGGTAACGAGGCATTGGTAGTCGAAGGTTCCGGCGGTGCCCTTCGTTTTGTTGACCCACAGGATGGCGCATCCCTCCTCGTCGCCTTCTCCACCATCCTTTTTGTATGCGAGTCCCTCTTGGTACAAACGCCAAGCGGCATCCTTCGTGTCCTCGTCCTCGATGAGTTGCCAGCGCTCCAGATACATCTGATTGCCGTGGAACGATCCTCCGCTTGCCGTCTCGTAGTCGAGGACATCTCCGCGTTGGTCGGCGATGGCGAGCCAGATCGCGGCGGCGGTCGCCGCTTCCGAGCGTTTCTTATCCAAGCCGTACAACGATGTGACGATCTTCCCGTCGTATCCGTGATACATGACGTAGTCGAGTTCCGGGATGTCCAACGTGCCGTAGCGGTCCAGCTTCTGGTCGACGTTCGGCGTCCGCAGCCAGCCCTGCGCGCAGTATGCGACGGAGGAGGTCGACCCGCTCACGCGAAAGAAATGACCGTCGCCGCCGGGATAGTAGGGGTTCGACGGTACCGACGTGACCGTGATCGTACCCGAAGCGGCGTTTGCGGTGGAGACGGTGAGCACAGGGATGAGAGCGGTCAAGGCGAGCATCACGATCGCACCGAGAGCGATGATCAGCCGAGCCTGCAGCGGTGATCCATCCGTCATCCAGGGGTGTGTCGTGTCGCGTGGGAAAGGCCCACAGCGTCTCCGATGTTTCGAATGACATGTGATTCGCTTGATATGTGACCAAGCATCCATTGGTCGACCTCCTTCTCTCGGGTGGAAGGTCGACTGTACGGTGCGCATCTTACCTGCGTATGCAGGGTATCGGACAGGACGGGGACGGCAGATGGAAGCAATCCGACAGGATTCCGACACCGCAGCGTGCGGACGGGCGTTATGGCCGCATCGGCGGCCGGACGGTGATGTTAGCCGGAAAACATCACGGCGACTCCATAGCCCGCCCACCCGGTTCTTCCGCTCCTTGCCCCGCGCCGGAGCGCACGGTATACTACTTCCTGCACCTACGTGCACCACATGCGGGCATCGCCAAGTGGTAAGGCATCAGCTTCCCAAGCTGACACTCGCGGGTTCGAGTCCCGTTGCCCGCTCCAGGATCATCACGGCACCTACTGGGTGCCGTTTCCTTTTTCGGGCTTGTTTCACGGACTCGAACCCGTTTGGGTCGCGAGGCTGAGCAAACGCGTGAGCGTTTGCCAGCGAGCGTGCGAGGGCGCGTGAGCGCCCGAAGCTGCGGACGGCGCAGCCGGACGCGAGTCCCGTTGCCCGCTCCAGGATCATCACGGCACCAGCGATGGTGCCGTTTTTTGTTGGGAAAATAGGGACAGGCACCTTTTTCCCACCAGTGGGAAAAAGGTGCCTGTCCCTATTTTCCCGGGCGAGCGCGTACAATATGTGCGTACCGTCAGCGTGCCACTACACAAAAAGGAGCCGCAATGATCGACCGCTACACGCGCCCCGAGATGGGTCACATCTTCTCCCTTGAGAACAAGTACGCCATCTGGCAGGAGATCGAGGTGCTTGCCTGCGAGGCCCAGGCGGAGCTCGGCAAGATCGGCATCACCAAGGAGGAGGCCGCGTGGATCCGTGAGAACGCCGCCTTCAACAAGGAGGAGGTCGACGCCATCGAGGCCGTGACCAACCACGACGTCATCGCCTTCCTCACCAATATGGGCGAGTACATCGACAAGGACGTTCCTGCCGGTGAGCCCAAACCGTCCCGCTGGGTCCACTTCGGTATGACGTCCTCCGACCTCGGTGACACGGCCCTGTGCTACCAGCTCGTCCAGGCCACCGACATCCTGATCGAGGACTGCAGGAAGCTCGGCGAGATCTGCAAGCGCCGCGCCTTCGAGGAGCGCGAGACCCTCTGCGTCGGTCGTACCCACGGCATCCATGCCGAGCCCATGACCTTCGGCATGAAGTTCGGCAGCTGGGCCTGGGAGCTCCGCCGCGACCTCGATCGTCTGATCGACGCTCGCGCCAACGTGGCCTTTGGCGCCATCTCCGGCGCAGTGGGCACCTACTCCTCCATCGACCCGTTTGTCGAGGAATACGTCTGCGAGCACCTGGGTCTGGTCCACGACCCGCTGTCCACGCAGGTCATCTCCCGCGACCACCACGCCTATCTCGCCGGCGTCCTGGCCACCACCGCTGCGACCTGCGAGCGTATCGCCACCGAGATCCGCAACCTCCAGAAGACCGACACCCTCGAGGCCGAGGAGCCTTTCAAGAAGGGCCAGAAGGGCAGCTCCGCCATGCCGCACAAGCGCAATCCCATCACGGTGGAGAAGGTCTGCGGCCTCTCCCGCGTGGTGAAGGCCAACGCGCAGGTCGCCTTCGACAACGTGGCGCTGTGGCACGAGCGCGATATCTCGCACAGCTCCGCCGAGCGCGTGGCGCAGGCCGACAGCTTCATCGCGCTCGACCACATGTTCCAGTGCCTCACGCGCATCGTGGACGGGCTCATCCTGTATCCGGAGCAGATGAAGGCCAACCTCAACAAGACGCGCGGCCTCATCTTCTCGTCCAAGGTCCTTCTCGCCCTCGTTGAGACGGGCATTACGCGCGAGGAGGCCTACGCCATCGTGCAGGAAAACGCCATGGCCACGTGGCGTGAGGTTCAGCAGTGCGCCGGCGGCACCACGTTCCGCGAAAAGCTCGAGGCCGACCCGCGCTGCACGGTCGCGCCCGAGAAGCTCGACGGGATCTTCGATCCGTGGGACTTCCTGACCCGCGTCGATCGCGTCTTCGACCGTCTGGAGCAGCTCGAGTTCTAACGTGGAACTCATGGAGGCGAGGGGCCCGCTGGATTCCGGCGGGCCCCTTGTTTGTCTATCGGCATGCGATAGAGGGGCGCTCGTGCGCGTGCGCCGGAATAGGTGTGGGGTTCGTGCGGGGCGGTCGTGCCGGCAGGGTGCCGCGTCTATAATGGCCTGCAGGAAACAGCGTTAGGAGCAAGCATGATCGAGACCGATTTCATTCCCAAGGGCGTGTGCTCGCGCCTGATCCATGTGGAACTGTCCGATGACGGCAAGACGGTCGAGCGCGTGGCCTTCACCGGTGGTTGCAACGGCAATCTCAAGGCCATCTCCAAGCTTGTTACCGGCATGCCGGTCGAGCAGGTCGTCAAGACCCTCGAGGGCAATACCTGCGGTCCGCGCCCCACGTCGTGCGCCGACCAGCTGACCCGCGCTCTCACCCAGGCGGCTTCCAAGGCGACGGCATGAGTTTTCTGAGCTCATTGTTCGGCAAAAAGGGTGTGACCCGCCGCTCGTTCGTGGCTGGTAGTGCCGCCGCCGCGGCGGCGACGGCTGCCGCCGTGTCGGTTGCCGGTTGCTCGGACGAATCGAGCGTGCAGCCGACGACCGGTGAGCCGCAGTTCATCGATGATGAATCGCAGATCATCGATGCGCTCGAGGAATATAAGGCGGTCGATGAGACCTTCGAGGCGTCCAACAGCTGGACCCTGCCGCTCGGAACGCTTCTGTTCCACAGCGACGGTGTCTGGGCCGCGGCGATGATGGCGCCCGAGTCCGCGTCGTCGGTCAACACGATCGGCGTGCTATCCCTGACCTCGGGCGACCTTGTCACCCTCGAATCGGTACCCACCAAAGGGACGTCGTTCGACTTCTTCGACGTTCGGTGCGGCAGCGGCGTGTTCGCGTGGGTCGAGATCGACTATGCGACCCTCGACTGGACGCTGCTGGCGGCCGGATTCGCCGATGGACAGCTCACAAGCGATCCCGTCGAGCTGGACCAAGGCGACGCCGATTGGGATCCCAGTATGTTCACGACGGTCGGCTCGACCGTCTATTGGCTCAAGATGCCGAGCGCGTCGGGCTCGCACACCTCCGACGCGAGCCATTGCTACCGCTGGTCGGTGGGAGATGCCGAGCATCAAGAGGTCTACGAGTCCCCAGGCCGCTTCGCCACCCATCCGCGGGTGTGCGCCGGCGTGTTGACCATCGCTCCCCGTGTCCATGCCGACGAGGGCACCTATTACGGCTTGACCGCCCTCGATGTGAGCGACGCCAATCTCAAGCGGATCGATCAGCTGGTGCTACCCGCCGGCGTCCGTCCGTTTGAGGCCGTGTACATGGGCGAGTCCTTCGCGTTCGCCATCGAGGCGAGCTATACCGGCAGCGGTAGCCTGGGCAACATGGGTACCTTCATCGGACGCGAGGGCGGACCGTACGTGTATGTCAGCCGCGAGCCCGCCGCCTGTCCGGCGGGAATGGGGTCGCGTTACGCGATCAAGGCCCGCTCGTCGCATTTCGTGATCGACACGGCCGAGCAGACCTACACCACCCTGTCGTGTCCCGACCGCTCGCTCGACTACGGCGATTACCCGGCAAGCGAGGGGGCCTGCGACATGTTCGTGACCTATGCGACGGTCAAGGACAGGCAGGGTATTCCGACCCATGTGACCGCCCGCGTGTTCACGCTGTAGGTTCCGCCGGGCGCCACGCCGCCGCGCCGCCTGACGTAGCGTCGCCGAACCGAGCGCGCCTCACGCTTCCGGCATGAGGTCCTTTTCCATCCAGATGATCGAGAGCCAGCGGTCGAACTTGTAGCCGCAGGTGTGTTGCTCTCCGCATACCCGGTATCCGTGGCGCTCGTGAAACGCGACCGACCCGGCGTTGTCCGAGGTGATGCACGCCTCGCTCATCCGCATGCCCTGGGCGCGCATGCGGTCTTCGAGCTCGTCGAGCAGGCGGGATCCCAGGCCGTGTCCCTGGTGCTCGGGCGCGATGTAGATCGAGATCTCGGAGGCGCGGTCATAAGCGGGTCGCGAACGAAACGTGCTGTTGTACGCATAGCCGGCGATCGCGCCGGTCGCGGCATCCTCGGCGACCAGGTAGGCGAAGCGCGCGGCGGTCCGCTCGATGCGCGCGGCGAATTCCTCGACGCTCGGCACCTCGAGCTCGAAGCTCACCGTCGTGTCGGTGACGAAGGGCGCGTAGATGGCGAGCAGCTCCTCGGCATCCCCGGGGCGCGCGTCGCGGATTGTGTAGCGCATGGATGTGCCTCGATTCCTCAGGTAGAAAAACGTGGTCGTGGGAATAATGTACAGCAACGAGGCGCCCGTCGGACGTACGGGTGCGTTCGCGCGCGCATGGAGCGCAAAGCGTGGAATGTGCGCTAAAATGAGCAGTTAGGTTTTGTCAGTGAGTAGAAGGAGGCCTCGTATGGCTTCGGATGCACGAAAGATTCTGCTGGTCGAAGACGAAAAGGCCATTCGCGATGCCGTGGCCGCCTATCTTGAGCGTGAAGGATACTGGGTCGTCGGTGTCGGCGACGGTCAATCTGCTGTTGAGGAGTTCGAGAAGCATCAGTTCGACCTGATCGTGCTCGACCTCATGTTGCCCAAGCTGTCGGGCGAGCGCGTATGCCGCGCCATCCGCGACACCTCCGATGTGCCCATCATCATGCTGACCGCCAAGGGCGAGGTCGAGGACCGCATCATCGGTCTCGAGCTCGGTGCGGACGACTACCTGATCAAGCCGTTCTCGCCGCGTGAGCTGGTCGCCCGCGTGCGCGCGCTGTTCCGTCGCGCGCATCAGACCGACGAGCCCCAGGTCGAGGTGCTCGACTTCGGCGACCTGGTGATCGACATCTCCGGTCACAAGATCCTGGTCGAGGGCAAGGAGGTCGACCTCACGGCGTCCGAGTTCAAACTGCTGACCACGCTCGCCCGTCATCCGGGTCGCGTGTACAACCGCATGGAGCTGGTCGAGAAGGTGCTCGGCTACGACTTCGAGGGCTACGAGCGCACGATCGACTCCCACGTCAAGAACCTGCGCGCCAAACTCGGCGACGATCCCAAGCATCCGCGCTGGCTGTTCACGGTGCACGGCGTGGGTTACCGCTTCGAGGCGCCGCAGCAGCCCAAGGGCGATGAGGGTAGCGCTCGGTAATGATGCCCGCCCGTATGGTCGTCGGACAGAAGAATAAGCACGATAACGAGGCGAGTTCCCGCGCGAGCTGGAACACGCCTCGTTCCGATTCGCGTACGCGCATGTCGTACGGCACGCGCATGGCGCTGTCGTTCGCGTTGACCTCGCTCATGACCGTGTTGATCCTGGTCTGCGTCATCTCGGTGGTGTGGGGCGGTGTCTTCAGCGAGTACACGCGCGCGAACGTGGCGGAACTCGCACAGCTCACCAGCAAGAAGCTCGCCAGCATCTACGAGACGAACGGCGAATGGAGCCTGTCCGATCTGGCGTCGCTCGCCGAGTCGACCATGGTGTCCGACGATATCGGCCTGCAGGTGATGGACGTGGACGGCACCGTGCTCTACGACGACACGTGGCCCGCCGCCCCGGTTGCCGCCGAGCTCAAGCGTCTCCAGGAAGAGGAGGAGGCCGCGCTCGCGCGCGAGCAGGCCGAGGCCCGTGGCGATGCGGACGATGACGCTGATGGAAAAAAGACGCAGGCCGATGCTGCGACCGCGTCACGTGACGCAGCCGAGGACTGGATCACCGAGACGCACAGCCTCACCTCGTCCGCACCGACCGACGCGGACGGTGCGGTGACCGAACCGGTCGTCACCGCCGACGGCACGGTCGTGGGATCCGTCCGCCTGTGGGTGATGGGCAGCGACGTCCTGCTCACCAAGGCCGATGCGGCGTTCCGCGACCGGACGTTCAATGCCGTCGCCATCGCGGCGGTCGTCGCCGTGGCGATCTCGCTGCTGATCGGTCTGTTGGTGTCGCGCATGCTCGTCAAGCCCATCGGTCGGATCACGAGCACCGCAAAACAGATCCGCGACGGCGATCTGTCGGCGCGCACCAATCTGCGCGGCGAGGACGAGATCGACCAGCTCGGCGAGACGTTCGACGAGATGGCGACCTCGCTCGAGAAGGATCTCAAGCACGAGCGCCGCCTGACCTCCGACGTCGCCCATGAGCTGCGTACGCCGCTCATGGCCATGCTCGCCACGGTCGAGGCGATGCAGGACGGCGTGTATCCCACCGACGCCGAGCATCTCGAGACGGTGGCGTCCGAGACGCGCCGCCTGGCCCGTCTGGTGCAGCAGATGCTCGATCTGTCGCGCATGGAGAACCGGACCGCCCCGCTCAACCTGGAGCCGGTCGATATCGTCTCGCTCGTGCGCAACATCGTCAACGCGCAGGAGCAGCTGTTCATCGCGCGCGACCTGCGGCTGCGCTTCTCGGACGAGACTGAGGGCCGCAGCGCGACCATCGAGGTCGATCCGGACATGATCACGCAGGCGGTCATCAACCTCATGAGCAACGCCATGCGCTATACGCCCGAGGGCGGTTGGGTCGTCGTGACGGTCCTGCTCGATCGCAAGGGCGTGCTGATCTCGGTCGCCGACACCGGCATCGGCATCGCCAAGGAAGACCTCTCGCGGATCTTCGGCCGCTTCTGGCGCGCCGACTCGAGCCGCGCGCGCGAGGCGGGTGGTCTGGGCGTGGGCCTTGCCGTGACCAAACAGATCATCGAGCGTCACCACGGGTTCATCTCGGTCGAGTCCGAACTCGGCAAAGGCACGACCTTCACGATCCATCTGCCGCGCGAGCATGCCCCGGAGCAGCCCGCCAAGGCGTAGGCGGCGGCAGCGCGGGAAAAAAGGTGCCTGTCCCCATTTTCCCATCCTGTACAGCGTGGGAAATACGTGCCTGTCCCCATTTTCCCGCGTGTTCCACTACAATGGTCGATTAGCCTGTGTTGTGCCGGTTAAGGAGGACGGGGTCCTACCGCTCCGGCTGGCCGGGTCGCGTGCCGCGCCCGCGGTGCGGTCGTTGTACAACGAAGGTGTTAGGAGTTGACCAACGTGACTCAGATGGAGCGTCGCCCGGACTCTCGCGGTAAGGTTCGTGACATCTACGATGCCGGCGACAACCTGCTCATGGTTGCCACCGACCGTCTGTCGGCATTCGATTACATCCTGCCCGACGAGATCCCCTATAAGGGCGAAGTGCTGAATCGCATCTCGGCGTTTTGGTTCGACAAGTTCTCGGATATCGTCCCCAACCACATGGTGACCATCGACGCCTCGCAGTTCCCCGAGGAGTTCGCCGAGTACCGCAGCTACCTGTCCGGCCGTGCGATGCTGGTCAAGAAGGCCCAGCCTATCATGATCGAGTGCATCGTTCGCGGCTACCTGACCGGCAGCGGCAAGAAGACCTATGACCAGGACGGCACCGTGTGCGGCATCAAGCTGCCCGCCGGCCTCGTCGAGGCGTCCAAGCTGTCCGAGCCGCTGTTCACGCCGTCGACCAAGGCCGCCATCGGCGATCACGACGAGAACATCTCCTACGAGCGCTGCGTCGAGATCGTGGGCGAGGATATCGCCTCCCAGATCCGCGACCTCTCGCTCAAGATCTACACCGCCGCCGCCGACTACGCCGCCACGCGCGGCATCATCATCGCCGACACCAAGTTCGAGTTCGGTCTGATCGACGGCAAGGTCACCCTGATCGATGAGTGCCTGACGCCCGATTCCAGCCGCTTCTGGCCTGCAGCCGAGTACGAGGAGGGCAAGGTTCAGGGCAGCTACGACAAGCAGTACGTCCGCGATTGGCTGAAGGCGAACTGGGACATGACCGGCGACGCGCCGCATCTGCCCGCCGACGTCATCGAGGGCACCGCGGCCCGCTACCGTGAGGCCTACGAGCTTCTCACCGGCACCGCGTTCGAGTCCATGAAGGAGAACGACTAAGTGAGTACCCGCAACCCCATGAACAAGCGCAGCCAGGCTCAGCAGTCCGGCGAGGCCAGCGGCTTCACGCGCAAGTCCGTCGCCTCGGCCAAGCCCGCCCGCAGCGCCGCCTCGTCGGTGCGCGTCGTGCCGGCCTCGTCCAAGGAGAAGCGCCGTCAGGCGCAGCGCGGCGAGTCGCTGGTGGGACTTTCCAAGGAGGAGAAGCGCGCCCGCAAGAAGGAGCAGCGCCTGCGTGAGGACCGCGCGTACGCCGTGTCCAACGAGCTGCTTCGCGGCGAGCCCGAGTACAAGTCCCGCCGTCGCGTGTTCTGGGCGTTGCTCGCCGTCGGTATCGTCGCCACGCTGTTCGTGTGGGCCATGATGGTCTTCGCGCCGTCCGAGAATGCCGGTACGATGCAGATTGCCCAGATCGCCGGCCTGGTCGTCGCCTATGCGGCGATCATCGGTTCGTTCATCTACGATATCGTGCGCATCCGTCCGCTGCGCAACGACGCACGCAGCCGCGCGGAGGGCATGTCCGAGTCCAAGCAGATCGCCCTGCTGGAGCAGGTGGCCGCCGAGAGGGCCAGCAAGAAGAAGTAGTCGGGACGACATGCTTCCGAGAATGCGAACGGGGTGCGACCGAAAGCGGTCGCGCCCCGTTTTTCATGCGGCTTGCTTTGGGCGGACGACCCCGCTTGGGCGGCGATGGCAAGTCATGCGATAATGGAAGTTGGGCTCCACGGATGCCCGTACACGATAGGAGAGTGCATGATCAAGTCCGAACTGACCGCCGAGGATGCCCGCATGGCCATCAAGGCCCTCGATCCCCAGATCGATCGCTACGCCAGTCTCGTCGTCCGCACCGGCGTGAACGTCAAGCCCGGGCAGGAAGTGGTGATCCAGGCTCCCGTCGAGACGCAGGCGTTCGTCCGCAAGCTCGTGAAGCACGCCTACGGGGCCGGCGCCGGCCACGTCACGGTGATCTGGGGCGACGACGAGGTGACGCGCCTGACCTACGAGCATGTGGATGCCGCGTATTTCGAGCAGACGCCCGAGTGGCAGCGCGTCCAGCTCGATTCGCTGGCCGAGATGGGTGCGTGCTTCATCTTCGTCGAGGGCGCCGATCCGCAGGCGCTTGCCGGCATCGATCCGGCCAAGCCGGCCGCTGCCTCCAAGGCGCGTAACACGCAGTGCCGCGCGTTCCGCCGCGGACTCGACTTCAACATCAACCCCTGGTGCATCGCCGGTGCGCCGGTGGCCGCGTGGGCGCGCCAGGTGTTCCCCGGCATGTGCGACGAGGCGGCGATCTATCGCCTGTGGTGCGCCATCCTGTCCGTCGCGCGCGCCGACGGCGACGACCCCGAAAGCGACTGGGAGCTGCACGACGCGACCTTCGAGAAGAACCTGCGCTTTTTGAACGAGCAGCACTTCGTCGCCCTGCACTACACGTCCGAGAACGGCACCGACCTCACGGTCGGCCTGACCGATAAGCACCTGTGGGCCGGCGGCTGCGGGGAGACGCCGGACGGACACCCGTTCTTCCCCAACATCCCGACCGAGGAGGTCTTCACCTCACCCGATTGCGAGCGTGTCGACGGTATCGTGTACTCTGCGCTGCCCCTGATCCGTTACGGGAGCAAAGTCGACGGGTTCTGGCTGCGCTTTGAGAACGGCGTGGTGGTCGACTACGACGCCGTCGTCGGTCGCGACGTGCTGACGGCCATCCTGAATACCGACGAGGGTGCGCGTCGTTTGGGCGAGGTCGCGCTCATCTCCAAGAACACGCCGATCAGCGAGAGCGGCATCCTGTTCTACGATACCCTCTACGACGAGAACGCGAGCTGTCATCTGGCGCTCGGCATCGGATTCGCCGAGTGCTACGAGGGTGGTTACGAGATGACGCCCGAGGAGCTGCGAGCGCACGGCGTGAACACGTCGAGCACCCACGTCGACTTCATGATCGGCACCGATGACATGGATATCATGGGCATCTGCGCCGATGGCACGGAGGTGCCGGTGTTCGTGAACGGCCAGTGGAGCTGGGAGTAGGCAGGCGGGTTCCGCGCGGCGCCGTCAAATGACGGGAGGTATCAACCCGACGCGTGGTACAATGCCTTTCGCGGGCCGTTAGCTCAGCTGGCAGAGCAGGGGACTTTTAATCCCAAGGTCTAGGGTTCGAACCCCTAACGGCCCACCCTTTGCATGATGAAAGCCCCGGCGACGGGGCTTTTTCGTATCACGGGATGGCGAGCGGACCGGGTGGTTGCCCCTCACGTCCCGCAGGAGGTGGAAGATGACGCGCGAGGAGGCGCTGGGCGTGCTCGGACTCGGTGCCGATGCCGGCCGCGACGAGATTTCCGCGGCGTATCGCGAGCTCGCGCAGATGCTCCATCCCGACAAGTACGGCGACAACAAACGGCTTCGCGCTCGTGCCGAGCAGCAGATGCGCGCTCTCAACGAGGCGCGCGACGTGCTGCTCAAGGGTGCGCGGACCTCCTCGCGCGGGTCGGCACGCCCTTCCGGCGGCGCACGCCGGGGTTCCGCGACGTCCGCGGCGTCGATCGCGTTCGAGGCGACGGCGCGGGCCAATGCGGCGGAGACGGCGCGCTTGAGCGTGGTGGCGGAGCTGCGCACCATGCGCGAGCGCCGTCGATCCGTGTTGGTGATGGCCGCGATCGCCGCCGTGGTCGCGCTGGTCTTCTCGCGCCTGCGCGGAGGGCTCGGCACGACCGTCTTCTCCATCGGTTCCATGGTGGCGGTATGGGGCGTGGTCGACGCGGCGCTGCTCTCGAGCCAGATCGAGGCGCTGCGGACGCGCTCGCGCGAGTTGCTCCAGACGCGCGACGCCGCGCGCAGAATCGCCGAGGAGGCCTCCCAGCTCGGGGCGTGATGCTCGCCGTGCCCCTTGCCACCTGCACGTTCTATGGGTTCGCGCTCCTGTGGCGCGCATGCCGATACGGTGCGCTACAATGATTCGCTAGCCTGACAGAGGGGAGACCGGGACATGTCCGACAACAACCACCAGGCCGGCGCCGTGTCGCCGGAGCTCGATGCCATGACCTGCGACATGATCGGTCTGTTCCTCGATGCGCTCGCCGAGGGGGACGACCCCGGCGTCGTCGTATGCGTGGAGGATGCTGCCGGTACCCGCTACCAGGCGGCGTTCTCGGACGATGGCGAGGAGGCGTGCCTTGCCGCCGCGCAGGCGTTCGTGTCCGAGCACGCGGCGCACGGCATCTCCGATGAGGGCGTGGGCAAGCTCGTGCGTTATGCCATCGCCTATACGGGGTGCGTCAACATCGACGGCGAGTACGCCAACGCGGTGCTCGTGAGCTTCTTCGAGCGCGGCCTGCCGAGCGGGTATTCCGCCTATGTCCTCTACGACAACGTGGGCGCAGGCGATGAGTTTATGTGGAGCGACCCTGAACCTGCAGGTGAGGAGCCTTCGCTCTTCTGAGGTCCGCTACTATAGAGACGTTTTTTCAAACCGATTACCGAGAATATCGCGCGTCTGCCGATTGGGCATGGCGTGCGCCGCAATGGGGAAGAGGGATATATGCGCGTCGATAACCTGAGGAACATCGCCATCATCGCCCACGTCGACCACGGCAAGACCACGCTCGTCGACAAGCTGCTGCGAGCCACGGATGCGTTCCGTGCGAACCAGCAGGTCGAGGAGCGCGTGCTCGACTCCAACGACCAGGAGCGCGAGCGCGGCATCACGATCCTCGCCAAGAACATCTCCATCGAGTACAAGGGCGTCAAGATCAACGTCATCGACACGCCGGGCCACGCCGACTTCGGCGGCGAGGTCGAGCGCGTGCTGCGCATGGCCGACGGCGCGCTGCTGCTCGTCGACGCCTTCGAGGGCCCCATGCCCCAGACGCGCTTCGTGCTGCGCCACGCTATCGACACCGGCCTGCGCATCATGATCGTCATCAACAAGATCGACCGTCCCGGCGCCGAGCCCGAGCGCGCCTACAACGACTGCCTCGACCTCATGGCCGACCTGGGCGCCACCGACGACCAGCTCGAGTTCGCCATGGAGCACGTGGTGTACGCGAGCGCGGTGAACGGCTTTGCCCGCCTCGACCCCGAGGACGGCAACGACGACATGTACCCGCTGCTCGACATGATCTTGGACGACATGCCCGCGCCCGACGTCGATGTGGACGGCCCGCTCGCCATGCAGTGCGTGACCGTCGACCACTCCAGCTATGTGGGCCGCATCGGCATCGGCCGCGTGTATTCCGGCACCATCCACGCCGGCGACCGCATCCTCGTGGTCAAAAACGATGGCGAGCGCGCGAGTGCCACGGTCAAGCAGCTGTTCACCTTCGACTACCTGGGCCGCACCGAGTGCACCGAGGTCGGAGCCGGCGACATCGCGGCCGTGGTGGGCGTGGACTCCACCGATATCGGCGACGTGTACACCGATCCCGAGAACCCCGTCGAGCTCGATCCGATCGAGATCGATCCGCCGACCCTGTCCGTCGTGTTCGAGGCATCGACCTCGCCGCTCGTCGGCCGCGACGGCGACATCGTGGGCGCCCGTCAACTCAAGGAGCGCCTGTTCAACGAGCGCGAGAACAACGTGACCATGCGTATCGAGGAGCTGCCCGACAAGAGCGGCGTCGAGGTGTCCGGCCGCGGCATCCTGCACCTGTCGGTGCTCATGGAGACCATGCGCCGCGAAGGCTTCGAGTTCCAGGTCGGCCGTCCGCGCGTGCTGTTCAAGAAGGACGAGGACGGTAACCGCGTGGAGCCCATCGAGCAGGCGGTCGTCGAGTGCCCCGACGAGTATGCGGGTAAGGTCATCGAGGTGTTCGGCAACGCCGGCGGCACCATGACCAACATGGAGGCCGGCTCGACCGTCACGCACATCGAGTTCCGCATCCCGACGCGCGGCATCATGGGCCTCAAGAATCGCATCATGAACGTGAGCCATGGCGAGGGCGTGTTCTACCACACCTTCCTCGAGTACGGTCCCTACGCCGGCGAGCTGGGCAACCGCAACAACGGCGCCATGATCTCCATGACGACCGAGAAGGCCGTGGCCTACGCGCTGGGCACGCTGCAGGAGCGCGGCGCGCTGTTCGTCGAGCCCGGTACCGAGTGCTATGAGGGCATGATCGTGGGCGAGCGCTCCAAGCCCGGTGACATGGTGGTCAACATCGCGCGCACCAAGAACCTGGGCAACCAGCGCTCCTCGACCGCTGACATCTCGGTGCAGCTGGTGCCGCCGCGTACCTTCACGCTGGAGGAGGCGCTCGAGTACATCGCCGACGACGAGCTCGTCGAGATCACGCCCAAGCACATCCGCCTGCGCAAGCGCCTGCTCAACGCGACCGATCGCAAGAAGGCCGCCGCACGCGCCATGAACGCGAAGTAACGTCTTTTCCGCTGGGGGATGCGTTGTTGCGCCGCCGTATCGGGCGATCTTCGGGTCGCTCGGTACGGCGGCGCTATGCGTTGCAGGGCATATTCGGGGCGGTTTGGGAGCTGGAAATCAATAATGCTGCTTACGGTTCGGTTTTGGGAGCACCTGCCGGGTAGGCAACGATCGTAAGATGGAAAAATCGCAGGTAGAACTTGTTCGAATATCTGTAGCTACTCAAAGGGTGACCTTAAAACCGAACCGTAAACTTCTATTCCGTGCCGTGATGGCGCCAAATGACAGGATGGTGCCAGGTACAAACTTGTCGCCGGGTTGCTTCGACAAGATAGTGCCAGGTACAAACTTGTCGCCCGGTTGCTTTAAAGGTCGAGTTTCCGGTGCGCACGGGCCTTACGGTGGCGGTTGAGCCGGTCGAGCGCGGCCTTGCGACGCTCGCGATGGCGACGGCGCTCGATGTCGGCCTGCACGCGCTCACGACGGCCTTCGAGTTCCTCGGGGGAGCGGGTCGTCGTCTCGGGACGTGTGGCGCGCGGCTTGCGGCGGGATCGGTGGATAGCCACGGCGATATCCATGTCAGCCGGGCTCTTGATGTCGTAGGCGAGCGAGATGAAGCGCAAAAGCATCGTGGTGGCGACGCACACGATGACGGCGATGATATGGTCGACGCCCATATCGGCGAGCACGACGTAGGTGATGGCGCCGGCGATCGCCGCGACGGCGTACAGGTTGCTGCGCTGGAAGATACCGGGTGTGCGGCCGAGGCAGATGTCGCGCAGCATGCCGCCGCCGACGGCGGTGAAGAAGCCCATGGTGACGCAGATGATGGGCTCGAAATCGTAGACATAGGCCTTGTCGGCACCGGTGGCGGCGAACAGGCCGACGGAGAAGATGTCGAGCACCGCGATGAGTCGATCCTGTTTTTCGATGAGCGAGGGGATCATGAACGTCACGGCCGCGGTGATGACCGCAGCGGGCATGGCGAGCGGCTGATCGAGGATGTAGACGCTGCCGACCTGCAGGATGACATCACGGATGAGGCCGCCTCCCAAGCTGCAGAACACGGCGAGCGCGATGGCGCCGATAAGGTCGAGCTTTTGCTCGCGTGCGGTGAGCGCGCCGGTGACCGAGGCGATGACGACGGCTGCCATCTCGAAGCCGATGGGGATGGGGACCATCTGATAATCGGCGCCGCCCCCGGAGAACAGGCTTGCGACGACGGGGACGGTGATGGCGAGCAGAGCGGGCATGGGCATCTTTCCGGAATGCGAACGTGGATAGGCGCATCGCTATCTTACACGCTTTGTGTCAGAGGGGATGACGATATTCGGCGGTCGAATCGGGGCGCAACGGGTGGCCAGTTATGTCCCGATGATGTGTCTCGCTCGGGGCGGAGAGAGAGGGATGTCGGCCGCCGCTTCGCGGCGACCTCCCGCTGTGGAGGCCTGCGGCCTCCTTGCGCGCTTCGCTGGAAAATGCTCACGCATTTTCGCAGCTTCGCGCCCTGCGGGTTCGAATCCCTCTCGCATCTGGTCGAAGCGGGCCCCGGGCCTTAAGTCATTGCGTTGTCGTAAAGGTGGCTGGCGGAGAGAGAGGGATGTCGGCCGCCGCTTCGCGGCGACCTCCCGCTGCGGGCGGCTGCGCCGCCCTTGCGACTCATGCTGGCAAAGACGCTCACGCGCTTTGCGCAGCATGAGGCCCTGCGGGTTCGAATCCCTCTCGCCCTCAGTTGAAGCGGGCTGCTGGCCTCAGACTATTTCGTTGTCGTAAAGGTGGCTGGCGGAGAGAGAGGGATTCGAACCCTCGGAACGCTCGCGCGCTCAACGGTTTTCAAGACCGCCGCATTCAACCGCTCTGCCATCTCTCCGTGAGATGTAATAATAGCATCGAATCCGTGTACGCAGAGGATGAGGTCGACGTGGACGCAAACGAGTTGGATGAGCTGTACATGCGCGAGGCGCTCGCGGAGGCGCGCGTCGCAGCGGAGATGGGCGAGGTGCCCATCGGAGCCGTTGTCGTGTGCGACGGCAAGATCGTCGCGCGTGCCCACAACCTGCGCGAACACGACGAGGACCCCTCCGCGCATGCGGAGTTTTCGGCGATGGTCGCCGCCGCTCGCGCGCTCGGACGCTGGCGTCTGACGGGCTGCACGGTCTACGTGACGCTCGAGCCGTGCACCATGTGCGCAGGACTCATGGTCAACGCCCGCATCGATCGGTGTGTGTACGGAGCCGCCGACCCCAAGGCCGGCGCGGTCGGGTCGCTCTACAACCTGAGCCGTGATGCGCGGCTCAACCATACGTTCGAGGTGCGCGGCGGCGTGCTCGAGCGGGAATGCGCAGATACCCTGCGAGCCTTTTTCGCCGCCGCCCGTGCCCGCGAGCTGCCGCGCGAGATTCCCGACGATGTGCCCCGTGCGGCGCGTCGGACACCTGCGCCCGCCCCCGCCCTAGCGCCGCGCATCCTGCTCGCCATCGATTCCTTCAAGGAGTGCGCGTCGAGCGCCGATATCGAATCTTGGGTCGAGCGGGGCATCCGTCGCGTCGTTCCGGACGCATGCGTGGCCAGCGTGCCGGTCGCCGATGGCGGCGAAGGTACGCTCGAAGCCGTGCATGCCGCGATGGGCGGTCGATTCGTGCCGTGCGAGGTGACGGGTCCGCTGGGCGAGCACGTTGCCGCGCGCTACCTGTTGACCGAGGATGCCCGCGCCGTCATCGAGATGGCGGAAGCGGCGGGCATCGAGTATTCGCCCTGCACGCACGACGCCGCGTTGCGCGCCACGACGCGCGGCGTGGGCGAGCTTGTGCTCGATGCCGTCGCGCACGGTGCGCGCACGGTCTACTTTGCCATCGGGGGTAGTGCGACAAACGACGGCGGCGCGGGCTTTTTGCAGGCACTCGGCGCGCGTGTGCTTGACGGGGCGGGCCATGATGTCGATCCGGGGTTGGCCGGTCTGCGAGACGTGACGTCGATCGACTTGGACCCGGCGTTCGAGGCGCTGCGCGGCTGCGAGCTCGTCGTGCTTTCCGATGTGGACAACCCGCTGGTCGGCAAGCGCGGGGCGCTGCGCGTGTTCGGCCCGCAGAAGGGGTTGGACCTCGATGCTGATCCCGCTTGCGAGGTATGGATGCTCGCATACGGCCGGGCACTCGACGAGGCCCGTACCGCGTGTGAGGGCGCCGACCGGCAGGTGACGCCGGGCGCGAAGCGTTTCCGTTCCGTGCTGGGCGTCCCGGGCGCAGGGGCGGCGGGCGGTCTGGGGGCGGCGCTGCTCGCCTTGGGCGCCGCCTCGGTATCGGGTGCCGATACCGTGCTCGACCTCGTGGGATTCGACGCGCTGCTCGCGCAGGCGGATATAGTCGTGACCGGCGAGGGCATGATCGACGGGCAGACCGCCGGCGGCAAGGTCCCGGTCCGTGTGGCACAGCGGGCAAAGCGTGCGCACAAGCCGGTATTCGCGCTGGTCGGGGGACGCGAGGATGACCTCGATGCCGTGTATCGGGCGGGGATCGACGTCGTGTTGCCGGTTCTGCGCAAGCCCATGGCGCTCGCCTGCGCCCTGTCGCGCGAAGAAGCGGAGCGCAACCTCATGTGTGCCGGCGAGACGCTCGCTCGCATCGCGCTCACGCGGTAGTCGCCGAGGCGGCATACGGGACGGGCGCACCGCGTGGTACGATGCCTATCGTTTACCGTTGAGCGATGGGAGCGCGTATGGCAGGGCATGTCACCTACAATTTCGACGAGGTCATCGACCGCCGGCACGACCGGTGGAGCTATTCCGAAAAGTGGAGTGCCGCGCCCGAGACCGCCGCGCACTGCGGCGTGTCCGCTATCGCCGACGACCATATCGCGCTGTTCACCGCCGACATGGACTTCCGCTGCGCCCAGCCTATCCTGGATGCGCTCCATGCGACCGTCGACCACGGCATCTTCGGCTATTCGGGGCTGGAGGGAAACGACCGGTACTTCGGTGCGCTGCACGACTGGTTCTTGCACCGGGACGGTTGGGATATCGATACCTCGCTCGTGGCGTACTGCGCCGGGACCGTGTCCGCGCTCAACACCTGCGTACGGGTCTTCACCGAACCTGGTGACGCCGTTATCATTCAGCGCCCGGTCTACCCGCCGTTCACGCGTGCGGTCGAGACGGGCGGGCGCGTCGTGCTCGACAACCACCTCGTACGCCATACCGCGGACGATGAGCAGGGCGACCTGCACTACACGATGGATTTCGAAGGGTTGGAGGAGCTGGCCGCGCGGCCAGATGCCCGCATGCTCATCCTGTGCAACCCGCACAACCCGGTCGGGCGCGTGTGGAGCGAAGACGAGCTGGCCCGCATGGCCAAGATCTGCATGCGCCACGACGTGCTCATCGTAGCCGACGAGATCCACGGCGACCTGATGGCGCCCGGCGTGTCGATGCATCACATGGCGCAGGTGGCGCCGGATGCGCGCGTGGTCACGTGCACGGCGACGAACAAGACGTTCAACCTGGCGGGTCTCCCCGCGACGAATATGGTGTTCTCGAACGCGGCGGACAAGGAAGCCTTCGAGGCCGCGCGCGGGTTTGCGGGCCCGTCGCCGTTTGCCATCAGCGCCGCGATCGCCGCCTATGAGGAGGGCGAGGACTGGCTCGAGCAGTGCCTGGCGTATCTGGACGGCAACATCCGTACGGTCGTCGGGTATTTCGCCGAGCACCTGCCCGACGTGGGGGTTCGTGCGCCTGAAGGCACCTACATCCTGTGGTTCGATTTCACCGAACGCTGCCGCGCACTCGGTATCGACGGTGCCGAGCTGCATCGTCGTATCTACGAGGAGGCGCGCGTGCTGCTGCAGGACGGCGTGAACTTCGACCCCGAGGGCGGCGAATTCTTCCAGCGCATGGTGGTGCCGAGCCCGCGTCGCGTACTGCTCGACGCCTGCGAGCGCATCGCCCGCGTACTCTCCTAGCAGCAAAGGGGTTGGTTGGGGACGTGTTCCTTCCAACCCATTATGGGTTGGAAGGAACACGTCCCCAACCAACCCCTCCCAAAAATGCACGGGGTCTGCTAGTATGGAGCAACAGCGCTTGCGCGTTCGATGGGTTCGGGTGACGATATGTTCCGAACCTGGTCAGGTCCGGGAGGAAGCAGCCATAAGGAGCCTCTGCCGGGCACCCGTTCCCATCGAGTGCACAGGCGCTTTTTGCTGCGCTGGCATCAGGTGAATAACGTTTGACCTGATCTCACATGGGTTCGTATCTTCAATACCGGATGAAATGACCTGCGCTTTACCCGAGCACCATGAGAGTGTCGTATGATAGACAGTCAGTCTGTCCGCGCTGGTACGAGGGGTTCTGATGCTCGAGCTGCTCAAGCGTTTCTCCGGCGGCTTTCGTCGCTATTTCATCATCGGTCCTGCGTGCAAGCTGCTCGAGGTGTTCTTCGACCTGCTGACGCCGCTGGTCATCGCCCGCATGATCGACGAGGGCGTCGGTTCGCGCGACGCCGGTGTCGTGTTGCGCTACGGCGTGCTGCTGATCGGCATGGCGATCATCGGCATGGGATTCACCCTCATCTGCCAGAAGATGGCGGCGCTCGCGTCGCAAGGCATGGGCACGGCGATCCGTTCGTCGCTGTTCGCCCGCATCAACGAGTTCTCCTACGCTGAGCTCGACCGCTTCGGCACGCCGTCGCTCATCACGCGCATCACCAACGACGTCAACCAGGTGCAGCTCGCCATCGCCCTCGGCGTGCGCCAGCTCATCCGCTGGCCGTTTCTCGCCGTGGGGTCCATGATCGCCGCGCTGCTGATCGATCTGAAGCTCGGCTTGATCTTCCTCATCTCGACCCCGCTGATCGGCCTGGTGTTCTGGCTGGTCATGGCGAGGTGCGTGCCGTACTTCAAGCAGATGCAGGCACGGCTCGACCGCATCGGCCTCATCACGCGCGAGGGGCTGTCGGGCGTGCGCGTCGTGCGCGCCTTCGTGCGCGAGGACCACGAGCGCGAGCGCTTCCGCAAGGCCGCCTTCGATCAGGCCACCGTCGCCATCGCGGTGGGCAAGCTCTCGAGCGTGCTCAACCCCGTGACCTTCCTCGTCATGAACCTCGGCGTGTGCGCCATCCTGTGGATGGGCGGCATCCAGGTCGATACCGGCGCGCTCACGCAAGGTGAGGTCATGGCGTTCGTGAACTACATGACGCAGACCCTGCTCTCCATCGTCTACGTGGCGAATCTCGTCGTGGTGTTCACCAAGGCGAGCGCCTCGGCCTCGCGTGTCAACGAGGTGCTCGAGTGCGAGCCGAGCATCACCGACCGGGGGAATGCGCCCGTTGCCCTGCCCGCGGCATCGGATGTTTCACGTGGGACGGCCGCGCCCGCACTGCGCATGGACAAGGCATGCTTCGCCTTCGGCGACGCCGAGGTCAACACGCTCGAACGGGTGACCCTCACGCTGGGGCTCGGCCAGACGCTCGGCATCATCGGCGGTACGGGTTCGGGTAAATCGACGCTCGTGTCGCTCATCCCGCGTCTGTACGATACGCGCTCCGGATCGGTCGAGGTCATGGGCACCGATGTGCGCCGCTGGCCGCTCGAGCAGCTCCGGCACGTGGTGGGCATCGTGCCGCAGCGAGCCTCGCTGCTCTCGGGTACGATCCGTTCCAACCTGCTGTGGCGTGACGCCGATGCGACCGACGAGGAGCTGTGGGCCGCGCTGGAGATCGCGCAGGCTGCCGACTTCGTGCGCAAGCTGCCGAAGGGTCTGGATGCCCCCGTCGAGGCGGGTGGCAAGAACTTCTCGGGCGGTCAACGCCAGCGCCTCACCATCGCCCGCGCGCTGGTGGGCGAGCCGCTGCTGCTGATCTTGGACGATTCGGCCTCGGCGCTCGACTTCAAGACCGATGCCGCTTTGCGTCACGCGATCCGAGAGCGTTCGGCCGCGGGTTCGGCGGCCGGCGGCCTGCCGCTCACGACCGTGATCGTGAGTCAACGCGTCTCATCGGTGCGCGATGCGGATCTAATCTGCGTCATGTCGCATGGCAGCGTCGCCGGCCTCGGCACGCACGATGAGCTGCTGGCGACCTGCCCGCTCTACGAGGAGATCTGCCTGTCGCAGCTCAAGCGCGAGGAGTTGGGGAGCGCCGCCGCGCCGACGTCCGCCGGTGCCCCCACGCCGACCGTCGCCACCTCGCACGATCTGCCCGTCCAGTCCGCAGAAGAGGAGGGCGCCCGATGAACCCGTATGCTTCCGCCGGTTCGGTCTCCACGGTGACCGCCAGCGTTTCCGGCAACGATAACCTCAACGGCGACAACAACGACTCCGGCATTCCGCGCCAGAACATCAGCGGTGAGCGTCTCTCGACCGCCGAGGTCACGCGTCGGTTGCTGTCCTACGTGCGCCCGCATGCCGGGTCGTTCTTCATCTCCTTCATCTCGGCGGCGATCTCGGTGGTGCTGCAGCTGTACACGCCGATCCTGATCGGCCGCGGCATCGACCTCATCATCGACGCGGGCCGCGTGGACTTTGCGGCCCTCATGCCGCTGGTGCAGACGCTCGCGCTGGTCGTCGTGGGCGCGGCGGTCTTCCAGTGGCTGCAGGGCTACTGCGTGAACCGCCTGTGCTACGAGACGGTACGCGACATGCGCATCCAGGCGAGCGAGAAGCTCGGCCGCATGCCGCTGTCGTTTATCGATGCGCATCCGCACGGCGACCTGATCTCGCGCGTGGTCAACGATGTCGACCAGGTGGGCGACGGCCTGCTCCAGGGCTTCACGCAGCTGTTCACCGGTGTCGTCACCATCGTGGGCACGCTCGTGTTCATGCTCTCCATCTCGGTGCCCATGGCGATCGTCGTGGTGCTCGTGACGCCGCTGTCCGTGCTCGCCGCGTCGCTCATCGCCAAGTTCTCCAACCGTAGCTTTGGCGATCAGCAGCGCATCCAGGGTCAGCTGGGCGGATACATCGAGGAGTACGTGGGCAACCAGAAGCTCGTCGAGGCGTTCGCGCATGGGCCCGAGGCGCGCCACGGATTCGACGGCATCAACGACGAGCTGTATACCGCAGGTGAGCGCGCGCAGTTCTTAAGCTCGCTGTCCAACCCGGGCACGCGCTTCATCAACAACATCATCTACGCGGTCGTGGCGATCATCGGTTGCGTCGGCGTGATCACGGGCGTCCCCGCCGCGCTCACGGTGGGCGAGGTCCAGACGTTTTTGAGCTACGCCAACCAGTACACCAAACCCTTTAACGAGGTCACGAGCGTCATCACGCAGATCCAGACGGCCTATGCCTCGGCGCGCCGCCTGTTCGCGTTGCTCGATGCGACCGAGGAGGTGCCCGACGCTCCCGACGCGCTCGAGATTTCCGATGCCCGCGGCGACGTGACGCTGTCGCACGTGGACTTCTCCTACGTCAAGGATCGCAAGCTGCTGCAGGATATCTGCATCGATGCACGCTCCGGTATGCGCTTCGCGCTTGTCGGCCCGACGGGTTGCGGCAAGACGACCCTCATCAACCTGTTGCTGCGCTTTTACGATGTGGACGCCGGCACGATCGAGCTCGACGGCATGGACACGCAGGGCATCACGCGCGCGAGCCTGCGCCGGAGCTTTGGCATGGTGCTGCAGGATACCTGGCTGTTCGAGGGCACGGTGCACGACAACATCGCCTACGGCAAGCCCGACGCCACACGCGAGGAGGTCGTGGAGGCGGCGCGCCGGGCGCATGCCGACAAGTTCATCGCGGCGCTGCCCGACGGCTACGACACCGTGATCGGCGAGGACGGCGGGTCGTTCTCGGCCGGCCAGAAGCAGCTGCTGTGCATCGCTCGCGTCATGCTCACCGACCCGGCGATCCTGCTGCTCGACGAGGCGACGTCGAGCATCGATACCCGCACCGAGCTGCAGGTGCAGGCAGCGTTCGACGAGCTGATGGCCGGGCGTACGAGCTTTGTGGTGGCGCACCGTCTGAGCACGATCCGCAACTCGGATTGCATCCTGTACATGCGCGACGGCGTGATCGAGGAGCGCGGCACCCACGACGAGCTGCTCGCGCTGGGCGGCGCCTATGCGGAGCTGTACAACTCGCAGTTCGCCGAAGCCTAACCGCCACGCGGGAAAATGGGGACGGGCGCTGGGAAAATGGGGACGGGCACTTATTTCCCACCGCGTGGGAAATAAGTGCCCGTCCCCATTTTCCCAGCGCCCGTCCCCATTTTCCCAGCGCCCGTCCCCATTTTCCCGCCTACAGCACCTCGACGCCGTTGGTGGCACATGCCTGCAGGAACTCCTCGGGCAGGTTGCCGTCGCTCACGATGATGTCGACGCGGTCGAGCCCACAGACCGAGAACGTGCTGCGTACGCCCACTTTGCTGGAGTCCATGAGCGCGATGACCTCGTCGGCATGCTCGATGCAGGCGCGCTTGAGGCTCGCCTCATCGCTGGAACCGCAGGCGAAGCCGGTCTTGGGCGAGTAGCCCGTCACACCCATGAAGTACTGGTCGAACGCCAGGCCCTTGATGGCATCCACGCTGCTGCTGCCGTTGACGCTCATGCTGTAGCGGTTGAACTTGCCTCCGACCAGGTAGGTCGTGGGCCGCTCGAGGTGTGCGAGCTCGGCGGCGCAGGTGAGACCCGAGGTGAAGATCAGCATGTCCTTGTCGGGGAGCGCACCGGCAAACGCCGTGGTCGTGCTGCCGGAGTCCAAAAAGACCGTGGTGTTGGGCTGGATGAGCGACAGGGCCTTGCGGGCGATGAGGTTCTTGGCGTCGATGTTCTTGGCGGTTCGGGTGCTGAGCATGCCGTCGGTGCCGATGATCTGCTCGACGGAGCGCGCGCCGCCGTGGATGCGGACGATGCGGCCCTCGGCGTCGAGCGCTTTGAGGTCGGTGCGCAACGTCATCTCCGAGACGTTCGGGAATGCCTCCTTGAGCTGTCGGAACGAAACCGTTCCACGTGCATTGACCAGTTCGACGATGGCGTCACGACGCTCTTCCATGGAAAACTCCTTGCATAGATAGCTTGGGTACCACCGGACTTCTCGCCAGTATGATAACAGCTTTTCGAAATGACAGTCTGGATTATGACAAGCAGGCGCAGCGCCGAGAGCCTGCCGCGGTGCCGGTCCTGCAGCGTCGTGTTTATGGTTCGGTTTTCGGTCTCGGGTCTGAGTATGCGGGCGACATGCTTCAATAAACCTACAGGTAGCAAGGTCGCCCTTATTGCGTCTACTCAGCAGATCCCGCTAAAACCGAACCATAAACGCCTTCATTCGTTTTTGAGGGCGAATCGGGGGCAAAACGGGGCGTTTCGGTTGTCCGGCGCGACCGTTTTGCAGCTTCTGTCCAGTATGAAGCGCGGCGGACGATGGGGTTGCATGCCATCGTCCGCCGCGAATGCCGGAAGGTCAACGTGCGGGGTCGTCGTTATTCGGTCTCGGCCCAGTTCTCGAGCAGGTAGCGCTCGGCGGCGGGGCACCACAGGCCGCGGTTGGCCTCGACGATGTCGGCCAGGCCGGCGAAGCGCTCGTCCTCGGCGGCGCGGTCGCGCAGCTCGTCGAGTGCGGTCAGCGGCATGTTGATGTGCGTGTAGATGAGCTTCTTGCCACCGGGGATCTTGGGCAGGTTGAGCGTCGTCTCGGCGGCGGCGTCCAAGCCGCCCACGTGCGTCACCATGACGGAGGGGTCGACGCGATCGGCCGCGGTGAGCTCGAGCGACTCGACCATGTCGGCGGTGTTGCCGCCCGTGGTGCCCATGACGTGGTGGCTGCCGTAGTGCACCTCGTAGAAGTTGATCGGCGCGCTGAACTGCTTGTCGGTGGGGCCGGCGAAGAAGTTCAGGCAGCCGTCGCGTCCCATGATAGCAGACGACAGCGTGACCACCGGCGCCACGGGCGCGTAGCACAACACGTCATCGAAGCCCTCGCCGCCGGCGATGGCGCGCAGTTCGGTCACGGGGTCGGCCATCGTGCCGTTGTTGGCGAACACGAGCTCGATACCCGTCTGCTCCTTGATTTCCGCGGGATCGAACAGCTCGGCGGCGCGGTCCAGACGATCCTGGTTGATGTCGGCCACGCACACGAGCGACGGGCGACGGTCGCAATGCAGCGCATAGGTGAGCGCGCCCAGGCCCATGGGGCCCGCACCGGCCACGATGGCGAGCTTGCCGCCCTCGCGGATGCCCATCTCGTGGGTGTAGACGCCCATCTGCGTGTGGTACGCGGCATGGAACGCGCCGATCGAGCAGCTCATGGGCTCGGCAAGCGATGCCTGGTAGTAGGCCTCGCCGGTGTACTCGAGCAGGCAGTCGCACTCCATGACCTCGGCGGGCAGGATGCAGTAGGTGGCGTCGCCGCCGCAGAACTCGTAGGAGTAGCCGGGGCTCCACATGGTGCCCTTGTAGTTGAGGGCGGGCTGGATCGTGAACTTCATGCCTGGCTTGAAGCGATCGGCCCACTTGGCGCCCACCTCGACGATGTCGCCGGCGAACTCGTGGCCCATGATCGCGGGGTGCTCGGCCACGTCCTCGTGGACGCGTTTGTGGTCGACGCCCAAGGTGGCGCACTTGTAGGTGGACATGCAGATGCTGTCGGAGACGACGCGCACGAGCACCTCGTCATCCTTGATCTGCGGGAGCTCGAACTCCTCGAGACGCAGATCGTTGGCCGCGTGAAGACGCACTGCCTTGGCTTTCATACTGACTCCTTTCTCTCGCGTCCCGGATGGGACGCGGTAGTACCTGATTGGGCGACACGTGACCGAATCGGACCGCGTCACACCGCACCGGACCGCATCACACGGATGCGCGACCTAGAACGCCTCGACGCTGACCTGCGGCAACAGCGCGTCGATATCCTCGCGGTGCGCCGGTTCGGTGCCGGGGCGCATGACGGTGGCGGCACCCGTCGCCATGGCGAGCCGCGCCGCCTCGACGGGCTCCATGCCGGCATCGAGCGCGTAGGCGAGCGCCGCCACGACGGAATCGCCCGCACCGACGGTCGAGATGACCTCGACGACGGGTTGGCGCAGGCGCCAGGCGCCGGCAGCGGTCGCATATACCGCGCCTTCGCCGCCCATCGAGACCATGACCTGCGGGATTCCCTGAGCGAGCAGCTCGCGTGCCGCCCCGACGATCTTGTCGACCGTGTCGAGTTCGCGTCCGAGCATGCGGCCTAGCTCCACCTCGTTGGGCTTCACGAGCTCGGGTTTGGCGGCAAGGCCCTCTTTGAGCACATCGCCGTCGGCATCGAGGAACACCCGCGCTCCGGCCTTGCGGCATGCACGGGTCCAGGTGGCATAGGTGTTGATGGGGGCGCCCGCCGGCAGGCTGCCCGAGAGCACGACGATGTCGCCGGGGGAGACCTGCAGCGCGAGGATGGCGAGGGCGTCGTCGAGCAGCGTCTGGGTGACCGAGGCGCCGGGCTCGTTGATATCGGTGTACGTGCCGAGCGCGAGATCGACGATCTTGGTGTTGGTGCGCGTGGAGCCGCTTCCCTCGAACACCTGCTTGGCGATGTCGAGCGCATCGAGCGCCGCGGCGATCTGCGCGCCTGTGGCGCCGCCGACGATGGCGAAGGCGGTGCTCGTGCCACCGAGGCTGCGGATGGTCTTGGAGACGTTGATGCCCTTGCCGCCCGGGTCCTGGCGGACCTCCGTGGCGCGGTTCACGGCGTCGAGGGTGAAGTTGTCGACGTAGACCGTTTTGTCGATGGCCGGGTTGAGCGTGACGGTGTAGATCATGGCGGGTTCCTTTCCGTCGGACGCGCGGCACATCGTCGGCCGCGTTCGGGGCGCGGTGGTCCGAAGAACAACAAATACTTTCGAACCAAAAGCTGAGACCATAGTAATTCCGGCGAAAAGATTGTCAATACAACATAATTAATCTTTGAAAATGACAGCCAAAATCGACGTTCACCGACCAAAACATACCGTTCACGCCAGAATATCGCTACTAACCTGCTAACTGTTGAAACAATAATCTAAGATGCCAGCTATCGAATCGATGGCAACAATCGAAAGGGAGGACACGATGGCGATCAAAGACAAGGTGTCGTCATTCGGAAAGTTCCTGAGCGGTATGGTTATGCCGAACATCGGCGCTTTCATCGCATGGGGCTTCTTGACGGCGCTGTTCATAGAGACGGGGTGGCTGCCCAACGAGCAGTTCGCCAGCATCACGGGCCCGATGCTGAGCTACCTCATCCCCGTGCTCATCGCGGCGCAGGGCGGATTCCTCACGGGCGGCGACCGCGGACGCATCGTCGGCGCCATCGCCGTGATCGGCTGCATCGCCGGCGCGCCGGACACCACGATGCTCATGGGCGCTATGGTCATGGGCCCGTTCGCGGGATGGGTCATCAAGATGTTCGACAAGCTCATGGAGGGCAAGACCCCTGCGGGCTTCGAGATGCTGATCGACAACTTCTCCGTCGGCATCATCGGCATGCTGCTCGCCATGCTCGGCTATGTGCTCGTCGGCCCGGTCATGACCGCGATCCTCGCGGTGCTCATGGGCGGCGTGACCATCCTCGTCCAGTACGGGCTCATGCCGCTGCTCGCCATCTTCATCGAGCCGGCCAAGGTGCTGTTCCTCAACAACGCGCTCAACCACGGCATCTTCACGCCGATCGGCATCGCGCAGGCCGAGGAGACGGGCCGCTCGATCATGTACATGCTCGAGGCCAACCCCGGCCCCGGTCTGGGCGTGCTGCTCGCGTACTGCTTCTTCTGCAAGGACGCCAAGACCCGCCAGTCCGCCCCCGGTGCGGTCATCATCCATTTCTTCGGCGGCATCCACGAGATCTATTTCCCCTACGTGCTCATGAACCCCAAGGTCATCGTCGCGCCGATCGTGGGCAACATGTGCGCCATCGCGTGGTTCAGCTTCACGGGCACCGGCCTGACCTCGGCCGCCTCGCCCGGCTCGATCATCGCCTTCCTGTCCATGACCCCGCCTGAGTTCCTGATCACCAACATCATCGGCGTGGCCATCGCCGCGGGCGTGTCGTTCGTGATCGCCGTGCCGCTCGTGCGCTCCATGGCGGCGGCCGACCTCGATGCCGCCAGCGAGCAGATGCGCGAGATGAAGGGGACGTCCGAGGCCGCCGTCATCTCCGACACGCAGGGCGGCAAGATCGTGTTCGCGTGCGACGCCGGCATGGGCTCGTCGGCCATGGGTGCCACGCGCTTCCGCAACCGCATCAAGGCCGAGCGCCCCGATCTCACCGTGGAGCATTCGAGCGTGGACACCGTGCCCGCCGACGCCGCGATCGTCGTGTGCCAGCGCGTGCTGTCCGAGCGTGCCCGCAAGAGCGCTCCGACCGCGCAGATCGTGACGATCGACAACTTCCTGGACGACCCTGCCCTCGACGCTCTCTACAAGGCGCTGACCGAGCTTGCGAGCGCCCATGGGCTCAAGGGCGATGCCGTCGCGGCACCCGCACTCAAGGAGGAGCCGGCTAAGGACAAGCCGGCGCCCGTGTTGAGCGTGACTGCCGACGACATCCAAGTCGGCTGCGCAAGCTTGCCGCGCGAGGACGCTATCCGCGCCTCCGGCGAGCTGCTCGTCGAAAAGGGCTGCGTCGATACGGACTACATCGACGCCATGGTCGAGCGCGACAAGCTGACCAGCGTGTACATGGGCATGGGCGTGGCGATCCCGCACGGGACCAACGAGGCCAAGGACGCCGTGCGCCGGACCGGCGTGGTGCTGCAGCAGTACCCCGAGGGCGTGGACTTCGACGGCGAGAAGGCATATCTGCTGTTCGGCATCGCCGGTAAGGGCAACGAGCATCTGGAGGTCCTGGCGGCCGTCTGCAAGGCTATCGAGGACGAGGCTGTGCTCGAGAAGATGAAGACCACCGACGACGTGGATTGGATCGTCTCGGTGCTCAACCAGGCCAAGTAGCGTGCGGCCGGGTATCAGATAGGGAGCGGATCGTCCGTTTCCGCGTGCGGCGGGGGTATGGAGCAGGGCCATGCCCCCGCCGCGTCGTGTACGCGGCGTCCGCTGCGCGCAGTACCGTCCTCGCCCGCGTTCGAAACCAGTCGCAGCTGCTAAGATACAGCGGGAAAGCAAGGAGGCAGATGTGGCGAAGTTCGATTTGATCGCGTTCGACCTGGACGGCACGGTGTTTCCGGAGCCCTCGGCCAAAAGCATTCGCCCGCGTGTCGTGGCGGCGCTGCAGGCCGCACACGATGCGGGTGTCATCACGGCGGTGGCGAGCGGCCGCACGGTCGGCATGCTCGGCCCGACGCTGACGGGTGCACCGTGGGTCGACTGGCTCATCACGGTCAACGGGGCCTGCGTGTCGCCGGCGCACGGCGGTGACGCCGTCAGCGAGCGCATGATGCCGCGCGAGCAGGTCCGTGCGGTCGTGTCGTGCATCCGTTCGGTCGCGCCCGGCGCGGGCGACAACGGGTGGAGCCTGTTCGCACCCGGGCACGCGTGCTTCGATCGCGGTCTGAACGAGCGGTTCCGCGAGCGACTGCCGGAAGGGCCCGAGCGCGAGAGCTTCAGCTTCGTGGAGAGCGTGCTCGCCGAGGGCGGCAAGGTCGAGGAGATCGACGGCATCGACACGATCTTGGGCGAGCTCACGACCGACATCTACAAGATCGGCTGCATGCTCGATACCGTCGAGCTGTTCGATGCGACGTGTCGCGAGCTGACGGCAAGCGCGCACACCGGCGGCTTGGAGCTGGCATCGGTCGGCCCGACGGAGCTCGAGATCACGAAGGCCGGCGTCAACAAGGGGTCGGCGCTCAGCATCCTTTGCCGTCATCTGGGCATCGACGAGCACCGTGCGGTGGCGTTCGGCGACTCCGGTAACGACGCGACGTTTGCGGACAGCGCGTGCACGTTCGTGGCGATGGGCAACGCGACGCCCGAGATCAAGGCGGTCGCCGACGACATTTGCCCTTCGGTCAAACAGGACGGCGTCGCGGTTTGGCTCGAGGACCATCTGGGCTTGGTGTGAGAAACGCGGGCGCGCCTGCGCCTCCCGCGCCGCGATGGGTAGAAGAGCGGTGCGGCAACGTCGGATAGATGGAGGCATGCCATGGAAACCAAGCACAGCGATATCGCGATTCTCTACAACAGCAACAGCGGCAACACGCGCATGGTCGCCGAGGCGCTCGAGCGGTCGCTCGCCGGCGACGGTACGCAGGCCGCCGTGGTCGAGATCACTGCGGAATCGGTCGCGCGGGCTGCCGAGGCCGCAGCGGCGGCAGATGCCGTGCTCGTCGGATTTTGGTGCGACAAGGGATCATGCACCGACGAGGTCGCCCAGGTGCTTTCCGGGTTGAGCGGCAAGCGGGTGTTCCTGTTCGGCACGGCGGGCTTCGGCGGGGCGCCGGCGTATTTCGAGCGGATCTTGTCGGCGGTCCGTACCAAGCTGCCCGAAGATGCGACGTACCTCGGCGGTGCGATGTGCCAGGGCAAGATGGGGCAGGGTGTCCTTGCGCGCTACGAGGCGATGCTCGCCGAGAAACCCGGCGACGCGCGCATCACCTCGATGATCGACAACTTCCATGCCGCTCTCGGCCATCCCGACGAGGCCGATCTCGCGGCAATTGTCAGGGCGGCCCGCGTCGCGCTCTAAGCCTTCTTACGCCGGAACGCAAACGGGGCGGGTCGCTTCCGGTCGACACCTGTCGGCTGAAAGCGACCCGCCCCGCCTCATGTGGCGATACCTCGCCGCCGCTACTTGATCTTGGTCGTGCCCGGCACCAGGTTGGGATCCGTCTCGTTTGCCGCCGACTGGTAGCGTTTGGTGTAGACGTCCTTGCCGTCGTAGAACAGCTCGTAGTACTGCATCGTCGCGTAGTCGCTATGCGCGCGTTCGACCGCCTGTTGCGCGGCGTCGCCATCCTCGGGCAGAGCGCTGCCGGTCAGGTACCAACGGCCCTCGGCGTCCTCATAGCCCGAGGAGTTGATGGCGGGCATCGCTTCGCGCAGCACGGCCTGCGCCTTCTGGTAGTCGTTTATCGGCGCGCCGATGAGGTCCATGAGCACGGAGCCCAGGTAGTTGGTCGAGAGGTCGACCTCCTCGCTCACCTGGTCGTTGCCCGCGACATCGTAGTTCGCCCAGATCACGTAGTCGGTCTGCCACAGACGCTCCTGGTGGGTCGCCTCGTCCTCGTCCGTGAACCACAGGTCGTTGTAGGTCGAGGGGAAGAACGGCTGGTGGTCGCCGAAGAACACCACGATCACCTTGCGGTCGAGCTGGCGCAGCTGGTCGATGAAGTACTCGAGCGCGCGGTCGGACTCCTGGATGAGCGACACGTACTCGTTGACCTCGGCGTCGTACATCCCGTCGATCGAGAGGTTCAGCTGCTTGTTCTGCGGCACCATGCCGGTGTCGTAGCCGGAGTGGTTCTGCATCGTCACGTCGAAGATGAACTGCGGGTTGCTGTTGGTCTCCAGCAACTCGAGGATCTTGTCATAGGTCTCGCGGTCGGTCACCATGCCGCGCAGGGTCTCGGCGTCCTCGAAGTCCTCGATCGCCAGGAACTGATCGAACCCGAAGTCCTCGTAGACGTTCTCGCGGTTCCAGTTGGTCGCATGGTTGGGGTGCATGGCGGTCGTGTCGTAGCCGAGCTCCTTGAACTGAGAGGCCAGGTTGTCGGTCTCGGTGAGGTCGTAGATCGTGTAGGGATAGACGCCCGAGCCGAGGTTGGCCATGGAGTTGCCGGTCAAAAACTCGAACTCGGAGTTGGCGGTGCCGCCGCCGTAGGCCGAGACGTAGAGCGTGCCGCGTGACAGGCAGTCCGAGATGCTGTTGAAGTACTCGGGGCCCTCGTAGTCGGCGTGGAGCTTCTGGTAGATGGAGAGGTCCGAGAACGTCTCGTTCATGACGGCGATGACGGTGGGCTTCTCCTTGTCGAACTGCGTTTCTGCCGCGGTGCGGTCCTTATCCGCGCCGCGCGTGGCGTCGAACTCGGCGGCGTAGTCGTCGAGCAGCTGCTCGGCGTCGTCGGTCGAGTAGTCGTCGGGGCGCGGCGGCTTGACGGTCTGGGCGCCCGAGATGAACGCCGGCAGGAAGCCCTGGCGGTAGTAGCTCTCGAGCGGGCGCCACGTGTAGACCTGGATGCCGAGCGTGTGGTAGTAGTCGACAAGCGTCACGTGCGCGGTCACGCCTCCCAGGCACAGCAGGGCCACGCCAAGGTTGACAAGCAGCGCACGGCGGGTGCGCGGGCGCGGCGAGGGCGCGATGAGGGCGGCGAGCTGCAGCGCGAGCATCGACAGCGCGGCACATGCGAAGCCGACCAGGCAGAACGCGGAGAGGGTGTAGGTGTAGCCGGTGCCCGCGACAGCGGCGGCGGTCGAGATGGCGGTCATGTCGCCGGGCGTGATGGGCATGGACTTGAACGTGATGACGAAGTACTCCGCCACGCCGAGGATGAAGAAGGCGAGCGCGAAGAAGGCCGACAGTCCGGCGCGGCGCTGCGTGAGGAAGAACATGCCGGCGAGCACGCCCGTGATCAGCGCGATCTCGAGCAGCAGGCACAGCGGGTACATCCACAGCAGGTTGTGGTTGGAGGGAAGCTCGAGCCCGAGCGTGGCGAGGATGCCGGCGAGCACGAGCATGACGGTCATCGCCACGGCGGGGTGCGCAAAGCGGCCTTCCGGCCCGACGAGGGCGGCGAAACGCTGCTGTACGACGGCGCGGTTGAAGCTCACCCATGCGCAGCCGCATGCGGCGATGTTGAACACGAATGCGGGCAGCATGCCGTCCTGAACCAGGCCGATGCCCGACCAGATGGCGATGAACAGCTGCAGCAGGGCGAACGCCGTGCCCCAGACCATGGGTACGGCGCCGAGCGACGTGCCGCGCTGGTGCGCCGATCGTGTGGCGAATACGCCGCATGCGATAGTGCACACAAGGCCCATGCAGGTGATGGTG
Organism: Collinsella tanakaei; assembly: GCF_021531055.1. Taxonomy (GTDB): domain Bacteria; phylum Actinomycetota; class Coriobacteriia; order Coriobacteriales; family Coriobacteriaceae; genus Collinsella; species Collinsella tanakaei_B. The sequence continues at coordinate 186,093 of NZ_JADYTL010000005.1, forward strand.
GTGACAAGCATGTATCGGTCTCCTTTTGCCGCGCCGCTTCCGTGCCGGTCGCGAGCTTGGATGAATCCTTACGGACACGTAACATCGTCTTAATGTCGCGAAAGCATATGGTACCGTGCGGTTGTCAAGATTCTGTCGAATCGAGGGGCTTTCGTGCAAAATACCGAGGATCATAAGATGCCCCGGAGCACGTTGACGCCATAGGGCGCGTCGAAAGGATGATGGCGATGGATGCACGGGAACATGACGGCGGCTCGTGGGATCGCGCGACGCTCGATTTGATCGATCGCAGGAGCTCCACGCGGCGCTTCGATGCGGATCGTGGCGTCGACGACGCGCAGCGCGAGGCGGTGCTCCATGCGGCGTCGCGCGCCCCGTCCGCCGGCGCGATGATGATGTACTCGATCATCGATATTCGCGAGCAGGCGACACTCGACCGCCTGGCGGTGCTCTGCGACGACCAGCCCATGATTGCGCGGGCGCCGTGGGCGCTCGTGTTCGTGGTCGATTATTGCAAGTGGATCGACCTGTTCGAGCACATCGGATGCTTTGCCGAGGCGTACGTTGCGCGAACGGGCAGGCCGCCGCGTCGTACGCCGGGGCTCGGTGAGTTTGCCATCGCGGCGCAGGATGCGGTCATCGCGGCGCAAAACGCGGTGATCGCCGCGGAGGCGGTCGGGCTCGGCAGCTGCTATATCGGCGATATCGTGGAGAACGACGAGGACGTTCGCGACCTGCTCGATCTGCCTGAGCATACGGTTCCGTTGTCCATGCTCATTCTGGGTCCGCGGGCAAAGGAGCGCCCTGCGACGCCGCATCCCACGGTGAACCTCGTCATGTCCGAGCGTTACCGCCGGGCGGACGCCGCGACGCTCGATGCGCAGGTCGCCGAGATGGATGCGATGTTCCGCCCGCACGCGATGGCTGCGGGAGAGCGTGTGCTCGACATCTACGAGCGCAAGCACACCTCCGATTTCATGGCCGAGATGGGCCGCTCCATGGAGCTGTGGCTCAAGAACTGGGGCTTGGGAAAATAGGGACAGTCCCTATTTTCCCGCGTGGACAGGCGACAAGTCTGTACCTGGAAAAAAGGGGACTGTCCCTATTTTCCCGCGCGGATAGGCGACAAGTTTGTACCTGGCCCCATCTTGTCTACCTGGCCTCGTCTTGTCGCCGTCGTACCGCGAACAAAAAACCCGCCGCCCCGGCGATGCGGGAGCGGCGGGTTGCATGCGGCTGCGGATCGCGCGCTACTTCTTGTTCGGGTAGACGCGCGTCAGGTGGTCGACTGCCTTGAACTTGGTGAACAACGGCACGTACTCGTAGATGACGTTGGAGTTTTCCAAGCCGTACCACTGGACCGGCGAGCCGGCGTGGCGACGGATCGCGTACTTGAGAGCAATGGCGGAGCGCTCGCGCGGGTCGACGTCGGACTCGGGTGCCAGTGTCTTGTACACCATGCAGAAGCGGAACGAGCCGATGGGGCCGGGCGTCTTGTACACGGAGTAGTCGCTCTTCTGCGGGGGCAGCTCGCCGGAGGCGGACAGCTCGCCCACGATCTGGCGCAGGTAGGCGTTGACGCGCTGGTTGACCTTATAGCCCAGGTACAGATGCACGCGGAAGAAGTAATCCGTGCCGAAGTTCTCGACGGAGTACTCGAACGTGTGCGGCTGGTCGGTGACCTTGACGTTCACGAACCAATACGCGTTGGCGCGCTTGGGGTGCTTGTCGAAGATCGAGTACAGGATGTCGCGATCCAGGTAGTTGGTGCGCCCGTTGTTGGTGAGATACACCAGGTTGTCGCACAGCTTGTCGTAGGTGGAGTCGTGGCGCAGGCGGTCGAGCTGGGCGAGGTAGTCGCGCACGGGCAGCAGGTTGGCCTGGCGGCGCTCGACGGCGCTGCCGTAGTACCAGCTCACCATGATGCTGGCGATGAGCAGGGCGAGGATGATGGTGAAGTAGCCGCCGTGGAAGAACTTGGTGAGCGACGAGATGAAGAAGAAGCCCTCGAGCGCGACGAAGAACACCACGAAGATCCACGGTGCGAGCTTGACCTTACGGATAACGTGCAGGAAGTAGAACAGCAGCAGCGTCGTGCACAGCATCGTGATCGTGATGGCCAAGCCGTAGGCGGCCTCCATGTGCGCGGAGGACTGGAACAGCAGCACGACGATGATGCAGCCGACCCACATGACGTAGTTGACCATGGGGATGTAGAGCTGGCCGCGGGTCTCGGCGGGATAGAACACCTGCATGTGCGGCATGAGATCGAGGCGGCTCGCCTCGGACACCAGCGAGAAGGCGCCGGTGATGAGCGCCTGTGATGCGATGATGGCCGCGCAGGTGGACAGCACCACGCCGAAGGGGCGCACGACGTCGGGCAGCATCTGGAAGAACGGGTTTAAGTCCTCGATGCTCAGCAGGTCGGCGTTGCCGGCGTTGGCAAGCAGCCACGCACCCTGGCCGAGGTAGGACAAAACCAGGCAGATCTTGACGAACGGCCACGTGGCGTAGATGTTGCCGCGGCCGACGTGGCCCATGTCGGAGTAGAGTGCCTCGGCGCCGGTGGTGGCCAGGAAGCAGCTACCCAGGATCATGATGCCCGCGTGGTTGTGGGGCGAGAACAGGAACATGATGCCGCGGATGGGGTTGAACGCCTTGATGACCACGGGGTTACCCAGCACGTGGAGCAGGCCGGAGACGCCGAGGAACAGGAACCAGAACGTCATGACCGGGCCGAAGGCGCGGCCGATCTTGGACGTGCCGGCGCGCTGCACCAAGAACAGGAGGCACACGATGATGAGCGTGATGACGACGACGTTGGTCTGATTGTCGCCCATGATCGCGTGGACCTCGGGGATGGTGCGCAGGCCCTCGATGGCGGTGGTGATCGTCACCGCGGGGGTGAGGACGCCGTCGGCCAGTAGCGCAGAGCCGCCGAGCATGGCGGGCACGATGAGCCATTTGGCGCCGCGGCGCACGATGCTGTAGAGCGCGAAGATGCCGCCTTCGCCGTGGTTGTCGGCGCGCAGCGAGATGAGTACGTACTTGACGGTGGTCAGCAGCGTGACCGTCCAGATGACGAGCGAGAGTGCGCCGAGGATGAACTCCTCGTTGACGGACATGATGCCGCCGTTGCCGGCGAGCAGCGCCTTGGTGACGTACATGGGCGACGTTCCGATGTCGCCGTACACGACGCCGAGCGTGACGAGCATCGCGCCGATGCTGATGGGGATGTTGCCCGATGAATGCGAGGACGAGCTCTCCTCGGATTGCTCAAGGGCGGTGTCGTTCATGGTAGACGTGATCCTCCCGATTCGACTGACAGATTAAGAAGTGATTATAACAGGCGCTACCCGGGCGCAGTGTTCTTCGGCGCGTACGGGCGGCGGTGTTCCGGGGCGCCGGACCGCGGTGCCCGGCCGCCCACGATCGCCGCTGGGCGCTTCGGTTACCGGTGGCGCACGAGATAGCAGCGATGGATCTTGGGATTGCGCGCGTAATCCTCGGGGATGGTCTGCGCGCTGATGTCCTCGATGCAGACGCCGGCGCGCGCAAGCGCTTCGACATCGGGCCGGAAGGTGCGCAGATTGCACGAGAAGATGGCAAGGCCGTCGCCGGTGAGCAAGCGCACGAGGTTTCCGAGCAGCTCGACATGGTCGCGCTGGACGTCAAACGTCCGTTGACCCATCTTGGCCGAGTTGGAAAACGTCGGCGGGTCGCAAAAGATCAGGTCCCATCGGTGGTCCGTACACGCTTCGCGCTGGATCCAGGAGAGCACGTCGGCGCGGACGAAGCGGTGCGACGGGCCGGTAAAACCGTTGCGTTCCATGTTGCGCCGCGCCCAATCGAGATAGGTGTTGGACAGGTCGACCGTCGTGGTGGCCGCCGCGCCGCCGTCTGCCGCGTAGCAGGTCGCGGTACCGGTGTAGGCGAACAGGTTGAGGAAGCGCCGACAGCCGGCGGCGTGCTCGCGCACGAGGCCGCGCGTGACGCGATGGTCGAGGAAGATGCCCGTGTCGAGGTAGTTCTCGAAATCGACCTCGAAGGTAAGGCCGCTCTCTTGGATGAGCAGCGGCTCATGGTGTGCCGGCGCGGCCTGCGCACCCGTGTGCCCTGTGCGAGGCGACCCTTCGGCGTGGGCGCCGCCGCGGGCGTATTGCGAGCCGCCGCGCGAGCGCGCGCGGGATCGGGCGACGATATGGTCGGGCGCGATGCCCAGCACTCGTGGTGCGATCGCAAGGATATCGAGGAATCGCGCCTGTGCGCGCTCGGGATCGACGGATTTGGGCGCGGCGTATTCGGCGATGACCGCCCAGCGCTCGCGTGCCGGCGCGCAGGTCTCGTACAGGTCGATGGCCGCCGCGTAGTCCGGCAGGTCGGCGTCGTAGACGCGATAGCAGGTGACGCCGGTGCGCGCGCCCCATTTGCGCCGCTGGCGGGCGACTTTGCGCAGGCGCGCGGCGAACTGGTCGGATTCGGGGATGAGCACGGGCACGGGCTTGCCGTCGCCCACATCGACGGTCGCGCGTGGCGCCCGGAGGCTTGACGTGCTCCTGCCCACCTTGCCGGAGTACGTCACGATGCGGGCTTCGGCGTTGTCGAGCTTGATGTCCGTGCTCGCCTCGACGGCGCCTGCCGCCGCGCGGGCGACGAGGTTGTCGCGCGTGAGCGCGGTCAGGGGCCATGCGGCGCATGCCTCGTCGTCACGCAGGTCGCCGATGAGGTCGAGTGCGCGGTTCATGCTGCGAAACGGCAAGTCGGCGGCGTTGATGATGATGGTGCCCGCGGGCGCGTCGCCACCGGCTGCGCTGCGCGTGCACCCGCGGAGCTTGGCGGCGATCGCCTCGGCATTGGGCTGGACGAACATGACGCGGTCGGACAGGCCCGCCGCCTTGAGCATCCGGCGGGCGAGTGCCGTGGCGTGCCCATCAAAATCGCAGCTCACGATACGCGCCGGAGTGCGACTCGCGCGCTCGGCACGGCGGTCGGCCTCGTCGAGCAGGTCGTTCCATGCGGCCTCGTCGCAAGCGGTCCACGAGAAAAAGCCCCAGTAGTCGCGCAGCAGACCCGGCGCACGGTCGGCGGCGATCGAGGCCGCCTCGAGCACGATGCCCGGCCCGCCGCAGACGTCGAGCAGCACGGGGAGCGGCGCCTGGCCGTCCGAGGGTGCGGTACCGTCGTTCACCTCGTCTCCCGCCGGCTCGCCCGGCGCCTGCCATCCCGCCTGCGTGAGGGCAAGCGCCGCGTAGTCCGCGCGCAACGGGCGCACGCCGCCGGCGCCGCCGACCTTCGGATGACGGCGGAACAGCGGCTCGGAGGACAGGTCGAGGTGGACGCTGGCACGCTCGCCGTGCAGCGAGACGGCGATGCGCGCATCGGGCTGCTCGGTGTCGACCACCGCACGGGCGCCGGCCCGCTCGGCAAGGCGGTCGCAGATGGCGTCCTTGACGCGCAGGGCGGTGAAGTGCGTGTTGCGCAGGCGATCGTTCGTGCCTCGCGCGGTGACGGCGATGGTGGAGCCGCGGCGCAGGGTGCGCTCCCACGGGATATCGTAGGCCCCCTCGTACAGATCGTCGGCATCCTCGCAGGTAAAGCGCGCAAGAACCACGAAGACGCGGCTCGCCAGCCGCGACCACAGGCAGATCCGCATGGCGTCGGCTGCCTCGCCGGCAAACGAGACGCGGCCCTTGAGCTTGCGGACCTGGCGCGCGCCGAGGGAGCGGAGCTCGTCGGCGAGGGCGGACTCGAACCCCTCCGGGCAGCTGGCGTAAAATTCCATGGGCGACCTCTCGAATCGTCAGAAAAAAAGCGCCCGTCTCCATGTTCACGGGGCCGCTTCATTATATGATGCGGAGTCGCGGCGCCGTGATCGCCGCATGCGTTGTACACGAAAGGACGGCTTCCCACCGTGCAGATTCCAGCCCACATCGATACGCCCGTCATCATCTTCTTCGACGTGGACGGCACGCTCATCTGGCATGATCCGGCGAGCAATGCGGCCGAGAACGTGGCGCACGCGCGGCCGACGCCGGGCGTGGTCGAGGCGTTCGCCCGCATGCGCGAGCGCGGTCATCTGCCGATCATCTGCACCGGCCGGCCGCTGTGCCTGCTGCAGCGCGAGCTGCTCGACCTGCAGCCCGCGGGATTGGTGCTGTCGGCGGGTGCCGCCCTGCAGATCGACGGCACGATGGTCCGCGAGCGCGTGATCGAGGTGCCGTTGTTGGAGCAGACGGTGCGCCTCTTCGCCGAGCTGGGTGTCGAGGTGATCTTCGAGGGATCCCAGACGGTGGCGGCGTTTTTGCCCAACGGGGGCGACTACACCGACATCCCCGGGACCATCGTCTGCCACACTCTCGACGAACTGCGCGAAAAGACGCCGATGCGCTTCAGTAAGTTCTCCTACACCAACGAGATGCTGCCGCGGCTCGCGCGGATGGGCGATTTCATCGCCGCGCACTTCGGCCAGTACGACTTGGGGCTCGGGACCGGTGAGTGCACACTGCTCGGCGTGGACAAGGGCGCCGGCGTGCGCGACGCGCTCGAGGCGCTGGGCTTCGACGGCGCCCGCACGTTCGCGTTCGGTGACTCCGAAAACGATCTGCCGATGTTGCAGGCGGTCGAGACGCCGGTCGCCATGGGCAACGCCCTCGCCAGCGTGAAGGCCGCCGCGACCTACGTGACCGACTCCGCCGAGCACGACGGTGTCGTCACCGGTCTGGAGCACTTCGGTTTGATTTAACGCGGACACGACGGTCCGTCCGCTCCGGTCCATTCCAACGAAAAACGGCCTCTCCGGAAATCCGAGAAGGCCGTTTTTTGCACGGAAGGTGCGAGCGTCTGCGCGCCGAAGCTACTCGAGCTCGAACGCGCCGGTATAGAGCTGGTAGTACGTGCCGCGCTTGGCGATCAGCTCGTCGTGGCTGCCGCGCTCGATGATGCGGCCGTGGTCGAGCACGATGATCGCGTCGGAGTTGCGCACGGTGGACAGACGGTGCGCGATCACGAACGTGGTGCGCCCGTTCATGAGCGCGTCCATGCCGCGCTGCACGATGGCCTCGGTGCGCGTGTCGATCGACGAGGTCGCCTCGTCCAAGATCATGACCGGCGGGTCGGCGACCGCGGCGCGCGAGATCGACAGCAGCTGGCGCTGGCCCTGCGACAGGTTGGAGCCGTTGTCGGAGAGCATCGTCTGGTACCCCTCGGGCAGGCGCTCGATGAAGCCGTGCGCGCCGGCGAGCTTGGCTGCGGCGATGCACTCCTCGTCGGTGGCATCCAAACGTCCGTAGCGGATGTTGTCCATGACGGTACCGGTGAACAGGTTCACGTCCTGCAGCACCATACCGAGCGAGCGACGCAGGTCATCCTTGCGGATCTTCTCGATATTGATGCCGTCGTAGCGGATCTTGCCCTTGTTGATGTCGTAGAAGCGGTTGATCAGATTCGTGATCGTGGTCTTGCCGGCGCCGGTCGCGCCCACGAAGGCGATCTTCTGGCCGGGCTTGGCCCACACGCTCACGTCGTGCAGCACGGTGTGGCCGGGCTTGTAGCCGAAGTCCACGTCGACCAGGCGCACGTCGCCCTGAAGCGGCACGAGCTCCACGGTGCCGTCCTGGTGCGGGTGCTTCCAGGCCCAGCGACCGGTGTGCTTGCCGGCGGCCTCGACGAGCTGGCCGTTCTCCATCTTGGTGTTGACCAGCGTGACGTAGCCCTCGTCCTGCTCGGTCTCCTCGTCCATGAGCTCGAAGATGCGCTCGGCACCCGCGAGGCCCATGACCACGGCGTTGATCTGCTGCGAGATCTGGCCGATCTGGCCGGCGAACTGCTTGGTCATGTTGAGGAACGGCACGGTCACGGCGACGGAGAACGCCAGGCCGGACACGGACACGTTGGGCACGCCGGTGGCGATGAAGATGCCGCCCACGAGCGCCACGATGACGTACATGAGGTTGCCGAGGTTCATGAGGATCGGGCCGAGCGTGTTGGTGTACATGTTCGCGGCGCGGGCGGCGCGGAACAGGCGCTCGTTACGGACGTCGAAGTCCTCCTGGGCGGCGTCCTCATGGCAGAACACCTTGACGACGCGCTGGCCGTTCATGATCTCCTCGACGTGGCCCTCGACCACCGAGATCTCGTGCTGCTGCGCCACGAAGTTGCGGGCGGAGCGGCCACCGAGCTGCTTGGTCATGTAGGCCATGAAGCCCACGCCGGCGATGACCACGAGCGCCATCCAGACGCTGTAGTACATCATGACGCAGATGACCGAGCAGCAGGTGATGACCGTCAGGCAGATGTTGGGCATGGACTGCGAGATCATCTGGCGCAGGGTGTCGATATCGTTGGTGTAGTAGCTCATGATATCGCCGCGCTGATGCTGGTCGAAGTAGCTGATCGGCAGGTCCTGCATGTGGTCGAACAGCTTCTCGCGGAACTTCTCGAGCGAGCCCTGGGTGATGATGGCCATGAGGCGCGTCTGGGTGAAGTTGGCGATGAGCGTGACGGCGTACACGCAGATGAGCGTGAGGGTGAGCGACGTGATGCGGCCCGAGACCGACGCCCAGTCGCCGGACTGCCAGGTGGCGGTCACGATCTCGAGGGCGCGCTGGATGAAGGTCGCCGGCATGGCCGACAGGATCGCCTGCACGACGATGCAGACGGCCACGATCGGCAGAAGCTTGGGATAGAACGAGAACAGGGTGCGGATGAGGCGTCCGAGCGTGCGGCCGCGTCCCGGGCGGCGATTCCCGTCGTCGGTCTGACGGCCGGCGACGTTTTGGCGCTTGGCCTCGTATTCCTTGCGGGCTTCGGCGTTAATGCTCATCGGCGGCACCTCCCTTCACGGTTTCGGCATCCGTGGCGGGTACCTCCGCGGGCGTTTCGGCCTCGGCGGGCATCGCTGCCTCGACGGCGTCGGTCGCGCTCACGGCGTCATCGTCTTCGGTGCGGTTCTGCTGGATGTAGGTATCGCGATAGATGTCGCAGGTCTTCATGAGCTCGTCGTGCGTGCCCAGGCCGGCGATGTGGCCGTTGTCGAGCACGAGGATGCGGTCGGCATGCTCCACCGAGCTCGTGCGCTGCGCGATGATGATCTTGGTGGTCTCGGGCAGATACTGCGCCAGGCCCTCGCGGATGAGCGCGTCGGTCTTGGTGTCGACGGCGGAGGTGGAGTCGTCCAAGATCAGGACCTTGGGGTGCTTGAGCAGCGCGCGGGCGATGCACAGGCGCTGCTTCTGGCCGCCGGACACGTTGGTGCCGCCCTGCTCGATGTAGGTGTCGTACTTCTGCGGGAAGCCCTGGATGAACTCATCGGCCTGCGCGAGCTTGCAGACCTCCACGAGCTCGTCGTAGGAGGCATCCGGGTCGCCCCAGCGCAGGTTCTCCTTGATGGTGCCCGAGAACAGCACGTTCTTCTGCAGCACGACGGCCACGTTGTTGCGGAGGAACTCGAGGTCGTAGTCGCGCACGTCCACGCCGCCGACCTTGACGGAGCCCTCGGTCACGTCGTACAGGCGGCTGATCAGGTTGATCAGCGACGTCTTGGCCGAACCGGTGCCGCCCATGATGCCCAGCGTCTCGCCGCTGGCGATGTGCAGGTCGATCTCGGCGAGCGCGCGGTGCTCGGCCTTCTCGGAGTACTTGAACGTCACGTGGTCGAAGTCGATGGATCCGTCCTTCATCTCGGTGACGGGGTTCGCCGGGTTCTTGATGGTGGGCTCGGTCTCGATGACCTCGACGATACGCTCGGCGGACTCCTGCGCCATGGTGATCATGGCGAAGACCATCGACACCATCATGAGCGCCATGAGGATCATGAAGCCGTAGGTGGTCAGCGCGGAGAACTGGCCGACGTTGAGCATGGTGCCGCGGCTCGAGATGATCAGGTAGGAGCCGAACTGGATGATGACCGTGAACACCGTGAACACGGCGAGGTTCATCATGGGCGAGTTGAAGGCGAGGATCTTCTCGGCGCGGGTGAAGTCGGCGCAGACGTCCTGCGCGGCGCGGCCGAACTTGGCCTTCTCGTAGTCCTGGCGCACGTAGCTCTTGACGTCGCGCATGCCGGTGACGTTCTCCTCGATGGACTCGTTGAGCGCGTCGTACTTGCGGAACACGGAACGGAAGATCGGGTGCACGGTGCGCACGACCTTGAACAGGCCGAAGCCCAGGATGGGCACGACGATCACGAACACGATGGCCATGGGGCCGCCCATGACGAAGGCCATGACGATGCCGCAGATGAGGATCAGCGGGCAGCGGATGGCGGTGCGGATGACCATCATGTAGGCGAGCTGCACGTTGGTGATGTCCGTGGTGAGGCGTGTGACCAGCGAGGAGCTGGAGAACTGATCGATGTTGGCGAAGCTGAAGCGCTGCACCGCGGCGAACACGTCGTGGCGCAGGTTCTTGGCAAAGCCGCAGCTCGCCTGGCTGCAGGTGAGGCCGGCGCCGATGCCGAAGGCGAGCGACGCGAGCGCCATGGCCACGAGCAGGCCGGCGTACGGCAGCATCTCGGGCACGGATGCGCCCTGCTGGATGACGTTGATGAGCTGCGCGGTGACGAACGGGATGGCGACCTCCATCACCACCTCGCCCGACACGATGATGGGGGTGGCGATCGCCGCCCGCCTATACTCGCGTATGCTCTTCATGAGCGTGTTAATCATGCAATCCCTCCCAATGTGTGCGTATCCTGTCGAGCATGTCGACGAGTTGGTCCTGTTCGGCGTCGCTCAGGCAGGCGAAGGCCTCGAGGCGGAAGGCGCGGCGGGCCTCCTGTTCGCGCGCGGCCTCCTCGACGCCCTTGTCCGTGAGGCGGACGGAGAGTTGGCGGCGGTCCTCAGGGTTGCGCGTGCGCTCGATGAGGCCGGCGCTCTCGATCTTGGCGAGGATCTCGGACAGCGAGCCGGGTTTGAGCTCGAAGTACGCGCCGAGCTCCTGTTGGGACATCTGGCCGCCGGACTTGGCGATCAGGCAAATGATGGCCGCCCGACCGGATCTGCCTCCGCTGTGGAAGTGCAGGTACTGCCCGCAAAAGCCGATATCCCACAGCAGACGGCGGGCGCGCGCCTCCTCGGGGGAGTCCCACGGCTGCGGCTCGTCCGGAGCGGCGTGGCCCTCGGCTGCGTGCAGCCGTGCAGGGTCTTCGTCATCGGACATGCACATACGCGCTCCTTTCCTTCGTATTGATCTGTGCGGTTGAACGAAAGAAGCGTACTACCATGACCGATAAAGTCAAGGTACCGAATAATTAGGTACATGAAATTTTCGCGTGCCGAACGATGCTGCCGCTCGAGGGCTTGCTCGACGTGTTTGCGTATCCGTTTTGTCCAGTTTGTGCTGGAATCTCGGTGCGCACATGTTCTCGAAAACCGAAAACCCGTTTAGGGTTCGGTTTTGGGCGCACCCTCTGAGTATAAAAGCTTTTCATCGCACAAGACCCGCAGGCAGTCGGACCGTCGATTTTGGCGCTACTCGAAAGGTTCCTCCAAAACCGAACCGTAAACGAATCGCGGTCTTCGACATGAACGGGTAGGTCGATTGTGGCCGAGCGACCTGTTCATTTTGCCGGTGCGTTGTCCTCAGTTGCGCAGGTCGGTCTCCACGCGCAGCATGTTGACGACGTTTTCCTGCTCGATCGAGTTGAGCGGGCTCTCCATGGCATCGAACTCCTCGGGGCTGTACAGGCGGGTGTACCAGGCCTGCGAATCGAAGTAGCCCTGCAGCGAGGTGCTGTTGAAGCCACGGCCGTAGCGCGCGTAGATCTCGTTGCGGGCGATCTCGAGGTCGTCGGGGCTCATGGCGTACAGCTCGGAATCGGTATAGAGATGCGTGTCGGAGTCGGGGCACACGAAGTAGTTGTTGGGCGCCGAGGTCGACTGCGGTGCGGGGGCGGACTGCTGCGGCCGGCTTTCCCGCGGGTCGGACTGGACGATGATGGTGTTCTGGACGACGGGGGTCTCCTCCTCGGTGTCGCCCTCGTCGGCGTCGTCGGATTCGACCGAGTCGTCCTCGTCCTTATCGTCGGCGTCGCCATCCTCGGCGTCTTCGTCCTTATCGTCGGCTTCGCCGTCTTCGGTGTCCGCTTCGTCCGCGTCCTTCTCGGAGTCGGCGTCGTCCGTGGTGCTTGCCTGCACATCCGGGGCGCCGATCCCGAACGGGTGGAACGTCATGACCGCGAAGGCGCCGCCGCATATCACGATGGCGCAGGCTATCACGGCGACAAGTGCGGAGAGGGGCACGGTTTTGCGGCGGGGCGTCGCCGTGCCGTCATCTGCCGGAGATGGCGGATTCGGCGCATCGGCGGTCGCGGTGGGCAGCGACGTGGTCGCTTCGGGCTGCTCGATCTTGGTGGTCACATCGGCTTGCTCGTCGGGTGCCGGCGATTGATCGATGAGCTTGGCGCCGCAGGTCGGGCAGAACGCGGCTTGGTCGTCGACGGGGGCTCCGCAAGTGGTGCAAAAACGTGCCATGGTGGTTTCCAATCGTTTGGTGGGGTACGGAGGGTGTGCGGTGGGCGGGCGGCTCGGTGCGTCTCGCGCATGGAGTGCGATTGCCCGTGGGCGTTACAGGGGTGTGAGCACGGCGCCGGCGAAATCGGGGTAGTCGGGATTGGCGAACACCCCGGCCCCGGCTTCGCTCGCCGAGATCGTGTAGCCCTCCGACGTGGTACCGAGGTAGGTGGTCGAAGCGGTATGGGGCTCGTTGCCCACATAAACGGCCGCACCGCCCTCGGAGCCGTTGCCCGACGTGCGGCTGAACCAGTAGGTCATGAACCCGTCCTCCTCATGGCCGGCGTCGGTGACCTCGAGCGTGCCGCTGCCCTCCGGCATGTCGATGTAGAAGTATTCGCAGCTGAAGGCATGCGCGGGCTCGGGCTCCGGTTCCCGTGTGGTCTGCGTGGGCGCGGTGGCGTCTGCGGTATCCGATGCGTCGGGGGAATCAGGCGTGGCGGTATCGTCGGCCGCGGCCGTGCGATCGGCGTCTTCGGACGCGCCGGATTCCGTCGTATCGTCGGAGTCGTCGGACTCGGTCTGTTCGTCATCGGCCTGTCCGTCCGTATCCTTCTCGGTCGCAGCATCGTCCCGCTGAGCGGTCTGCTGCGTCTGCGCGGGGGCTATGACCTGCGTGTAGATGCCGTACGTCGCGCCTGCGGCGACGACGCAGAACAGCACCGAGGCGATGATGAACGTGGAAAGGGGGATGCGCTTGCCCATGCGTCGCATCCTTTCTTGTGTGGTGGTTTTCCCGACGTCCCCCATTGTAGTCGAGCGCCGGTCGCGGCTTTCGACAAAGTGGTCAGCTTCTTCGGTGGGTTCAAGCGCGAGAAACCGCGATCTCGTTTATGGTTCGGTTTTGCACGCATCCTCCGAGTACAAACCGCTTTTGTCATACAGAAACCGCAGGTAGACGAGCCGTTGATTTTGGCGCTACCGGGAAGACCATTCCAAAACCGAACCATAAACGGTGGTTTCGATTTTGGTCGGGTGTGCGCCGATTGCGACGGGGCGACGTGGCCCTTTGTCGCCCTTTGTCAGGAAAGTTGCTCGAGCAGGGCGGAACAGCCAGCGAGAACGTCGCGATAGGTGGCGTCGAAGTTGCCGGTGTACCACGGATCGGCGACATCGCCGGGTCGATCGGTCCAATCGAGCAGGCGGCTCACCTTGTCCTCGGGGTCGCTGCCCAGGATGCGCTTGAGGCCGCGGCGGTTCTCGGCATCCATATAGATGATGTGGTCCCACCGATCGTATTCGGGTCGCGTGATGATGCGTGCGCGGTGCGGTACCAGCGGAATGCCCACCTCGCGCAGCTTGGTCTCGGTACCCCAATGCGGCGGGTTGCCGATCTCCTCGTAACTCGTCGCCGCGGAATCGATCTCGAACTCATCCTCGCGGCCGGCACGGCGCACAAGCTCGGTCATGACGGACTCGGCCATGGTCGAACGGCAGATGTTGCCGTGGCATATGAACAGGATACGGTGCATGGCCGGTGTCCTCCTTGGGATCGCGCGCCGCGGATTCGGCGGTTCTATTTGACCACATTTCGCGCGGGCGCGCTGTTTGAGGCGCGATAGGGAGTAAAACCGGGTGCGGAACGGACGGGCTGCCGTGTCCCGGTATACGCGAGAATCTTGTGCCGCGCCTCGCGGGGGTTCGTGCGGTGCGGCTGCCGTACAATGAAGGCGTTCCGCAAGCGGAAAGGAGACCGACGATGATCTGTCCATCGTGTCATACGGAGATCCCCGACGATTCGGCGTTTTGCACCGAATGCGGCGCCGCGATCCCGACCGAAGGCGCCCAGCCCGAAGAGGCCCCTCAACCTGCGACGTGCCCCTCTTGCGGAGCCCCGCTTCGCGAGAACGCGGCGTTTTGCACCGAATGCGGCGCGCGCGTGGACGCGTTGGTTCCGGCGGCGGCAGATGCCGACGAGACGCAGCTGCTCGACCGCACGGCGTGCGACCAGTCGACGCTCGAACAGGAGACGCCCGCCGAAGCGGTCGCGGACCATGACGAGTCGTCGTCGGATGACGATGCTCCCGATGAGCTGGATCCCGCCAGCGGGCTCGACGTGACCGTACCCGATATGGCGCGCGTCGCCGCCATCGCCGACGCCGGCGCCGGCGCGGATGCGGGCGAGGCCGCCGATGCCGTGCCGGCCGTCGATGACACCGTCGCCGCTCCCATCGCGCCCGAGCCCGTCGTTCCGGGCGCGGACGATGCGCCTCGCAAGGGTAAGGGTAAGGGCAAGGTGATCGGTATCGCCGTCGGTGTTATCGCCGTCATCGCGTTGGCCGGTTTCGGCGTGTGGAAGTACCTCGACGATCAGCATCAGCAGGAGCTCGCGGAGCAGCAGGCTGCCGAGGAGGCGGCGCACGCGTTCCACGATGTGACCGTCGCCGTTGCGGCCGACGGCTGGGACACCGAGCAGGGTTCCTCCCGTCTGCCGATGCACATCGAGGGCGAGGACCTGGACGGCACGACGATCGACGAGGTCCAGTACGTCGATTCGGACGGTGAGGGTATCGAGTTGCGGCAGGGCGAGTACGTGCTGGGCGTCGCCGCGTCCCCGATCGCCGCGGACGGAACCGTCTTCACCGCGCCCGACACGACGATGGAGCTCTCGATCGCCACCGACGACCCGGACGAGGATATCGATGTCTCTTCGTACGGCACGTTCGAGCTCGAGCCGGTCACCGCGCTCGATGTGACCGACGAGCAGATCGAGGCGGCCTACAAGCTCGCGCTTGACGATGCCGACGAGAACGACGACGCTCCGGATGCCGACGAGCTGAGGGCGGCTGCGATCGCTCGCCGCGATGAGGCCGTGGCGCAGAAGGAAGCTGAGGAGGCCGCTGCCGCCGAAGCCGCGGCCGCGGAGGCCGCCCGCGAGGCACGTCATGTCGTCGCGGCGGGATACGAGTTCTACCTGCCCGAATATTGGGATGGCCGCGTGACGGTCGACGTCCAGGGCAACACCGTGACGGTGTACTCCAAAGCGTATCCGCGGCTCGACGTCTGCACGATCCAGGTGCAGCGCGGGACCACGAACGCATGGGGCGACGTCGCCAGCTCGTGCATGGGCGACGTCGCGCTCGGCCAGGGACATTACGCGAGCGTGTGGGCGAACCGATGGGGCTATATCATCGGCCACTATTATTGGATGGCCTCGTCGGATCCGAGCACGTATTACAGCATCGAGGAGGCCGAGGAGATCGTCGACCTGCAGACCGGTGGCGCGGTCTCGTACGAGGAGATCCGCGACGACATGGAGGACGACGACTGGAGTGAGAAGCTCACGCTGGCCGACGACTATCTGCGCGCCAATATCGTCAACACGATCACCCCGCTGTAGCGGGCCAGGAAAGGTGCGGATACGGGGAGCGGCACGCGCGGGAATCGCCCCTGTCACATGGAGATTCCTTTTTCGATCGGGCCGTCTCGTCTTGGACGAGGCGGCCCGGCTTGCGCCGTATGGTCTGCGCGCAGTCGGGTCTCATCGAAAAGGGTGCCGGTAACGGGTCCGAGGTGCGTCTTGCTAAAATTGCACTTTTCGGGGGTTTAGAAGACCGAAAATCGCACATCAGCAGCGAAACGTGGAAAAGCGAGCTGCTGAGCTGCGAAAATGTTCGTCAAGCTAACTGACAGAACGGACAAACCCCCGAAAAGTGCAATTTTAGCAAGACGCTATGCGGGCCATGCGCCAGCCCCGCTCTTCTTGAAGCGCCGCGACGGGAAACGGCGGCAGCGCCTAGCTTCTCGCTGCTTTCTCGCGGGCGTCGACGCGCTTCAGGGCCTCGATGGCGCATTCGAGCATGCCCTCGTCGGCGCGACGCGTGGTGAGGCGCTGCATCTGCAGGCCGGGCCATAGTGCGATTTTGACTAGCGGGTTTTCGGGATGTTTGCCGGCCCAGGTGACGGTGACCTCGTAGGAAAGTCCGGCCACGATGGGCAGCATGACCAGCCGCGATGCGAAGACGAACAGCGAACGCACGACGCCGGTCAGCCCAAGGGCCTCGGCCCAGCTGCCGACCGGGACCACGGCGTGCAGGATCAGCGCCACGCCGACTGTCATGACCAAAAACGCCGTGCCGCAGCGTACGTGCAGGCGCGAGAACCGTGAGGCGTTCTCGGGCGTGAGCGGCAGACCGTGCTCGAAGCAGTGGATGCTCTGATGTTCGGCACCATGGTATCCGTACAGACGCGCCATGTCGGGCATGAAGCCCACGCCGCCGATGTAGGCGACGAGCACGACGATGCGCAAGCACGCCTCGACTACGTTCCAGAGCAGGGAGTTATCCGCGGTAAGTTCGCCGACGATCAGGTTGGTGAGCACGAGCGGCAGCCCCATGAACAGCGCGACGCCGAGCACGAGTCCGAAGATGACGGCGAGGATCATGCCGCCGCCCATGCCCTGGGATTCGCTGCTCGAGGCGGCCGGGGCGCCAGGCGCGCTATCGTCGCCGAGCGCGCCGTCGGGCTGGCCGTCCGCGCTTTCGGGAGCAACGCTGCCCGTATCGGCCGTCGCGCCGTCCTCGTCCTCGAACGCATGCGCCGCGGCGATGTCCATCGCGCGATAGGCGAGCACCATCGACTCGCCGAACGAGATGCAGCCGCGCACGATAGGCCAGCGCGTCCACGCGGGGCGCGCGCTGCGGTCGGGCAGGTCGTGCTCCTCCACGTACATGCTGCCATCCTCGCAGCGTACGGCGACCGCCCAGTTGAGCTTGCCGCGCATCATGACTCCCTCGAGCGTGGCCGATCCGCCGATGTGCGTGCAGAACAGCTCTCCCTCTTCGGCGATGCCGTCGCCGTCGCGATGTGCCATGCGGATTCCTTTCGCGGCGATCGCCAGGGCGTGTCGCCGACGCGTTCAGGTTCGAATACGTGCGATTCGCACAAGCTTACCGTAAATGCGCAGCCGTGCGTCGTATAGTTATAGCGCGTACGGATGCCGGAGGCGAGGAGGCCGCTATGTCCACTATCACCACCATCTCGCGCGGCGAGCTGCGCGCGTCGATCGATAGCATGGGTGCCCAGCTCACCAGTCTTAACTTGGACGGACGCGAGTACCTTTGGCAAGCCGATCCGGCGTATTGGGGCAAACATGCGCCGGTGCTCTTTCCCATCGTGGGCAACCTGCGCGACAACGCGGCGGAATCGGCGGCGGGCCCGTGTCGCATGGAGCGCCATGGTCTGGCGCGCATCGCGGAACACGAGCTGGTCGGTGTGAGTGAGGACGGCTCGGCGGTCACCTACGAGTTTTCCAGCTCGGAGACGACGCACGCGGCATACCCGTACGACTTCACGCTCAATATGACCTATGCGCTCACCGGGCCGGCGTCGCTCACGCAGACGTTTTCCGTCACCAATACCGGCAGAGTCGACCTGCCGTTTTCGGTGGGCGGCCATCCCGCGTTCAACATCCCGGCACCGGGCGGCGCCGAGGCGGGCGAGACGTTCGAGGATTACGAGTTCCGCTTCGCGCAGGCCTGGACCGCCGCGTGCCCCAAGATCGTGGCGGGCGGCCTTGCCGATCCGACCGATACCTTCCCGACGGTCGAGGATTCCGACGTGCTGCCGCTGTCGCGCTCGCTGTTCGACTACGACACGATGATCTGGGATCACGTGCCGGGCAACGCCGTGTCGCTCGTGGGCACGCGCAGCGGTCATGGCGTCCGCGTGGACTTCCCGGGTTTCGACTTCCTGGGCGTGTGGTCCGCGCCGGGCGCGCCGTTCGTGGCGCTCGAGCCCTGGACCGGGCATGCGACCTACACGAACGAGGACGACGTGCTCGAGCACAAGGAGAACATCACGCTGCTCGCCCCCGGCGCCACCGACGAGCGCTCCTTCACCATCACCCTGCTGTAGCAGATGCCCCGAAGGGGGCCGGAGTGTCCCAAACGGGGCCAGGGGAAAATCGTGACATTCGCTCGACAGGGCGGGCCATCGCGCCCCGCCCTGTCCCGCTCGCGGCGGATATTCGGTTACGTGCGTGTTTCCGGTGTGTTTGAACTCGCAATCCGTATACGCGCGCGGTATGCTGGCAACTTGTACGCGTAACTTTCTCGCATTCGGTTGCAAGGGGGAGGGGAATGGGTCCCCTCCGGTTGCGTCGTACGGAAGGGGTTTACACAACATACCGGAAGGAACCATCATGACCAAGAACCTCTCTGCGGATGCGCAGCTCGAGTCGAGCCGCCTGACCCGTCGCGATTTCCTCAAGCTCTCCGGCCTTTCGGCCTTTAGCGCGGGAGGCATGATGTTCCTCGCCGGCTGCGGCCCCGCCGCCCAGGATTCCGGCACCGACGACACCGATGCCGCCGACGACGCCTCCGACACCGCCGAGGCCACGCTGGGCGACGGCGTCACCCTGCGCGTCGGCATGGAGGCCGCCTACGCTCCCTACAACTGGCAGGTTTCCGAGGCCTCCGACTACACCATTCCCATCGACAACGTCGACGGCGCCTATGCCGACGGCTACGACGTGCAGGTCGCCAAGATCATCGCCGACGGGCTGGGCATGGAGGCCGTCGCCGTCAAACTCGACTTCTCCGCGCTCATCGACTCGCTCAACAACGGCCAGATCGACATCGTCTGCGCCGGCATGTCCGTGTCGCCGGAGCGCCAGGAGTCCGCGGACTTCACCGATTCCTACATCGACGACGACATCGTCATGATCACCAAGAAGGGCTCCGCCTACGCCGACGCCACCACGTTCGCCGACCTTGCGGGCGCGTCCGTCCTGGGCCAGGCCGCCACGATGTTCGACGACGTCATCGAGCAGATCCCCGACATCAACCACATGACGCCGGCCGAGACCGTGCCGCTCGTGGTCGAGAACCTCTCCAGCGGCACCTGCGACATCATCACCTACTCCATGCTGTCGGTGCCCAAGCTGCTCGAGACCTATCCCGACTTCGTCCAGCTCGAGATGACCGACAAGTTCGAGGGCTCCGTCATGCCCGACAACGCGGCCATCGCCAAGGGCAACGACGCCATGCTCGAACAGATCAACGAGATCATCGCCGGCATCTCGCAGGACGATCGCCAGGCCATGTGGAACGAGTGCATGGATCGCCAGCCCGCCTAACGCGAAGAAGGGGCGATCGCCGCGCCTGCCGCAGCCGCGGGTGACGTGGTCCGCACGTCCATACGATTCCGCCCACCATTGATGTTCGGGGCGCGCACCTAGGCCACGCGGCGGGTGCGCGCCTTACCCATCTCAGGACCAAAGGAGCAACCATGGGTACCAAAGAGCGTGGCCGCCTGGCCTCGTTCATCCTCGACGACCACCGCTACGTGCTGCTCGGCACGAGCGCGGTGGCCGGCATCGGCATGCTGCTGTCCAGCCAGCCGCGTCCGACGCTGAGCTTTCTGGCCAGCGCCTTCACGGTCGAGCTCGTGATGTACTACCTGCTCGCGGCGTGGCTCGTCGTGAGCGCCGTCGCGCTCGTGTTCAAGCTCACGCACTGGAAGACCTACGCCGCGAGCGCGCCGTTCGCCAAGCCGGCCGTCGCCCGCTCGCTGCGCTACGCGTCCTACGTCGTGTGGGCCATGACACTCGTGCTCATCGTGGACCGTCTCGTGCTCGGCGTCGCGTCGGATTGGCAGGTAGCTGTTGCCGCCGAGACCCGCCCGCTCGACGACGAGCTGCAAAGCATCCTCTATATCCTCTGGAACGGCCGCGGGACGTTTGCCGCCGGCCTTGCCACCACCATCGAGCTCGCCGTGTTCGGCACGATCATCGGCTTCGTTTTGGCGCTGCTGCTCGTGTTCTGCCGCATCCAGACCGTCGATCCGGCGGACAACGACTTCGTGCGCTTCCTCAAGGTCGTGGGCTGCGGTTTTGCCAAGGCCTACAGCACCGTGGTGCGCGGCACGCCGATGATGGTGCAGGCGTTCATCATCTACTCGGGCATCTTCGCGCTCATTCGCACGACGGGCATGTCCACCACCGAGATCAACGCGGTGTGGAACCCGTTTTGGGGCGGTCTGGTTACCATCTCGCTCAACTCGACCGCCTACATGATGGAGGTCCTGCGCGGCGGTATCGAGTCGGTCGACCGCGGCCAGGCCGAGGCGGCGCGCTCGCTGGGTCTGTCGCAGTGGCAGGCCATGAGCAAGGTCGTGTTCCCGCAGGGCATCAAGTTCGCGATCCCCGGCCTGTCCAACGAGCTCATCATCAACATCAAGGATTCGTCGGTGCTGTCGGTCATCGGTACGTTCGACCTCATGTTCGCGAGCACGACGGTCGCCGGCATCTACTATCAGAACCTGCAGTCCAACATGATCGTCGCCGTGGTGTACCTCATGCTGACGCTTGTGGCCTCGTGGCTGCTCGGGCGCTTCGCGCGCCACTTCGACGTCACGCCCGAGCCGTTCGGCAGCACGTCGGATCAGACCATTTTGGGAGAGGAGTAGGCCATGGCGACCGTACACACCTCCGGATCGCGTGAGCCCATGGTTCGCATCGAGGGCCTGCGCAAGTCGTTCGGCAATCTCGAGGTTCTGCGGGACATCAACCTCGACGTCATGCCCGGCCAGGTCGTGACGATCATCGGTGCGTCCGGTTCCGGCAAGTCGACGCTGCTGCGCTGCATCAACCTGCTCGAGACGCCCGACGCCGGCCACGTGTGGTTCCACGGCGCCGATCTGGCCGCCGACCACGTGGATGTCAATCGCTTGCGCGAGAAGATCGGCATGGTGTTCCAGGGTTTCAACCTGTTCAACAACATGAACGTGCTGGATAACTGCACGCTGGCGCCCGTGACCTTGAAGAAGATGAAGAAGGACGAGGCCGAGCGCGTGGCCATGGAGCGTCTGGCCGACGTGGGGCTGGCCGATTTCGCCCGCGCGAACGTAGCCAACCTCTCCGGAGGCCAAAAGCAGCGCGTGGCTATCGCGCGTGCCCTGTGCATGCAGCCCGATCTTATGCTGTTCGACGAGCCGACCTCCGCGCTCGACCCCGAGATCGTGGGCGAGGTGCTCGAGGTCATGCGTCGTCTTGCGGCCGACGGCATGACGATGGTCGTGGTCACGCACGAGATGTCCTTTGCCAAGACGGTCTCGGACCGCGTGGTGTTCATGGACAAGGGCGTCATCGCCGAGGAGGGCACGCCGGCCGAGATCTTCGGTGCGCCCAAGCACGCCCGCACCCGAGAGTTCCTCGCCCGTTACCTCGAAGACTAACCGCCGGCGAGGCGACAAGTTGGGGCGACAGACAAGTTGGGGCCAGGTACAAACTTGTCGCCTTGGCAGGCAGGTTGCTTGTGTTCGAAGCGGTCCGCCCCTGATCGGGGTCGGGCCGCTTTTTTGCTATATGGCGGGGCTGCCGGGATGGCTCCGGACCCGGCTTTTCCGTCCGTGACGGGACCCGGCCCGTCATTTCGCTGCCGCGCGTTGGGCGGCTGGACAATCTGTTCAGATATGAAGGTTTGGGAGGCCCGAATTCGGGGCGATCGGGTCCGCCCGCGCATGCCGGTTTTGAGCGGGCATCATAAGAGGATGCGTTCTTGCTGTTAAGCGAAAGTGCTTACAACGGACATCGTTTTCTGAAACCCGATTCAGGCCTCCCAGACCTTCATATCTGAACAAATTGCCCATACCGGCGTCCAGTCATCTGACAAAGGGGCCAAAGAGGGCGGGCCACGCCTGCCCAATGCATGTCGCAACCACTGGCGGCGGTTCGCTTCTGGCAAAATCGGGCTTGCTGCCATCTCGTCGTCCATCCGCCCCGCGGGGGCGGGATTCCCTATATCGCTCAGTATCATCTGAATGTCGAATCCATATCGTGAAGGACGGCGCCATCGCTCGACAAGTTTGCGACAGGTTTGTACCTGGCACCTTCTTGTCGGCGACAAGTTTGTACCTGGCACCAATTTGTCGCCTGACGTGGCGGCATCTTGTCGCTGTGAACATTTTGCGCAGGTAGAGATGGTATATGATGCCCAGAGGCCGCCGCCGCTTGCCCTTGCGCGCCAGCCGGGTATGATAGATGCCCGAGAGAAAGGATTCGCGCGTGTACCTCAGATTCGACATGTTCTAGCTGGGTTCGCATAGCGCTCGCTTGGCCGAGCGACCCGCAATCCCGCCCCATGTCCATGCGCGGACACACGCCCGCCGATCGCAAAGGAACCATCATGCGCGACAAACTAGAGAAAATCACCATCGTCTACGAGGAGCTCGAGAAGAAGCTCGCCGACCCTTCGGTGGCATCCGATATCAAGGAGTACACGCGTCTCAATAAGGAATATGCGCATCAGACTCCGCTCGTGACCGCCGCGCGCGAGTACATCGGCGCTCTCGACGATATCGACGCCGCCAAGGAGATGCAGCGCGAGACCACCGACCCGGACGAGAAGGCCCTGCTGCAGGAGGAGATCGCCGCCAACGAGGCCAAGCTCCCGAAGCTCGAGGAAGACATCAAGTTCATGCTCATCCCGGGCGATCCCAACGACGAGAAGAACACCATCGTCGAGATCCGCTCCGCCGCCGGCGGCGACGAGGCGGCCATCTTCGCGGGCGACCTGTTCAAGATGTACCAGCGTTTCTGCGACCACCAGGGCTGGAAGCTCGAGGTGCTCGATTCGAGCCCGAGCGAGGCCGGCGGCTTCAAGTCCATCGAGTTCAAGGTCAACGGCGACAAGGTCTACTCCGTCATGAAGTACGAGTCCGGCGTGCACCGCGTGCAGCGCGTCCCCAAGACCGAGAGCCAGGGCCGCATCCAGACCTCGACGGCCACGGTCGCCGTGCTTCCCGAGGCCGACGAGATCGACGTCCAGATCAACCAGGCCGACCTGCGCATCGACACGTACTGCGCGTCGGGCCCCGGCGGCCAGTGCGTCAACACCACGTACTCGGCGGTGCGTATCACCCACCTGCCCACCAACACCGTGGTGCAGTCGCAGGAGCAGCGCTCCCAGATCCAGAACCGCGAGGTCTGCATGCAGATGCTGCGCGCCCGCCTGTACGAGATGGAGCTCGAGAAGCAGCAGGCGGAGTTGGGCGCCGAGCGCTCCGCGCAGATCGGCCACGGTAATCGTTCGGAGAAGATCCGCACGTACAACCAGCCGCAGGACCGTGTGACCGACCACCGCATCGGCTTCAACTCCACCTACAACGGCGTGCTGCTGGGCGACCAGCTCAGCACCGTGATCGAGGCGCTCGCCGCCGCGGATCGCGCCGAGAAGCTCGCGCAGGCGGTTGACTGATCGCCGCTTCGAAGCGGCATCCCACGATAGGCGAAAGGGACACGATGGCTAACAAGACCCCGCGCATCAAGCGCGAACCCGCCCCGGAGGCTCCCAAGTCCAAGGCCCAGCAGCGGGCCGACCGCAAGGAGCAGCGCAGCAAGATCGTCAAGATCGTGCTGGTCGCCCTCGGCTGCCTGGCCATGCTGCTGTCGGTGACGACCATGGCGTGCTCCGGCTTCTTGAACGAGGCGACGCAGGATGAAGGCTACCACCTCACCGGCGGCGTCGCGGCGACGGTCAAGGGCGTCAACATCACCGAGGACACCGTCACCAACCAGATCATGAGCCTGCGTGAGGCATACGGCTACGACAGCGACGAGGACTGGGCGCAGTACCTCGCCGACAGCGGTCTTACGCCCGAGAGCTACCGCGAGCAGGTGATCGACAGCTACGCGCAGCAGTACCTGCTGACCGCAGCGCAAAACGAGTACAACATCACGGTGTCCGACGAGGAGATCCAGGAGGCGTGGGACGAGGCGGTCTCGGCCTACGACAGCGAGGACGCCTTCATCGAGCAGCTCTCGACGTTCGGCTACACCGAGGAGAGCTACAAGGAGAGCCTGGGCAACAGCTTGGCGCAGGAGAAGCTGCGCGACGAGGTGGCGCCGGTCGACGAGCCGACCGATGATGACATCGTGGCGTACTTCAACGAGAACTCCAGCGCACTGAACGATGCGCGCCGTTCGTCCAACCTGCTGATCAAGGTCGACAGCGATGCGTCCGACGACGAGAAGGCCGAGGCGAAGGCGACCGCCGAGGACGTGTTGGCCAAGATCAACGCCGGTGACCTGACGTTCGAGGAGGCCGTCGAAAAGTACTCCGACGATACCGCCTCGGCGCCCGACGGCGGCGACGTGGGCTGGGATAAGCTCACGACCTTCGTGACCGAGTACCAGGACGCTTTGTCGCAGCTCGGCGAGGGCGATGTGAGCGGCGTGGTCGAGACGAGCTACGGCTACCACATCATCAAGTGCACCGAGCTGTTCCATGTGGACGGCGAGCTGACGAAGGCCGACGAGATCCCCGAGGAGATCCGTGATGCGATCTCGGATGCGATCGTGTCGGAGGAGCAGGGTGCCGCCTATACCGAGTGGTGGGAGAACTACCAGGAGCAGGCGGATCTCGAGATCAATCCCATGCCCGAGGACGTGCCCTACAACGTGGACATGAACCTCGCGACGGCAGGTTCCGGCTCCGCCGAGTAGGCGCGAGCTTGGAATCAAGGTAACGTGGGCGGGCGTCGGCGCGGCGGGTGCCGTGGCGGCGCCGTTCCCGATAAGGAGGAAGCATGACGAGCGAGCAGCTGCATGACGAGATGGTCAAGGCGATGAAAGCCAAGGACAAGGTGCGCCTGTCGATTCTGCGCCAGGTGATCGGCGAGGTGAAGAACGTCGAGGTCAACGAGCGCCGCGACGCTACCGAGCAGGATGTGAACCAGCAGATCCGTCGCCTGATCAAGCAGACGGGCGAGACGCTCGAGATGTCCATCAAGGCCGGCACCAACCAGGAGCGCACCGATACGCTCACCGAGCAGGTCAAGATCCTGGAGAGTCTGCTGCCCGAGCAGGTGAGCGGCGAGGCGCTGGTGGCGCTGATCGAGCAGACGATCGCCGAGCTCGGTGCGACGAGCAAGAAGGATATGGGTCGCGTGATGGGTGCGCTGAACAGCGCGACCGGCGGAAACTTCGACAAGCCCGCCGCCGCGCGCGAAGTCGGGGCCCGTCTGGCCTAAGGGACACACCGGGCAGGCCGCCCTGTTCTGCCGCCTTTCGGGTACGTAACAGGAGTGTTTCCAAATCGTGCCTGCAAACGCTCCACCCAAGCGGTGTGTATAATGTGTTCTCACCAGGGATGGAGTATCCGCAATCGACGCCCTGATGCGCATTTTTATTGAATAATGCGTCCAGTGCATCGATTGTCACATATACAAAGAGTTATATCGCGCACCATATGTGATTCAACCATATTGCATACGCGCACGAGTCGAACAACATCGCCCGGCCACGCACTCGCCCCGCGAGGAGGACATATTCCGCACGTGACCGGCACGCAAAGGAGAGGAATCGCGTCCATGGCCGACATGATCGAGATCAAGAACCTCAACAAGTACTTCGGCGATCTGCACGTCCTCAAGGACATCAACCTGACCGTCAAGGCGGGCGAGAAGGTCGTCGTCATCGGTCCGTCCGGTTCGGGCAAGTCCACGCTCATCCGCTGCGTCGACTATCTCGAGGAGCCCACGAGCGGCGACGTCATCATCGACGGCACGCCGCTGACCAAGAAGAACCACCTGGAGATGGCCCGTAAGTACTCCTCCATGGTGTTCCAGCAGTTCAACCTGTATCCCAACATGACGGTGCTCGGCAACCTCACGCTGGCCCCCATCAAGCTCCAGAAGAAGAGCAAGGAGGAGGCCAACAAGATCGCCATGGCCGCGCTCGAGCGCGTCGGTCTGGCCCAGAAGGCCGGCGAGTACCCGCAGAACCTCTCCGGCGGCCAGCAGCAGCGCGTCGCCATCGCGCGCGCCATGTGCACCAAGCAGCCGATCATCCTGTTCGACGAGCCCACCTCGGCGCTCGACCCCGAGATGATCCAGGAGGTGCTCGACGTTATGATCGAGCTCGCGCAGGACAACATCACCATGATCTGCGTGACGCACGAGATGAACTTCGCCAAGCAGGTGGCAGACCGCGTCCTGTTCATGGACGACGGTCAGATCCTGGAGGAGGGCACGCCCGAGCACTTCTTCACCAACCCGCAGAATCCGCGCTGCAAGGACTTCCTCAACAAGATCCTGCACTAGGCGCTTGATTCATCGGTGGGCCGCTTCCGGTCCACCCGACGGGCATACGCCCGTCTTCGGCGTCAACCTCACGCCGACCAGCTTGCCCCGGCGTTTTGCCGTGGGCTCAGTACCAAGGAAGGGGTACCGATTATGAAGATGTCACGTCGTCAGTTCCTGCAGATTTGCGGTCTCGGTGTCGCTTCGGTCGCGGGCGCGAGCGCGCTTGCCGGCTGCGGTGGCGGTTCCGATGGCGGCAACGGCTCCAGCTCCGATGCCACCTCCAAGCTCCAGACCATCAAGGATCGCGGTAAGCTTGCCGCCGGCGTCAAGGCCGACGTGCTCGGCTACGGCTATCTCAACACCGAGACCAACGAGTACGAGGGCCTCGAGATCGACCTATGCTATCAGGTCGCCGCCGCGGTGCTCGGCGTGTCCTACGACGAGGCCAAGGAGCAGAAGCTCGTCGAGTTCACGACCGTGACGCCCAAGACGCGCGGCCCGCTCATCGACAACGACACCCTCGACATCGTGTGCGCGACCTACACGATCACCGATGAGCGCCTCGAGGACTGGGACTTCTCCGATCCGTATCGCACCGACCACGTCGGCATCATGATCATGAAGTCCTCCGGCATGTCCTCCATGGCCGACCTCGACGGCAAGATCATCGGCGTCTCCCAGGGTTCCACCACCAAGGACGCCATCCTCACCATGCTCGAGGATGAGGGTATCGACGCCACGCCCGAGTTCAAGGAGTACGCGGATTACCCGTCGATCAACTCCGCACTCGAGAGCGGCAACATCGATGCGTTCGCCATGGACCGCTCCACGCTGAACACCTACATGAACGATCAGAAGGAGCTGCTGCAGCCCGAGATCGAGTTCGGCGAGCAGAACTACGGCATCGCCACCAAGAAGGGTTCCGACCTGTCCGAGGTCGTCAACGAGACCGTCAACGAGCTGCTCGACAACGGCTGGCTCGATGAGGAAGCCGAGACCTGGAACCTCCTGTAAGGGTTATCGAATCCCGTGCGCGTCGGCCTTGAGCGGGCGGCGCGCACGGTCCGTCGCCCGGGCGGCACGTTCCGCTCGGGCGATTTGCACGTATTGGAAAAGGGAAGGAGCGCTATGCTCGAAGGCCTCTTCGATCCCAGGCGCTGGGAAATCACCATGAGCGAGATGCCGAGCCTGTGGGAGGGCTTCGGCTTCACGCTGCAGGTGGTTGTCGCCGGCCTGCTGCTCAGTTTGGTGCTCGGCACCATCCTGGGCGTCTTCTCCACGACGCATTCGCGCGTGCTGCGCCTGATCAGCCGTATCTACGTGGAGTTCTTCCAGAACACCCCGCTGCCCGTGCAGGTGTTCTTCTACTACATGGCCGGTCCCCGCGTGCTGCAGATGATCACGGGGGCCGACGGTCCGGTGCGTATCTCGGCGTTCGCCATCGGCGCGCTCGGTGTGGGTCTGTACCATGCCGCGTACATCTCCGAGGTTATCCGCACCGGTATCGAGAGCGTGCCGCGCGGTCAGATGGAGGCGGCGCTGTCGCAGGGCTTCACGCGTACGCAGTCCTACGCCTACATCATCCTGCCGCAGACGTTCAAGGTCATCCTGCCTCCGCTGTGCAACCAGGCGCTGAACCTCGTCAAGAACACCTCGGTGCTCGCGCTCATCGCCGGCGGCGACCTTATGTACAACGCGGACAACTTCGTGTCCACCTACGGCTACCTGCAGGGCTACATCATGGCCTGCGTGCTGTACTTTATCATCTGCTTCCCGCTGGCGCTGCTGGTCCAGTGGCTCGAGCGCCGCTCCAAGCGTCGTCCGCGCGCCAAGAACATTCCCGGTATCACCCCCGAGCCCGCGAAGGAGGCGTAGAGCATGGAAATTTTCACCCCGGCAAACGTCTCGTTCATCATGATGGGCTTTCTGAAGACCATCGAGATCTCGGTGCTCGCCATCATCTGCTCGGTGATCCTGGGCACGGTGCTGGCGCTCGTCAAGCAGTTCTGCACCGGCAAGCTCAGCATCTTCAAGTGGTTGGTGAGCGCCTATATCGAGCTGTTCCGCTGCACGCCCAATCTGCTGTGGATCCTGTTCATCTACTTCACGGTCAAGGGCGACGACGTCTTCATCTCGGTGCTGGCGTTCACGATCTTCACGTCCGCCGTCATGGCCGAGATCATTCGCGGCGGCCTGAACTCCATCCCCAAAAGCCAGTTCGAGGCGGCCAAGTCGCAGGGCTTCGGCTTTTTCTCATCGATGCGCCTGATCATCCTGCCGCAGACGTTCCGCACGATCATCCCCGCGCTGTTCAGCCAGTGCACCACGGTCATCAAGGACTCGTCGTACCTGGCCGGCATCAACGTGATGGAGTTCATGTTCAGCGCGAAGGTCGTCATGGGTTACACGAGCGACCTCTCGCAGGTGCTGTTGCTGTACGGCTTCGTGTTCGCGCTATACTTCATCTTGAACTTCGGCATCTCGCTGATCGTGCGCTTCTACCAGCGTCGTCTGGTGTCTGCGTAACCGCGTCGGGGGATTGTTGCCGGGTTGCGGGACCGTTGTCGGAACGGTTGCGCGCTCGGCGGATTGGATGGCACCCATGCCTAAGAAGAACGACAAGAAGGCGGACGTCTCCAAGCTCCTCGCTCAGGATATGTACGCCAACGACGCACTCGGCGCCCCCACCGAGGAGGGCGATCCGGAGTATCCGGTGGTCATCACCATCGCGCGCGAATACGGTACGGACGCGCACGAGATCGGCATCGCGCTGCAGGAGCGTCTGGGGATTCCCCTGTACGACAACGAGCTGCTGATCCGCGCCGCCCGTCGCTCCGACACGGTGGTCGAGAAGGTCGCGCCCTACGACGAGGCGGTCGCCGCCGAGATGATGGCGTTTCTGCCGGATCGCTTCGACGCCCGCACCATGGCGGATAAGCTGTTCGAGAGCCTGCGCCAGGTGATCTTGGACGTGGGCACGAACGAGTCGTGCATCATCATCGGCCGTCTGTCCGATTACATCCTGCGCGACAATCCGAATCTCATCAATGTGTTCGTGACGGCACCGCTCGCCGAGCGCATCGAGATCGTTCGTGCACGCCGTGGCGTGTCCGAGCAGAAGGCGCTCAAGCTGATTAAGAAGATGCAGCGCAACCGCGAGCTGTTCTACAAGCGCTACTCGGCCGGTAAGACCAAGCTGCGCCTGCACAAGGACCTTATGGTGAACCGCGCGCTATTCGGCGTCGAGGGCTGCTGCGAGATCATCTCGAAGGCCTACGAGGTCAAGATGCGCGAGCTCGGTAGGATGTAAAGTGCAATCTACGTTTTTGGCGTGAGAAGGGCCCGCCTGCGGTGGATATGCGCACCACAGACGGGCCTTTGCATGGGACGGGATCGCGTATGGAATCGGCTCGGTGCGTAATTTCACCCCAGGGGTTTTGTTACACCGGGCAGCCCTTGGGCTGCCCGGTGTAACAAAACCCCTGGGGTGAAATTACGCACCGAGCCCCGTTTCACGCACATGTCACGCGGACATGAGGTTCACGACGAGGATGGCGACCTGCGGCATGAGGGCCGAGGCATAGATCACGCGGAAGATCTGCAGCACGGCGATCTTGGCCAGATCGGCACCCAGATCGCCGGCGATGAGCGCCATATCGCTCGCGCCGCCGGGCGAGGAGGCGAACAGCGCGCTTTTCATGTCGAGCATACCGGTTTTGGTGGCGATGACCGAGAACGTGTAGTTCACGACCATGTACATCGCCATCATGAGGATGACCGGGCCGATGATCGTGTTGAGATGCGAGATGGTCTCGGGCGTCACGGATGAGCCGACCAAGCTGCCCGCCAGCACCTGGGC
The DNA here is from genome assembly GCF_021531055.1 of Collinsella tanakaei. Lineage (GTDB taxonomy): Bacteria > Actinomycetota > Coriobacteriia > Coriobacteriales > Coriobacteriaceae > Collinsella > Collinsella tanakaei_B. Next base: position 216,486 of record NZ_JADYTL010000005.1, read on the forward strand.
GACGCGCTTGATCGTCATGGGCATGGCGCAGGCGTCCGTGAAGATGTTGAGCGCAGATACGACGACGAGCGAGCAGACGAGCGAGCCGGCGGGGATGCCGCTCGCGTAGCCCACGGCGCCGCAGATCAGGGCGATAACGAGGGTGAAGACGGTCTTGCGCTGCTGGGTGTCGATAAAGCGGTCGAGGAACGTGGGGTTGGCCGTCTGCGTCATGTCGAGCGAGGGACCGGAGCTCTCCTCATCGTCGATATTGCGCGTCATGAAACCGACCCAGCTGGGCAAAAACGCGAGCACGGTGGCCAAGCGCAGGGTCTGCATGATGGCAACGGTGCTCGCATCGGCGTCAAGGTCCATCGCGATCAGCGAGACGTCGGCGATACCGCCGGCGACGCATGACAGCAAACCGGTCATGAGGTCCCAGCCGAAGACCACGTGGAAGACGATGCCGAGCGTGATGGTGTTCACGGTGAGCAATGTGATGAGCAGGATCAACGGCTTGATCATGTGGGGAACGTTGCGGACATCGCGCTTGGAGATGGACAGGCCGATGAAGGCGCCGGAGATGCCCTGTGAGATGGCCTTGATGGGGGCGGGCATCTCGGCGAACCCCGTGAAGGCGCTGACGATGCCGACCGCCAGCATCGAGCCGATCATGGCGGGAACAGGGATGCCGATACGGCGTGCGACGATAAATCCGATAATGGCGACGACCAGCGTCACCAGAATATGCATCAGTTCCACGGGACCTCGCGAACCTCGTTGTGCGTATGAATACTTGATATATCAACTATAGTATGGGCGGCAAGGGACTGAGTCCGAAGCGGTGGAAGAAAAAAATACACAGTGAGTACAATCGCGTGAAATGCCGTCAGATGCCTTTGCATACAACCCATCAAAAAAGAGGACGCGCAAAGCATTCGGCCGAATTGCGCGCTAGTAGTGGATGACGTTGCCGGCCTTGCGGATGCGTGCAAGCACGGGCGCCGCCTCGTCACTGGTGAAGTAGTCGTAGGTGGTGGAGGGAACGAGCGCGCGGACCGTCTCCATATCTCCCTCCTGCAGCGCACGGCGTACGGTCGAGGCGCTGATCGGCGCGCCGTCGCGCTCGATGCGGGGCACGATGACGACCTCCACGCCGATACGCGGAAGCTCCTCGCACATGACGCGGTTGTACACGCCGGTCACCTGACTCGTGGGCTCCTCGCCCACGAAACGGCGGGTGACGTCCAGCTCGGCGGCGATCCGTCCGAACACGGCGATGTCGAGCCGTGCATGACCCTCGTTCACCGCGACGTCGTCCTTCAGGAAGTAGCTCGGGAACGTCGCCGACGAGATGATGTAGGGGCCGGATTCGTGTACCACGACGTTATCCAGATCGGCAACGCCCTCGCAGATCAGGCGCTTACGTACGGCGAAGGGCACGAGGCTCGCATCCTCGCTCACCACGAACAGGTGCAGCGTGTCGACCGCCGCCGCAGCGACCTCGATCAGATGGCGATGGCCCAGCGTGAAGGGGTTGGCGTTCATGACCACGGCACCCGCGGTTCCCGGGCGACGGGTCGCGGCAAGACGGCGCAGGTAGCCCGAAAAACCATCGGCGCGGTTCTCCAAAAACACGAGCGTCCCGTCGACGCGCGCGATCTCCTTAAAGCCCAGATCGCAGAAGAACTTGGCGGAATCGACCTTCGTGTACACGAACAGGTGGACGTTGCCGCGCTCGTACTGCACGTCGATCAGGTGCGTGATGAGCTTGTTCATGAGCCCTTCGCCCTGGTAGCGGCTGTCGACGGCAAGGCAGCGTAGCGTGTTGCCAAAGCAGCTGCCCGTGGCGATCACGTTCATGTCGTCATCTTGGATCGCACAGGTGTAGTCGAGGTTCCCATCGCGCTGGATGCCCTCTTTCTCGAGCAGCGCATCCACCTGCGACATGGTGTAGCGATCGGTGGGCCAGACCTTGGAGACGGTGAAGTCGAGCATGGGTTCCTCCGTGTGCGATCGGATAGCTTACGCGTTGTCGGTGTGGCCGTACTGCGCCTTGATGATCTCGATGAGGGCTTGGACCTGCGGCAGGCGCTCCGACTCCTTTTGGCAGTCGATATACATGCGGCGAATGAACGGCTCGCCGTTGGCGAAGGTGCAGGGACGGATGCAGCCGTCGAAGTCATCGAGCACGATCTCGGGGAGCAAGGCCCAGCCGATACCGCGCTTGACGAGCTCCTGGCAGGTCATAAGGTCGGTGACGTTGATGCGGTTCGTGTCGTTGGCGAGGTTGTTCTCGTGCAGCCAGCGCGTCATGAGCGCGGTCTGAGCCAAATCGGTGGTGTGGTTGATGTAGGTGAGCTCCGAGAGGGGGACCTGCTCGAGCTCGTGGGTGCATACCGCGCACAGGCGCTCCTGCGCCAGCAGGTACTGCATGCCGTCCCAAGGCAGCTCGCCGCGCAGAACGGCCAGATCGAGCGCGCCGCTCTGTAGGCGCCCGTGCAGGTCGCTGCTCTTGCCGATGGAGATGTCCAGGTGGACGAGCGGATAGCGCTCGTGGTACTCGGCGATGACGTCGGCGAGGTGGACGAATGCGTAGTTGGTCGAAAAGCCCGCACGCAGCGTGCCGCAGACCTCGCCCTGCGTTGCTCCGAGTTCTCGGCGCAAAAGGTCGAGTTCATGACGTACCTGCGCGGTGCGACCGAGGACGAGTTCACCTTCGGGGGTAAAGCGGACGCCCTTCCGCGTGCGGATGATGATCTCGCAGCCAAGCTCGCGCTCGATGGCCTTGATGCGCTTGGAAAGGGCGGACTGGGTCAGGTAGAGACGGTCGGCGGCATGGGTGATGTTACCGCACTCCTTGAGCATGTGCAGGAGGGCGAAATCCTTTTCGTCCACAGCGAACCTCCAACGTCCAACGCGTATGTGTTTCTGAGATGTTCTTGAGCTAGGAGGGATAAAACATTCCGGTCGTTCATACGTGATAGTAACGGGCCGGTGTGAAGAGCTTATGCGCCCTTGGGCGCAAAGCGGGCTTAAATTAAGCCAAATAGCAGGAAGAACAGCGAAAGAACAAGGGTGCGGGGAGGGGCGGCGGCGCAGACGTGACGGCGATGCGACTGTTTGGCGATTACCGGAAGGAATGGATAACGATAGCTAGAATGAATGTCGCTTCTTGCAATAAAGGCTC
>NZ_JADYTL010000006.1 GCF_021531055.1 Collinsella tanakaei
ATCCATCCCCACCCGAAAGGAACCACCATGCCCCGCACCACCAACGACACCGCCCGCACCGTCTCCTCCCCCGACCGCGGCACGCTCGACATCAAGGCGCTCGTCCTGCTCGCCATCCTGCTCGCCGCGGGCTTCATCTTGAACATGACCGTCGGCAAGCCCATCTCGAGCATCTCCGGCGGCACCATCGCCCCCGAGTTCATCATCTCGGCGTTCTGCATCACCATCCTCGTCGTGCGCCCGAGCATCGTCCAGGCGCTCATCATCGGCCTCGTCTCGGCCGCCGTCATCCAGCTCACCACGAGCCTGCCCGGTGCCGACTTCGTCGCCGAGGGTATCGCCGCCATGCTCATGGCCGCGATCGTCAACGCCGGCATGAAGACCGGTGCCCGCGCCGTCATCCCCGCGCTCGGCACCTTCGTGACGACGTTCGTCTCCGGCTTCATCTTCATGCTCATCCGCATGGCGCTCATGCAGTTCGACATGTCCATCGCCGCCGCCATGCTGCCCGTGGTCGCCCTCACCGCCGTCTTCAACGCCGTGCTCGTCGGCGCGCTGTACGTGCCCATCAAGAAGGCTCTGAAGCTCAACGACTAGCCCATGAGCCGCCGGCGGGATCGCCGGCGGCCGGCGCCCGCGCGCCCCGTACCACAATCTCGAATCCCGACATCGACCAGCCGTCTTTCCGACGGGTCCATCCCTCATACCGAAAGGACGCCTCCCATGCGCACGAACGATACCTTCGCCCGCACCGTGAACGCCCCGACCACCCACGTCGGCACGACCGGCATCTCCTCGCTCATCCTGCTCGCCGTGCTGGTCGCCGCCGGCCTCATCCTCAACATGACGCTCGGCAACGCGCTGGCCATGACCGGCATCAAGCCGCAGTTCATCATCGCCGCCTACGCGCTGGCGATCCTGCTTACGCGCAGCACCTTCGCGCAGGCGGCCGTCTTCGGCCTCGTGTCCGCCGCCGTCATCCAGATCAGCACGTCCATCCCGGGCCTCAACTTCGCCACCGAGGTCGCCGGCGCCCTCACCATGGCCGCCCTCATCCGGCTCGACGTGCGCATCGCCGGCCGCAGCGTGACGCCGCTTGTCGCGGCCTTCGCAGCCACCCTCGTCTCCGGCGCGCTGTTCGCCGTCGCCGGCACGGTCATCTCGGGCTTCGCCATCGAGGCAGCCCTCGTCAAGGTCCCGCTCGTGCTCGGCACGGCGGTGTTCAACGCGTTCGTGGTGCAGGCGCTCTATCTGCCGCTTCGCGCCGCGCTCAAGCGTTAGAACTCGGGTATCATGGGATGCTGCCGCATCCGGCGGCATCCACGACCCTTACGCGCGCATCGCCTGTACGCAGGCGACGCGCCTGGCGATCGACATCGGAAAGGTTCCCATGGCAGCGATTATCGAGATGGAGAACGTCTCGTTCTCATACGGATCGGAGGCCGAGCACGCGCTCGACGACATCTCCCTTCGCGTGGAGGCGGGCGACTTCGTGGGCGTCATCGGCCCGTCGGGAGCGGGTAAATCCACGCTCGCGGCGTGCCTGTCCGGCGCGATCCCCCACCACTTCACCGGCGAGCTGTTCGGCGCGACGCTCATCGACGGCATCGACACCTGCGAGGTGACGCTCACCGACATCGCTCGCATCGTGGGCAGCGTCAACCAGGACATCGACGCGCAGATGGTCGCCTCGATCGTCGAGGACGAGTTGCTGTTCGGCCTGGAGAACTTCGGTGTCGACCACAGCGACATCGAGCGGGTGCTCAGCGAGGCGCTCGACACCGTCGGCATCGCCGATCTGCGCCATCGCGAGATCGCCACGCTGTCCGGCGGCCAGAAGCAGAAGGTCGCGATCGCCGCCATCCTGGCGCTCGCCCCCCGCGTGCTGGTGCTCGACGAGCCCACCGCCGCGCTCGACCCGGTAAGCTCGCGCATGGTCTTCGACATCCTGCGCGAGCTCAACCGCACCAAGAAGATCACCGTCGTCGTGATCGAGCAGAAGGTTGCGCTGCTGTCCGAGTACTGCAGCCGCATCCTGGTGATGAACGCCGGCAAGCTCGAGCTCGAAGGGACGCCGCACGAGGTCTTCGCCCAAGGCGACCGCCTGCGCGCCATCGGCGTCGACAGCCCGCGCACGGTCCGCATCTCCAACAGCCTCGCGCGCGACGGGCTCACCGCGCGCACGGAACCCTGTCTGAACGTCGAGGAAGCCTACCGGCTCATCGGCGACGTGCTCTCGACGGTGCCCGGCATCGGCGAGCGAGCCGCCGAAGAACCCGAGCCGTCCCCGCATGTGCCCGCGCGCCCGCACGCCGAAGACGCCGACCCCGTGCTCACCTTGCGCGACGTGGGCTTCACCTACCCCAACGGCGGCGCGAGCGTGCGCAACCTGTCCATGACGGTCTACCCCGGCGAGCTCGTGGGCATCGTGGGTCAGAACGGCGCCGGCAAGACCACCCTCACCAAGCTGCTGAACGGCCTGCTGCGTCCCTCGCAGGGCGCGGTGCGTATCGCCGGGCTCGACACGCGCGACACGCCCGTGTCGACCATCGCCGCGCACGTGGCGACGCTGTTCCAGAACCCCGACCGGCAGATCTGCAAGAACACCGTGCTCGACGAGGTCGCCTTCGGCCTCGAGCTCACGGGCGTCGACCCGTCCGCGGCGCGCGAGCGCGCCCGCCGCGTGATCAAGCGGTTCGGGCTGCCCGCCACCGAGGCGCCCTTCTCGCTGTCGCGCGGGCAGCGCCAGATGGTCGCGCTTGCCGGCGTCGTCGTCATGGAACCCGACATCGTCGTGCTCGATGAGCCCACGAGCGGCTTGGACTACCGCGAGTGCATGACGGTCATGGAGACCGTGCGCGACATGGCCGAACACGGCAGCGCCGTCGTGATGGTCTGCCACGACATGGAGGTCGTGAGCGACTTCGCCGAGCGTATCGTCGTCATGGCCGACGGGCGCATCCTGGGCCGCGGGCCCGCCGGCGAGCTGTTCGCCGACCTCGACCTCATGGCGCGCTCGAGCGTCACGCCTCCGCAGGTCATCGCTCTCGCGCAGCGCCTGACGCGCGACGTCTCCCCCGCGTTTTCGCATATCACCGAGGTCAGCGATATCGTCCGCACCGTGAAGGAGCTGATGGGCCGTGCTTAACGTGATCGACTACGTACCCGGCGACACCCTGCTGCATCGCCTGAATCCCGTCACCAAGCTCGCACTCGCCGCGGCGATCATCATCGCCACGTTCTTGTCCGACACCTTCGCCGCGCTTCTCGGTCTGCTCGCGTTCACGCTGCTGCTCGCCGTCTACGCCGGCGTGTTCGGACGTCTCGCCCGCCTGCTCAAGCTCCTCGTGCCGGTCGCCCTCATCATGCTGGCGCTCCAGCTCGTCTTCGTGCGCGGCGGCGAGACGCTGTTCGCCTTCGTGACCGATACGGGCCTCATCACCGGCGGCAAGGCATGCCTGCGCCTGCTCGGCGTGGCGTTGCCGCTCGTGCTCATGCTCATGGTCACCAAGCTCAACGACCTTGCCAACGCATGCGTGGAGCAGCTGCACATCCCCTACAAGTACGCCTTCACCTTCACGACGGCCCTGCGCTTCGTACCGGTGTTCTCGCAGGAGATGAACGCGATCATCGAGGCGCAGACCGCACGCGGGGTCGCCTACGACACCAACAACCCGTTCAAGAAGATGCAGCTCATGCTGCCGTTGTGCGTGCCGCTGCTCATCTCGAGCGTGAGCAAGACCGACGCCACGGCGCTCGCCGCCGAGCAGCGCGGCTTCTACCTGCGCACCCGCGAGAGCTCCTACAAGCGCTACCCCATCGTCGGACGCGATATCGCCGTGCTCATCGTCTGCGTCGCGCTCATCGCACTCGGCTTCGCGCTGTAGCGCCGCCGCGAAAGGAACGCGGCAACCGCCTGCAGCCCCCTAGGACACGTCGGCGCTCCAATGTCCCTATATTCTCCCGGCCCCTTGTGGGACATTTGCCGGCAGGCAGCTGCACCCCGTCAAGGCTTTGCGCCGACGATGGAAATCGTGGACAATGGGAGGCCGGACCACCCTTTCGCGATCGGGAGCACACCATGGCCGACCAGACAGAGCAGCGCACCTTGCCGGCGTTCGTCGTCGAGCGCGTCGAGGAATCCTACGACGGTGCCGATGCCGCACGCATCCTTGACGGCCTTCGCGCAGCGGCCGATCGACCCGTCACCCTGCGCACCAACACGCTCAAAACCGACGCCGAGCGCATCGGGCAAGCCCTCGATGACGCCGGCATCGCGCATACGCGCGTCCCATGGTATCCGGACGCCTTCGTATTGGAAAACGCATGCGAGCGCGACGTCTGGAGCCTCGACATCTACCGAGACGGCGAGGTCTACCTGCAGAGTCTCTCCTCCATGCTGCCCCCGCTCGCGCTCACCCCGCACACAGGCGTCGATATCCTCGACATGTGCGCCGCACCCGGCGGCAAGACCAGCCAGATGGCGGCGCTCGCGGACGGCGCGGCCCGCATCACGGCGTGCGAGCTCAACGGCCCGCGCGCGGAGAAGCTCGAATACAACCTGGCCAAACTCGGTGCGAAGAACATCCAGGTCATGCGCTGCGATGCGCGCAAGCTCGACACGTTCTTCTCCTTCGACCAGATCCTGCTCGACGCCCCCTGCACCGGATCGGGCACCGTGCGCGGCGACGACGGGAAGGCGGCGCGCCGCATCACCCCTCAGCTCCTCGACAAGGTGACGCGCTCCCAGCGGGCACTCATCGACCGCGCGCTCACCGTCCTCAAGCCGGGCGGTACGCTCGTGTACTCCACCTGCTCGATCCTACCCGCCGAAAACGAGGACATCGTCGCCGCGGCGCTCAAGCGCCATCGCGACTGCGTCATCGAGCCCATCGCGATCGCGAACGGCAACACGGGCGAGCTTGCCATCCCCTACCTGCCGAACCAGCTGGAAGGCACGCTCACCGTATGCCCCACGCGTGAATTCGAGGGCTTCTATATGGCACGGATCAAGCGCCGCACGCGCAAGCAGCGCTAGTTCGCGGCTATCGTCGGGCGGAGCCGTCGCGCGGGCGACCGTCCGTCTCGGAACGGTACTCGCGCCATGCCGCTTCCTCGCGCTTGGACGCCCTGCGACTCTTCACGGCCACGACGATGCTGTAGACGATCGCGGCGGCGATGATGGCGAGGATGCAGAGCCCCACGGGAACGGCGATGTCCAGGATGCTTCCCATGTTCTCACAGCCTTATCGGATAAACCCGCAACGCGGGTGGTGATATCTGATACCAGCTTACCAAAGGCGAAACGGGCTCGGCCGCTCCCGCGCAAAAGAACAGGAGCACACCACGGGAACGGAATCCACCGCGCATGGACGGCCCGTGCACCCATACGCAAGACGCCGCCCGCGACCATCGCACATGGATGGTCGCGGGCGGCGTCGATGAGCCGTGATGTCGGCGTCGGCGCTTTTGGTGGGATCAGTCGACGCGCGTGTCGCCCATGAAGAACAGCGCGACCGTGCCGGGGCCGGTATGCGCACCGATCACGCCGCCGATATCGCTGATCTCGATCTTGTCCTTGAGCGCCGGGATCTTGTCCTCGATCAGGTGCGCGACCTCGAGCGCATCGTCCAGGCAATCGGAATGCGAGATGGTGCAGCGGCCCGTGTAGGCCGAACCGTTCTCGACATGGGCCATCATGGCGTCGACCAGACGGACGATCGCCTTTTTCTTAGTGCGGATCTTCTCGCGCGGGATGAGCTTGCCCTCGAAGTTCACGTTCATGATCGGGCAGATCTTGAGCGCCGTGGCGATCAGCGCGCTCGTCGCCGACACGCGACCGCCGCGCTTCAGGCAATCGAGGTCGGACACGAAGAACCACTGGTTGACGTTCATCTTGTTGACCTCGGTCCACGCCACCAACTCGTCGAATCCCATCCCCTCGTCGCGCTTGTCGGCCATGAGCTCGACGAGCAGGCCGAACCCGGCCGATGCGGACAGCGAGTCGATCACGCGGATCTTGCGGTCGGGGTACTTCGGCGCCAGCGTCTCGGCGGCAAGGCACGCGGAGTTGTACGTGCCCGAGATGCCCGTGGACAGCGACACGTGGATGATGTCCGTGCCCTCCTTGAGGTAGGGCTCCCAGAAGTCGACGTACTCGCCGGTGCCGACCTGCGAGGTCTTGGCCTGCGCGCCCGCCTTGAGCTTACCGAAGAACTCCTGCGGCGTCGTGGTCTGGTAGATGTCGTCGGTATAGGTCTCGCCATTCATCTCGTAGTGGAAGCAGACGTAACCGACGTTGCGCTCGCGGTAGAACGACAGCGGCATATCGGCTGTCGATTCGCAGGAAATCAGGTAATCGCTCATGTGCTCTCCTTCGTGATGGTGCATCAAATCCCGCCCCTGCCGGGCGGAACCTTCCCTGCCGTCACTGGATTATCGCACCGACCGGACGATTATCCTAGCTAGACTTCGATACTAGATAGGTCGACGTCGAGCTTGAGCTCGGGGACGCGGGCGAGCTCGGCAAGCGTGACGCCGTCGACGTACTCGTCGATGACGTCCTCGAGCCCCTGCCAGAAGCGCACGGTGGAGCACAGGTCGGAACGGACGCACGACCCCTCGAGGCCGTCGCAGGCGACCGGAGCCGTCGCGCCCTCCGCGGCGCGCAGGATGTCGCCGGCACGGACCTCGTCGGCGGGCTTGGCGAGCATGTAGCCGCCGCCCTTGCCGCGCACACTCTTGAGCAGGCCGGCCTGCATGAGCGGACGGACCAGCTGCTCCAGGTACTTGAGCGAGATGCTCTCGCGCTCCGCCACCTCGCGCAGGGCGATCTTGCCCTCCTCGTCACCGAAGGCGGCGATGTAGATCATGAGGCGCAGCGCGTAGCGCCCTTTTGAGGAGATGAGCATCGAGGTGCCTCCCGGTATCGAAGCATGCGGCCGAACGGGGTTCGCGAAGCCGCACGCGGCAAGCCTAATCTTAGTGAATTGCTCGGAATCGCCTTGACTCTTTTCCGCTACATCTTATCCTTATCCCGAGAGAATTCCTAGGGTTTACCCGAACAGTTCGAGGAAGGACACCCGATGTCAACAGAAGCGCTGCTCAGCGTTAATAACCTCACCGCCTCGGTCGATGAGAAGACCATCCTCCACCACGTGGACCTATCGGTGTCCGCCGGCGAGACCCACGTGCTCATGGGCCCCAACGGCGCGGGCAAGTCGACCATGGGCCACGTCATCATGGGCGACCCCGTCTACACCGTCAACGAGGGCACCATCTCCTTCGATGGCGCCGACATCACCGACCTGTCCTGCGACAAGCGCAGCCGCGCGGGCCTGTTCCTGTCGTTCCAGGCGCCGGTCGAGATCCCCGGCGTGCCGCTGTCGAGCTTTTTGCGCGCGAGCATCGCCGGCCGTCCCGGCCTCGAGATGCGCGGCAAGGAGTTCCGTCGCCGCGTGAAGGAGCTCGCCGCCCAGCTCGATATGGACACCGCCTACCTCAACCGCGAGCTCGGCGTGGGCTTCTCCGGCGGCGAGAAGAAGAAGGTCGAGATGCTGCAGCTGCTGCTGCTCCAGCCCAAGCTCGCCATCCTCGACGAGACCGACTCCGGCCTGGACGTCGACGCGCTGTCCGTGGTGTCGCGCGGCATGGACGCCTACCGCGCCAGCTGCGACGGGTCGCTCGTCATCATCACGCACAACACGCGCATCCTGGAGCACCTCACCGTCGACCGCGTCCACGTGATGGTCGACGGCCGCATCGTGCGCGAGGACGACGCGAGCCTCATCCCCTGGATCGACGAGCACGGCTTCGAGTCGTTCGAGCGCGAGGCGGCCGACGCCGCCGCGGCGCGCTAAGGAGGCCTGACGTGGCAAAGCAGCGCACCGAGGTCGCGGATATCGACCGCAGCCTCTACGACTTCAAGGACTCCGAGGAGGGCTTCGAGCGGCTCGACGCGGGCCTCACGCCCGAGATCGTGACCGAGATCTCCCAGCGCAAGGACGAGCCCGACTGGATGCTCGAGTTCCGCCTGAAATCGCTCGAGATCTACCACCGCATGCCCAACCCCACCTGGGGCCCGTCGATCGCCGGGCTGGACATGGACCACATCGTCACCTACGTGAAGCCCAACACCGACCAGAAGGCCGACTGGGACTCCGTGCCCGACGACATCAAGAACACCTTCGAGCGCCTGGGCATCCCCGAGGCCGAGCGCAGTTATCTGGCCGGCGTGGGCGCCCAGTACGACTCCGAGCTCGTGTACCACAACATGCAGGACACCGCCTCCAAGATGGGCATCGTCTACTCGGGTATCGAGGAGGCGCTCCACGAGCCCCGCTGGGAGGCGCTCATCCGCGAGAAGTTCATGACGCTCATCCCGCCCACCGACCATAAGTTCGCCGCGCTCCACGGCGCGGTGTGGTCGGGCGGTTCGTTCGTCTACGTGCCGAAAGGCGTCAAGCTCGACTTCCCCCTGCAGAGCTACTTCCGCCTGAACGCCGCCGGCGCGGGCCAGTTCGAGCACACGCTCATCATCGTCGAGGACGATGCCGACCTGCACTTCATCGAGGGCTGCTCGGCGCCCAAGTACAACGTGGCCAATCTCCACGCCGGCGCAGTCGAGCTGTTCGTGGGCAAGCGCGCGCATCTGCGCTACTCGACGATCGAGAACTGGTCCAAGAACATGTACAACCTGAACACCAAGCGCGCCCGCTGCGACGAGGAAGGCGAGATCGAGTGGATCTCGGGTTCCTTCGGCAGCCACGTGGGCTACCTCTACCCCATGAGCGTGCTGGCCGGCCGCAAGTCCAAGTCGAGCTTCACCGGCATCACGTTCGCCGGCGCGGGCCAGAATCTCGACACCGGCTGCAAGGTGGTCCTCGGCGCACCGGAGACGACGGCGACCGTCGAGACGAAGGGCATCTCCAAGGGCGGCGGCATCCAGACGTTCCGCAGCTCCATCGTGGCGACGCCGGCCGCCGAGGGCTCGGCCGCGACCGTGTCCTGCCAGTCGCTCATGCTCGACGACGAGAGCCGATCAGACACCATCCCCTCGATGGACATCCGCGCCAAGAACGTGGACATCGGACACGAGGCCACGATCGGCCGCATCGGCGACGACAAGATCTTCTACCTCATGAGCCGCGGCATCTCCGAGGAGGAGGCGCGCACCATGATCGTGAACGGCTTCGCCAACCCGGTGTCCAAGGAGCTGCCGCTCGAATACGCCGTCGAGATGAACAACCTGATCAAGCTCGAGATGGAAGGGGCGATCGGGTAATGGAGACCCTGAACGTCAAGCATGCGAGCGCCATGCCCGCTCCGACGTGGAGCTGGCTGCGCATGAACGATACGACGATCGAGATCCCGTGCGACCTCGCGCGCGACGGTTCCGTGACCGTCGAGGCCGACGAGGCCCTCACCGAGACCCATGCGAGCTTCGAGCGCGCCCTGGTCGAGCTGCAGGAGCGTCTGGACGCCGTCCGCGGCGACGCCGCAGACGAGCGAGCCTGCGTGCGCGCCGCCCAGCGCACCGAGGAGCATCTCGACGACCTCGATACCCCGGCGCTGTCGGCCTATCAGCGCCGCGCCACGCTCGAGGAGGTCGCCTGCGACGTCGCGGCCGCCTTCGAGACCGGCGTGCACGTCGACGTGCGTTCCTATCTGAACTTCCTCGCGGGCAGCACCGCCGTCCTCGCCACCGAGGAGGGTGAGGACGCCGCGGCGACCGTGCGCGTCGCCGGGTGCGCGGGCAGTGCCGCCGGCGCGAGCGTCGACGTCGTCGCCGCCCCGCGCTCCACGGTCGACCTCGTCATCTCGCTCGACGGCGATGCGGACGGACGCGACGCCGCGGGCCTCATCGGCTCGGAGCTGCGCGTGTTCGCCGGCGCCGACGCCCGCGTGAACGTCACCGTCTACATCACCGCCGACGCGTCCTTCACCGTTATCGATGACGCCGGCTACGTGCTCGACGAGGGCGCCCGCGTGAACGTGCGCCATATCGTGCTCGGCGGCGGCCGCACCTACACGGGGCTCGCCAGCGACCTGCGCGGCGACACGGCGCGTATGGATATCGACACGCGCTACCTCGCCTCGGGTGCCGAGCAGCGCGACTTCAACTACGTCATCCGTCACCGCGGCAAGAAGACCATCTCGAACATGGACGCCAACGGCGTGCTCACCGGCACCTCCAAGAAGGTCCTGCGCGGCACGATCGACCTCATCCACGGCTGCAAGGGCTCCGAGGGGTCCGAGCGCGAGACGGTGCTGTTGGCGAACCGCGGCGTGGACAACAAGACCGTCCCGACCATCCTGTGCGACGAGGACGACGTCGCCGGCAACCACGGCGCGACCATCGGCCATGTGCGCCCCGAGCAGCTGTTCTATCTCGGCTGCCGCGGTCTTTCGCAAGAGGCCGCCGAGGCGCTGTTCGTGACCGCCAAGCTCGAGGACGCCGCGCTCGGCGCCCCCGACGAGCAGATCCGCGCCAACGTGGTGCGCCTGGGCTCCGCGCTCGTCGACGACTTCGCCGATTTCGAGGAGGAGATCGCATGATCGACATCGAGGCGAATCCCTATAAGGCGGACTTCCCGCTGCTCGCAGGCAAGCCCGAGATCGCGTTTCTGGACAGCGGCGCCACCGCGCAGCGCCCCGCCTGCGCGCTCGACGCGCAGCGCCGCTTCTACGAGACCATGAACGCCAACCCGCTGCGCGGGCTGTACTCGCTGTCCGTCGAGGCGACCGAGGCCATCGCGCAGGTGCGCGCCCAGATCGCGCGTCTGCTCGGCGCGGTGGACGAGCGCGGCCGCGCTGAGGCGCGCGATATCGTGTTCACCCGCAACGCGAGCGAATCGCTGAACCTGGTGGCCAAGTCCTTCGCACCGTGCGTGCTCGAGCCGGGCGACGAGGTGGCCATCACCATCATGGAACACCACTCCAACCTCATCCCCTGGCAGCAGGCCTGCCGCGCTGCGGGCGCCACGCTCGTGTACCTCTACCCCGAGCAGGACGGCACGATCACCGACGACGAGATCGCCGCCAAGGTGGGGCCGCGCACCAAGATCGTCGCCGCGGGCCACGTGTCCAACGTCATGGGCGTGGAGAACCCCATCGCCAAGCTCGGTGAGGCAGTGCACGCCCAGGGCGGCTACCTCGTGGTCGACGGCGCGCAGGCGGTACCGCACATGACGGTCGACGTGCGTGCCCTCGGTGCGGACTTCTACGTCTTCTCCGCGCACAAGGCGCTCGGCCCTATGGGCATCGGCGTGCTGTGGGGACGCCACGAGCTGCTCGAGCAGATGCCGCCCATGCTCACCGGCGGCGAGATGATCGACTCGGTGACCGAGCAGGATGCCGTCTGGGCGCCCGTGCCCGAGAAGTTCGAGGCGGGCACACAGGACGCCGCCGGTATCTACGCCACCGGCGCGGCACTCACCTACCTGACCGAGACCGTCGGCTATGAAGCCGTGGCCGAGCGCGAGGCGGCGCTTGTCGCCTATACGATGGAGCGCCTGGCCGAGCCGCCCTACATCGATATCATCGGACCCGCCGAGGCGGCGCGCCATCACGGCGTCATCAGCTTCAACGTCCAAGGTATCCATCCGCACGACGTGGCGAGCATCCTCGACATGAGCGGCGTGTGCATCCGCGCCGGGCACCACTGCGCCCAGCCGCTGCTCACCTGGCTCGGTGTCGAGAACCTCGCCTGCTGCCGCGCGAGCCTGGCGTTCTACAACGACAAGGGCGACGTCGACCGCTTCGTCGACGGACTCGCCGCCGTCTGGTCCACCTTCCACGCCTGATGGGAAAATAGGGACAGGCACTTTTTTCCCGCATTCACGAAGGAGCAACTCCTATGGGCAATCTTTACACCTCGACCACCTTCATGGAGCACAACTCGCACCCCGACTACAAGTACGAGATGGACTCCCCCACCCATGAGCATGATGGCATCAACCCGAGCTGCGGTGACGAGCTGACCCTGCAGCTACGCGTGGAGGACGGCGTGATCGAGGAGGCGAGCTTCACCGGTCACGGCTGCGCCATCTCGCAGGCGTCGGCCGACATCATGGCCGAGCTCATCACCGGCGAGACCGTCGAGGAGGCGCGCCGTCTGGCCGGTCTGTTCCTCGCCATGATCCGCGGCGAGGAGCTCTCCGACGAGGACTACGAGGATCTGGACGAGGCCGCGCAGCTGAAGGACATCTCCCACATGCCCGCTCGCGTGAAGTGCGCCGAGCTCGCCTGGCGCACGCTGGACGGCATACTCGCCCCATAGAGCAGCTCCATAAGATCAGAGGCATTTCCTCATATCGCATCCCGCAACGGAGCCGTCTCGGCCTTGTCGAGACGGCTCCGTTGGGTTATCGGCGCTCCTTTGCGTCTGTCCTCATGTCGCGATCACGAGTTCACGTATGGCAGGAACAGTCCCGCCAGCATCGCCAAAACGGTGCCCACCATGAGCGGGATGAAGAAGATGCCCAGATCGAGCGCGAGGAGTACCGCCCCCAGCAAGCCGAAGGCCGCAAGAATCGCGATGCAGACCGCTGCGGTACGCCGCTTCACCCATGCCTGCGCCAATCGCGGCATCTCGGGATTCGCCGCCACGAGCTCGTGGGTATCGGGAAGGGAAGCATACGCCTCCGCCGCTTCACGCTCATCGATCGATGCGGCATTCCGCTCGTTATAGCGCGCCACGTTCAAGCGGGCCTGCATAAGCGCCGCCCAGACCGATGACCACGCCGCCACAGCACCCCATGCGAACAGCGAGCACAGCCCACCGCTCACATGGAAGAGCGGTCCCGCCTTGATGCCGCAGGCGACAAGTGCGATGGCACCCGACACCCCCGCCACGACCCGGGCGCGATGCACGAGCGCCGAGGTCGCCTTACGCTGCTCATCGGTATAGAAGTCCTCCACATACGGATAGCGCCCGCGAAAACCCAGATGCCGATAGACCGCAACGGTGGTGAGCAGCAGAGCCGTAAGCAATCCGACCACAAGCACGGGCAATCCATAGGTGCACCGCGACAGGAACGAGGGCACGGGCTCCCCGGCATCGATGACGACAAGCGATGTCGGCGAGGTGCCGAAGAACACGGCGATCGACAGCAGCGGCACCCCGATCGCACTCGCGACCAGAAGCGCACGTGTGCGCATATGGCGGTCGTATCCGCACACGTCCGTCGGCAAGGCACCGCCGGGAATCACAAGAGCCGGCCTTACCTCGATCTCCGTCATATCCCCGCGCACCAGATCATTCAGATCGCATTCGAAGATGCCGCACAGGCGCACCAGTTTGGTCATCTCGGGATACGCTCTCCCCGATTCCCACTTCGAGATCGCCTGCCTGCTCACCCCCATGAGCATCGCGAGCTGCTCCTGTGTCATGTTGCGACTCGACCGCAGGTGGTAGAGGTTCTCGGAAAAGCCCATGATCGCTCCTTTCGCCTGACGCTTTCCTTATGCCCCCATCCTGCGGGTTGCGCCTCGGTAGCGCCACCACCTTACGGTTGCGCTTCGGTTGCGATGCGTGTTTTTTGCCACGGCCATGAAAAAATGGGACGGACCAGGCAGGCTGTTCCGTCCCATGGGTGAAAGAAGTCTGACGTCCTGCCGCGTGGCGTGCCGTCACGCGACGAGCCGTTACAGCGCGACCGGCGTGATCACGTTATCGTCGGCGTCGAACTCGAGGGGCGCCGGCTCGTCGAGTGCCTCGATTCCGGGGTACTTGCCCGCCTTGACATCCTCGTAGTACGCGGCGGACAGCATGATCTGCCCGATATGCAGGCTGTTGGCGATGCGCACCATGCGCACCGGTTTGCCCTCGATGCCGTTGCAGGTGCGGATGCACAGCTGGATGGCCTCCTTGTCGGTGGCCACGACGCACGGGATGCAGGCGCTCTTGAGCACCGTGGAGGTCAGGCAGTTGGGGTACATGGCCTCGATGTCCATGACGTCGAAGATCTTGGAGGTGATGGCACTCGCCAGGCCGACGCCCAGCGCGTTGCCATGGGAGATCTCGGACAGGTTCAAAAACGCGGTGCGCTGCACCTGGATGCCGCCATGCGCGTACTCGGTCGAGAACGTTCCGGTGATGTTGGGGTCCACACCCGTGCCGGAGTAGTTCTTGCCGATCTCGTCGACCACGAGCACGTCGCCCTCGCCCACGATGAGCGACGGCATGTTGGCCTTGGCGACTTCGAGCAGTTCCGCCTCGCGCTCGAGGATGTTCTCGGGGAGGATCGCCTCGATCATGGCCGTCTCGTCGTAGGCGTTCTCGATGCAGGGAATCGCGAACAGGATCGGCGCCTTCTCGAGCACGACGGCGGCCATGGTCGGGATGTTCTGACCGATCTTGCCCATACCGTCGGAGTGGACGGTCTGCGCGCCCACCTGCTTGCCCAGACCCACGGTCATCATCTTGCAGGGACCGGACTCGTGCGTGCCGCGGAAGGCGTTATGCGGCTTGAGGCGGCAGGAGACGATGATGCCGTCGGATTCGTAGGCGTTGCGGTCGAGCACGACGCGCTTGCCGAGGCTCGAGTACCCGAGCTCGACGACCTCCATGGAGCTCTTGATGGGACAGCCCATGGCCTCCTCGGTGATGCCGAAGCCGGCGAGCATCTCCTTTTGGCCCTCGGCGGTGGCGCCACCGTGGCTGCCCATGGCAGGCACGATGAACGGGTTGGCACCGCGGCGCTTGACGGCGTCGACGACGGCCTTCGTGATGATATCGACGTTGCGGATGCCGCGGCTACCCGCCGTGATGGCGATGTTCATACCGGGCTTGATCTTCTCGGAGAACTGGGGCTGGGCGATCTGCTCCTCGACGATCGCGGGGATCTGCTCGGCGGAGATGCTCTTACGCGGGAACGTCTGGCGCGCATGGAACATCTCGGGAATCTCGACGCCGGCGAGCAGCTTGGATACGGTACCGCCCTTGGTGACCTTCATGGAAAACCCCTTTCTCCAAGGATAATGAACCAGTTTCATACTAACCGTGGAGAGAGGGCGGCCCCCATGGTACGGATGCCAAGGTTATCGCGCTTGCCGTCCCGCAAAACCTTCCTGCAGACCATGTAGAAAAACCCCAGGGGTTATTTTACATGACACGGGCGATGATGCCGCTGCCCACCCCCGTTGCGCGCTCGACCTGCTTGATGGTAAGGCCGTTTCCGCGCATCGCCGCCAAGATGACGTTGCGTCGTGAGATCGGCAGCACTTTCACGGCGGCAGCGTCCGCGCAGTCGAATGCCCGTGCGATGTCGTCGGCGATTCTCAGGGCCTCGTCGCTTCCAAGCCTCACGACGCCCTCGAACCCCACATCCCTCGGCGACGCGCCGGCGCACAGCTCGACGAAGCCCGTCGGCCCATCGAGCATGCCAAGCACGAGCTCCGTCGCGCACAAACCGTCACCATCGCCTTCGGCGTATTCGCGGTAGCTGCTCCAACGATAGGCGGAAGCGGCGCACATGCCCGCCTTCTCCGGGTTGATGTGCACATAGCGCACCGATGCGAGCAGATAGCCATCGTCCTCGATCGGCTCGCTGAAAAACCTCGGCTGGAACACGCTACCCACATGGCCGGTTATCCGGTTGAAGTATTTCGCGTACGCGCCCAACAAACCGCCGACCGCATGGGCAAGCTGCCGCGAGTCATCTTGAACCACCAGATGGACATGGTTGTCCATGAGGCACCACGCGATGACGGACAATCCGTCCTCGCTCGCAAAGCGCGCGAGGTACGAGCGGAATATCTCCCTATCGGCATCGTCGGTGAAGATGAGCTGTTTGCCATTTCCCCGCGCGACCACGTGGTACAGCCCGGATTCCGATATACGGCGAGGCGCAGTCGGCATGAACCCTCCTATGTAACAAAACCCCTGGGGTTATTATACAAAGCTGCCGCCCAGATCGACTCTGAGCGGCAGCTACCTGCACTATGTAAAATAACCCCTGGGGTTATTTTACGCG
Source organism: Collinsella tanakaei (assembly GCF_021531055.1). Taxonomy (GTDB): domain Bacteria; phylum Actinomycetota; class Coriobacteriia; order Coriobacteriales; family Coriobacteriaceae; genus Collinsella; species Collinsella tanakaei_B. The sequence goes on from NZ_JADYTL010000006.1 coordinate 15,978, forward strand.
GCTACTCGTTGAGCGCGGCGTTGACGGCGACGGCGCACGCGACGGTGCAGCCGACCATGGGGTTGTTGCCCATGCCGATGAGGCCCATCATGTCGACGTGCGCAGGCACCGAGGAGGAGCCGGCGAACTGGGCGCTGGAGTGCATGCGGCCCATGGTGTCGGTCATGCCATAGGAGGCGGGGCCGGCAGCCATGTTATCCGGATGTAGGGTACGGCCGGTGCCGCCACCGGAGGCGACGGAGAAGTACTTCTTGCCGGCCAGGACGCGCTCCTTGAAGTAGGTGCCCGCGACGGGGTGCTGGAAGCGCGTGGGGTTGGTGGAGTTACCGGTGATCGAGATGTCGACGTTCTCGTGCCACATGATGGCGACACCCTCGCGGACGTCGTCGGCGCCGTAGCAGTTGACCTCGGCGCGCGGGCCGTCGGAGTACGGGATCTTCTCGACGATCTTGAGCTCGCTGGTGAAGTAATCGAACTGGGTCTTCACGTAGGTGAAGCCGTTGATACGGGCGATGATCTGGGCGGCGTCCTTGCCGAGACCGTTGAGGATGACGCGCAGCGGCTTCTTGCGGGCCTTGTTGGCGTTCATCGCGATGCCGATGGCGCCTTCGGCGGCCGCGAAGGACTCGTGACCGGCCAGGAACGCGAAGCACTCGGTGTCGTCGCCGAGCAGCATGGCGCCCAGGTTGCCGTGGCCCAGACCGACCTTGCGGTCCTCGGCGACGGAGCCGGGGACGCAGAAGGCCTGCAGGCCCTCGCCGATGATAGCGGCGGCCTCAGAGGCGCTCTTGGCACCCTTCTTGATGGCGAGCGCGCAGCCGAGGGTGTAGGCCCACTTGGCGTTCTCGAACGCGATGGACTGGACGTCCTCGGTGATCGCGCGCGGGTCGATACCCTTATCCTGGCAGATCTGCAGGGCCTCCTCGAGGGAGGAGATGCCGTTCTCGGCGAGGCACGCGTTGATCTTGTCGATGCGGCGCTCGTAACCTTCGAAGCTAACAGCCATTGTTCTTTCCCTCCCTTTCTACTCGTGAACCGGGAACACGGACTCGACGGTGTGGGTCTCCTCGTCGGTACGAGGATCGATGTACTTGGCAGCGGCCTCCCACTGACCATAGTGACCCATGGCGCCGGCGATGGCGTCCTCAGGGGTGGCACCCTTCTTGAGGGCGTCGGTGAACTTGCCGAGGTTCAGGAACTCGAACGCGATGATCTCGTTCTTGTCGTTCAGAGCCATACGGGTGACGTAACCCTGGGAGAGCTCGAGATAGCGAGCACCCTTGGCCTTGGTGCCGAACATGGTGCCGACCTGGGAGCGCAGGCCCTTGCCGAGGTCGTCAAGGGAGGCGCCGACGGGCAGGCCGCCCTCGGAGAACGCGGTCTGGCTGCGGCCGTACACGATCTGCAGGAAGATCTCGCGCATGGCGACGTTGATGGCGTCGCAGACGAGGTCGGTGTTCAGGGCCTCGAGGATGGTCTTGCCGGGAAGAATCTCGGAAGCCATGGCCGCGGAGTGGGTCATACCGGAGCAACCGAGGGTCTCGACGAGGCACTCCTCGATGATGCCGTTCTTGACGTTAAGCGTCAGCTTGGAAGCGCCCTGCTGCGGAGCGCACCAACCGACACCGTGCGTGAGGCCGGAGATGTCGGAGATCTCCTTGGCCTGGATCCACTGACCCTCCTCGGGGATGGGCGCGGGGCCGTGGTATGCGCCCTTGGCGACGGGGCACATGTTCTCCACTTCTGCTGTGTACTGCATGCCTCTCCTCTCTTTCGTGATCAATCCCGAACGTGCGCCGGCGAAGCACACATTTCGGACACTGACATGCGTGTCCATTTTAGCGCGAAACATCCGCCGGTGATTCGGCGAACGGCTGAGATTGATGTGAAATCACGTCAGATTTTTTTCAAATGGGAAAAGCCCCGTTGCCGAGGCGATGGTTTGGATGTAGAAAAACCCCTGGGGTTATTTTGCATTATGCATTCCTGATGTAGAAAAACCCCTGGGTTTATTTTACATTCGAATCCCGTGCACCGCAGGCAGATATGAAAAAAGCCCCGTTGCCGGGGCGATGGTTCGAAATGGGTGGACCGTCAGGGATTCGAACCCTGGACCTTGGGATTAAGAGTCCCCTGCTCTAGCCAGCTGAGCTAACGGTCCATGTAAAAGCCTCCGGAGGAGGCGAGGAAGCGATGGTGGACCGTCAGGGATTCGAACCCTGGACCTTGGGATTAAGAGTCCCCTGCTCTAGCCAGCTGAGCTAACGGTCCAAACTATCAAGCACGCAAGAGAGGATGGGGTGGGTAAAGGGACTCGAACCCTCGACCTACGGGACCACAACCCGTCGCTCTAGCCAACTGAGCTACACCCACCATGTGCCCTCTTGCAAAGCGCGTTGTATATTATGCACGCGACATGCCTGCCGTGCAAGCATTTTCTTGGAAAAAGTTTCGCCTGTGAAAAAAGCGCGTTCGACGGAGCCCTGCACACCGCAAAGACCCTTCCATAGTCGAAGACGCCCAAAGCGCGCAAGGCGTCGATAGGCTACCCCGCGCACCGAAGTCGCCGCAGATGCGCCGCGAGCGTGCGCACGAGCACGCCGGTCGCCGCGCCGCAGCAATCGAGCAGCACATCGGTCACCTGGCCGGACCTTCCGTCCACGAACAGCTGGATCCCTTCATCGATGGAAGGCACGAGCACGAGCACCGCACCTATCACGAGCAGGCGGCGACGCCACGCTCCCCCATCCGGGTCAAGCGCCTGCGCGACGAGGATGCCGAGCAGCGCGTACTCGCTGAAATGCGCCGTCTTGCGTATGAGGAAATTGGTGACCCAAAACGACGGGATCGACAGCGCATCGAGTGCGGAGCGGACCGCCGACACGACACCGAAGCTCATCGAGGAGCTTCCCTCGCCTGGAATCAGCGAGTTGCCCCAGATGACCATGATCATGCACACCGCGGCGACAAGCCACGGCACCGACACCGTCCGTCGTATGCGTTCGAACGTCGAGCCCAACCGGTATTACGCCTCGACCGTCATGCGCGGCAGCGTCTGCGTACCGCCCTGGATGACCCGCAGGTACTCATGGCTCGTGCGACGCATGCCCTGCGAGGGGACACGGTCGAACTCCTCTTCCAGCATCTGGTTGACTCGGGTATGGCGCCCGGTCTGCTCGGCACCTTCGGCGACGGCACTCATCCGCTCGGCGTCGACGGCATCGGTATCGCCCAGATCGACCGGCGCGGCAACCGTCGTGACGTCATCGTCCTCGGCGAGAATCGCCAGGGCAGCGGCCCACATGTCCTCGTGTCCGGAGTAGTCGACCATCTCGATCTGCGTGAACTCGCCATCGTATCCCGCATCGAATTCCGGCTCATCGATATCGAGCATATCGGCGGACATGGCATCATCGTATCCGTTGACGGCGGACACGGCCTGCACGGGCACCGCCGGCTGCGGCGCGACCACCGGCATGTCGGCGAACGGGACGGCAGGACGGGGCGCCGCATACGGTTCCTGCACGGGAATCTGCGCCGTGACGGACGCCTGCGACGAGGAAGGCGCATCCCAGGCGAGCAGCGTGTCGTCGGGCTGCGGGATGTAGGCGAACGGATCGATGACGTCGGAGGCGGCCTGCGTCGGAGTCGGGACGACGGGGGCGACCGGACGGGGCACATAGGCGGTCGTCGAACGCTCGGAGCCGCGTGCCATCTCCTCGAGCGCGATCTCGTAGATGTCCTTCGAGCGAGTCGGATCGCAGCTCACCGGTGAGTCGGCGGAAAGCAGAGCATCGATGTCGGCCCATGCCTCCTCCTCGGACAGCGCATCGGATGCGCGGGCGATGACCGGCACGCCCTTGGGCGTCGCCTGGCGACGGTACGTACTCTGGCCCACCGCGCGCTGCGTGGCCGAAGCCTCCTTGCGTGCCGTGCGATCGTGCTCACGGGAGGCATACGTGTCGGCGATCCCCAACCCGATCGCGAACAGCCCCACACCCGCAACGGACCCGACCGCGAACGGCACGGCCGATGCGCCCAGCGCCTCATGGACCTGTTCGAAAGGAATGGTCGCCGCAAACGCCGCGGCGGTGATCGCCAGACCCGCTCCCGCGGAAAGTCCCGCAGTCAAAGCGCGATGCGAATGCACGGAAGCCTCCATTGCCGTCTCCTTCGTGGTATCGAGCACACCAAACCCCCGACGCGCCCGGAGCAACCGGACGCATCGTTTGCGCGTTCGCGGGAAACGTTGATTGTGAAGCTTTATGAACCGAGGTTCCAAGCAACGGATGTGGTTTGATTCATCTGCGTTTACCGTCGCGACCGTTAGCCGCTATTATGCGAGAACAACTCGGCAAATGCAAGGTCGGGTCAAATGTGCCTTGAAGAACGCGAATTACCCGAACGACCGACATTCAAGGATTCGATCTGTCATTCGGGGGTCGTTTTGGGAACAACTGGGGTATGGCTTCAACCACGACCTTGAGGAGCACCCATGCCATCCATCGCCATCGTCACCGGCGCATCTTCCGGTCTGGGCAGGGAATTCGTCCGCCGCATCGATGCGGGCGAGGCGGGCGCCATCGACGAGATCTGGGTGATCGCCCGTCGCGCCGAGCGCCTCGAATCCCTCGTGAGGACCACATCGCACGTCGTTCGCCCGTTCTGCATGGATCTCACCGACCCCGTATCGTACGACATCCTCGAATCCGCCCTGTCCGAAACCCCGACTGCGCGCGTCGCGCTGCTCGTCAACAACGCCGGCGCCGGCACGTTCGGCTCGTTCGCGCGCGGATCGCGCGACGACGTGAAGCTCATGCTCTCCCTGCTCGTGCGAGCACCCGTCGAGCTCATCTATCGGACGTTGCCGTTTATGCGCCAAGGTTCGCGCATCATCAACGTCGCGAGCGTCGCGGCGTTCATGCCCCAGCCGCACCTCGCTGTGTATTCGGCCTGCAAGCGCTTCGTGCTCGACATCTCGCGCTCGCTTGACGCCGAACTCGGCGACGTGGGGATCCATGTGACCGCCGTCTGCCCCAAATTCATGAGCACCGAGTTCCTCGACCACCCCGGGGACGCCGGCGCGGCGACGCGTATGACGGCCATCGGGTTCGAGCGGGTCGGCGACGTCGCCCGAGCCGCGCTGCGCGCCTCGCGCGCCGGCCGCGACCTGTGCATCCCCTCGCTCGACATGAAGGCGCTCTACGGCGCCTCGCGCCTGCTCCCCTACCGGGCCGTCCTCGCCTGTGAGCGGATATTGGGCATCATCTAGCCGATCGCTGCGACCGGGATCGGGGCCATGCGAAACATCCGCATGTCGCCCCATCCGCATACAGTTCGGGGCCTCCGAGAGCTACGGACTCTCGGAGGCCCCGTTCGCGTTGCACGCCTGTCACGCAGCACGCCGGTACCGGCGACGAAACGCGGGTTAGAGCGCCTCGGGATGATCGGCGGCCTTCTTGGCCGTGCGGATCAGGAACTCCTCGTTGGAATTCGTGCCCTTGAGACCCTTGATGAACGACGCGGCCGCGCGCTCGGTGTTGTTCATGTTGGCGAGGATGCGGCGGATACCCCACACGAAGGGGCGCATGTTCTCGTCGATGAGCAGGTCCTCGTTGCGCGTGCCGGACGCCACTGGATCGATCGCGGGGAAGATGCGGCGGTCGGCGAGGTCGCGGTCGAGCTTGAGTTCCATGTTGCCCGTGCCCTTGAACTCCTCGAAGATCACCTCGTCCATCTTGGAACCGGTGTCGATGAGCGCCGATGCCAGGATGGTGAGCGATCCGCCGTTCTCGATGTTGCGGGCGGCGCCGAGGAAGCGCTTGGGCGGATAGAGCGCCGCGGAATCCACACCGCCGGACAGGATGCGACCGGACGCGGGAGCCGCGAGGTTATAGGCGCGCGCCAGACGGGTGATGGAATCGAGGACCACCACGACGTCGCCGCCCATCTCGACGATGCGCTTCGCGCGCTCGATGACCAGCTCCGACACGCGCGTGTGGTTGTCGGCCGGCATATCGAAGGTCGACGCGACCACCTCGCCGTGGATGGAGCGCTCCATATCGGTGACTTCCTCGGGGCGCTCGTCGACCAGCAGGCAGATGAGGTGCACCTCGGGGTTGTTGACGGCGATCGACTGGCAGATGTGCTTGAGCACGGTCGTCTTGCCCGCCTTGGGAGGCGAGACGATCAGGCCGCGCTGCCCCTTGCCGATCGGCGAGACGATGTCGATCGCACGGCCCGTGATCGAGTCGCGACCATGCTCCATGCGCAGGCGCTCGTTCGGGTAGATCGGCGTCAGCTCGGCGAACTTCGGACGCAGGCGGATCTGCTCGGGATCGACCCCGTTGACGCTCGCGATCTTGGCGAGACCCGGGAACTTGTCGTTGGCGCGTGAGGGGCGCAGCGTACCGACGATGTAGTCGCCCGTGCGGAGACGAGCGGCGCGGATGAGGTTCACCGGGACGAACGCGTCATCCTTGCTCGGCATGTAGCCGTGCGCGCGGATGTAGCCGAAACCCTCGTTGGTGATCTCGAGAATGCCCTCGATGTCGCGGAATCCCTCGGCGCGGGCAGCGGCGGCATAGACCTCCTCGACGAGCTCCGCCTTCTTTTTGCCCGTCGTGTCCAAATCCAGCTCATGCGCCTTCTCGCGCAGCTCGGCGACCTTGTAGGACGCGAGTTCCTCGCGGCTGAGGCTCGGCTCGGTCGGCGCATTGGCATAGCGGTTGTTGCGCTTGCCGCCACGGCCGCCTCGCTCGGCGCGATTGTTGCCACGACGATCGCCGCGATCCTGGTTTTGGTTCCTACCGCCTCGGTCGCCATGGCGCGACGCATGCGTGCGACGCTCCTTGGCGCCGCCCTCCGTCCGCGGCTGGTCTTCGGCAGCAGCCTGCTTGTGGGATTTCGCGTCCTCGGATGCGGGCTTCTCCCCCGCATCTCGAACGTTGACGTCCGTGGCGCTCTGGGCATCCGCCTGAGTCGCGACACCGTCCTTGGCATCCTTGCGCGAACGGCGACCGCGCGCGGCACGCGGCGCCTTGGATGCGCCCTCGGCGTCCTCGGACCCGTGCGCATCGGTCGACGGGTGTGCGGCGCCATCGTCCGCCGCGTCCTTTTTCGACGCCTCTTCCATGAGCTGGCGCTGGGCTTCCAGCGCCGCCGCGGCAGCGCGCTCAGCCTCCACATACGCCTTGGGCTTACGGCCGCGGCGATGAGGGCGAAGGGCCGGATCGACGAAGGGGATCTCGATTCCCGGCTGCGCGTCGTCGGCTTTCGGCGTCTCCGCCGGGGATTCGGCGGCCGCCGCTTTAGCAGCCGTCTTCCGTTTACGGGTCTTCGGTGCGGGAGCGTCCGCAGCGGCTACGAGCTCGGCTGCGGCATCGGCCTCCTTACGCTGCTGACGGGCGACCTGCGCCTGCGAGATCTGGGCGAGCATGCGCGCCTGCGCGACCTCCGCCGAAACGGCGTCGGACGAATCGGTCGGCCCGGCCGCCGCGCGCTTGGCACGGGTGCGGCGGGCCGGCTTGGCGGGAGCGTCCCCGGAAGCGGGGGCGGCGTCAGCCGCCTCCGCCTTCGGCTTGCGACCGCGACGACGGGGCGCGGCGGGCTCCTGCGGGGAGACCGCCTCGGATGCCGAGGCGGTCTGGGGTTCTTGAGAGGGGGACTCGTTACGTTCGTCTGACACTATGCCTGCTCAACTACTTTCTTCCAGTCGGCCTCGAAGGAAGCGAGGCCCTGATCGGTCAGGGGATGCTTGACGCACTTCTTGAGCGCGCCGAACGGGACGGTCGCGATGTCGGCGCCGAGCAGCGCGGCCTGGGTCACGTGGTTGGGGGTACGCACCGAGGCGGTGATGATCTCGACCTGGTCGTCGACGTTCTTGCCGGTCCAGTCGTAGTTCTTGATGCAGGCGATCACGTCGGCGAGCTGCGAGATGCCGTCCTCGGCGATATCGTCGAAACGGCCCACGAACGGCGAGATGTAGCGGGCGCCGGCGTTGGCGGCCAGGAGCGCCTGGGGCGCGGAGAACACGAGCGTCATGTTGATGCGGACGCCCTCATCGGCGAGCGCGCGGCACGCGGCGAGGCCGGCTTCGCACACGGGAAGCTTGACGACGATGTTCGGGGCGAGGCCGGCAAGACGACGGCCCTCCTCGATCATGCCCTCGGCCGTGGTCGCCGTGGACTCGGCGGACACAGGAAGGCCCTCGCACAGCTCGGCGATCTTGAGCATATGCGGCTCGAAGTCGGCGAGCTTGCCGCCCGTACGGGCGTACAGCGACGGGTTGGTCGTCACGCCGGCAAGGCAGCCCCAGCTTTTGGCCTCGGCGATCTCGTCAAGATCAGCGGTGTCGATGAAGAACTTCATTCCTGTACCTCCTTATATGCTGCCGCACTGCGGCATGTACCAACGAAATGGGGAGGAAAACCCACGCGTACCGTCATGGGGAAAATTCGCCCGCAGGATACCGGGCGACCGGATGCATACAGTGTGTGGATGGATGTTCGAACCACGTTCCGTGCCACTATACCACATCGACGATGGCGCACGGCTTCGCGCAGGAAAATCGGTGCTACGACGCCGGTGGGCGCATCCGATCACGTGCGAAAAGGCGTCTGGTCCGATTTCACGCCGACCTCATCTCATGCCGGCGACCGCGAACGCAAAAGAAGGGACCCCGCGCATGCGAGGTCCCTTGATAGTCGATATGTCGTCGCGGGATGCGCGCTTACATCTGCGTCGGCGCGGAGACGCCGATAAGCGACAGGCACAGCGCGATCACCGAACGCACGGCATCGCACGCGGCGAGACGGGCGCGGACGAGCTCGGGCGCGACGGGACGGCCTTCGCTCGGGAGCACCTGGCAGGCGGCGTAGAAGCTGTGGAACGCGGCCGCGAGCTCCTCGACGTAGTGCGTGATGCGGAACGGCGCGCGGTCGCGGGCGCAGCCGGCGATAAGATCCTGCAGCTCGGAGAGCTTACGGGACAGCGCGAGCTCGGTGGGATCGGTGAGCAGCGAGTAGTCCACGTCGCCGTAGATGGCCTTGATGGCGACGTTCTCCATACCCATGAGATCGGCCTGCTCGGGCGTGACGCCGGCGGCCTTGCGCAGGATGGAGCAGATGCGCGCGTGCGCGTACTGCACGTAGTACACGGGGTTGGACTGGCTCTTCTCCTTGACGGCGTCGATGTCGAAGTCGATCGTCTGGTTGGAGGAGCGGGAAACGAGCGTGTAGCGGGTGGCGTCGGCGCCGACCTCGTCGATGAGCTCGCGGAACGTGATCATCGTGCCCTTGCGCTTGGACATACGCACCGGCTTGCCGGAGCGCAGCAGGTTCACGAACTGGCCCAGCGGCACCTCGAACTGGCCGGGGTAGCCGAGTGCGTCGCAGACGGCCTTCACGCGGGCGATGTAGCCGTGGTGATCGGCGCCCCAGATATCGAGAACCAGATCGACGCGCTGGAACTTGTTCCAGTGGTAGGCGATGTCGGACGAGAAGTAGGTGTAGTCGCCGTTGGACTTCTGGATGACGCGGTCCTTGTCGTCGCCGAACTCGGTGGACTTGAACCACAGCGCCCCGTCGTCGGTGCGGTAGAGGTAGCCCATGTCGTCGAGCTTCTTGTAGGCGCGCTCGACCGGGCTGGTGCCCGTCCAGTCCTTCTGGTACATGGTACGCTCGCTCATCCACACGTCGAAGTCGCAGCGCACGTCGTGGCAGGTCTCCTTCATGTCCTTGAGCATCTTCTGGTAGCCGCGCTCACGGAAGGAGAGCATACGCTCGGACGGGTCGGCGTCGACCCACTTGTCGCCGTCGGACTTCCAGAAGGCAGCGGCCTCGTCGATGATGTAGGTGCCGCCGTAGGAGTCCTTGCCGAGGTCGGCGGTGAACTCGTCCATGTAGGGGTGGCTATCGGGATGCTCGTCGGCCTCGTCCTGCACGTAGTTGTCGCGATCCTGCGCCAGGTAATCGCGGGCGGCGTCGATATCGCAGCCCTGCTTGGCCATGATGTCGGCGAGCTGCATGTAGCGCTTGGAGATGGAGTTGCCGAACGTGTTCATCTGGTTGCCGTGATCGTTGATCCAGAACTCACGCTCGATGTCGTAGCCGGCGTGCTCCATCACGCGGCACATGGAATCGCCGAGCGCCGCCCAGCGGCCGTGACCCACGTGCATGGGGCCGACGGGGTTGGCGGACACGAACTCGATCTGGGTCTTGATGCCCTTGCCCACGTTGGAGCGGGCGAAGTCCATCCCCTGCTCGCGCGCCTCGGCGAACACGGCGTTCTTGGCGGCGACGGACAGGTAGAAGTTGATGAAGCCGGGGCCGGCGATCTCGACATGGTCGACGATGTCGCTTTCGGGCAGGTACTTGGCCACGGCGTCCGCGATCTTGCGCGGGGCGCAGTGGGCGAGCTTGGCGGACTTCAGCGCCATCGTGGAGGTCCACTCACCGTGAGAAGTGTCCGCAGGTCGCTCGATGCCGCAGTCCTCCAACTCGAACGCGGGCAGCTCGCCCGCCTCAACCGCTGCGGCGAGGGCAGCGCGCACCAGCTCTTCGATCTTCTCGGGCATAGATCCTCCTCAATGCATAGCCCCGCCGTTCGTCCACACGACGGGATATAGGCCCAAACGTGGCATAACTCTAGCACAATGGCATCGTTTCCGCCGATGCGCCGCTGTTAAAAGTGAATAAACCCGCCACGTCTCGACAGCGGATGCGACATACGGCTTTATCCGACGTCCGCTTTGTCCGGCGGGAATCGAAAGGCCTGTTCCGCAAAATGCGGAACCCGTTTGCACGCATACGCTTGATACGCTGGGAATATGTCCTCTAACGCCAACATGGCGCCCCGGTCTCCGTCGCGCGGGGCAGCTCGTCTCCAAGCGCGCGGACGCACCCCCGGCTAGCTGCGCAAATGTGCCGCTTTTGTGACGATAATCCACAAAAGCCCACGTAAACGTGCTATTCTTATAGTACGTGAGAATTCAGAGTGACAGCTTGAGCGTTGGAGGAAGCATGTTCGATATCGGAACGCACGTTATCCACCCCGGACAGGGCGTATGCACCGTGATGGGCTACGAGGACGCCCCATCCCCGATGATCATCTTGGAAGCACGATCGGGCCACGCCAAAACCCGCCTGCTCTACCCCGTCTCCCAGCTCGACCGCCTGCATGCCTGTATCGGTAAAGAGCAGGCAGAGGCCTTGATCGCCGACTACGCCTCCCTCGAATGCGACCCCTATACCGAGCGCAACAGCTCGCTTGAGGAGAGCTACTTCAAACAGCAGATCAAGCTCGGGGCGCCCGAGACCCTGCGTGTCGCCAAGACCATGCGCCGCCGCATCCGCGACGCCGAGGCGCACGCGAAAAAGCCCAGCAGCTACTACACGCGCATCCTCAAGGAGGCGCGTCGGCGCTCCATCGAGGAACTCGCGGTCGCCCTCGACGTCAGCGAGGAAGACGCCGACGGCCGACTGCACGCCGCCGCCGTCGAGGCCGGTGAGATTCCGGAGAACTGACCCCCATTCCATAAGGCGGTGCGGGCAGACGTTCGCCATGCGGAAACCGTGCGCCGAAAGCCGACGCGGCGCGTACTCGCAGGCGTTGACCGCGGACCCGCTGCGTGGTATACCATCATCAGTTTTCGCCTCCCCCGACACCGGTTGGGGGAATCAAGGTGCCCGATTCTGACCGCAGGTACGGCGCATAGCGCTATAAGGCAGGGTCGCGGCACCTTTTTGTTTATCGGACGCGCGGCGGCGCGACGCGACGACAGGAGGGACCCATGGCAACGAACCTTTCGGCAGGCATGACGCGCGAGCAGGCGTTCGAGCTGCTCTGCGAGCACAACAAGGACCCGTTCCACATCGAGCACGGCGAGACCGTCGAGCAGACCATGCGCTACTTCGCCCGCGAGTTCGATCCCGAGAACGAGGAATTCTGGGGCATCGTCGGCCTGCTGCACGACCTCGATTGGGAGGAGCACTCGGACGACCCCGACAACCATACCGTCTACGCCGCGAAGGACATCGAGGCCGCCGGGGGCACGCCCGAGCTCATCCGCGCCATCCAGAGCCACACGAGCGACTGGAACACCTCGCTGCCCGCGCCGGAGCACCAGATGGAGAAGATCCTGTTCGCCACCGAGGAGCTCACCGGACTCATCGGCGCCGCCGTGGTGATGCGCCCTTCCAAGAGCGTCATGGACTTCAACGTGAAATCGCTCAAGAAGAAGTTCAAGGACAAGCGCTTCGCCGCCGGCGTCTCGCGCGACGTGATCCGCTCCGGCGCCGAGAAACTCGGTTGGGAGCTCGACGAGCTGTTCGCCCGCACGATCGAGGCCATGCAGAGCTTCGCGCCCGACCGCGACACCTTCGGCAAGGACGCGTGAAAAAACGACACACGTGATTTCCCATGGGTACGCCCTGGTCGACGACGATGCCGACCAGGGCGTACCTTCATGCGAGACGCATGAAATCACGTCGGACGTTTTCTCACGCGATTCACGCGAGCAGCTCCATGACCGCCTCGCGTGAAGGCATCGACGGGATGCCGCCACGACCGCGCACGCACAGCGATGCCACGGCGTTCCCCATGCGGGCGAACCCGGCGGCATCCTCGACGGTTACCGACTCCGGCGCAAGTCCGCTCTCGACGAACGCCGCCAGAAAGCCTCCCCAGAACGAATCACCGGCACCCGTGGTGTCCACGACGTCGGCGGGAAAGCCGGGGACCTCGCGTATGCCGTCGGCGCAGGCAACCAGGGCGCCGGAGCCACCGAGCGTCACCGCGACGACCTTCGGACCCTGCGCGAGCAACGCCGATGCCGCCTCGGCGGGATCGGCATGCCCGGTCATGAGCTCGCATTCCTCGTCGGAGACCTTCATGAGGTCCATGAGGGGCACGATGCTGCGCATCTGCTCTGCGGCCGCCTCCGCGGACGGCCAGAGATTCGCGCGATAGTTGGGATCGTACGACAGCGTGCAGCCATGATCGCGGGCAAACGAGAGGGCGGCATGCGTTGCCGAGCGTGCGGGCTCGTCGGTGAGCGACAGCGACCCCACGTGGAACACCTTGGAATCCGCGATCACATCGTAGGCCAGATCATCGGGGGCGATCTGCGTGTCGGCACCGGGTTTGCGTGCGAACGAGAACGTGCGCTCGCCCGTGGGAGCAAGCGCCACGAAGGCGAGCGTGGTGAAGACGTCCGGATCGGCGATCAGGCCGGTGCAGTCGATACCCTCGCCCTCGAGCACACCGCGCAGGAACTCGCCGTGCATATCGGTGCCGACCTTGCCCAAAAACGCCGTCGAATGCCCCAGGTGCTCGAGCGCCACCAGCACGTTCGCCGGTGCCCCGCCGGGGTTTCGCTCGAACAGGGACATACCGCCATCCGAGGTCCCCGCCTCGGTGAAATCGATCAGAACCTCGCCGAGCGTCGTCACGTCGACCATGGTGCCCGCCTCCCGAATCAGATGTGATATCGATACCACCCCATGATAGCCCTCCATCGCATATTCGGATATATGCAGATGCGACCTCTCGGCGAGCTGCCGGGAGGCCGCATGGGCAAAGCGATATGGATGTGCGCTACGGACGAACCTGTCCGGTGCCGCGGATCTCGTACTTGTAGGTGGTGAGCGCCTCGGCGGCAAACGGGCCGCGCGCATGCAGCTTCTGCGTGGAGATGCCGATCTCGGCGCCCAGGCCGAACTCGGCGCCGTCGGTGAACCGCGTGCTCGCGTTGGCGTACACCGAGCTCGCATCGACCTCGCGCAGGAAGCGCTCGCACGCCTGCGGATCCTCGGCCACGATGGCCTCCGAATGCATGGTGCCGTAGCGGTTGATGTGCGCGATCGCCTCGTCGAGCCCGCTCACGCACTTCACCGAGATCTCCATGGCGAGGTACTCGCGGCCCCAGTCCTCCTCAGTCGCGGGCACGAAGGCCTCGCCCTGTACCAGGCCGAGCTCGTGGCACACCCCACAGGCCGTCTCGTCGCCATGGATGAGCACGCCCGCATCCGAAAGCTCGCGAAGCATATCGGGCAGGAAGACCTCGGCGACCGTGGCGTCCACGAGCAGCGACTCGCAGGCGTTGCACACGCCCACGCGCTGCGTCTTGGCGTTCATCACGATGCGACGCGCTTTGGCGAAATCGGCGCTCGCATGCACATAGATATGGCAGTTGCCCGTACCCGTCTCGATGACCGGCACGAGCGACTCGCGCACGCATCGCTGGATGAGACCGGCGCCTCCACGGGGAATGAGCACGTCCACAATGCCGCGCAGGCTCATGAGGGCGCCCGTGGCCTCGCGGTCGGTCGTCTCGATGATGGTCACGGCATCGCGCGGGAAACCGGAGGCCTCCACCGCGTCGGCGAGCGCGTGCGCGATGGCCACGCAGGAGCGCTGGGCAAGCGAACCGCCGCGCAGGATACAGGCGTTACCGGTACGGATGCAGATGCCCGCCGCGTCGGCGGTCACGTTGGGACGCGCCTCGTACACCATGGCAACCAGACCCAGCGGTACGCTCACTTTTTGCAGGTCGAGCCCCTGATCGATGGTGCGGTGCTCGAGCACGCGCCCCACGGGGTCGGGCAGCTCGGCGAGCTTCTCCAGGCCTGCAGCCATCCCCTCGATGCGCTCGTCGGTGAGCAGCAGACGATCGAGCAGGCCCTCGGTCGTACCCGCCTTGCGTGCGGCGGCCATATCCTGCGCGTTGGCGTCCAAGATCCGGGATGCGTTCTCGCGCAGCGCCGCCGCCATGGCGCGGACCGCCGTCTGACGCGCCTCGTCGGAGGCGAACCCGAGCGGTCGCGACGCCTCCTTGGCGGCACGCGCCAGCTCCTCAACATATGCCCTGATATCCTGCGCCATTCGGCACCTCCTCGCGTGGAATCTCCCCTGTCACCATGCTACCCGAATATGCGGCTCGTGCCGGCGCGACGTTCCCACGTTGCCGGGACATTACCGACAAGTTTGCGACAAGATGGTGCCAGGTACAAACTTGTCGGCATCTTGCCGACAAGTTTGTACCTGGCACCATCTTGTCGCTACTCTGTTGTGCAAGACGTGACGAATCCCGAACCGATTCCAAGGAGTCCCTCATGGCCAAGCTCGCAAGCTATTTCATCCCCGGTCTGTACGTCGAGGACCACTCGATCGACGTGCCGCTCGATTGGCGCGGGTTGGAGCCTGCCCTGCTCGCCTGCGGCCTCACCATGCGGGCGGGCGCCTTCCCCGACCCCATCCCCGGCGCACCGGAATCCATCAAGCTGTTCTACCGCGTGATATGCGCGCCCGAGCACGTGAACGACGACCTGCCACTGCTCGTCTTTCTCCAAGGCGGTCCGGGCGGCGCCTGCCCGCGCCCGGTCTCCCCCACCGATGACGGCTGGATCGCCGAGGCGGTGCGGCACTATCGCGTGATCCTTCCCGACCAGCGCGGTGTGGGCCGCAGTTCTCGGGTGAGCGGACGCACCATGGACGTCCTCGCCGAGCGCGCCCGGGCCGCCGGGGCGGACCCCGTGCGCGCCCAGGCCGACCTCCTCAAGCGCCTGCTCGCCCCCTCGATCGTGCGCGACCTCGAGTACCTGCGTCTCACGCAGTTCGGCGGCCGTCCGTGGACCACGCTCGGCCAAAGCTACGGCGGATTCATCACGTTGAGCTACCTGTCGAGCTATCCGTCTGGCATCACGGCGGCGTTCACCTGCGGCGGCATCCCGCACGTGCCGGCCAACGCCGCGGAGGTCTACGCGCACACCTTCCCGCGCATGGCGGCCAAGACCAACGCCTATTACGACCGCTACCCGGACGACGTCGCACGCGTCGCCGCCGTCGCCGATGCGCTCGCCACGGGAGGTATCGTCCTTCCCGACGGCGGCCCGCTCACGGTGGAGCGCCTGCAGCTGCTCGGCAGCGACTTTGGCATGAAGCCGAGCTTCGAGCGCATGCACTGGTTGTTCGACACCGCATTCGAGCAGGCGGACGGCGGCATCCCCTCGCATCCGGACCCCTCCGACCTCACGGACGCCTTCCTCATGGGCGTGCTCGACCGCACGAACACGCGCGCGAACCCCCTGTACTGGACGCTTCAGGAATTCATCTATGCCGACGGCACGACGGCGCCCATCCGCTGGGCCGCAGATGCCGAGAAGGCGCGCCGTCCCGCGTTCGACGGCGACGCCCGTCCGCTCCTGTTCACGGGTGAGGCGTGCTTCCCGTGGATGTTCGAGCAGATGCCCGAGCTCGCACCGTTCGGGCCGGCGGTCCATATGCTCATGGAGGATATCGAGTTCGACCAGGTCTACGATCCGATCCGCCTGGCCGCCAACGAGGTGCCGCTGCACGCGGCGGTGTACTTCGACGACATGTACGTCGACGCCGGTCTGCAGCTCGACACGCTCTCGCGCATCGGCAACGCGCATCCCTGGGTCACCAACGAGTTCGAGCACGACGGCGTGCACGGCGACGCGGTGTTCCGGCATCTGTACGCGGAGGCACTCGCCGCCGGCCACCTCACCTAAGATCCATCGACACGACGAACCCGGCCCCATCTTACCAACGGCGACAAGATGGGGCCGGGTTCAAACTTGTCGACAAGGTGGGGCCGGGTTCAAACTTGTCGGGCTCACCTTGGAGCCAAACGACGATCCGGCGTTATAACCGCCTGAATCAGGCGAAGACGATGAGCTCGTCGCGATGGATGGCGGGTTTTCCGGCCAGCGCGGACAGCAGACGGTTGGAGGCGATCTCGTCCTGATGGCGGCCGGCGGCGAGCTTGAGCTCGTCGGATCCCGCCTGCGCGAGGCCGCGCGCGATGGCAAGGCCGTCCGGATCGTGCACATCGAGCGTATCCCCGGCGGAGAACTCCCCTTCCACCCGCGTGATGCCCACGGGCAAAAGCGACGACCCGCGGCGGATGAGCGCGTCGGCGGCACCCGCATCGACCGTCACCGTGCCGTGCGCCGCATCTCCGAGCGCGATCCACAACTTGCGCGGGGCGATCTCCAGCCGTCCCGTCGGCGGCACGAACAGGGTGCCCACCGACTCGCCACGCGCGAGGCGGACGAGCGCGTCGTCCTCGGCGCCCGAGCAGATCACGCTCGCGATCCCCGCCGTCATGAGAATGCGGCTGGCGCGGATCTTGGTGATCATGCCGCCGGTACCCACCGAGGTCGACGAATCGCCCGCCGACGCGATGATCGCGGCGTCGATCTTCTCGACGCGCGGGATGAAGCGCGCCGCGGGGTCTTCCATGGGGTTGGCGGTGTAGAGCCCGTCGATATCGGAGAGCGTAACGCACAGGTCTGCCGAGACCAGGCAGCTCACCAGCGCCGCGAGCGTGTCGTTGTCGCCGAAGCGGATCTCGTCGACGGTCACCGTGTCGTTCTCGTTCACGATGGGGACGACGCCGAGCTCGACCAGGCGCGTGAGTGTGTCGCGCGCGTGCAGGTACGACGTGCGGCGCGCCGTGTCGTGGCGCGTGAGCAGCACGAGCGAGGTGAGCAGGTCGCGGGCGCGGAACTCCTCGTCGTAGACGGCCGAGAGCACGCACTGCCCCACCGAGGCGCACGCCTGCAGACTCGGCATGTCGGTCGGACGCGCCTCGAAACCGAGGACTGGCGCGCCGGCGGCGATGGCACCCGAGCTCACCACCACGAGCGACCAGCCGAGCTCGGAAAGCTCACGCGCCTGCCGGGCGAGATCGGCGATGAAGTCGCGACGCAGCGCGCGGTCGGGCCCCACGAGCGTCGAGGAGCCGATCTTCACGACCATGGTTTTACGATCGCCGGTCATAGGGTATGTGCGCCTTTCGTCGTGCGGAAACGTATCGGGTGCCGGCGCGGCGAGCCGCGGCCAGGCGATGTCGAGGGGGCGTTAGATGCGACGCCACGGAATCGCGGTGCTGCTTTCGGCCATGCGCTCACGCACGAGCTCGTCGCGCACGCGCGCCAAGCCGACCTCCATGCCCACCATATAGGACTGCGGGTACAGGAAGCGCTTGTACACCGGATCGAGCGCATCGAGCGCCGCCTTGCAGCGGGCGCGGGCATCCTCGATCGACTCGCGCGGCGCCACGGCGGCGCCGTCGCGCACGACCGGGACGAGCAGCTCGCGATAGGACATGCCCGCCACGCTCGTGACGAGCGCCGCGTCGTTCACAGCGACGAGCGTGGTGCCGCGATCGTCGCCGTCACCCTCGAGATACGCCTCGTCGTAGATCATGTCGCACACCGGGCAACCCGTCTCGTCGACGTAGCGACGCACCTGCTGGATGCCGGGGATCGTACGCTTATAGGGCTGCTCGGAGAGCTTGAGGACCGGCGTCCAGGGCTCGTCGGCCGACGCGCGATGCGCCGCGAGCTTGTACACGCAGCCGAGTGCCGGCTGGTCGTAGCAAGTGGCGAGCTTGGTGCCCACGCCGAAGCTGTCGACCGGGGCGCCCTGGTTCAGCAGCGACTGGATCGTGTACTCATCGAGGTCGTTGGACACGACGATCTTGACGTAGTCGAGCCCCTCCTCGTCGAAGCGGCCGCGCACGTACGTGGAAAGCTTGGCCAGGTCGCCCGAATCGATGCGGATGCCCGCGAGGCGCTCGCCGCGCGTCTCCATCTCCTTGGCGACGGTGATCGCGTTCTCCACGCCCTCGCGCACGTCGTAGGTATCGATGAGCAGGGTGCAGTTCTTGGGGCTCGAGCTCGCGAACGCACGGAACGCCTCGAGCTCGGTATCGAACGACATGACCCAGCTGTGCGCATGCGTGCCCGAGACGGGAATGCCGTACTTGCGGCCCGCCAGCACGTTGGAGGTCGACGCGCAGCCGGCGACGTAGCTCGCACGGGCGACGGCCATGCCGCCGTCGGGGCCCTGCGCGCGACGCAGACCGAACTCCGCGACGGGACGCCCCTTGGCGGCGGCCACCACGCGGGCGGTCTTGGTCGCCACGAGCGACTGGAACCCGATGATGTTGAGCAGCGCGGTCTCGAGCAGCTGACAGGCGAGGATGGATCCGGTCACGCGCACCATGGGCTCGCGTGGGAACACGAGCTCGCCCTCCGGCACCGCGTCGATATCCACGTGCGGGCGGAAATTGCGTAGGTAGTCCAAAAACGCCGGGCTGAAGAGGCTACCGCCCGCGGGCGCCGACAAACCGGCCAGATACGCGATGTCCTCGTCGGTGAAGCGCATGTTCTCGACGAGCTCGGCGAGCTCGGCGGTGCCGCACATGACGGCGTACTCGCTGCCGAAGGGATGGTCGCGGTAGAACGCCGTGAAGCACGCCTGCTCGTCCTGCTTCTCGTTTTCCCACAGCCCCTGGGCCATCGTCAGCTCATACAGATCGGTGAGCATGGCGATGTCCGTCGGGCGCGATACATCTGTCAAAGCCATGGTTGCTCCTTACCTGGTCTCGCGGCGTCGGTGCTGACTCAGGGCGCTGGCGCCAACCTTTCGATCGTGGGATCTACGAAATGGAACCTACAAAATCCCCGCGTTGGTGAGCGCGATCCAGACACCGCCGCCGAGTGCGCACAGCAACCCGATGGCGATGATGATCTTCTGGGCGGGCGGCATCGCGGGGATACCGTCCTCGTCGGTGGTATCGGGGGTCATGACCATGCGCTGACCGAAGGTGAGGTTGTCCGGATCGACGACCGGCGGGCGGTCATCCGTGCGACGGGTGCGCGCAGCGGGAACCGCGGCAGGCTGCTCGGGAGCGGGCGCCTCGGCGGCGCGCTGCTCGGCGCGCAGGGCCTCGAGTTCGGCACGTTCGCGACGCGCCCGCTCCGCCTGTTCGCGGGCGGCTTTCTCGGCACGCAGGGCCTCGAGCTCAGCGCGCTCCTCGTCGGTTAGCGGCGCGGTCTGCTGGTCTGCCATCGATGCCTCCGATCGTGTGCGCCGGGACAGGCCCGACGCATGGGATTTTCGCATGACCAGCAGTATACCTGTTTGACCATGGGCAGGTGCGCGGGTGCGATATTTTACCGAATCGCACCGGCAACGGCCCGAAGCGCACCGGGTGCCGGACGGGGACTCAAGCGCGCGGGAGGATCGGGCCATCTGCCGCCGCGAGCACGCCCGTGGTGTCGAATGCCGGCGTGAAGCTCTCGTCGACCGCGCCGCCCTCCTGCCAGTACATCGTGGTGAACCCGAGAGCGTCCGCATGATCGAGCACCCGCTCGTACTCCTCGTCGCTCACCGGGCCGGCAAGCCGTCCGCCGGCCGTGCGCATCGCCGCGTTGGGGGTGTACTGGTTCATGACCGAGATGGGCACGTCGCCGGCGATCTCCCAGATGGCGTCGAGCACCCGACAGGAATCGCCCGCATGTCCCGGCAGCACCAGGTGCCGCACGATCAGCCCCTGGCGCATGATGCCCTCGTCGTCGAACACGATGCCGCCGCGCGCATCGATCTGCCTTACCATCTGCGCCAACGCGGACGCTGCGAACTCGGGGTAGTCCGGCACGTGCGACAGCGTTCTCGCGAGGGTCGCATCGGCGTACTTGAAGTCCGTGAGCCAGATGTCCACGATGCCGTCGAGTTCGCGCACAGCCTCCACGCGCTCGTAGCCACTCGTGTTGTACACGATCGGGATGGTGAGTCCGCGCGCTCGCGCCTCGCCGACCGCATGCGGCAGCAGGTACGCATAGTGCGTCGCCGTCACGAGGTTGATGTTCAAAGCGCCCTGCCCCTGCAGCTCGAGCATGATCTCCACGAGGCGCGCGGGAGGAACCTCGATGCCGAAGTTCCCGGTCGAGATCTCGTGATTTTGACAGTAGACGCACTTGAGGGGGCATCCGCTGAAAAAGATCGTCCCCGAACCGGCCTTGCCCGAGATGGGCGGCTCTTCCCACAGGTGAAGCGCCGCGCGAGCGAGCTTGAGCGATGCGGCGGCACCGCACGCACCGCGCTCACCCTGCAGACGAGCCGCGCCGCACCGCCGGGGGCAAAGCTCGCAGGCGGCAAGCGATTCTCCCCGCAGCAGGTTGCGCTGGCAGGGCGCCTCGGCATCCGACACCACCTCGGTCGCCGGCGCGGGTGCGGACGATGGACGATCGACGGCATGCAGCAGGTCGAACTCCATCAAGTGCGCAGCAACCGCAAGATCCCCGCCATACACGAGTGGGTAGACGCCCAGATCCACCAAGCCCGCACGAAGGTACAGCGCGACCGCTGGCTCGTTACTCGCCAAAACATCGAGTCGCAGCGAGGCGGCACCGCGCGCGCGGGCGACCGATTTCGCATGCTCGACCAGCGCGTCACCGACCCCTGCGCCACGCGTCTGCAAAGACACGGCCAGCAGGTGCACGACGGCGACCCTGCCGTCGGGGATGGCGACATGCCAGGAAGCCTGGTCATATCCCTCACCTTGCCGATCATCGAGCACGAACGCGCCCAAGACGCGCGCACGGTCCGACGAATCGAACGCGGCGAACAGATTGCCCGCGTCGATCGCGTCGCGCAGCGCAGCCTCGGTCGGATGGAACTCCATATCCCAATATGCGTCATAGGGTGTGCCGTGCATCGCCTCGACGACGCTGCGATAGAAGGAGACGACAGCGGGGAAATCTGTCGGCACGGCGGGCAAAACGACCATGGCCATGAGCCTTTCATATGAAAAAAGCGCCGGTGAGGCGCTTATGCTGACGAAGTTCAGGCGTGTGCTTCCATCTTCCACCACACTCCGATACAAGTCAAGACTGGTATTGCGAACGGCGTGCTCTATGATAAAGATGTTCCTCCCCACACGGAGCAACTGGGTGAACCGTCGATTTTTTCTTGGGAGCCCACACAGTCGTTTCTAGTACAGGTATCCTTCGTTGTTAAGGACGCTGGAGGGAGCGATGAGGGCACCCACCTTGTAGAGGTGGGTTCATTATCGTGAAGTGTGGGGAGGCCTCTTTTTGTCCATTTTCCCGTTGACAGTCGGCGCAAGCCTGCTATCATAATCTCTCGTCTTGGGGACGTAGCTCAGCTGGGAGAGCGCTGCCGTCGCATGGCAGAGGCCGAGGGTTCGATTCCCTTCGTCTCCACCAAGGACTTCGAAAGAGCTTCTACGCAGGTAGGAGCTCTTTTTCGTTTGCGCGCCGGGGAATCGAGCCCGCAGGGCCCCGCGCTGCGCCGAACGCGCGAGCGTTCGCCAGCACGGGTCGCAAGGAGGCCGCGAGGCCTCCGCAGCGGGAGGTCGCCGCGAAGCGGCGGCCGACTTCCCTTCGTCTCCACCAATGACTTCGAAAGAGCTTCTACGCAGGTAGGAGCTCTTTTTCGTTTGCGCGCCGGGGAATCGAGCCCGCAGGGCCCCGTGCTGCGCCGAACGCAATGGGCCCCATTTGCTAGCAACGAGAGACGGGGCTGGGCAATTTGTTCAGATATGAAGGTTTCCCGAGGCGCTGAGCCGGTCAATCAAGTTGAAAGCGCGAAAAATGAGGAACAAGACGGCCGATTTGGCCGTCTTGCAACCTGGCGAAAGGGCCGTCTGTGCGAAAGACAATATCAAACGATATCTCGTTGCCAGCCGAAACCTTCATATCTGAACAAATTGTCCCAAACGAAGCGTCCGCGCCCTCAGTGACGCGCTCTGTAAGCGGCGGATGACCCGTCAACCCCGGATCGACGACGCATGACGGCTGGAACCGGCGTGAACTTGCCGGCCTTGTTCGATATGGGACTCCCCCTCTCACGCTGGCGGAGAAAACGCGTGTCACCCCCGTGCGATGCCCGACAGCGCGATGGAAACGGCTTCCTCGACGTCATCGGTGATATGCACGAGTTCCGGATCGAGCTTGGAGATGTTGCCCGACTCGAGAACCGTCCCGCCGACCCAGTCGAACAGTCCCTGCCAGTAGTCGGCACCCATGAGCGCCACGGGCATACGCTTGACCTTGTGCGTCTGCACGAGCGTGAGGAGCTCGAACAGCTCATCGAGCGTGCCGAAACCTCCCGGGAAGACGATAGCGCCCGAAGAATACTTGACGAACATCGTCTTGCGCACGAAGAAATACCGAAACGTCATGCCGAGGTTGACCCACGGATTGATGCCCTGCTCATGCGGCAGCTCGATACCGAGACCGACCGACGTGCCGCCACCCACCGCGGCACCGCGGTTCGCGGCTTCCATGATGCCGGGCCCACCGCCGGTGATAACCGCGACGCCCTGTTTGGCGATCAGCTTGCCGGCGCGCCGCGCGGCCTTGTACATAGGGTCCGTGCGGTCCGTGCGCGCCGAACCGAAGATCGACACCGCGGGGCCCAACTCGGCCAAGGCGCCGAATCCATCGACGAACTCCGCCTGGATGCGCATGACGCGCCATGGATCCATATGGAGCCAGTCGGTCGAATCCTCACTGGCCAGCAGGTTCTCGGTCGTCGTCTGCTCGGGAATAAGCGATCCGCGCAGGATGACGGGGCCCTTATGATAGGTGGACTCGTAGGTGCGCTTGACGTGCTCATCCGCCTCGTCGATATGGTTGGTGTCGGGCGCCTCCGCGTCGAAGGGCTGTTGGGTCATGGAAATCTCCTCGTTGAGCGTTTCGATATCCTGCCGGCGAAGCCCGGCATCGTGACCATTATTCCCCCGCAACCGTATGGTTCAGACAAGCCCGCGGTACGGAGCCTGTAAGGCTGCGATGCGAATCGGCTACGCACGGGGGATGCCGCAGCGCTCCGCCATGTCGGCATCGCAGGTGACAAGGTCATCCAAGCTCAGATCGGCGATGCGGCGATGGCCCGTCACGCGGCAGAACATGCGCAGGTCGTCGAAGGTCGCACGGTAGAAGTTCCCCACGCGCCGCGCGCCGCGCTCGACATCGAGCCGAGCCCGCAGCTCGGGATCCTGCGTGGCGATACCCATGGGACACAAGCCGCTTCCGCAGATACGATACTGCTGACAGCCGAGCGCCATGAGCGAGGCGCTGGCGAGCGCCACGGCGTCGGCGCCCATGGCGAGGGCCTTGACGATATCGGATGCCACGCGCAGGCCGCCGGTGACGATCAGGCTGGCATCGGAACCCATGGCATCCATGCAGCGACGGGCACGGGCGAGCGCGTAGATCGTCGGCACCGACGAGGCGTCGCGCAGCATGACCGGTGAGGCGCCCGTCGCTCCCCCGCGGCCATCGATGGTGATGAAGTCGGCCCCAGCGGTGAGCGCCGCCGCCACATCGCGTTCGACATGGCCGGCAGCGAGTTTGACACCGATCGGCGCCCCGGCGCTGCGCTTGCGCAGCTCGTCGATGAGCTCGGCAAGATCGCTTACGCACTCGATGCCGGGAATGGTCGACGGCGAGATGATGTCCTCCCCCGCCTTCCGCCCACGGATGCGCGCGATCTCCTCGGTGACCTTCTCGCCGGGAAGATGCCCGCCCATGCCGGGCTTGGTGCCCTGCCCGATCTTGATCTCGACCGCCCCCGCGGCGCGCAGGTTCGCATCGGTCACCGAATAGCGCAGCGGCGCGAATTCGAAGATGTAGCGGCTCCCCGCCTCCGCGAGCTCCTCGGGAAGGACGCCGCCCTCCCCCGAGCATGTCGCGGTCCCCGCCGCTGCGGCGCCGCGTGCCAGGGCGACCTTGGCCTCACGGGACAGGGCGCCGAGCGACATATGCGACACGAAAGCGGGGCCCTTCAACACAAGCGGCCGCGCAGCCCGCGGACCGATCGTGCAGGAAATGTCCACGTCGGCGTCGGAGGCGAGCGGCATCGGGTCGAGCTGGGCGCCGAGCACGAGGATGTCGTCCCAACTGGGCAGCGGCAGCGTCGTCGCCATGGCGCCATCGGGTATCGAGCCGTGCTCCGCCAGACGGTGGATGGTGTCCATATGGCGGATCGAGGGATCGAGGCGTCGCAGCTCGGAAGGCACGGACAGATCGTCCGACCCCGATTCGGACGGCGCGCCGTCCGCCACGCTCGAAGCTGCGCCCCCTTGCTCGACCGGCGTCACGCCGTCCTCGGCAACGGGATAGAACTCGGCTGCGGGCACGCCGCACATCGGACAGCGCTCGAGCTCGGAGAACGGAGCGCCCTCCTGCTCCTCATCGTAGATCCAACCGCACATCGGGCACCGGTACGTTGCCATGACGCGTCCTCTCGTCGTGGGGAATCCGCTGGTCTCCATCGTATCAAATCGAGAATCGTTATCGGCAAGGACCGCCGCCGGCGGTTGCTGCGAGCCGCGCAATGGAAAACGAGGACCTTCCACGAAGCGGGGGAATTACCCATAATGAGGGACACCTACGGAAGGAGCACGATGTCCAACGGTACGTCGAAGCATTCGTCACACGACGTCACACCCGACCGGCGCACGCGAGGCGACGACCTCTCGCGCCGCGAGCGCGGACGCGCGGCACGCGCGGCATGCCCGAGGTCGGCGCTCGGCGCATGGACCGTACGTGAGGGACGCGAGGACGCCATCGCGCTGCTCGAGGAGCAGTCGGCCGAGCGCATTCCCGAACTGATCGGTCTGCGCTATGCGCGTATGGCGGTCTCGCCGTTCACGTTCTACCGCGGCACCGCCATCATCATGGCGCGCGACCTCGCGCGAACGCCGATCACGGACATCGAGGTCCAATGCGTGGGCGATGCGCATATCGCCAACTTCGGCATCTTCGCGAGTCCCACGCGACATCTGGTGTTCGACATTAACGATTTCGACGAGACCGCACCGGGACCGTGGGAATGGGATATCAAGCGCCTCTCCGTGAGCGTGGAGATCTGCGGGCGCGATCGCGGGTTCAAAACGGGCGCACGGGAGCGCGCGGTGCGCGCATGCGTCAAAGCGTACCGCAAGAGCATGGCCCGCTTTGCCGAGATGGGCGAGCTGGACGTTTGGCACGCGCACTTGGATGTCGAGCAGACGATCGAAGGGTTTGAGGGCGAACTCGGCGGCAAGCAGAGCAAGACGCTCCGGCGCGCGCTCGAGAAGGCCCGCGCCAAAGACAGCGTGCGCGCGGCGGACAAACTCGCGTACCGCGAGACAGACGGCAGCATACGGTTCAAGTATGAACCGCCCGCACTCGTGCCGCTCGACAGGATCGACGGATTCGAGGGCACGCCCGTTTCCGAGCTTTCACGACGCATCGGCGCGCTGTACGCGTTGTACGTGGACAACCTTTCCTACGATAAGCGTTGCCTGGTGAATCGTTACCATCTGGACGACACCGCGCGAAAGGTCGTGGGCGTGGGAAGCGTGGGGACACGCGCCTGGGTGGCGCTTCTGCACGGCAAGAACGAAAACGACCCGCTCGTGATGCAGATGAAGGAGGCGGGCACCTCGGTCGTCGAGCGCTTCTACCGCACGGCGCCCTTCGCTTCCCACGGCGAACGTGTGGTGCAGGGCCAGCGGCTCATCCAGACCACGAGCGACATCCTGCTCGGCTGGACGAGTATCGAGCTGCCGGGCGGCGGCACGCGCGACTACTACGTGCGCCAGTTGTGGAACGGCAAGGGCTCGATCGATCTGGAGAACGTCGGCGAAGAGGGGCTCGCCAACACTGCCAGGCTGTGCGCCTGGGCGCTCGCCCACGCGCATGCACGCACCGGCGACGGCGTGGCGATCGCGGCCTATCTGGGTGACGGCGACACCTTCGACGACGCCCTCTGGGAGTTTTCGCAAGCTTACGCCGATCAGAATGATGCCGATTACAGGCTGTTTCGCACAAAAATCGAGCACGACGAGCTCCCCTGCTCGATATTCGCATAGCCGCGCGCTCGGCACCTGCCCCAAACGTGCAAGCGGCAGACCGGTGCCCCTTTGTTGCAGTTTTTTCCCGGTTGTGTACAGCTGATTTTTGAGCTCCTGCGAAACGGCACTCATTTGAAGCTTGGCGATCGGAAAATAGCAGGTCACAATCTGTCCGTTTGTGCCGTTTTGTGGTAGCTCCAAAATCACCCGTACACAACGCGGAAAAATCTGCAAAAATCCGATCGCCTTTTGACGCTAGCGCCTCCCTGTCCTCGATACGGACGAAAGTTGTCCGTTCTCATGCCGATGGACACGAAAAGAGCCCCGTGGCATCAAAAGCGGCGGCGCTCGACGGTCGCGACAACGTGCTTAGTAGTCCTTCGCGGCGGGGCTGTCCATCCACGCCCGCTGGAACTCGGCGTAGCGGCCCTCGATGATCGCGGTGCGCGCCTGGCGCATAAGGTCGAGCAGGAAGTAGATGTTGTGCATGGACAACAGGATGCCACCGAGCATCTCCTTCTGCGTGACCATGTGGCGGATGAGCGCACGACTGTAGCCGCCCGTGCACACCGGGCAGGTGCACTGCGGGTCGATCGGCCCCGCATCGCGGGCGAAACGCGCGTTGCGGAAGTTCAGGCGCCCCTCGTGGGAAAACGCCGTACCCATGCGGCCGGTGCGCGTGGGCAGCACGCAGTCGAACATATCGACGCCGATGCCGACGGCGCGCACGAGCGTCGTGGGATTGCCCACGCCCATGAGGTAGCGAGGTTTATGGCGCGGCATATGCTCGGACACGAGCGGGGTCAGCGACTCGAACATCGTCTCGTGGTCCTCGCCCACCGAGTAGCCGCCGATGCCGTAGCCCGGGAAGTCGCCGCACTCCTCCAGATGACGCAGGCTGCGCAGGCGCAGGTCGAGATGCATGCCGCCCTGCACGATGCCGAACAGCGCCTGGTCGGGACGGGTGTGCGCCGCGTAGCAGCGCTCGGCCCACATACTCGAGAGCTCGACGGCGCGCTCCACGTAGGCGCGCGTGGCCGGGTAGCCCGGGCACTGATCGAGCTGCATGCAGATGTCGGAGCCCAGCTTCTGCGCGATGGCCATGTTGTCCTCGGGAGTCCAGAACACATGGCTGCCGTCGTAGTCGGTCGCGATGAAGCGGACGCCCTCGTCGGTGAGCTTGACGGCATCGTTGTGGGAAAAGACCTGGAAACCACCGGAATCGGTGAGGATGGGGCCATGCCAGTTCATGAACGTGTGCAAACCGCCGAGCTCGTCGATGAGATCGGCGCCCGGGCGCATGGCCAAGTGATACGTGTTGGCGAGCACGATCTGCGCACCCAGCTCCTTCACCGTCTCGGTGGGAATGCCCTTGACGTTGGCTTTCGTACCCACCGGCATGAAGATCGGCGTCTCGATATCGCCATGCGGCGTGTGCAGGATGCCCGCACGGGCATGCGTCTTGGGGTCCTCGGCGACGATGTCGTAGGTGAAGAGCTTCTGGTCCATTGCCTGTCGTATCCTTTGCACTCACGTCGGTCTCACGAGCATCCAGTATAGCGGCGCGAAGAAGCGGTCGCCAGAAATGCAGAAAGCACGAAGAAGCAGGACAGGGCGAGGTGCGAGCGCGACTCGGACGGCGCGGCGAAAAACGGGCCCGCGGCAAGCGCCGGCGTCCGCGCGAGGGTATATCATTGACGATGGATCGACACATGAGACAGGAGCCGCCATGAGCGACGAAACCTATATCGATAAGAAGCATGAGGATGAGGCCGTTGTAAGCCCGCAGGACGCCGCGGCCGAGGTCGAAGAGACGGGCATGGCCACGACGCAGGAGGGTGACGACGGCGTCGACGAAAACGCTCCCGCACCCGACGAGCCTGCGGACGCCGTCGAGGACGTCATCGAAACCGCCGTCGAGGACGAGCCGGTCGCCGACGCCTCGACCGAGGACGAACCGGCCGCCGCCGTCACCGAAGACGATGAGGCGTACGGAACCATGCCGGGTTTCCTCACGCGCGACGAATACGAGCAGGTGGGAGACGACCCCGCGCCGCTTCCGGAGGGCTTCGAGGTCATCGACGGCGGTGCGAATGCGGAGCCCATCGCGTCCACCGAGGTGCAGCCCCCGCTTTCCCCGCTCGCGGAGCGCCAACATGCGACCCAGGAGCCCGCACGCGTAGACGAGCTCAAGGCGGCGGGCAAGCGCATCGCCCATGCCACCGCCGAGGCGGCGGGCAACGTAGGCACCTTCATCACGCAGGGCGTGGGCGCCGTGCGCGAGATGAGCGCCGCCAAACGCGCCCACAGCGAGGCGCGCGAAATGCTCGACGAGCTCGATCGCCGCATCAAGGAGCAAACCGAGGAGCTGCTGCACCGCCAGGATGTGACGGGCCGCTTCGAGGAGATCATCGCCGAGCAGACCACGCGCAAGAACAGCGCACTGAGCGCCATCAAGGCGTCGCAGGCGCTCCAAAAGACCATCCAGGAGCGTATCGACGCCATGAAGGCGCAGCTCAACGAGATGAAAGAGCAGGACGCCGAGACCGAAAAGCAGCTCAAGGCCGCCCTTGAGTCCGCCGAGAGCAAGGAGGAGAGCGCGCGCGACGCTGCGAACCGCATGAAGCGCCGTCTCGCGGATTCCCAGCGAGCGCTCGAGAAGGCAAGGGAGACGACGGTCGAGCGCGTCGAGGAGGCGAAGCGCGCCGTCGATACCGCCGAGGAACGGTTGGAGAAGCTTCGCAGCGAGTACGCCGAGATCCAGCGCAACCCCTCGGCGAACTCCGCCGCCTACAGCGTACGCGACACCGAGCTGGCGGCCGATATCTCCGACGCCACCGAGGCACTGCGCCGCGCGAAGGACGAGCTCCCCCGTGTCACGGCAGACGCCCAGGCGACGCTCGCCGCTTCCCAGGCAGCGGTCCACGAGGCCGAAAAGCCCGTTGCCGACGCCAAGGAATCGTTCCGTGCGATCAGCGATGCCACCGCGGACGCGCGTGACGCCCTGGACGCCGCCCGCAAGGACGCCGCGACGCGGCAAAAGCAGATCAAGGGCAAGATCGCCGAGCAGGAAAAGGACCTGAAGGAAGAGCAGCGCTCGCAAGCCGAAGCCGAGCAGGAGGTCACCGCCGCGGATCAGCAGATCGCCGCCGCGACCGACATCCACGACCATCCCGAGATCACCGAGCGCATCGCCGCCGCCTGCGCCGCCGACCGCGCCGAGCGCGAGGAGCTGCTCGAACAGGTCGACGCCCTCGCCGAGGCGGAGGCGAACGTCCGCGAGCGGACGCGCGGCTCGCGCATGCGCCTTATCGCCGTCATCGCCGCTGTCATCGTGGTGATCGCCGTGATCGTGGCCCTGTGGCTCGCGCTTTCGTAACAGCGCCCCTCCATATCGTCCGCCCCGTCGCACAGCCGACGGGCCACACCCCTTGCGAAAGGAACCCTATGCGCTGGCTCGGCATCGACGGGGGCGGCACCAAGACCGCCTGCTCCGTCTACGATGAGAACCTCGATCGACTCGATCGGACCGTGCTGACGACCTGCCACTACGCACAGGTCGGGCTGGACGGCATGGAGCGCGTCCTGCGCGACGGCATCGCGTGGGCGCAGACAAGCGGGCATCTGGACGATGCGTTCGGAATCGGCTTGTCACTGTGCGGCTACGGCGAGGACGCCCGCGCCGACGCCGCGATCCGCGACATCGTGGCCGCGCTTGCCGGACAAAACCCCTATGCGCTGGTCAACGATGTCGAGGCGGCATGGGCGGCGGGGCTCGATATGGCAGACGGCATCGCGCTGATCGCCGGCACCGGATCGATCGCCTACGGCGTCTGCCGCGGACGGACCATGCGCTGCGGCGGTTGGGACTACGAGATCGGCGACGAGGGCAGCGGAGGCTGGATGGGCAAGGAGCTGTTGCGCGCCTTTACGCGCCAAGCCGACGGCCGCGATGCGCGCGGCCCGCTCTACGAGCTCGTCCGCCGCGAACTCGACCTGCACGACGACTTCGATATCATCCCGTTCGCACGGCGCGCCATCGCTGACCGCACGCGTATCGCCGCACTCAGCCGCTTGGTGACCGACGCCGCCGGTGCGGGAGACGCGAGTGCACACGCGATCATGGCCGCCGCAGCACGCGAGGAGGCGGATATGGCCCGCGCCATCGTCGAGGGAATCTTCGACGATGCGGGCGGCACCGTCGGCACCATCCCCGTCGCGCTTATCGGCGGGACGTTCAACGCCGGCGAGCTGATCCTCGAGCCGCTGCGTGCGGCGCTTCCCGCAACGTGCCGCCTGGTCGCCCCTGCGCACGAACCCGACCTGGGCGCCGTCCTCATCCTGCGCGCCCGCATGGAGCGTACGGCGTAGACGTTGCGTGGAGCGCGTAGGGGATGCGCGGTGCCGGGTACCATGAGGGCAAGGCGGCAGGTATGCCGTCTTATAGGTACGCATTACGACCGAACGGAGCCGCACATGATCATCACGACCACACCGTCCGTCGACGGCTATCGCATCAGCGGGTACTATGGCATCGTCTTCGGCGAGGTCATCACCGGTATCGACTTCATCAAGGATATCGGCGCCAGCCTGCGCAACTTCGTCGGTGGGCGCAGCAAGGGATATGAGGATGAGCTTATCGAGGCGCGCCGCGAGGCCCTCGCCGAGCTCGAGCAGCGGGCATCCGAGCTGGGCGCGCACGCCGTGGTGGGCGTCGACATGGACTACGAGGTCCTCGGCCAGGGCGGCATGCTCATGGTGACCGCCAGCGGCACCGCCGTCACGCTCGAGGCGATCCGCTGACGGAACCGGCCGGGGCATCGCGGATTCCTGCCGATGAGCCCCGGTCGACAAGCGCATGGCACGCCCTATTCCAGCGACATGACGGTGAAGACCGTCTCGGAAGCACCGGTTTCGGGCGTCTCCTCCCCGCCATCGGGTGTCTCCCCCTCCATATAGCTGAAGGCGATCTCATCGCCCACGCGATAGCGTACGATGCCGAGCAGATCGGGCAAGGCGAAATCGTAAATGGCAGCGGAATCCTCGAGCGTCACGTAAAAGTGGGAATCCCCCTCGACCACCGCCTGCGCGATCGTCGCGATCTTGCCCGAGACCTGTCGCTGCGCACCAGATGCGACCGCCTCCTCGTCAGACAGCGTCCCGTCGGCCGCCAGCATGGCAAGATAGCTGTCCTGGCACCCCGCGACCGTCGAACCGGTAGCCACGTTCTGATAATGCTCGACGTTGATCATGGCGAACATCTTGACGAGGCCGGCATCGTCCTTCATGGACATGAAGTAGGTCGGTTGACCGGCGACGTTAAGCAGCAACGGGAAGGTCGCCTGATAGCGAAGGTTCTGCAGCTCGCCCTCCGCGCTCGCCATCGCCGAATCCTCCGTAGCACCTGCCACGGGATAGAAGTGCGACTCACCCGTACGCTGATTCACGAGGATGAACCCGATACTCGAGCTGTCGGCCGTCACGCTGGAGACACCGGAATACAGATAGATATCCTCACCTTGGGCGAGATAGTTGTATCCGAGCTCGCCATCGGTTCCCTTGGTCGTACGCACCACATCACGTTGCCCCAGCCATGAATTGAGCCAGCCGTTCGCATAGGCACCGCTCCAGTTGTACTGCTCGATGATCAGATCGCTCGGATAGGCACGGTCGACCCACGTGGGCACATCCTCGACCGCATAGTCGAGCGTCTCGCCGGTGCAGGCGTTCACGAGCACGACGCGCTGGATCGTCGTGCCCTCGAACAGGCCGATCGTACGCCGCTGCACCGGAAATACCCACCAGGGCGTGCCGTCCTCATCGAGCTCGAAGGACTTCTGATCGAACATGTACGTCGGATACGTCAGCTGCACATAACGGTCGATATTGCGCGCCAGCGGCTCCGATTCGCTGTACTTGATGGGCTGATCGAGTCGAACGACCTCGGCTTCCTGCGTGACCATGTCGACCAGCACGTACGCAGGGATACCGGCATCGCGATTGGAGAACCACTTGAACAGATCGGCATAGGTGAGCGGGCTCACACGGACGGGTCGCCCATGGTAGTTGATCTGGCTGTAGGCATCCGAAATCTCGAACTGGCTCACGTATTCGGGGATGGACCCCATCGCGCGGTCGCCGAGCAGGATCGCCGAAGCGCGATCGATGACGGGCACCTCGGAGTAATCGACCTCCTCGATATCCTCCGCGAACACGCCGTCGGTCGTGGTGAGCACCGTGGCGTAGCGCTCGGCGTTGCCCGGAATGATCGGCATGCCCGCCACAACGCCCACGATGAAGGCGACGATGACGGCGGCGGGAAGCAGGGTCAGACGTTTGAAAAGCCGGGCGCGATGGGCGAAGCGCAACGAAGCGATCCACAGCGCGCAGGCCACGATGGCGGCGATCATGATGAGCCAGCTCCAAACCTGGGGGCTGTGCAGATTGAGCGCCGGATGGAACCACCAGTAGCATGCCGCGAGCGCCAGCAGGAGCACGACGGCGGCGATAATGAGCGCACGACGGCTCCATCGAACGATCCGATCGATTAGATCGTTGCCGGACCGTGGGGCACGCGAGGCGTGCTTGCCCGACGCACCACGACCGGAAGCACGCGATGCCCCCGCTTCACCGGCATCGCCATCCGCATCTCCGACCACGGCGTCGACCGGAATGGCATCACGCTCCCCCTCGTCGGGATCGGGCACCGGCACGCCCATCATTCGAAGCATCCTGAACAGATCGTCGCGGTCACCCGACATGGTGGCTCCTATCCACATGAGATCCGAACCGTTCGGGTGCGGATCGAGCATTTGACATGTGCTTCATGATACCCGACGGAGATCCCGCCTTACAGGAATGGAAAGGAATGTCCCACGCACGGCGGATCCCATCCGTCACGCACCGCATCCCATCTAGCGAGGACGGATCAGTTTGAGCACGGTGTTGACGGGACCGGGCTGGAACCTACGGCGGACATCGGCCATGCGCGCCGGGATGTCGATATGCTGCGGGCAATGGCGAGCGCAGGCCCCGCACGACACGCAGTTGCTCGCCAAGCGCGGCGATGACGTTCGCACCGCGCTCGCCGTGAAGTACTGCTGCATGCCGGCGAACCACCCATGGGCGAAACTCGCGTTGTACGCCGCGAAGCACCCGGGGATGTTGATGCCGTGCGGACAGGGCATGCAGTAGTTGCAACCCGTGCACGGCACGCGATTCGCCCGCTCGAACAGCTCGACCACACGACCGATCGTCGCGAGCTGCGCCTCGGTCATCGTGTCCGGAAGGGCGCGCTCGGCAACCGCCGCGTTCGCGTCGACCATCGCGGGCGAGGTCATGCCGGACAGCAGCATGGTCACCTCGGGATGGTTCCACACCCAGCTCAAGCCCCAATCGGCGGGCGTCTGCAGCCCACCCTCCCCCGCCTGCGCGAGCAGGCGCGCCGCAGGCGCCGGCAGCTTGTCGGCAAGACGGCCACCCAGCAACGGCTCCATGACGAACACCGCCATGCCGCGCGCCGCGGCCGCATGCAGACCGACCGTACCCGCCTGGTAGCGCTCGTTGGCGTAGTTGTACTGGATCTGGCAGAAATCCCAATCGTAGGCGTCGAGCAGCACGGGAAAGTCGTCCGTGCTGCCGTGGAACGAAAAGCCGATGCTCCGGATCGCACCGCATGCCTTCTTGCGCGCGATCCAGTCCTCGATCCCCAGCTCGCGCACACGCTCCCATTGCGCCGGGCTCGTGATGTTGTGCAGCAGGTAGTAGTCGATATGGTCCGTGCGCAGCCGACGCAGCTGCTCGGAGAAGAAGCGATCGAAGTCCTCGGTGCGCTTGCAGGACGCATGGGGCAGTTTGGTCGCCACGAAAACCCGATCGCGCAAGCCGTCACGCGCAAGCGCGGTGCCGACCGCGACCTCGTTGCCCGGATACAGATAGGCGGTGTCCAGATAGTTGATGCCCCGCTCGATCGCCCGCTCGATGATGTCCCGCGTGGTGCGTGGGTCGGGTTTGCCGATCGCGAACCCGGGGATGCGCATGCAGCCCAGACCGAGCGCCGAGATGCGGTTGCCTGATTTCGGGTCTATACGGTACTGCATGGAAGCTCCTGGACACACGGGGACACCGAACCCCATTGTAGCGTTACCGCGCACGGGCGCACGGGCACGGGCGCACCGGCACGCCGGGCACTACGCCACGGCATCCTTGATCTTGGCGATCAGGTCCTTTTTGGACGAGGCGACCACGAGCCTGCCGTCGATGCGCGCGAACACCCGCTCAGCCTTGTCCGACTTCTTGACGCAGGCGTGGACGCAGCCTTCCTTCCAAGCGTCTTTGGGAAGGATGCCCTTGAGATCCTTGGATTTGATACCCGAGCACTTCTTGCAGAACTTGACGACCGGCTTGCCCATGGTCTCCCCTTCTCGGTTCTAATTGCTACCGAAATTGTTACATATGTCTAACCGATCGGACCTCGTGTACCGACCCACCACGCACATTCCATAAGGCGGGGTGGACAAGGACGGAGACGGACGGAGCCGCCACGCGAGGACATCCGAGACATGGCGGGCGAAGTGCCCCGCCCGCTGCGCCGCGCACCGCTCAGTGGCGCTCGCGATACCAACGGACGAACACGGCGATCGCCAACGCGACGAACACCACCGGCAGCAGCCTGAGCGCACCGACGAGCACGGTGCCCACAAACGACAGCGCAATCGAGATAACCGCAGCGATGACCAGCAGGATCGCCAGATACACCAAGAACTCCACGACGCATTCCCCCAACGTTCGATCTCGTATGCAAGCATTATGCCCGAAAGCTCGAACCCGGCGCCCCACAATCGGGTATACAACCTTCAAGGCGAACACGGGAGGAGCACGGGCGTATGGGATTGTTCGACCGATTCAGGGCATCGACGCCGCACGACGGCGAGCCGACGATGCGCAGCCCGCTTGAGGAATCGCTTATCAAGCGGCTGCAGACCATGCTGTCCGACGGGCGCGGGGCGGCACCGATCCGCCTCCACATGCGCTTTACCGGCATGGTCCAAGGCGTGGGCTTTCGCTGGACCAATCGCGGATTCGCACGCGAGGAGCATCTCACCGGCTGGGTCATGAACCGCTCCGACGGGTCGGTGGAGATGGAGATCCAGGGCACGCCGGCACAGCTCATCGGCCATCTCGATAAGCTGCACGCGTATTACCGCCGCTACGGCAACCGCATCTGGCTCGACGAGGAGCACGAACTCGAACCCCGCGACGACGAGGAGAGCTTCGACGCGCGCTACGAACCCGGCGTCATCATATAATAGGGCGCGCACTACACGGCACGCTCGAAAGGACCTGCGATTTGAACGTCACCATCTACACCGATGGCTCCGCGCGCGGCAACCCCGGCCCGGGCGGATACGGCGCCGTGCTGCGCTACACCGCGCCCTCGGGGAAGGAGCACGTCCTCGAGCTCTCGCGCGGCTACGAGCGCACCACCAACAACCGCATGGAGCTCATGGCGGTCATCGCCGCGCTCGAGGTCCTCAACCGGCCCTGCACCGTCGAGCTGCACTCCGATTCCCAATACGTGGTCAACGCGTTCAACAAGCATTGGATCGAGGGGTGGATCAAACGCGGGTGGAAGACGGCGGGCAAAAAGCCGGTCAAGAACCCGGACCTCTGGAAACGCCTGCTCGAAGCAAAACAGGCCCACGACGTCACCTTCGTCTGGGTCAAGGGCCATGCCGGCAACACGTTCAACGAGCGCTGCGACCAGCTCGCCACCTCGGCCGCCGACAACGGCCCGCTCTACCCCGACGAGGGCTTTCGCGAGGGTGACGCGGACTGACGCGGTACCCGCCGGACACTGACATCGCGCTCGCCCCCCCGTGGCCTTTATGGAGACGGATTCCGCGCGCTTGATTCCCCGATGCGCTTTTGGTGAAATGCTGTTAGTAACCGTTCACGATAAGGGAGGCGCGTCATGCCGGTTCAGCGCAGGAACACCAAACAGCGAACCCTCGTCCTCGACGCGGTCCGCAACCGTTGCGACCATCCGACCGCCGAGGAGATCTACCTCGACGTGCGCTCCCGCGACGACAAGATCAGCCGCGCCACGGTCTACCGTAACCTGCGCCTGCTCGAGCAAACGCATGCCATCACCTGCGTCAAGGCGCCCGGCGGCGACCGGTTCGACCTTCGTCTCGACGCGCACTGCCACGTGGTCTGCACCGAGTGCGGCGCCGTCATCGACGCGACGGTGCCCTACGACGCCGAGGCGGACGCATCGGTCGCGCAGGCGACGGGTTACGCCATCGCGTCGCATAGCACGATCTTCGAGGGACTCTGCCCCGCGTGCCAAGCCGAAGCGCACGCGAAGTAGATGAAAAACGCGCGCCGCCAGAAGCGCTCCTTCCCGCGGCGCGCCTGTTTCCCACCCTAAGCGGCGTCGTCGAACAACGGCTGGATCAGCCGCTTGTACGTCTCGTCGAGCTCGCGCAGCGCCCGATCCGACGCCTTCCAAGCATACGTGCCGTCGATGAGGACGTAATTCTCGAACAAGCCGAGCCGTACCACGTTGATATCGACCCGTTTACCATCGCGCAGCGTCAAACGGAACATCTTGGGGAAGCCACCGGTAAAATCGGGCACCTCGTCGATCGACATCCGGGCTCCCTGGGGCTCGAGACCCATCGCGGCATCGACCACGGTATCGAAGTCGTCGCCGGTCAGCTGCTGGATATACTCTTGATACTCCTCGTCGTACAGATACACGTCCGCGCGCACAACCTGGGAGAAATCAGGGAATCCCGACTCGATGGCAAGGTGGCGCCCATATGCCCTGACCGCGAAAACCGCAGCGACTGCCACGAGCGCGACCGCGGCAAGAACCATACCGACCGTCCGCTTGGAACCGTGCGTCTTCGCCATGCCGATCACCTCATATGCGGATGGGATTTTGCAACGAGACTAGCAAAAAACGATACGGGTGAAGGGCGCCCACGCGAACGGCATCAGTCGCGCGAGATGTCCTTGAGCTTGTCGTAGATGAGGTTGAGCGAGCGGTACATCTGGACGCGCTGGATATCGCCCAGCTCCTCGCCGATGTCATTGACGACCGCGCGGATGATCTCGTTGGCCTCGGCGGTCACGCTGCGGCCCCGCTCGGTAAGGCGCACCGGAGCCCGATAGCGCGACCCGGTCCCCTGCTCCTCGTCGACCTCGACGAACCCCTCCTCCTCGAGGTGGGCGATCGTACGTGATACCGCCGCTCGCGTCACATCGGCCTCGCGGGCGAGTTCGGAGCCGGTCAGACCCTCGTCATGCTGACCCAAGTAGTACAGGCACATGATATCGGAACCCTTGAGGCCGAGCTTCGCCGCCTCCACCGCCTTGATGCGCTGGATCTCCTTCGAGATGAGCGTGATGAGCCCGACGAAATCCTCGAAACGCGACGCCTCCATATCGCCTCCCCGCACGTGCCGATGTTGATAGGTTAACAATTATCAGTATGCCGCAGCCCCGCGGCATGTCAACCGACGGGGCCGCCATCCATGCAACACATCCATCATCCGCACGACGTTGCGAGCGCAGGTGGAGGGATATTACGGTTCGATCACGACCTCGCGCACCGGTCCGCACAACAGCTGCTTGGCCTCGATCGTGGCACCAAGATAGCGCTCCACGAGCTCCGCCAGCTCATCGATGGCCTCGACGCACTGCTCGATCCGCTCCGGCTCCACGCACTCGATGATCAGAAACGCGTTGCGCGAGTCATCGCGAAGCGCCGTGCGCACGCCGTCGCGCCAGTTCCAGCATCGGCACACCGCGCCCGCATCGTCCAGGTAGCACAGCTCGCCGGGAAGCGTCGAATCCTCGCTCTCGTCGGAACCGAGCGGCAGGAAGGCGTCGCCGCCCTCCGTGACGGTCAGGCGCAGGTCGCCCTGGAAGGTGTCGATGTCCTCGCCGCCGACCGGCAGCGCGTACGTGAGCGAGATGGTGTTGT
Organism: Collinsella tanakaei; assembly: GCF_021531055.1. Lineage (GTDB taxonomy): Bacteria > Actinomycetota > Coriobacteriia > Coriobacteriales > Coriobacteriaceae > Collinsella > Collinsella tanakaei_B. The sequence continues at coordinate 54,656 of NZ_JADYTL010000006.1, forward strand.
AGATGTCCACCGCGGGCGTGATGGTGCCCACCGGCTTGCCCTTGAGCACGCGCTTGAGCAGGTTCTCGATCGAGCAGCGCGCACCCTTCTTCGTCTTGAACCTGCGATACGCCTCGCGCCACGCCTTCACCGGCGCGTTCTCGGAGATCGTGTCGCTCGTCAGATGACGCTCGGCCATCATGTTGGCGCGGACGAGCAGGCGCTCGATCTCGGCCTTGTCCTCGTCGGACACCTCGTCGGCGGTCTTCATGCCGCGCGCGACGACGACGCCGATCGCGGCATCGGGGAACAGCTCCCAAAACGAATCCTCGGTCACGAACTTCTTCATGTCGGTGCCTCCTTATGCGAAAGCGCCCACTGCCGGCCACCTTCCAAGTCCTACGGTGCCGGCGCGTGGGCGCTTGCGCGTCGTCCGCATCCGGAGACGCGGACTCTATCTATCGGTACCCTATCCTACCATCGGATAGGGCGGTCGCTCAACCTAACGGCGAGCCTTGGCGAGGTCCTCCAACTGCACGCCCGGATAGCGCTTGTTGAAGTTGTCGCGGAACTTCTGTGCCAGGTCGGCGGCGCAGCGATCGTACTCCTCGCCATCGGCCCACGTGGAGCGCGGGGTGAGCAGGTCGGTCGGGACGCCGGGGCACGCCAGCGGCACGTCGACGTCGAACACGTCGTCGTGACGATAGCCGGCCACGTCGAGCTCACCGGTCTGGGCGGCCTTGACGAGCGCGCGGGTGTGGAACAGCGCGATGCGGTGACCCACGCCGTAGGGACCGCCGGTCCAGCCGGTGTTGACCAGATAGACGCGCGTGTTGTTCTGCGCGATCTTCTCTCCCAGCAGGTAGGCGTAGGTCATGTGGTCGAGCGGCATGAACGGCTCGCCGAACAGCGCGGAGAACGTGGGCTGCGGCTCCTTGACGCCCAGCTCGGTGCCGGCGACCTTGGCGGTGTAGCCGGTGAGGAAGTGGAACATCGCCTGCTCGCGGGAGAGCTTGGAGATCGGGGGCAGCACACCGTAGGCGTCGGCGGTCAGGAACAGCACGACGCTCGGGATCTCGCCGGTGCCGGACTCGACCACGCGCTCGATGTGCTCGAGCGGATAGGCGGCGCGGCCGTTCTCGGTGATGGAGCTGTCGGAGTAGATGGCGGCGCGGGTGCGGCGGTCGAGCTTGACGTTCTCGGACACGCTGCCGAAGCGGATGGCGTCGAAGATGTCCGGCTCGCGCTCACGCGTGAGGTCGATGGTCTTGGCGTAGCAGCCGCCCTCGATGTTGAAGACGCCGCGCGGGCTCCAGCCGTGCTCGTCGTCGCCGATCAGCAGGCGGTCGGGGTCGGCGGACAGCGTGGTCTTGCCGGTGCCGGACAGGCCGAACAGGATGCAGGTCTTGCCGGTGGCGGGATCGACGTTGGCGGAGCAGTGCATGGGCAGCACGCCGTCCTCGATGGGAAGCAGGTAGTTCATCATCGTGAAGACGGCCTTCTTGATCTCGCCGCAATAGCCGGTGCCGGCGACGACGATCTTCTTCTTGTTCATGTCGAGGATGACGGCGGCGGGCTCGACACCGTCACGGTCGCGCGAGCACACGTAGGACGGCGCGGCGAAGACCAGGATGTCGGGGCGGCCGAAGACCTCGAGCTCGTCGGCCGTGGGGCGCACGAGCATGTTCTGGATGAACAGGGCCTGATGGGCGCGCTCGCACACGACCATGACCTTGCGCGCGTACTGACGGTCGGCGCCCGCGTAGCCGCGGATGACGAACAGGTGACGGCGCTGGGACATATAGCGCGTGACGTTCTTGCGGACGCGCTTGTAGGTCTTCTCGTCGATGGGCTTGTTGGTGGAGCTGTTCCAGTTGATGTTCTTCTCGGCGTCGCCGGTATCGACGATGTAGCGGTTCTCGGGAGAGCGGCCGGTGAAGGCGCCCGTGCTCACGGACAGCGAACCGGTCGAGGTGAGGTAACCCTCGTGGTGGGAGATGGCGTGCTCGATGAGCTTGGCGGGACTCCAGTCAACGTGCACGCGGTCGATATCGCAGTCGATACCCGACTCCAGAAGGATAGTCTCGATCATAGACAGCACCCTTTCCTACGCTGGCGCGCAGCACGCGGCGGCACGCCCCGATTGATACCGCAGATTCCGGACGTACGTCGCAAATATGGAGAAATGGCGACGCACCTCATTGATAATAGCCGCTTCGACTGCACCTCGTATACCAAAATCGGGGCAAAAAACAGTGAAAGGACCTCACCAAGGCGTGCACGGCGCACCTTGACAAGACGTGCGATCCGTGCTTTGCGCGGGCGCACGGCGGCGTCTTTCGACCACATGTCCACGGAGAAGGCCTGCGCGCCGACGCGCTCACGCAGGCGCGCCGTTACGCGAATGCGAAGGCGATCGCCGACATGGCGAGCAGGAACCCGAGCACGTAGGGCAACACGGCGCGCAGCAGCTCGGCGTCCTTGCCCACCACGCGCACGGAAGCGAGACCGATGGCGAGCGTCTGGGGCGACAGCATCTTGCCCGCCGCCACGCCGAGCTCGTTCAGGGCGACCATCCAATACGGATCGGCGCCGAGGGCCTCGGCCGCCTGACTCTGGATAAGACCGAACAGCATCGCCGAACTCGTGCCGGAGCCCGTGACGAAGGCGCCGACCATGCCGATCCAAGGCGCCACGAGCGGATAGAGCGATCCGGTCACGGCGATGCAGAACGAGGAGATGGACGAGATCATGCCCGCGTAGCCCATGACCTTGGAGCATCCGAGCACGGCGAGCATGGTGACGACCGTCGGCATCATCTGGCGCACGGTGGCGGCAAACACCCGACCCATCTGCGCCGCGCCCGCGCCCTGGATACGCCCGCCGACGAGCGCCGCGATAAGGATCCACACACCGGGCGTGTTCACCCAGGCAAACGACAGCGAGCCGGGGTCGTCACCCGTATACAGCGTGACCGTCGAGGAGAAGCGCGCGAGCCACGCGTTGACGGGCGGGACGAGCTTCGAGGAGCCCATGAGCAGGATGAAGATCAAGATGAACGTCGACCAGGCGACCAGCGCGCCCCGCGGGTCGACGGGCTCGCCCGCCTCGGTCGCCAGATGGAAGCGCGCATCGAGGCCGCCGGCGCGCTCGACGCGCATGCTGACGAGAGCCGTCAGCGCGAGCGAGCAGATGCTGCCCACCACGACGGAGAGCTCGGGACCCACGAACGCCGCCACGACGGCCGTGGGCACGACGAACGATACTCCGGAGACCAGAGCGACCAAGCCGACGCCGGACAGGCGCGTGCGCACCGGGACGTTTTGGGAATCGCCCACCCCTGCGACGAGCACGATCAGAAACGGCGCGGCCATGAAGAACGGGGCGAGCTGAAGCACCTCGACGAACGCAAGGCGCGCCGGATCGAGCCCCACGAGGCCCGCCAGCGACACCGTGGGGATGCCGATGGAACCGAAGGGCGTGGGCACGCCGTTGGCGAGCAGGCACATGAGCACTGCCGCCAGCGGGCGGTAGCCCAAGCCTGCGAGCATGCCGGCAGGGATGGCGACCGCGGTCCCGAAGCCCGCCATGCCTTCCATGAAGCCGCCGAAACACCAGGCGACCAGCAGCGCGAGGATCCGTCGGTCGCTCGAGATGGAGCAGATCATACGGCTGATGACACCCATGGCGCCCGTGCTCACGCACAGGTTGTACGCGAAGACCGCGGCGATGATGACGAGCACGATCGGCCACAGCGCCATGCAGAAGCCCTCGAGGCTCGCCGTGGCGACCTCGCGCGCCGGCAGATGCCACACGAACAGGGCCAGGACGCACGCGATGGCGAACGAGCCGATGGCGGCCTTCCAGGCCGGAAACCTGAATACGAGCAAGACGACGACCAGCCACAGGATGGGAACGAGCGCCAACACGAACGCGAGCGGATCCATAGGACCCCTCCTATCGGATATCGAAACGAGGAAAATCGGAATGGAAAATTATTTTCCTCCCCTGTGGGAGCATACCGCGATACGGCGTCGAGAGCACCGCGAACCCCATGGATTACCGGCATGTTTCGTTGTTCCTTCGGCGAATGGCCCGGCCGTGCTACCCTCGTATAGGTCAACTCGATCCGCAGCATCCAGGAGGCACATGGCGCTCTCACCGCTCGACAAGATACGCGTTCGCAAGGAAGCACGCGACGCTGCGCGAGCCGTGGGCAGGCCGCGGTACCGTCAGGCCCCCGAGGGCTCCGTTCCTGTCGGCACAGCTCGGCGCGCGCCCTCGTCCGCGCGCACGCCCGGCCCGGTCGCCCGCCTGGTCAATCGTTGGTGGACCCGACTGCTCCAGGCGGTGTACGCCGGCTCGCTCTCCGAGCAGGAGGCGCGCTACGAGGAGGGCAGCGCCGGGCGCGACTATCTCTGGAACACGCTCGGCACGGCGATCTGGGGATGCTCCTTCCCCGTCCTGACCGTCATCGCCACCCAGCTCGCCGGCGCCGAGGGCGCGGGCATGTTCTCCATGGCCTTCGTGGTGGGCACCCTGCTCATGATCGCGGCGAACTTCGGCGTGCGCAACTACCAGGTATCCGATATCGACGAGGCGAGCTCGTTCTCCTCCTATCAGGCGCACCGCTGGATGACCGGCATCCTGGCGCTCGTCGCGGGCGTGCTCTACTGCAGCCTACGCTCCTACGATGCCTCGATGACGACCATCTGCCTGGGCGTCTTCGTGTACAAGATCGTCGACGGTATCGCCGACGTGTACGAGGGCAGGCTCCAACAGGCAGACAAACTCTATCTAGCCGGCATCAGCCAGGCGCTGCGCTCCGTCGCGGTCATCGTCGCCTTCGCCGCGTTGCTGTTCGTCACGCGCAGCCTCGAGGTCGCCGCGATCGGCATGGGTGTCATCGCCGTGGCGTCGCTCGTTCTCGTGAGCATCCCGCTCACGCTGTTCGAGACCGACAAGAGCCGACGTATGGACACACGCGAGGTGATGCGGCTGTTCCGACAGGGCACGCCGCTGTTCGCCGCCCTGTTCGTGTTCAACCTCATCGAGAGCATGCCGAAGTTCGCCATGGAGGGCACCTTGCCCTACGAGAACCAGCTGTACTTCAACGCGCTGTACTTCCCCGCCCAAGGCATCCTGCTGACCATAGGTTTCATCTACAAGCCCCAGCTCGTGCGCCTGGCGGGCATCTGGGCCAACCCCCGCAAGCGTGCGCGGTTCGACCTCGTGGTCGCGGCGGTCATGGCCGTCATCGTCGTGCTGTCGCTGGCGGTGGGCGTCCTCATGGGCACGGTCGGCATCCCGTTCATGAGCTTCATGTACGGCCTCGATTTCGAGCAGTTCCGCCCGCTGTCGTATCTGATAGTCGCGGCGGGCGGCGTCACGGCGGCGATCGACTTCCTCTACGCCATCGTCACCGTGTTGCGCCGGCAGGGCGACGTCATGCGCCTCTACCTCATCTCGTTCGCGGCGGCGATCGTGTTGCCGTGGGCGCTCGTCAACCTGTTCGGGCTCACCGGCGCGGTGGTGAGCTATCTCGTGGTCATGACGCTGCTGCTCGGCTTGCTGATCTGGCAGTACACCCTGATCCGCCGGCAGATCGCCCGCGACCGCGATCCCTTCGCGACGATGTGAGACGGGGCCGGATATCACATCCGGCCCCGTCTCACTCGGTCATTCGCCGTCTTCGATGGTCCCGTAGAACATCCGGCGGTCGTCCAGGCGCATGACGCCCACGCGCCCCACGGGTGCACCCGCCGCGGCGGAGCAGTCGATATCCACGCGGTCGGCGACACCGCCGGTATCCCAACATGCCCCGACCTCGACCGCGCAGGCGCGCTCATCGGCGTAGAGCACCGGTTGGCTCAGCAAACTCGCATAGCGGTAGAGCAGCACCGACGGCGTATGGCCCGCGATGACCACCGGACCGGAGCCATCGCGCGAGACCAGCCCCGTGGGTTCGCCCCAGAATTCCCCACGGGTCCACAGCAGGTCCTCGGCGGTCTGCTGCTCCATGGCATCGCGGTACAGCTCGAGCGGAACGCGCGCGTAGCCCTCGTCCGGCCCGTATCCGGCACTCGCCAGATATCCGCGCAGGGCGAGCGCATCGATGCCCGCATGGCACAGCAGATACTTCCGGCCGCCCACCTCGACGACGTCGAACAGCGGCAGTTGCTCGATCCATTCGACCAGCTCGACGTACTCCTCGCGCGGAAGCGCATCGAGCCCCGCGGCAGTCGACGACCCGCCGTTCATCTCCCAGGTCAGCAGGTCCAGCTGCTCCCCGGTGGCAAGGGCGGTGAGCAGCATATCCTCGTGGTTGCCCAACAGCACGCGGGCGTTGGGCAGGCCGTGCACCAGACGGAGCACACCGACGGGGTCCGGCCCGCGATCGACCATGTCGCCCAGCACGTAGACGGTATCGTCCGAACCGGGGGCGGCGAGTTCGAGCGCCCGGTCGAGCGCCCGCAGGTGCCCGTGCGCATCCGAGGTCACGAATATCGCCATGCGTCGCCCCTTACCTTAACCTTCAACTTGAACGTTATTGTAGCGCGACGGGACACCGCGCGCGAATCTGCACGCCCCATCCACGCCCCCATCATGCGATGCATAGGATCGGCGTCATTTCGTATACGTTAACGAACCACGACGGCACACTCCACTATGATAGAGTAGTTCGAACCGATTCCCGTCTTTTGGAGGTTCACCCCGCATGGCGCGCGTGCATAACTTCTCCGCCGGACCCGCTGCGCTGCCCGCAAGCGTCCTGTCCAAGATCGCCGCAGAGCTGCCCGACTACCGCGGCTGCGGCATGTCGGTTTTGGAGATGAGCCATCGGTCAGCCACCTACCAGCAGATCTTCGACGAGACCGAAGCCTGCCTGCGCCGGGTGCTGAACATACCCGATACCTACGCGGTGCTGTTCCTGCAGGGCGGCGCCACGCTCGAGTTCGCCGCGATTCCGCTGAACCTCATGCGCACGGGACGCGCCGGCTACGTCGTGTCCGGCCACTTCTCCAAGAAGGCTTGGCAGGAAGCGGCCAAGTACGGCGACGCCGTCCTGCTGGCGAGCAGCGAGGGCACCGGCTTCGACCGCATCCCCGACCTGGCACCCGTCGATGCGCGCTGCCGCGAGGAGCAGCTCGACTACGTCCACATCTGCCAGAACAACACGATCTTCGGCACGATGTACCACGAGCTGCCCGATACCGGCGACATCCCGCTCGTGGCGGACGTCTCGAGCTGTTTTCTGTCCTTCCCGCTCGACGTCGAGCGCTACGGGTTGATCTACGCCGGCGCGCAAAAGAACGCGGGCCCCGCGGGCGTGACCGTCGTGATCATCCGGCGCGACCTGCTAGAGGACCCGGCGCTCGACATATGCCCCTCCTATCTCGACTACCGCACGCAGGACGCCAAGGGTTCCATGCTCAACACGCCCAACACGTTCGGCATCTACACCTGCGGCAAGGTGTTCGCCTGGATCGAGCAGACCGGCGGACTCGCCGCCATGGAGCGGCGCAACCGCGCCAAGGCCGATGCGCTCTACCGCGCGCTCGACGAAAGCGAGCTGTTCGGTGGCACCGCGCACCCCGATTCCCGCTCGATCGCCAACGTCACGTTCCGCACACCGGCGCCCGAGCTCGACGCCGCCTTCGTCGCCGGCGCCCGCGCCCGCGGCATCGAGGGCATCGGCGGCCACCGTCTGGTCGGCGGCATGCGCGCGAGCATCTACAACGCCGTCACCATGGATTCCGTCGAGACGCTCATCGACTACATGCACGAGTTCGAGGCGCAGCACGCCCCGTCGGCACGATCGCGCTAGCCCGCATCCGCGGGCCCCAAGCCGCACATGGCAAAGGCGGTGCACCCCCTTTGCCATGTCGCGCCGGATCTCGCAAAGGGGACGCGCCCCTTTGCCACACTCGTAACGCGTTGAAGAACGAAGGAGCTCATCCCATGCGCTATATCAAGACCATCGACGACATCACCAAAGAGGGCGACGTCGAGTTCGGCGACGGCTACGAATTCGTGGAGGAGACGGCGGACGCCGACGCCATCCTCATGCGTTCCACCGATCTGCACGGCTACGACCTCCCCGACTCCATCCGCGCCATCGCGCGCTGCGGCGCCGGCGTGAACAACATCCCGGTCGAGGAGTACGCGAAGCGCGGCGTCGTCGTGTTCAACTCCCCCGGCGCGAACGCCAACGCCGTGAAGGAGATCGTCCTCGCCATGATGATCATGTCCAGCCGCGGCATCGTGCAGTCCATGGCATGGGTGCGCGACCATGCCGACGACCCCGACATCCTCGTGAACGCCGAGAAGGCCAAGAAGGCCTTCGTCGGGCACGAGCTCAAAGGCAAGCGCGTCGGCGTGATCGGCCTCGGCAACGTGGGATCCAAGGTCGCCAACGCCTGCGTCCACCTGGGCATGGACGTCTACGGCTACGATCCGTTCATCTCCGTCGAGCACGCGTGGGCCCTGTCCCAGGAGGTCCAGCGTGTGGGCACGCTCGAGGACCTCTGCCGCAACTGCGACTACCTCACTCTGCACGTCCCCTCCAAGGCCGACACCGTCGGCATGATCTCCACCGAGCAGCTCGATCTGCTCGCACCCGGCGCCGTGCTCGTGAACTTCGCGCGCGAGACCATCGTGGACGAGGACGCGGTCGACACCGCCCTGCACAGCGGACGCCTGTCCTGGTTCGCCACCGACTTCGCCACGCCCAAGACCGTGCTCATGCCCAACACGTTCATCACCACGCACTCCGGCGCGGGCACCGGCGAGGCGGAGGCCAACTGCGCCGACATGGCCATCTCCGAGCTCAAGGACTACCTGGAAAACGGCAACATCGCGCACTCCGTGAACTATCCGGCGTGCTCCATGGGCAAGGCGCGCGCGGCATCCCGCATCGCCTGCCTGCACGCCAACGTGCCCAACATGATCGGCCAGATCACGCGCATCCTCGCCGACGACAACGCCAACGTCCAGCGCATGGTCAACGAGAGCGCCGGCGAGAACGCCTACACGATGTTCGACACCGACGAGCATCTCGACGACTCCACGATCGAGGCGCTCAAGCGCATTCCCGCCGTCTACCGCGTGCGCGTGATCAAGTAACCGGCACGTCGACATCTATCGATACGACCGCGATCGGGCCTTGTCCTACAATGTGGGGCAAGGCCCGATCGCATGACTCGGGCGCCTTTCAGGGCAAGGAGGTATCCCGTGGACGCATGGGAACTGACCGGACAGCTGGTGCGCATAGACAGCTCGGATCCGGGTGCTTATGAGCACGATATCGAGCGATTCATACGGCAGCTCGTCGAGGCGCGCGTGGCCGCGATGCCCGACGCGCTCGGCCGTCGCATCGCCGTGGAGGAGCTCGAGGTGCTACCCGACCGGCGCAACCTCATGGTCACGGTACCGGGTACGGGCGACGAGCCGCGCTTAGTCTTCATCTGCCACATGGACACCGTCACGCTCGGTGACGGTTGGGCGGACGGCACGCCCCCGCTCGGCGCCGCCGTGCGCGCCGGCAAGCTCTACGGCCGCGGCGCCTGCGATATGAAAAGCGGGCTCGCCTGCGCGATATCCGCACTGTTTTGCCTGCTCGACGACGTGGAGGCGCGAGGCGCGCTCCCCCGCCGCGGCTTCTCGCTCACCTGCACCGTCGACGAGGAGGACAGGATGCGCGGCGTCGAGGCCGCCATCGACGCGGGATGGGTCGGCTCGCGTGAATGGGTGCTCGACTGCGAACCGACCGACGGCCAGATCCAAGTCGCGCACAAGGGTCGCACGTGGTTCGAGCTGACGATGACCGGGGCCACGGCGCACGCGAGTCAACCATGGCAGGGCGCCGACGCGATCGCCGCGATGGCGGAGGCCATCTCGGAGATACGGCGGGCGTTCACCGCGCTTCCCGCACACGATGAGCTCGGCCCGGCCACCGTCACGTTCGGGCAGATCACCGGCGGCTACCAACCCTACGTGGTGCCCGACTCCTGCACGGTGTGGATCGACATGCGCCTCGTGCCGCCGACGGACACGCGGGCGGCGAAGGGCATCGTCGAACGCGCGATCAAGGCGGCCGAGCGCGCGGTGCCGGGCACCCGGGGATCCTACCTGATCACCGGCGACCGGCCCGCCATCGAGCGCGACCCGTCCTCCCCGCTGCTCGCCACCCTCGCCGACGTCGTCGCCGCCGAAACCGGCGCCGCGGCGCACGTGGGGTTCTTCACCGGCTACACCGACACCGCCGTCATCGCCGGCACGTGCGCCAACCGAACCTGCCTGTCCTACGGCCCCGGTTCGCTCGCGCTTGCCCATAAGCCCAACGAGTACGTGGCGTGCGACGATGTGACGCGCGTCGAACGCGTGCTCCGCGGGCTCGTGCGCGCCACGCTCTGGTAGACGCTTCGGCGCCCGCCGGGAGCCGGAAAGCCCGGCACGGGCACGACGAGTGCCGATCCGCCCTAGGCCACCAGCAGCGCCATGAGCGGAATCGTGACGATCGAGGCGAACACCGACAGGAACATGCCCTGCATCACCGGCTTTGCGTCCATGCCGTACATGAGGCAGTACAGGATGCCGTTCGTGGCGACGGGCATGGCCTGGCCGAGCACGATGACCGCCAACACGAGCGGCGTGGGCGCGATGCCGCGAAACGCGCAGAACAGCAGCAGCGGCACGCCGATCAAGCGCATGGCGCAGGCGAGATAGGCGCGCCAGTTGGTCACCATCTCGCGCGCCGAGTAGTTCGCCAGTGACGAACCGCAGATGAGCAGGGCCGCCGGCGTGGTGAACGCACCGCAGTTGGACAGGCCGTCGCCCAGCACGCCGAGGTCGTTGACGCCCGCGATCGCCATCGCGAGCACGACCACGCTGGCGGCAAGCATGGGAGACAGCAGGCGCTTGGCGCTCTCGCGCGCCGCCTTGGCCGCCCCGCCCTCGGGAATGCCCGAGATCATGAGGACGCCGGCGCTGCTCGACAGGATGTACCACGGGATGTTGGCGATGGCTGCATAGAGCACCGCATCGGAGCCCAACACCGCCCCGAGCACGGGAAACCCGATGAACCCGACGTTGCCGAACGCGATGACGAAGCTGTACGCGCCGCTTTCTGGCGCCCGCATGAGGCGCGGCACGACGAGGGCCGCCACGAGCGCGATGACGTAACCGATCGCGGACAACCCCAGCAACTGGAGCAGCACCTCGGCGGGCGGTAGCTCGCGGTCGCACACGGACACCAGGATCATGCAGGGCAGCGTGATGTTGATGACCAGCTTGGACAACACGCTATCGAACTCGCCGCCCATGAAGTCGAGCTTGTGGGCGACATACCCGATCAGGATGGGGATGGCAAGCGTCACCATCGTCAGCGCGGTATCCAGAAAGCCCATAGCAGCTCGCATTCGTCGAGATTTCCAACGTGTAAGGACTTCAGGATACACCCACCCGCTGCGGTATCATGACGGAACACCTTGTTCCCCGTCAGGAAAGGCATCGACATGCGCGTCCTCCCCTTCCCCTGTATCCGGCCCGTTCCCGAGCACGCCGCCGAGGTCGCGGCGCTGCCCTACGACGTCTTCGATCGTGCGGAGGCAGCCGAATACGTGCGGACGCGCCCGCTGTCGTTTTTGAACATCGACCGCCCGGAAACCCAGTTCGCGCCCGATCAGGACATGTATGCGCCGGAGGTCTATGCGCGCGCCGCCGAACTGCTGCGCGAGCGCATGGACGACGGGACCTACATCGCCGATTCGAACCGCGCCTACTACATCTACGAGCTGCGCATGGGCGCGCACGTGCAGACCGGCCTGGTCGGCGTCTGCGCGATCGACGAGTACGAGGACGGCACGATCAAGCGGCACGAGCTCACGCGCGAGGACAAGGAACGGGACCGCATCGAGCACATGCGCGCGCTCGGCTGCCAAACCGGTCCGATCTTCCTCACCTATCGCGACCAACCGGTGCTCGACATCATCATCAACGCGGCGAAGGAGTCCTCGCCGATCTACCGCTTCACCGACGACGAAGGCGTGGAGCAGACCGTATGGGAGGTCGTGCGCGAGGATGCCGTCGAGGCGATCCACGCCATGTTCGGCCATGTGCCGTGCGCCTATATCGCCGACGGGCATCACCGGACCGCGTCTGCCGTGAAGGTCGCCCAGGCCATGCGCGAGCAGGCGCGCGAGGCGGGCACGCTCACCGGCAAGGAGCCGTTCAACTTCTTCCTGTCCGTGCTGTTCCCCGCAAACCAGCTCACGATCCTGCCGTACAACCGCGTGGTCGCGGACCGCGCAGGGCTTTCCGTCGATGAGCTGCTGGAACGCATACGCGAGGCGGGCTTTACCGCCCTCGAGGTCGACGCCGCCGTGGAACCCGAGACCACCGGCGTGATCGGCATGTTCACCGACGGCCGTTGGTGGCGGCTCGTCTTTGACGAAGCGCTGGCGGCCGAGGTCGCCTCGACGGACCCCGTGTCCGCCCTCGACGTGTCGGTCCTGCAGCATCGCGTGCTCACCCCGATCATGGGCATCGGCGACGTACGCACCGACCCGCGCATCTCGTTTGTGGGCGGCATTCGCGGGACCGACGAGCTCGAGCGGCGCGCCGGCAGCGAAGGCGTGGCATTCTCCCTGCACGCGACGGCTATCGACCAGCTGCTCGCCGTCGCGGACGCGGGCCTGCTCATGCCGCCCAAATCCACCTGGTTCGAGCCCAAACTGCGCAGCGGCCTGTTCATCCATCGCATCGCCAAGTAGCGATCGGCGATCGCCCCACGCTCGACTCGGAACGCGAAAACCATGCATAGCTCTAGGGCGCGATTTTTCGGTGCCCCTCGCCGGTACGGGCGACACCCCTCGACAAAGCCGCAGGAACGAACTGGGCTTTTATTTGGAGGTGTCGCCCGTACCGGCGAGGGGCACCGAAAAATCGCGCCCTAGAGCATCCAGGCCATTCATCGAATCCGATTCGGCTCTTTTTTATGCATAGAGATTTCTCCGAACTGGCAGCATAACGTCCATTCATACATCGCCGCTGCACCCCTCCCACCCTGTTCGGCCAGCAGTGCCCGCAGGAGAAATCCGATCGTCTCGTCTGCGGAAAACTCGCAGGGAACAACGCATAAAAACGCCCGGTCGGCCACGATGTGGCCGACCGGGCGCTCGGGATGCGACGAATCGTAGCTATCCGCTACATGGCACGGTTGCGTGCCGCGGCGGCACGCGCAGCGTCGATCACGGCGGAGCGCAGGCCACCGGCCTCGAGCGCGGCGACCGCCTCGATGGTCGTACCCGCCGGCGACGACACCATGTCCTTGAGCACCGCCGGATGTGTACCGGTTTCCAGCAGATACTTTGCCGTACCGAGCACAGCCTGCTCGGCGAAGGTATAGGCCTGGACGCGCGGCATGCCCTCGGCAACCGCCGCGTCGGCGAGCGCCTCGATGAGCACGCACACATACGCCGGAGAGCTGCCCGAGGCCGCGATCACGGCATCGATCAGGTGCTCGGGCACGATCTCGGCGCGACCGAAGCTCTCGAACAATTCCTTGACGTGCGCGATCTCCTCAACCGCCACGTTCGCGTTGGGCGTGAGCGAGCTCATGCCGGCGAGCACCATCGCCGGCAGATTGGGCATCACGCGCACGATCTTGCGCGTCGCGCCGAGCAGCCCCTCCAGGCGCTCGAGCGTCACGCCCGCGGCGATCGACACCACGAGGGCATCCGGAGCGACGGCATCCGCAAAACCGCGTACCGCATCGTCCAGATACTGCGGCTTGATTGCGATGAGCACGATGCGCGCGTCGCGCACCGCCTCGACGTTGTCGCAGGTGCCCTCGCATCCAAGCTCGGTGACGAGCCGCTGCTGCGAGGCCTCGTTCACGTCGGACACAACGATGTCGGCGGGTGCTATGAGCCCCGCGGCGACGATGCCCTTGGCGATCGCGGTTCCCATATTGCCGCAACCGATCAGCGCGAATTCCTTAGCCATATCGATCTCCTCTCCGACAAGATGGTGCCAGGACCGATCTTGTCGCTAAAAGCCTTGCTCCGTCCGGTTGATAATCTCGTCTTGCAGCTCACGCCCCAGATTGCACCATTTCTCGGAGAAACCCGCCACGCGCACGATCAGATCGCGATACGCCTCGGGATGCCGCTGCGCGTCGATCAGCGTCTCGCGATCCACGATGTTGAACTGGACGTGATGACCGCCCATATCGAAGTACGATCGCACGAGGTCGGCAAGGTTGTCCAACCCGCGGTCGCCGGCGATGGACGACGGCGTGAACTTCTGATTCAGCAGCGTGCCACCGGTGGACGCATGGTCCATCTTAGCGCACGACTTGATGACGGCAGTGGGGCCGTTCACGTCGGCATGCGCCTCCGGCGAGATGCCGTCGCTCACCGGTTCGCCCGCCAGACGGCCCGAAGGCGAGGCGCCCGTGACCTCGCCGAAGTAGATGTGGCACGTCGTGGGCAGCATGTCGATGCGCCACTCGCCGCGGCGCATGTTGGGACGTCCGGTCACGCTATCGCGGAAGCACGCGAACACCGCACGCATGATGTCGTCGGCGTAGTCATCGTCGTTGCCGTACTTGGGCGTGCGGCGGCTTGCCAGCACACGGATGCGCGCGTCACACTCGCCGGCGAAGTTGCTCGCGAGCGCGCCGAGCAGCTCGCCCATCGTAAAGCGCGCATGGTCGTACACGTTGTACTTGATGGACGCCAGCGCGTCGGTGATGGAACCGATACCCACTCCCTGCAGGTAGGTGGTGTTATAACGCGCACCGCCGGCGTTGTAGTCCTCGCCGCGGGCGATGCAGTCCTCGGTCATGAGCGACATGAACGGTACCGGGTTCTCGCGCGCGCAAATCTGGGTGTTGATGTTGGAGCCGCGCACCTTGATGTCGATGAAATGCTTCATCTGGCGCACGTACGCATCGAAAAGCTCGTCATAGGTGGCAAAGCTTCGCGGATCGCCGGTTCGCAGGCCGATGAGCTTGCCCGTGCGCGGGTCGACCCCGTCGTTCAGTGTGATCTCGAGGATCTTGGGAAGGTTGAAGTAGCCGGTCAGCGGGTATGCCTCGTAGCCCCAACAGCCCGTCTCCACGCAGCCCGACGACCCGCCGCGGCGCGCATCGGCGAGGCTCTTGCCCGCAGCGAGCAGCTCGTCGACGATCTCCTCGGTGTTGTAGAACGCCGGCTGTCCCCATCCCGCACGGGCGACCTCGCAGGCGCGGCATAAAAAGCGCCGCGGCGTCTTGCGCGAGATCTGCACGTTGGAGTTGGGCTGTATGAACATCATCTCGTCCATGCAGTCCAAGATGAGATACGAGACCTCGTTCACGCCGTCCGTGCCCTCGGGCGTGATGCCGCCGGTGTTGATGTTGGCAAAATCGCTGTAGGTACCGGATTCCTTGAGCGTGACGCCCACCTTGGGCGGCGCCGGCTGGTTGTTGAACTTGACCCACAGGCACTCGAGCAGCTCGAGGGCGCGCTCGCGGGTGAGTTCGCCCGCCGCTACGTCGGCGCGGTAGTATCCGATGAGATGCTGGTCCAAGCGGCCGGGCGTGTAGGCGTCCCACGGGTTGGTCTCGCTCGTGATCGCCAGATGGATGAACCAATAGCGTTGGATCCACTGCCAGAAGGTCCGCGGGCGGTCGTGCGCCACCGTGCGGCAGTTCTCCGCGATCTGGGCGAGCTCGGCGGCGCGCGTGGCATCGGACTCCTCCGCCGCCATGCGTTCGGCGAGCTCGGCATAGCGCTCCGCGAGGATCGTGACCGCATCGAGGGCGATCAGCATGCCGTGGAGCTCGTCGCATTTGGCGACCGCATGCTCGTCGGCCATATAGTCGAGCGCGTCGATCGCGGCTTGGATGTCCGCGCGGATCTCGTCGAAGCCGGCGCGCACGCCGCGCTCCGAGCCCAGACACGTATGCCCACCGGCCCGCTGCTCGTAGAACTCGGTGAAGATCCCCGCCTCGAAGGCATCGTGCCAGGCGCTCGTCTGCGCGCGCATGATCTTCTCGCGGCTCGCGCGGGCACGCCAGTACGGAATGACGATGCTCGCCTGCGCGGCGAGGTCGTCGTCGGTCACGCGGAAGTTCACCTGCTCGCGATCGTTCATGTTGCGCATGTCCGCCAGCGTGTGGCAGCACAGTTCGGGAAAGGTGGGCGCCGCCTGGGGTCCGCGTCCCTTCTCGCCCACGATGAGCTCGCCCGGCTCGATCGAGATGGTCTTGTCGGCAAAGTAGTCGCGCAGCACCATGCCCCGCAGCTCAGGCGTGGATACGCTGCCCTCATGACGCAGGTACGTCGCGGTTTCGATGAGAGCGCGCTCCATATCGAGATAAGGCTGCGTGGTCTCGGACTGATGGCGCAAACGCTTGACGCGCTCGTTCATGCCGTGGTCGTCCGCCCACGTATCATGCGAGGTCACCCGCGTGGGCGCGTCGTGCGAGCGCACGGCGGCGAGCGCCGCGTCGATCGCCTCGAGCTGCTGCTCCGCGATATCATCGAAACTTGCGATCGTCGAGGTCTCCATCGTCTAGCCTCCCAGTTCCACATCGGTAAGCCCCTGCTCCGCAAGCAGCTTGACCAGTCGATCCATGTGCTCCGCGGACGGAGCGCGAAACCCCTCCTGTCCGGGGTCGACACCGAGCCGCCGATACTTTCCCGTACCCGTTGTATGATACGGCAGCAGGCTCACGCGCGGGGTCCCAACCCGTTCGGTAACGTAGGCTGCCAGCGCGCACATGGCCTCCTCGCCGTCGTTGACGGGGTGCACCACGGGCACGCGGATCTCGATCTTCGCGCCCGATCGGGCCAAAAACGCCAGGTTATCTAGGATACGTTCGTTCGAGACACCGGTGGTGCGCCGGTGGACCTCGTCGTCGAGCGCCTTGAGGTCGTAGAGCCACAGATCCGCATACGGCAGCAGCCGCTCGACATGCCCACGCGGTGCGAACCCGCAGGTGTCGATAGCGACGTGCACGCCCTCGTCATGAAGGGTGCGACAGAGCTCCTCGAGGTAGTCGATATCCTGCGCCAGGCACTCCCCGCCCGACAGCGTGACCCCGCCGCCGGAACGCTCGAAGAACATCCGGTCGGCGAGCAGGCGATCGGCGAGCTCCGCGGCTAGCGGCGCCGGTGTGCCGGCGAGCTCGCGGGCGTCCTCGGGACAGAAGTCGACGCACGCCCCACAGGCGACGCAGTACGCGCGATCCGTGCGTACGCACCCGTCGGCACCGCGTGCGATGGCGCCCTGCGGACAGGCGGCGAGGCACATGCCGCACGACACGCAGCGGTCCTCATCGACCATGAGCTGCGGGGAAAACGACTGTGACTCGGGGTTGTGGCACCATGCGCAACGCAGGGGGCAACCCTTGAAGAACACCGTCGTGCGGATGCCCGGCCCGTCGTGGGTCGAGAACCGCTGTATGTTGAAGATGAGGGGGCGCGCAGCCATCACCGTCTCCTTCGCATGGAATCTAAACGGGCACCATTTTCGCAGAAGTCTTCAGGCCCGTGATGCCCCGTTTTCCCAGGCCCCTATTGGGACACATGCGGAATCATGCGATAGTGGCCCGTGATCGCACCGTAGGACTCCAAGCGATCCTCCTCATAGGCGAGCTGGAAGGGACTCGCATGGTGGATGAGATACGGAACACCGTGCGCGTCGCGGCGATCCGACACGATGCCCACGTGCCCATCGTAGAGCACGATGTCCCCACACTGCCACGCTTCGAGATCCGACGTATCCGTGGTGAGCGCCTGTGCGTTGCGCTTGAAGTACACCGCGAGGTTGTGCACGCGTCTAAAATCGATCGCGGGATCTGGTACATCGATACCGTACGCCCCCGAATCCGCGGCGATATCCTCATCCACAAGCCGCTGGAGATCGTAGCCGGCCCCCAGCAGGGCATACGCCACGACATCGGTGCATACACCGTAGCCGTCATCCGGATAACCGCCGGCATAATAGGCGCTCCGGTAGCGCGGGCATGTCGCCACATAGGCAAGGGCACTCTGTAGGATATCGGTCTGATCGTCGATGCCATCGCCATCGTGGTCAACGGCACGTTCGTACACGGAAACCGAGCCGTCGAACCGATTCTCGGGTCGCGCCGCCGAGGTGATGCAGATGCGACCCGTGCCGACAGCCACAGCGCCGATCGCCAGGACGACGCATGCCGCGATAGCGACCAGCAGCATGCACATCCATCGACGCCGTATACGCATCATCCACCTCCCGCGAAGGGCTTTGCCCCATAGTACGACGAATCAGGGGTGCCGAGATGCCATCGGGCCGATGTCCCATTATTCTCCTGGCCCCTATGGGACACTGTGTTCCGCTGCCAAAGACTTTGGGCAAGCTCCAGGCGGCGCAACCAGGCGATGCAGGGCATACTGCATGTATCCCGAACTTGCCCAGCCCGTTTGGGATCTGTCAGGGACAAGGAGACGGCCATGAACATCGGTGAGCGGATCCGCAGGTGCCGCGAGGCATGCGGAATGTCGCAGGCGGAACTCGCCCGAGCGCTCTGGGTGTCGCGCAACACGATCTCAAACTGGGAATGTGGCGCCACGACCCCGGACATCGAGAGCTTCATCCTCATGAGCGCGCTGTTCGGCATCTCGATCGACCGGATGGTCCGCGAAGATGCCGACGTCATGGCCAGCGCTCTGGCGCGCGATCGGAATCACCTGCTGCTCGTGGGCGGCGCAGGTACGCAAGTCGGACAGGATGCCGCTGAGAATACACCCACATGGCGCATCGACATGCCATCCCCTGCGGGCGATCCGATCTTGGACAGTTATCCTGCCATCGACGTCGCCGCGCCGCTCGGCGCGACCGGGTCGGTCCGACTCGTCCGCCGTTGGGCCTGGTTCAACGCTGTGGGCTATCGCGTGGAGGAAGATGAGCGCCCGATCGGAACGATCAGGCGCGGACGGGCGCTGTTCTATCCGTACTACGACGTGCGCATGGAGGGCTTCGGGCGCGTGCAGCTCAAGCGCGACCTCAAGGTTGCCGATGGCATCGCGACGGTCTACCGACTCGAAGGCGAGGGCCTCTCCTTCGAGGGCAATGTGCTGGGACCTGCATTCAGCGTGATACGAAACGACGAGCCGCTCGTGCACGTTTGCGCGGTGCCCACAAGATCGCGCCTCTCTTTCTCGCTCGAGGTCGTCGACGAGGGAGCCCGACCTCTCGCACTCGGTGTCGCCCTTGCGATCCTGCTCATGCGAGACTACGACCGTAACCTCGTGCGCGACGCATGACATCACCCCGATGTTCTCCTGGCGCCTTTTGGGACAGCTATGCCAACACTTCCACCGTGGGCATATCTCGTGACTCCAAGAGCTTGAGCTGGTATGTCATCTCGAGATTCAGCCAGAACTGCGGAGTCGTACCCAACGCATGACCGAGCAGCCACGCCATCTCGGGAGTTATCGAGCGCTTGCCGTTCACGATATCCGAAATCGCAGACTGAGGCTTTCCGATGGCTTTGGCAAGCCGGTACTGACTGATACCGAGCGGAACGAGAAATTCCTCGTATAGAATCTCTCCCGGCGTAGAGACAATCTCACACATGGTAGTCACAAAGCTCAACCTCCGTCGCCTCGCCATCTTTCCAGACGAAGCAAAGCCGCCATTGAAGATTGACGCGGATGCTATACGAGCCGAGGCGATCTCCTCTCAGTTTTTCCAGATGATTGCTCGGGGGAATTCGAAGATCTCGTAGATCATTCGCGGCGTCGAGCATTTGGAGTTTCCGGAAAACAGCTCTCCTCAGATTCGAAGGCATCCACGATGGAGCATGGCGGACAGGCTCCTTCCAAAACAGCTCGAGGCCGGACTGTTTGAATCTCATGACGCACCATACTTCCGTTATTCAGATATACTACCGCATCGCAGAAGTATGTCAACGGGAGTTCTACTATCCATGCAATGATCCATCGTTCACCTTCCTCTCTTCCACATAACCCATAATAGAACATGTGTTCGTATTTTACAAGGCCTCACTATTCTAGAGCCCATATCGAATACACTATGGAAAGCCGATAGGCTGTCCCGATTTTCTCCCAGCGCATTTTGGGACACCGGACGCAACAGAAGGACTCCGAATGACTCGCACCCTGTACATCGATGCCGACGCGTGCCCCGTCACGCGCGAGGCGCTCGCCTGCGCGCGGCAGACGCGCATGCCCGTCGTCATCGTCGGCAACACCACGCAGAACCTCGCGCGACACATCCGTCGCAGCGATCCGCGCGACGCCGAGCATGCCCGCGGGCGCGATGCCGCGCATCCGGGGTTTTGGGTCGAGGTGCTCGACGTGGCCATCGGTGCCGACAGCGCCGACTTCGCCATCGTCGAGCGCCTGCAGCCCGACGATGTCGTGGTCACGCAGGATATCGGTCTTGCCAGCATGGTGCTTGGACGCGGGGCGGCAGCCATCGGCGTGCGCGGCCGCATCTACTCGCGCGCGACGATCGACATGGATCTGTTCATACGCCATGAGGAAAAGAAGGTCCGGCGCGCCGGCGGGCGCACAAGCGGGCCCGCGGCCTTCACCGACGAGGACCGCGAGCGCTTTTCCCGCAACCTCACCGAGCTGCTTCGACGGGCGCGGCAATAGCGAGCATCCCCTCACCCGCTTCGGCCATCAGCCGAGGATGAATCCCCAGACCACGGCGATCACATAGAGCAGCACGAGGATGATGGCGTTTTCGCGCGCGTTGCGGTTCGTTCGGAACAGCACGAGGAAACCCACGCCCGCCGACACGAGCGTACCGGCCATGAGCGGCCCGAACCCGAGCACGCCCTCCAGATAGAGCTGGGTGATGACCACGCTCGCCGCGCAATTGGGCACCAATCCCACAAGCGCGGAGGCGAACACCGCGAGCGCCTGATTGCCGGCGACGAACGACGCCAGCGCGCCCTCCCCCACCGTCTCGAGCACGGCGATGAGCGCCGCCGTGATCAGGAAGATGAACACCGTCACCTGCACGGTGTGCGAGACGGCGCTTCTCGCGATCGAGGACAGCGCACCGCTCCCATGGGCATGATCGTGCCCATGGCCGTGGTCATGCCCATGGTCGTGGTCGTGGTCATGGTCGTGATCCGCCTCAGATTCGCGGTCGTCGTCGCAGCCACAGCGGTCTTGCTCGCACAGCCGATGGATGCGCTCCGCACCTTCGCCGGCAGCGGCCATCTCCTCGATGAGGTCGCCCTCCGTGCCGCCGCGGGCGATCCGTCGGAGCGCCTCGTGGACGGCCGCGTTCCGACGCAGCGCACGTAGCGCAACGTCGATCACAAGGCCCGTCGCCGCGGCGATCGCGGCCTTGACGAGCAGCACGAAGGCGAGCTGGCCGGCAGCCATGCGCTCGGCGACCAGCAACGGCAGCATCTCATCGGACGTGGACAAGAACACCGCGACGAGCGTGCCGAGCGTGATGACGCGACCGGCGTACAGCGTGGAGCCCATCGCGGAGAACCCACACTGCGGGACGATGCCGAGCACGGCGCCGATCACCGGCCCCGCCGCACCCGCCCGGCGCACGGCGGCGTTGACGCGCTCGCCCGCCGCATGCTCGAGCGCCTCGAGCACAAGGTAGGTGACGAGCAGAAACGGCACGAGCGGCAACGTGTCCTCGAAGGCGTGCTCGAGCACGTGAAGCAGAAGTTCCATGGAGCGGCGCTCCCTTTCGTATAATCGTTTTCCGGCAGATAAGGGTAATACCCTTTTCGCGCCCACGCACGGCGCAAGCCGAAGTGAGGTATTGTATCTACGCAAGTTACATATGTCGAACTATTCATATGAACACGAGAGGTGACCAGCGTGAACGTCAACCAGGCACTCGAGTACTCGATGCAGCCCTTTATACCCATGTTCATCTATGGCGACTACGACGCCATGGAATCCGAGCGCCAGCGCGGCGAGGAGGCCATGAAGGCCCTCATCGATGAGTGGCGCGCGAACGACGAGCCCGGTTTCTCCTTCGACGTGATCCTGGAACTCGCCGACCGCAACCGCGAGCTGTGCGACCAGATCGGCGAGGCGCGTCTGCGCAACCTCTCCTCCCCGCTGCTCGCGCGCTCGCTTTCCGACGACGACACCTGCGCCGGCATCGGCAAGCTGCAGGGCCGCGGCGCCAACGTGATCGCGCGCGCCGTCCGCGGCGACCGTGACGCCTACGCCGTCGAATGGGTGCGCAAGCCCATCAAGGGCTGCGTGCTAGGCATCGACATCGAGACCACCGGCCGCGCGCCCGAGCGCGGCTACATCATCAACGTGGGCTGGGAGATCATGGAGATGACCAGCGACGCCACGCCGCACGACGCCGAGGCCCACTATTGCGGCCTGCCGGAGATGTACCGCGAAGCCGGCGTGCCGTTGGCCGATATCCACCACATCGAGTGGGCGGACATCGACGGCAAGATCCCGTTCCGCCAGAACACGGCACTTCACAAGACGCTGCTCAAGCTCATGAAGAAGTATCCCTACATGGCACACAACGCCGCGTTCGAGGACTCCTGGTTCATGATGCACCTGCCCGGCTACGCTGAGCTTCGCCGCGCGGGCAAGATCATCCCCATCGATACGCGCCAGATCTGCCGCTCCATCGACGAGGAGGTCCGCACCCTTCCGCGCGAGAGCGCGCCGGCCTCGCTCGAGCACTGGGCGCGCCGTCGCGGCACGCTGGCCGTCGACGCCGACGAGCGCCATCTGGGCCTCGAGGACACCGACCTCATGCTGCGCACCGTGCAGGCGGAGTTCAATAGGAAGAGCATGTTCAAGGCATAGGTCACAGCAATAGAGCACATTCCGACGGCGCCGGCTCTCATATGGAGCCGGCGCCGTTGCTATTCTTCCGTCATCCCCAAGCGATCCGACAGCTCGTCATCGGGGATGTATTCCAGCAGGTCGCCGGGCTGGCAGTCGAGTGCCTGGCAGATGGCCTCAAGCGTCGAGAAGCGCACAGCGTTAATCTTGCCGGTTTTCAGGCGCGACAAATTCACCTGCGAGATGCCGATGCGCTCTGACAGCTCCTTGCTGGTCACTTTTCTATCCGCGAGCACGCGGTCGAGTCTCGTCACGATCATGGGACCACCCTACAGCAGTCGGTCGTCCTGGTCCTGCAGGATGCAGCCGTATTCGAAGATGCGCGCGATGGCCATGAGCACAAGGCCCACGATGATGGAGCATCCCTGATAGGGACCGATAATGCTCAGCTCGAGGTTCCCCTGGTACTGGATAACCCGCAGCAGCGCCCAGGTAAGAGCGGAGCCGGCTATGGGAAGCACGAGGCCCTGGAACATCAGCAGCTGTCCGATTTCCATCAGATCGCGCACGCGCCCCTCGTCAAACGGCCGCTTGGCCTGAACGATCGCGCGGAGCATCTTGCTGGCACGCAGGCAGATAACGATGCTGCATATCCACATGCCCGCGCCTGCAATCATCGTCTGCCCGTCGGGAAACACCAGCGTGAACGTCGCATCGCGCGTGGAAGTTGCGAGCTCGATGCCGGTAAAGGGATCATCCGCTCCGCCGGGCATCCCCTGAATCTGGCATCCGACGTCGATGAGCTTCGGGAGGATCAAGGCCGCCACGAACAGAGCACCGCAAGCAAGAAAGAACAGCAGAAGCCCGCCCATGACGCGAAATGCCGTCGCCACTCCACCGACCTCCTTCGCCATGCGCTCAAGCGTCTGCGCGCGGTCCAGTTTGCGCAGGTCGATGCGCTGCCAATTCGTTGGACTGAACATGTTTGCCTCCCTTTCCGCGCGCTACAGCAGTCGGTCGTCCTGGTCTTGCAGCTTACAGCCATAGCGGAACACGCGTGCCATCATAAGAACGAACGCCCCGAGGACGATAAGCCAGCCGTTAACAACGCCCGGCTCCCACACGCCCCACGTAAACTGTCCCTGAGTAAGGTAGACGTTGTACGTCCAGGTGGATATCGCCAAACCAACGATATTGGGCACGATGGCAGCCAGCACGACAAGCACCCCAATGACCTTGAGTTCGCGGACACGAGGCGACTCAAATGGACGTCCACTCATCGAGATGCGGCGGAAGAAGCGCTCGCCCGCAGCCAACACGCCTAGACCGAATGCCAGCGACGCGCAAGCTGCATATGTTTTTGCCAATGGGACGCTGCCGTCCGCCTCAAACATAAGATATGAACGCGCGGCATCTCTCGTCTCATCGGGCTCCTCCACCAAATAGCCCTGTATATGCGACATACCAAGCCCATCCGTATAGCCATAGCCAACCGATTCCCACGTGAACACCTCGCGCCAATCGGCTGGAAAGCTCGATACCAGCGAAACGAGCTGAAAAACCAGGGCGAACACGCACAGCACGCAACCCACGCGGCACAGCCACATACCGCTATTCGCCGCATCTGCGAGGCGCTGGATGAGCCTCTCTCGTTCGTTGATGCCTTCGCGCGCTACCGCCGCGCTCTTCTCGATCAACATGGCATCCACCTCCGCCATCGTTGGCTTCGCCTTCAGTATACCCAGATTTAACGACTATCGTTAAATCTTTTCAGTTGATTTCACTCTCTAACAGACGAAGGAGCCGTTCGACGAAAGAAATCGAAAAAGCATTGACATATGAACATGCGCTCATATAATCGAAGATGATAGAAGTATGAACGATTGTTCATATGTTGAAAGGAGGCACAAATGAATGCTTCTCAAGAACATTTCGGCGAGGGACAGGCCTTCACCATGGCCCATGAACCCGATGAGCTCGCAACCACCTGCTCACCGGAAGACCTCCCCGATGAGGAGCTTCTTTATGATCTAGCAGACCTGTTCAAGGTGTTCTCCGACACCACACGCATCAAGATCCTCTACGCCCTCATGGGCCGCGAGCTGTGCGTGGCCGATATCGCCGAGGCCACCTCGACCTCGCAGTCAGCGGTCTCCCACCAGCTGCGCATCTTGAAGCAGTCGCACTTGGTGAAATTCCGCCGCGACGGTCGCAACATCAATTACTCGCTTGCCGACGACCATGTGTACACCATGCTCAACCAGGGCATGAGCCACATCTGCGAATAGCAAATACAGAAAGGAACCGTCATGCGTAAGTCATTCAAGCTCGACGAGATCGATTGCGCCAACTGCGCACAGAAGCTCGAGGACGCCATCTGCAAGTTGGACGGTGTCGAGAAAGCCAGCGTCAACTTCATGACCCAGAAGCTCACGCTCACCGCCGCCGACGACCAGTTCGACGAAGTGCTCGACCGCGTGGTCAAGCTCACCGCAGACCTCGAGCCGGACTGCGAGATCCTGCGTTAACCGGCCTCGCGCAAAAAAAGCCGCCCGCGCGGGCAGGCACGGGTGGCTTCGAATCAACCGGCACATCTCATACCGTTGACCTATCGAGTATAGACCCATTCAGGTGATCGAACCATGAACAAGAAGCAGAAGCGTTGGAGGAACCGCATCCTCGTCGCGCTCGCCATTTTCGTCGTCGTCTTCGCGCTCGAAGAGACCGGCACCCTGACTACGATGTTCGGCACGCCGGGCGACGTGTACGCGAGTTTCGCGCTTTTCCTTATCCCCTACCTTATCGCAGGCTACGACGTCCTCCACAAGGCATGGCGCAACATCCGTCGCGGCCAGGCTTTCGACGAGGCCTTCCTCATGACCGTGGCCACCGTCGGCGCGTTCGCCATGGTGCTGTTCCCCGAGACGGAGCCGCACATGGCCGAAGGCGCGGCGGTCATGCTGTTCTACCAGGTCGGCGAGCTCTTCCAAAGCTACGCCGTGGGCCAGAGCCGCAAGTCCATCAGCGCCATGATGGATATCGCGCCCGACTACGCCAACATCGAGCAGGACGGCCAGCTCGTCGAGGTCGACCCCGACGAGGTGCAGGTCGGCGACATCATCGTCGTCAAGCCCGGCGAACGCGTGCCTATCGACGGCGTCGTGACCGAGGGCGTCTCGCAACTCGACACCGCGGCGCTCACCGGCGAGTCCGTCCCGCGCCATGTGGAGCCGGGCGCCGACATCATCTCCGGCTGCATCAACATGACGGGCATCCTGCACATCCGCACGACAAAGCCCTTCGGCGAGTCCACGGTCTCGCGCATCCTCGAGCTCGTGGAGAACGCGAGCGAGAAGAAGGCTCGCACCGAGAACTTCATCACGCGCTTCGCCCGCGTCTACACCCCCATCGTGACCATTTCCGCAGTGGTGCTCGCCGTGGTGCCCCCCATCCTCGGTATGGGCGCGTGGTCCGACTGGATCTTGCGCGGCCTGACGTTTCTGGTCGTCTCGTGCCCCTGCGCGCTGGTGATCTCGGTGCCGCTGTCGTTTTTCGGCGGCATCGGCGGCGCCTCCAAGCTGGGCATCCTCGTGAAGGGCTCCAACTACCTCGAGCTGCTCTCAAAGGTCGACACCGTGGTGTTCGACAAGACGGGCACGCTCACCAACGGCACGTTCAACGTCGTGGCCATCCATCCCGAGTCCGGCGTGGACCCCGACTACGTGCTCTCGAACGCGGCGTACGCCGAGGCGTTCTCCGATCACCCCATCGCCATCTCCATCCGCGAGGCATACGCGGGCGAGATCGACCAGGCGCGTATCGCTGACGCGCACGAGGAGTCCGGCCACGGCGTCTCGGCGCGGGTGGATGAGCGTGTGGTCATGGTCGGCAACGACAAGCTCATGGCCGAGCACGGCATCGATTGGCACGAGTGCAAGCTCACGGGAACCATCCTGCACGTGACGGTCGACGGCACCTACGTGGGCCACATCGTGATCGCCGACGTGGTGAAAGAAGACGCCGAGCAGACGATCCGCGACCTGCACGCGGCGGGCGTGGCAAAATGCGTCATGCTCACCGGTGACCGTCGCGATGTGGCGGAGGCCGTGGGAAAGCAGCTCGGCCTCGACGAGGTGCACGCGCAGCTGCTACCCGCTGACAAGGTGAGCGCCGTCGAGCGTCTGCTCAACCTTGAACACGGCGACGCCAAGCTTGCTTTCGTGGGCGACGGCATCAACGACGCGCCGGTGCTCATGCGCGCCGATGTGGGCATCGCCATGGGCGCCATGGGCTCCGACGCAGCCATCGAGGCCGCTGACGTGGTGCTGATGGACGACAAGCCGTCCAAGATCTCGCTCGCCATCCGCATCGCGCGCAAGACCATGCGCATCGTGTGGCAGAACATCATCTTCGCGCTTGCGGTGAAAATCGGCATCCTGGTGCTTGCGGCACTCGGCATTGCGAACATGTGGCTCGCAGTGTTTGGCGATGTGGGCGTGGCGATGATCGCGATCTTGAACGCGATGAGGGCCATGCGGGTGAAGGGGGTCTAGTTCCCATCGGGCGGTCCCGCGTTTTCCACGCGCGCGTCCTCGGCCTCCGGCCTGCGGAATGCGCGCTTAGGAAGAACGCGGGACCGCCCTGCGTCGCCTGACACACCATCGGCCATCCACCGGACGAGCTGACGGGATAAATATGGTGAGGGCGAGCCGAAAGGCTCGCCCTCTTTGGGTGGGAGCGCTTCGCGCTCTGTTTACCCGAAGTTAATCGAGCACCTCGACGAGTTCGATCTCGAAGTTGAGGTCCTTGCCGGCCATCTCGTGGTTGGCGTCGATCACGACGCCCTCGGGCAGCACCTCGAGCACGACCGCGGGGATCGGCTGGCCCGCAGGACCGGACAGGAACACATGGTCACCGGCGTGAACCTGATCGATGTTGGGAACCTGCTCGGCGGGGATGCGGAACACCAGCTCATCGCGATGCTGGCCATAGGCCTGGTCGGCAGGGATGTGGACGGTCTTCTTCTCGCCCACCTCCATCTCCATGACCGCCGCATCGAAGCCGGCGATCATCTGATGCGCGCCGCAGGTGAACTCGATGGGCTCGCCGCGATCGTAGCTGGAATCGAACTGGGTGCCATCGTCAAGGGTGCCACGGTAGTGGGCACGAACCTTCTTGCCGTCGTTGGACATGTGATCCTCGTTTCTGTAATCCGCCCGCACCCCTTGTGGACGCGAACATGCAGCAGTCACTATACCCGAAAAGCCGCAGGGCATTATCGCCTTTCGGCATCGTCCCCAAAGAGGACAGCGAGCGCTATTTCGCGAGCTCGACGTCGATGAGCTCGGCGAGCACCTCGCCCAGCTCATGGCCGGCGACGCGCATCATCTGCGGGAAGCGCGAGTAGTAGGTCATGCCCGGCGTGGAGTTGACCTCGTTGAACACGACCTCGCCCTCGGGCGTCACGAACAGGTCTACGCGCGCGAAACCCGAGCATCCGAGCGCCTCGTACACGGTGCGACCCGCCTCGCGCACGCGCGCCATGACGTCGGCGGGAAGCTCCGCCGGGCAGCGCAACTCGGTGTTGGCGCCTGGATCCTTCTCGAGATGGATGCGGAAGAAGCCGTCGCCGGTGATGACGATCTCGTCGACCTCGCCCATCGTGATGCCGTGGATCGGATCGCCCATGATGGCGCACCCTACCTCCACGCCCGTGATGGCCTCTTCCACGGCGACCTTCTCATCCAAGGCGAACGCGGCCTCGAGCGCCTCACGGTAAGCCGCCTCGTCGGCGGCCTTGGAGACACCGATCGACGACCCGCCGCGCGCCGGCTTGACGAACACGGGGTAACCGCCGCATTTCTCGACCACGGCGAGGCACGCCTCGTCGCTCGCACCGCGATAGAGCACCTCGCACTGGGGCGAACGGACGCCGGCAGCTGCGGCAAGACGATGGGAGGCATCCTTGTCCATGCACACGGCGGAAGCCAGCACACCGCAACCCACGTACGGAATGCCGCAGGCCTCGAGCGTGCCCTGGACCGTGCCGTCCTCGCCGCCCTGACCGTGCAGCACCGGCAGGGCGACATCCACGTCGAGCTCGGCGAACGTATCGTCCACGAGCTCGAGCATGCCACCGCGCGCAACGCCCTCGCCGCGACCGGGGATGAGGACCACAGGGTTGATATCGTGCTCCTCCCACGCACCGGTAACGATGTCGGCAACGTCGCCGGTGTAGTGGAACCACGCACCCTCGCAGTCGATTCCGATGAGCACCGGCTCAAAGCGATCGCGCGGCAGCTGTGCGATGACGTTGTCGGCGGATTTGAGCGAGATATCGTGTTCGGTGGAGATACCACCGAAGAGGATGGCGACCTTGATCATGGGATGGGACTCCTTTCGGTCAGGCGGCGCGGGATCGCGCGGGCAGTGGCCCATCAGTATAGCGAGCCGAGCGTGCATCCCGCGGGCACGCACCGAGCCGGCACGGACCTGACCTTTACCATCGCCTGCAGCATCACCGAGAATTCACGCCAAGCGCACGAGCCGTCCATGCGGATACCCTACAATCGGGAACGTTCCGTCGATGTTCGCGCGCACCCGTCCAAAGGAGCCGCCTTGGCCAGCCCAACCCATACGCTGTTCGTCGATGCAGGCGATATGAGGATTCCCGTCGCCGTCACGCGCAAGCGCGTGCGCAACCTCAACCTGCGCGTTCACGGAGACGGCAGCGTTGCGCTGAGCATCCCTGTGCGCACGAGTGTGGCGACCGCGCAGAAGTTTCTGGACCGTAAGGCCGCATGGATCGCCGAACGCGTGCGACGCAGACAAAAGGCAGACGAGCTGCCCGGCACCGCGGAAGACCTGCAAATCGTCCCCCTATGGGGCGAGCTCGCATCTCTTGCAGATGCGCTGTGCCATGCGGGCATCCGTTTTGGCTCCGCCGCACGCCCAAGTACGTTCGGCGCCGCGCAGCAGGTGGAAACCGAGGAGCTCGCAACCCTCTCCCCCGATGAATACAACGACTTGGTCGCCAAACTCTATCGAAGCGAGCTTGACCGCGTGCTGCCCGAGGTCGTCGCGAACGCGGAAAACGTAACGGGCATGCATGCCAGCCGTTGGAGCCTACGCCGCATGAAGAGCCGCTGGGGCTCTTGCACGCCCAAAACCCGTGCCATCCGCATCAACACGAACCTTGCCGCCTACCCGCGCGTCTGCTTGGACATGGTCGTGACCCACGAGCTCGTGCACCTCATGGAGCCGAGCCACAACGCGCGCTTCCACATGCTGCTCGACACGTACTGCCCAGATAACCGCAAGGCATCGGCACTGCTCAAGCACGGTGCGCGCGAAATCGCGAGCACCAAGAGGCGGTCCTCCCCTTCTTGTCGCTAGCCGGTTGCAGAACCTCCCGGTCGCAAGCGCTCCGACGCCCGATAGCGCGTTGCTCGCGCGCGCCCCGTCTTAACGAGCGCGCCCTCGTCAACCATCCCGTTGATGACCTTGAGCGCCGTATCGCGCCCGACACCGAGTGCCTCCTGCACCTCCTCGCGGGAAAACGACTCGCGCTCACGTGCAAATGAGACAAGGAACCGCTCGATGCGAGAGGACTCACCGTATAGCGGTCCGATCCGTCGCGGGACAGGCGCATCCTCCGCAGACGCATGATCCATCTGCTCGACACGAACGCCTGGTAACCCGGACCCCACTGCCTGATTCGATGCCATCGCGTTTTGCCTCCGAGCGATTTCCGCGCGTTCGACGCACGCGCGATCGTACGCGGCCTTCACGCGCACCGGAAGCGCATCCATAGCATCGAGCTCCTCGAACGCCTCCTGACCGCCGCGTAAATCGGGTCCGTCGTTTCGCGTCAAACTCAGATGCTGGTTGCGCGCCGTATTGATATTGGGCAACACGAGCGAGAAGAACGAGCCCTCAGCCTCGATACCAGCCTGCAATCGCTCTTGTTCGTAGAGCTTCCAGATCTTCGGTAGGCCGGAACCGTATGCCTCGACCTCGCCTAAACGATGGAACAGCGCAAGCAGGGCGGGATTACGCGGAGACGACTCGCGCGTTATCGCCTGCCGTTCGGTGATACCGAACAACGTGCCGAACGATGTGAACGAAAGCTCCGTCCGATACATCTTGACAAGTGTGGGAACGTGGGCGCTCTCGTCGTAATCGCGATGGATGATCGCGTTGAGCAGCCCCTCGCGCAGGGCATCGTCGGGATAGTCACGTTGATCGATGCGTGTCTCGCTGGGAAAGTACGAGCGCGTGTTGTTCGCCAGACGCAAGAATCTCAGGGCATCCTCGAACTGCCGGAGCACCGATCCTTCGCACTCCAACCGATCCAAAAACTCGGTACCGGCGTCATCGTTGAACACGGCACACTTCAACCCATAGGGATTCTGATCGGAAACGAGCAACGCGAGATTGGAGTAGAACCCGTCGCGCGCATAGAATCCGAGCGAGCGGTAGCGTTCCTCGGAAAAATCCACATGATGGGACCGGAAAAACGCCGCCGCTTCCTCGAACGTCAGCTCCTGCAGCGGCGCATGGCGCGTCTCGAACATATCGCCATCCGCCTCACGGATCATGCGACGTATATCGCGCCGACCCATCGGCACGGTGGCCGGCCCCAAGCGCGTGAAGACGCCTGAGGGCACCAAACCTTTCGCGGCAAGGTAGTACGGCTTCTCGTCTCCCGCCTCAACGTTCACGAGGATGATGCGCTTGCCGTCGAGCTCGATCGGTTCGATATGCACGAACTGCGCGAGCCCGAGACAGACCGCGTCGCGAACGAGGTTCGACACCCTCAGCATCTCGCCATCGATATCGTCGATGCCGATCACCCGACCGAAATCGTCGATACCGACGTATATATTACCGCCCGTTCCGTTTGCGAAGGCGATGACGGTCTTGACGATACGATCGGTGATCGCACGTTTGAACTCGATACGCTCCGTCTCTTTGAATTCCATCGCCGACCTCTTCCCGTATCGTCGTATTATCGACGATACTATCATACATCGACGACCTCAGCATGAGGGGCCTTCACGTCGGTTTCGGTGGACGGCACCCCCGACAAGAATGAACCCGGCCCCATCTTGTCGCTTATCGTGTGCGCTCGATCTCGACGGCGACCGTCGCGAGCGGCAAACCGATGGGCGCCCAGGGCTTCTCGATGCGCACGCGCACGCCCATGAGCGCGTCGTAGCACGCAAGAAGCTGCGCCGCCACGCCCTCGGCTGCGGCCTCGATGAGCTTGAACGTATGCTCGCGCAGGTACGCGTCGACGTCGTGGCACACCTTGCCGTAGTCGATCGACGCTGTCAGATCGTCGCGGCGACCGGCGGTGTGCAGATCCGCGTAGAGCGTGAGCGACACGACGAATTTCTGGCCGAGCGCATTCTCCTCGGCGTACACGCCGTGATTCGCGAAAACCTCCAGCCGCTCGATCTGGATCTTATCGGCGCGCGACAGGTCCTCATGCGTCACGTGCGCAAGCGCGGTGCGCGTGGACGGCAGGCCCGCTTCGCGACACGCGAGCTCGGCGCCCTCGACGGGCGTGGCGTTTTCCGGTAGATGCTTCTGATGCTTTTTGCCCATGGCGAATCGTCTCCCTCGTGGGAAAGCGGAGACCACCCCGTTTCCCGTCACACGCAGATGGTGAGGTTCTGCTGCTCCTCGGGCCAGTTGCATTCGGGACGCACGGGACAGGCGAAGCATGGGCGCGACAGCTTGTCGGCCCGATACAGCAGGCGCGCAAGCGGCGTCACCGCGTCCGTCCCGTCGCGATGCGCGCCGATGGCATCCGCGATGAGCTCCTGCTCCGCATCCGAAAATGCACAGCCGTCATCTACCGTACCCATAATCTCGCGTGCGATGCGCACGCCGGCGATATCGTGCGGCTCCTCCATCTCGTACTGCGCCGCGCGGCCGATGTCGTGCAGCAGAGCCGTGGCATAGACGACGTCGCGGGACAGCCCGGCGGTCAAGCCCTCCTCCCATGCGGCGATCCACATGATGCGCGCCGCATCGAGCAGGTGCATCAGGTCATGTCGGCAAAAGCGACGATCGCGCTCGAGTTTTTCGATGCGGATGAGTTGTTCTCGATATACGGGATGCCGCCAGATGGCGTCGACACGTGGCATGTCGAGGGCGATCGATGCACCGCACTCCGCGAGCTTTTCCACTACGCACGCCCCAACATGCGGAAGAAACGCTCCTCGAGCGCCGGATCCTCCTCGAAGGCTCCACGACGGGCGCACGTGGCGGTTATCGTCCCCGGCTTTTGCACGCCGCGCATCGTCATGCACATGTGCTCGGCCTCGATGGACACGATGGCACCCGTGCAGCCGAGGTCGGCCATCAACGCATCGGCGATCTGGGCGGTCAGGCGCTCCTGCAACTGCAGCCGGCGCGCGAACACCTCGACGGTGCGCGCCAACTTGGACAGGCCCGCCACGCGGCCGTCGGGGATGTAGCCGATCGCCACCTTGCCGTAAAAGGGCAGCAGATGGTGTTCGCAGAGGGAATAGAACGTGATATCGCGCTCGACAACCAAATCGTTCGCATCCACGGCGAACGTTTTGGACAGGTGCGTCGAGGCCTGCTGGTCCATGCCGCCGGCGAGCTCGGTGTACATGCGCGCCACGCGGGTCGGGGTCTCGACGAGCCCCTCACGGTCCGGGTCCTCGCCGATGCCCTCGAGCAACAGGCGAACCGCTCGCTCCACCTTTTCCTGATCGACCATGAACCCTCCCGAACAAACGCGTATCGTGCCCGCTATCGTACCATGCGAAATATCGTCAGACGTATTTTCACATGCTGTGGGTTGCGTAGACCTCCTCGTCGCGCCACAGGCGCACCGCCTTATCGAGCGACACGCCCTGCTCGGCGGCCGCGGCACGCGTGGCGTTGAGGTCGATGATGCGCTGGTTGGACGACCCATGGAAGCGCAGCGTGATGTCGTAGAGCT
The DNA here is from genome assembly GCF_021531055.1 of Collinsella tanakaei. Classification (GTDB taxonomy): domain Bacteria; phylum Actinomycetota; class Coriobacteriia; order Coriobacteriales; family Coriobacteriaceae; genus Collinsella; species Collinsella tanakaei_B. The sequence continues at coordinate 88,424 of NZ_JADYTL010000006.1, forward strand.
CTTGCACCCACGGCCCGTCGACCAGGATGTCGATGCATTCGAGCAGGCGGTCGGTCACCTCGGTATGGTGCCGCCCGCCGGGCATGAGCTCGTCGAGCGTGTCGCCGGTAAAGCACCAGATCGTCTTGCCGCACCCGCGCGGGAACCGCGCGCGCACGCGCTCGACGAAATCCACGAGCCCCACCTGGTTCCGCGGCTCCATGGGCTCGCCGCCCAGCAGCGTGAGGCCGTCCACGTAGGCAGGCGACAGGCTCTCGATGATCTTGTCCTCGACTTCGCGCGTGAGGGGCTCACCCGCCTCGAAGCTCCACGCCCCGGAGTTGAAGCACCCCGGACATCCGCGTGTGCAACCGGAGACGAACAGCGTGGTGCGGATGCCCTCGCCGTTGGCGATATCGAAATACTTGATTTCAGCGTAGTTCACGCGAACAACCCCTCGCAAGCGCGAGACGGGAAAATAGGGACTGTCCCCATTTTCCCGCCGTGGTTATCGAAGTGGGAAAATAGGGACTGTCCCTATTTTCCCGTCGATTACAGGTGCAGGACGCGGTCGCGAATCTCCTCGGTACGACCCTGGTTCCAGAACTGGGTGCCGATGTAGCCGCAGGTGCGGCGCGCCACGTTGAGCTTCTCCTGATCGCGGTTGCCGCAGTTGGGGCACTCCCACACGAGCTTGCCGTCGTCCTCCACGATCTTGATCTCGCCGTCGTAGCCGCACACCTGGCAGTAGTCGCTCTTGGTGTTGAGCTCGGCGTACATGATGTTGTCGTAGATGTACTGCATGACGCGGATGACCGCCTTGAGGTTGTCCTGCATGTTGGGCACCTCGACGTAGGAGATGGCGCCGCCGGGCGATAGCTGCTGGAACTCGCTTTCGAACTTGAGCTTGTCGAACGCGTCGATCTCCTCGGTCACGTGCACGTGGTAGCTGTTGGTGATGTAGCCCTTGTCCGTCACACCGGGGATGATGCCGAAGCGGCGCTGCAGGCACTTGGCGAACTTGTAGGTGGTGGACTCGAGCGGCGTGCCGTACAGCGAGAAGTCGATGTCGCTTTCGGCCTTCCACTCGGCACATTTGTCGTTCATATGCTGCATGACCGCGAGCGCGAAGCCCTTGCCGTGCTCGTCGGTATGGCTCGCGCCGGTCATGTACTTAACGCACTCGTAGAGACCCGCATATCCCAAGCTGATGGTGGAGTACCCGCCGTAGAGCAGCTTGTCGATGGTCTCGCCCTTGTCCAGACGCGCCAGCGCGCCGTACTGCCACAGGATCGGCGCGGCGTCGGAAAGCGTGCCCTTGAGGCGGTTGTGACGGCACATGAGGGCCTTGTGGCACAGCTCCAGGCGCTCGTCGAAGATCTCCCAGAAACGCCGCTCGTCGCGATGGGACGAGCAGGCCACGTCCACCAGATTGATGGTCACCACGCCCTGGTTGAAACGGCCGTAGTACTTGGGCTTGCCGGGCTCGTAGTTCTTGGCACGCGCCACGTTGTCGAAGCCGTTGCCCGAGCGGTCGGGCGTGAGGAAGCTGCGGCACCCCATACAGGTGTAGCAATCGCCGTTGCCCTCGGTCTCGCCCTTGGACAGCTTGAACTTGCGCATCATCTTCTCGGAGATGTAGTCGGGCACCATGCGCTTGGCGGTGCACTTCGCGGCGAGCTGCGTGAGGTAGAAGTACGGCGAGCCCTCGGTGACGTTGTCCTCCTCGAGCACGTAGATGAGCTTGGGGAAGGCGGGGGTGATCCACACGCCGGCCTCGTTCTTCACGCCCTCGTAGCGCTGGCGCAGCGTCTCCTCGATGATCATGGCCAGATCGCGCTTCTCCGCCTCGGAGCGCGCCTCGTTGAGGTACATGAACACGGTCACGAACGGCGCCTGACCGTTGGTGGTCATGAGCGTGACGACCTGGTACTGGATGGTCTGGACGCCGCGGCGGATCTCGTCGCGCAGGCGATCCTCGACCACGTCGGCGATCTTGTCGGCGGAGGCGTCGACGCCGAGCTCCTCGAGCTCGCGCTCCACCTGGCCGCGGATCTTCTGACGCGAGACCTCGACGAAGGGCGCGAGGTGCGTCAGCGAGATGGACTGGCCGCCGTACTGGCAGGAGGCCACCTGGGCGATGATCTGCGTGGCGATGTTGCAGGCGGTCGAGAAGCTGTGCGGGCGCTCGATGAGCGTGCCCGAGATCACGGTGCCGTTCTGCAGCATGTCCTCGAGGTTCACCAGGTCGCAGTTGTGCATGTGCTGCGCGAAGTAATCCGAGTCGTGGAAGTGGATGAGGCCCTCGTTGTGCGCCTCGACCACGTCGTGCGGCAGCAACACGCGCTGCGTGAGGTCCTTGGAGACCTCGCCGGCCATGTAATCGCGCTGCACGGAGTTGACGGTCGGGTTCTTGTTGGAGTTCTCCTGCTTGACCTCTTCGTTGTTGCACTCGATGAGCGACAGGATCTTGTCGTCGGTGGTGTTCTTGGTGCGCTTCAGGCTCTGCACGTAACGGTAGATGATGTAATGACGCGCCACCTCGAAGTGGTCGAGCGCCATGATCTCGTCCTCGACGAGGTCCTGGATCTCCTCGACCGACACGGTATGGCCGGCGTTCTCGCAGGCCTCCGCGACGTTTTGGGACGCGAAGACGATCTCGCGCTCCGTCATGCGGTCATGCTCGTCCACCTCGCGGTTGGCGCCGCGGATGGCATTCGAGATCTTCTCGATGTCGAATGCGACCTCGGTGCCGTTGCGCTTGATGATCTTCATGCGAAAGTCCTCTCGACCCAGTTGCGTTCGTGTGGCGTCGCCGCTCGCCGCAAAGGAGCCGAACTCGACTCGGATCCGCTGCGGCGAGCGGCCGCGGATACCAACTATACGTCAGACGGCTCACAATATGCTGTTTGCTTTTCGAACGGTACCTACTACATCTTGTGTTTACGCAGGTCACGACTCATGTGTTTTTTTCCGAAGGCAAAGCATTCGTTGAGCCGGCGCGAAGCCCGTCGAGACCGCACGCCCCTGACCAGCAGCTCGGTCATCGGGGCCCTTCGGCGGCCCGTGCAGAAAATCCATAAGCCCGCGAAGAACACATTCGGTAAACGGGTCTTGACCAAGATGTTGTGGATGGACGCCTCGGATATGGAACGCGCCCGCGCGTCCGTCGGCGCGCGCCGCGGTACAATACTTACTTCATGAGAAGGAGACCGCTATGACCGAATGGCTTGTGAGGCGCTTCGTGCGCGACTGGACCGACACGGCGAGCCCCGCCGTCCGCACCCGCTACGGACAGTTCGCCGGTGTCGTCGGTATCGTATGCAACGTGCTGCTCTGCGTGGCGAAGGGCGCTATCGGGGCGCTTGCCGGCTCCGTCTCCATCGTCGCCGACGCCGTCAACAACCTCTCGGACGCCGCGAGCAACATCGTGAGCCTGCTGGGCTTCAAGCTCGCCAGCCGTCCCGCCGACCCCGAACATCCCTATGGCCACGGTCGCTACGAATACCTCGCCGGCCTCGTCGTGGCGGCGCTCGTGCTGGCGATCGGCATCAACCTCGTCGCCTCGTCGATCGAGAAGATCATCCATCCCACACCGGTCGACTTCAACGGCACCCTCGTGCTCATCCTCGCGCTCTCCATCGCCGTCAAGCTGTGGATGGCCGCCTTCAACCGCACGATCGGCAAGCGCATCGACTCCGAGACGCTCCAGGCGACCGCCGTCGACTCGCGCAACGACGTCATTTCCACCGCGGCGGTGCTCGCCTCCGCCGCCATCTCGCACGCATTCGGCATCCAGCTCGACGGCATCGCGGGTACGGCGGTCGGACTCTTCATCGTCTGGAGCGGCATCGGCCTTGTCCGCGACACCGTCAACCCCCTGCTCGGCCAAGCGCCCTCACCCGAGCTCGTCGAGCACATCCGCGCCAAGATCATGTCCTACCCCGGCGTGCTGGGCACGCACGATCTCATGGTCCACGACTACGGCCCGGGACGTCAGTTCGCGAGTGCCCACGTGGAGATGGCGGCGGAGGCCGACCCCATGGAGAGCCATGATCTGATCGACAACATCGAGCAGGACTTCAAAAACGAGGATGGCCTGATCGTCACGCTGCACTACGATCCCATCGTGACCGACGATCCCACCGTCGCCGACATGCGCAACTGGATCGACCAGGCGGTCAAGATCATCGATCCGCGCATCACGATCCACGACCTGCGCTGCGTCCCCGGCCCCACGCACACGAACGTGATCTTCGACTGCGTTCGCCCGACCGACCTGCCGCTTTCCGAGGACGCGCTCCGCCGCCGCGTGTCGACGATCGTGCGCGACCACTACCCCCGCTCGATCCCCAAGATCACCATCGACGAGAGCTACGTGAGCTCAGAACAGTAACCACGTGGAAAACGTCCGGCACCGCTCCACATCCCACGCTCGCGCGCGGGCACGTGAAGCGGTGCCGGACGTGCTCTCACCTCAGGGCGTAGGTCGCCTCGATCTCGCGGACGCGCCGGTACAGCCAGCGGTTCTGCGGCACCAGGATGCCGTGGCGCTCGGCCAGGCGGATGATCGTGCCCGCAAACTCCTCCACCTCGCTCGGCTTCCCGTTGATGCGGTCCTGCGCCATCGAGGGCAGACCCTCGGGCGTGAGCGATTCGAACATCGCGTACATCTGCCCCAGGTCGTTTTCCGTCACGTCCACGCCCTCCGCGCGCGCCACCGCGAGGGCCTCGCGCATGGCGGCGATCAGGCACCGATGCTCCTCGCTATCCGGCTTGCACACCACGCCGTAATCGCATCCGTAGACCATGCACGTCTGGTTGACGCCGACGTTGGACATGAGCTTCGTCCACATGCGATGGCGGATATCCTCCTCGACCACATGCACGATCCCCGCGCGGTCGAGAAACCCGTCGATCGCCTCGACGATGCCGGGTGCCGTCTGCGGCGCGGCGCCGAAGCGGATCTCGCCCGGATGCGTGTAGGTGAGCTCGCCGCCGATGAACACCGCGTCCATGCCCTGGGTGACGCTCAGCACCAGATGCTCCCAGCCATAGCGCTCGGCGATGCGCTCCTCGCTCGTCACGCCGTTCAGCAGCGACATGATCGCCGTATCGGGACCGACCAGGGGCGCCATGGTCTCGATCGCGGCGGCAAGGCCGGTGGCCTTCACGGTCAAGATCACCAGATCGACCGCGGACGCCTCGCTCGCCGGTACCGTCGCGATCTTGCAGGGCTCGCCGTTGATCGTCACCGCATCGTCCGCATGTCGTGCGAACCGCGCATCGTCCATGACGAATTCCACGGCATCGGGACCGATGTTGCGCGCGATCTTGCTGCCGTGCAGCAGTCCGACCGCACCCTTGCCGATGATGGCGACGTTCTCGATGGCCATAGCCCCTCCTCGATTCCAGATGGCGGCATCCGCCTTGCCCGGGCACCGCCGACCGCATGGTATACGTTCACCGCGAAAGTGTACGCCAGCACGAGCGACGCGTCTCGGCACACCTCTGCGCGACACAGCCTTGCAAAGTGATGCGCGCGGCGACGCCACGACACCCGCGCCATGGGCCGCTCACCGTCTCGCGACGCACACATCTCCCCACATGACCTGCACCTCATGCGCGCTCGAACACCGCCCCGATATGCATCCATGCAACGAGTCGGAGTCGTTGCGCCCCTGATGGGTGTGAACGTTCCCAGTCGGTCATAGAATGAACCCGTCGACCCATACGCAGGCACAAGGAAAGGGGCAACCCATGGCGGACACGACGAGGACCACGGCGAGCGCAACCCCCGCCTCCCCTACGACGGCATCGGACGCGACGACGACCGCCCCAGCGAGCAAAGCCGCCATGCGCATGACGCGCGCCCGCGCCGATGCGATCTTCGCTGAGCGCCTGGCGCGCCATCACGACGAGTTGCGCTGGCTCTACATGGAGCTCTACGACAACGGCGACATGTTCGCGGAGCTCTGCGACGAGATGAAACGGTTCTTCGACGCGCGCGACAACAAGCTCAAGAAGCTCGACCTCGCGCGCGAGGAAGCCGGCGCCTGGTACCGCGCCACCGACATGGTCGGCATGCAGATGTACATCGACAACTTCGCCGGCACCATCAAGGGCGTCGAGAAGAAGCTCGACTATATCGAGCGCTGTCACGTCAACTACATCCACCTCATGCCGTTCCTCGACACGCCTGCCGACAAGAGCCGCTCGGACGGCGGCTATGCGGTCTCCGACTTCCGCCGCGTCAAACCCGAGCTCGGCACCATGGGCGACCTCGCGCATCTCGCCGCCACGTGCCATGCGAAGGGCATCAGCCTGTGCATGGACTTCGTCATGAACCACACCTCCGACGAGCACGAATGGGCACAGCGCGCCCGCGCCGGCGAGGGCGAGTACATGAGCCGCTACTTCTTCGTGCGCGACCAGGGCATCATCGACCGCTACACGCGCGACGTGCCGCAGGTCTTCCCCACCACCGCACCCGGCCACTTCACCTACCTGCCCGAACTCGACCAGTGCGTGATGACGCAGTTCTACCCGTACCAGTGGGACCTCAACTACCGCAACCCGCGCGTCTTCAACGAGATGATGTACAACTTCCTGTTTTTGGCAAACCAGGGCATCGACATCATCCGCATCGACGCGGTCCCCTACATCTGGAAGCAGCTCGGCACCAACTGCCGCAACCTCAAGCAGGTCCACACCATCGTGCGCATGATGCGCATGATCGGCGAGATCGTGTGCCCGGGCATCGTGCTTCTGGGTGAGGTCGTCATGGCGCCGGTCGAGGTCGCGCCGTACTTCGGCACCGTCGAGAAGCCCGAGTGCCACATGCTCTACAACGTGACCACCATGGCGACGACCTGGAACACCGTCGCGACGCGCGACGCGCGCCTGCTGCGCCAACAGACCGACATCGTGTGCTCGTTGCCCCGCAGCTACACGTTCCTCAACTATCTGCGCTGCCATGACGATATCGGCTGGGGCCTGGACTACGGGACGCTCTCGACGTGGGGCATGGCCGAGGTGCCGCACAAGCAGTATCTGAACGACTACTTCCAAGGCCATACGCCCGGCAGCGTCTCGCGCGGCGAGCTCTACAACGCCGACCCCGTCACGGGAGACGCGCGCTTCTGCGCCACCACCGCGTCCATGTGCGGCATCGAGGCGGCCGGCTTCGAGGGCGACGATGCGGCGATGGATATCGCCATCCGCAAGGACATCATGCTGCACGCCTATATGTTCACGCAGTCGGGGCTGCCCATCATCTACAGCGGCGACGAGGTCGGCCAGGTCAATGACTACGCCTACAAGGACGATCCCGAGAAGGCAGAGGATTCCCGCTACATCCACCGCGGCGCGTTCGACTGGGACCTCGCGGAGAAGATCGAGGAACCGGGATCCGTCCAGCAGCGGATCTTCGACACCCTGCGCGCGCTTGAGGATATCCGCCGCGGCGAGCCGGTTTTCTCGGCGGATGCCGATGTGCACACCAAGGACTACGACGACACCTCGATCCTGTGGATCGTGCGCAGCCGTGGCGGCAAGACGTTGCACGCCGTGTTCAACTTCAGCGACGATGCCAAGACGATCTGGATGCCCGAGACCGCCGAATACACCGACCTGGTGAGCGGCGAGACGGCCGAGATCGCGACGATCGCCATGCCGAGCTGGGGTTTTGTCTGGATGCTGCGCTGAGAACGCAGGGGCTTCCTCTTTATCTCTATAAAGAACGGTTTACGGTGCGCTTTACGGTAGGACGGCCGAGTATAAACGTCGGCGCCTAACGCAAACGAGCTGGTAGCGCGCCTATAGGCTCAGCGGTCTACTCGGCAGGTCCCCCATAAACCGCACCGTAAACGCGCATGCGTTTTTCCGGGAGCGCTCGACGCCCCGAACGCGCTATCCTCGCGCGAAAAACGAGGCGTCGGCTTCGCGCCAGGGGCGCAGGCGTGCGGGATCGACCGTCACGTGCGCACACTCGGCGACCTCGTGCCATTTGACGGTATACCCCGCCCCGTGCGCACAGAAGACCGAATCCGGCGTGTTGGGCAGATCGGCCTCCGGATCGTAGGCCGCTTCGGATATCACGCGGTCCGCATCGTGGCACTCCCGATACCCGGCATACTCGAGCGCCAGGCGACCGAGCCCCGCGGTGTAGCCCGTCACATCGAGCGCATACTCGCGCATCTCGGATGCCGGTGCGAACCCGACGAGCGTGGCGACCTCCCCCGCCGTCGCCGGCGGATCGAACGACGCCCCCATGCGCTGCAGGTCGGCGAGCGCCCGCCCGACCTTGTCCGCGGGCACGACCAGGCGGAATCGGTACCAGGGCTCCAGCAGCTCGCAGGCCCCCTGCTCGCGAGCGCACATGAGCGCCTGCCGGATGGCGCGGTAGGTCGCCTGTCGAAAGTCACCGCCCTCGGTATGCTTGGCGTGCGCGCGACCGGCGAGCAGCGTGATGCGCACGTCGGTGAGCGGCGAGCCGGTCAACACGCCGAGATGCTCGCGCTCGAGCACGTGGGTGAGGATCAGCCGCTGCCAATTGCGGTCGAGGTCGTCCTCCGAGCAGCACGTACCGACCTCGATTCCCGTCCCGCGCGGCGCAGGCTCGATGAGCAGGTGGGCCTCCGCATAGTGCCGCAACGGCTCGAAGTGGCCGACGCCCTCCGCAGACGCGCGCAGCGTCTCCTTGTACAGGATGCCGCCCGGGCCGAAGTCGACGGAAAGACCGAAGCGCTCCGCAAGCACCTGCTGCACGACCTCGCGCTGCACGGCGCCCATGAGCTGCACGTGCACCTCCTGCAGATGCTCCTGCCAGCTCACGCCGAGCAACGGATCCTCATCGGCGAGCTCGCGCAGGGCACGCACCACCGTGTGCACGTCGTTGTCGCTGGGAAGCACCTGGTAGGACAGGACGGGGGCGAGCAACGGTGCCGGACCCTGCGACTCGGCGCCGAGTGCGCTGCCGGGCATCACGTGCGAGAGCCCCGTCACCGCGCAGATGCGCCCCGCGGGGACCTCCGTCACCGTTTGGAACGAGTCCGCCTGGTAGATACGGACCTGATCGGCCTTCTCCTCCCACGCCTCGCCGCGGTCGGTGCCCGAGACGAACATCTTCGCGCGCAGCGTACCGCCGGTGACCTTGAGCCAGGCCAGCCGCTCACCGCGCGCCGAACGGCTCACCTTGTACACGCGCGCGGCGAATTCGTCAGACCAGGTGCGTTCGGGCATGAACGAGGCGATGCCGCGCAGCAGGTCCTCGACGCCGTCGCCGCGCAGCGCCGACCCGGCGAACACGGGGAAGATGCGGCGCTCGGCGACCAGCCGGCGAAGCGTCGCGGGGGCAAGCGCCCCGGCTTCGAGGTACTCGTCGAGCGCCTCCTCGTCGGCCGCTGCGGCATCCTCGGTCGCCGCCTCGTCGGCGGCGAGTAGGGCCGCACCGTCCAAGCACATCGGATCGAGTCGCTCGCGGACCTGTTCCATCAGAGCCTCCGGATCGGCGGTGGCGAGGTCCATCTTGTTGGCGAACAGGAACGTCGGCACCCGATAGCGCGCAAGCAGGTCCCACATGGTCTCGGTGTGCCCCTGCACGCCGTCGTTCGCCCCGACCACGAGCACCGCGCAGTCGAGCGCGCGCAGGGTGCGCTCGGCTTCGGCGGAAAAATCGACGTGCCCCGGAGCGTCGAGCAACATGTAATGGAAATCCTCGAAGTCGAACGACGCCTGCGAGGAGAAGATCGTGATCCCGCGCTCGCGCTCCATGGCGTCGCTATCCAAGTGCGCATCCCCGTGATCCACGCGCCCGCGCGTGCGAATGGAGCCCGCCGCGAAGAGCATGGCCTCGGCAAGCGTCGTCTTGCCCGCATCCACGTGGGCGACAAGCCCCACGACCGCCTGCTTCATGTGCGCCTCCCCGCCGTCGAATCGCGCGTTTCGCGCTCACGATGGTAGCACGCTCGCGACAGTGGGCAAACCGGCCTTGCGGGCACCGCTACACGCCGGAAACGCGCTCGATCGCCATCGCGCAGCGGGAATCGCCCGCGATGATCGAGCCCTTGAGCTCGACTGTGAAACGCTCGGCAGCCCATAGCTCGTGCAAAGCGAACGACACCCCCTGACGCGAGCAGGCGCACAGAGCCGGTGTGTTCACATGCCCCTGCGTATGGAGCGGACAGGTGCATGACAAAAACGACAGCGTCCAGGCGCGACCGGGCTGATCGACCGTGGCAGCGAGGCCGGAAACCTCGTCGAGCGCACGGAAGAACGCGTCGAGGTCGCCGTCCACCCGTTCGAACAGCTCGCCGTAAAATCCCAAGGTGCCACGGGCAAGGCAGCTGCGCGCACACGCTTGGAGCATCCGATCGCGCTGCGCCGCCGCCAACCCGTTGACGCCCTGGAAAAACCCCGTGAACCAAAATCCCAAGTCCGTGCGCTCGTTGTCGCTCGCCATGGATCCACCCCCTCGGTCGCGCTCGATGTCCTGCTTGTACCCGCCGACGGCACCCCGCCGACACCCCTTCCCTCGACCATTCGGCGGATGAGGCGAAGACGGACTGCGCGCTGTCCCCACGATCGCCCCGCATGGGAAGTGAAACGTCCCGAGGCATCGGCCGAACACATGCATGATTTCGCCGCGTTGGGGAATGATGTGGTCACGACGGCGCCGATGCGAAACGTAAAGGAGGGCACGCCGATGAAGCCGATGACGCATGCGATCGACATCGCGAGCGCGCGGGTGCCCGCCGCCTTCGACGGCTTTCGCATCGCGCATATCTCCGACCTGCATAACACGTCGTTCGGAACGCGCAACGAACACCTCCTGCACGCCATCCGCGCCGCCCGGCCGGATATCGTCGCCATCACGGGCGACCTTGTCGATTCCCGGCACACCGATTACGATGTCGCCCTCGCGTTCATGGCGGCGGCGGAGCGCATCGCGCCCGTCTGCTACGTGATGGGCAATCATGAGACGCGCTTGGCATGTCGCGCCCGCGAAGCACGTGCCGTGGCGGCATACGCGCGGGAACGCGGCGTGACGGCACCGGAGCCGGATTTCGATTTCCGGAACTTCGAGCGAGCATTGGACGCCATCGGCATCCACGTGCTTCACGACCGGGCCATCCGGCTTCGTCGCGATGACGCGCACCTCCGCGTCGTCGGACTCGATGACCCGCGATGTCCTCGCCCGCGCGGTGTCCTCCCCCGCCATCCCGATCCCTCTCGTCTGGTCGCGCAGGATCCGGAAACCTATACCATCATCCTCGCGCATCGGCCGGAGCTGTTCTCCAGCTACGCCCAAGCGGAGGCGGACCTCGTGCTCGTCGGCCATGCGCATGGTGGGCAGATTCGCCTCCCCTTCATCGGCGGGCTCTACGCACCGGGGCAGGGCATCCTTCCCCGCTACGACGCCGGCCCGTATCGGTCCGGGCGCACCGTCATGGTCGTGAGCCGCGGCCTTGGCAACATGGCGCCGATCCCCCGCATCAACAACGACCCCGAGCTCGTGGTCGTCAGGCTCCATCGCGCATAGGGCGCATCGGCGTCATGCGCTTCGAACGCCTCGTCACTCGCCGAAGGCATCGGCGCCCACCCATGGACACGATGGGAAAATGGGGTCACCAGCCACCATCGCTGGTAATAAGGGGATGAAACGAACACGTCCCCAACCGGCCCATCTGCGAAAGGAATGCCATGTTCGACCACATCATCATCCACGCGTCAGATCCCGCCGCCATGGCCGCCTACTATGAGCGCGTGCTCGCGACCGTGGGCTATCGCAAGGGCGTGGAGTACCCGGGCGGCACGCAGTTCGTCGACGACGAGACGGGTGACGCCGTCTGGATCTCGGCTGCCAAGGAGGGCATCGCCCCCGCGCCGAGCCACTACGCATGGCGCGCCAAGACCACCGATGACGTCCAGGCGTTCTACGAGGCCGCGCTCGACGGCGGTACCGACAACGGCGCCCCGGGCCCGCGCGACTACCATCCCGGCTACTACGCTTGCTTCGTGCTCGACCCCGAAGGCAACAACATCGAGGCCGTGCTCCACGATTACACGGCGGGCTGATACGCCGGAACGCCCCTCATCCTAGGAGGCACCCGTGACCGACGATATCGCGCATATCGACGCCGAGTTCCGTCGCCGTTTCACCGACGCGACGGGCCGGGTTGCGACCATACCGCGCAAGGACATCTATCGACAGGCGCTGCTGCGCTACGCGACGGACCGCTTCGAGGTGAGCCGCACCTACACCGAGCAGGAGGTCACCTTCATCCTGCTGGGCATCGTCGATGATCACGCCTGGTTGCGGCGTATGCTCGTCGATCTCGGATACCTCGAGCGCAGCGACGACGGACGCGCATACCGTCGTGTTTCGGCATGACATGAGGCGTTTCGCGGGCAAAGGTACCGCCGAGCCGTCAGCCCATCGATCGGTGCTGCCCGTGTTTTACACGAAGCTTTACATGAGCGTTACAGAGACGTTGAACCGCGCGGGTACGATCGCGATAAGCCTCGGGGTAACCGCGAGGATCGAATCGACGAAAGGAATACCATGGTCGCCTTCGTTCGCCCGCCGACCAGCGACGAAATGCAATATGCCGGGGATATCATCCGCGGAAAAACGCTCCCGTGACGTGCTCATCATCGTCGCATCCACGATCCTCGGTGCGATATTCGGCGTCATCATCGGGTTTTCCGGAGCGGCTGCCAACGATGAACCCGTCAATCCGACGTTCGTCCTCACCTGCCTCGGCATCGTCGCCGTCACGTTCGCCATCGTCGCCGCAATGGTTCTCTTTTCCTATCGCTCCCTCAAAGCGACGTGCGAGGCCTGGACGCCGGCGCGCGTCATCGTCGCCATCGTGGGCATCATCATCGCGTACAGGCTGTTCAACAACGTGCGCCTCTCCCTGTTCATGGGCGACACGATCCAGCAGATCGTCATCGTCAACGCCATGGGTCTCGTCTTCGCCCTGCTGTTCTTGAATCTCGGCGTCCGGTTCCTCTTCATCATCTATTGCATGATCACCGGCCGCGATGAAGACAAGATCATCACACGCAACATCTCGGCGAGCCACGAGAAGGAGCGGAAGTAAGGGACGCAAGCCATCGGCGATACGATCGCGAGCCGGCCTTCTCGGGTACCATAGGGAAAGGCATCGGAGAATCCGCCGACCTGCCCGGCAGCCTTTGAGATATGCTCGATCGGACATGCGACCGGTCAGGGAAGCCCTCTCCGTCTCCGCCTACCCACCCCGACGAAAGGCCGCCCATGCATCTTCGCGCCGCGATCATCGCGCTCGCCTGCCTCGGTGTCGTCGTCGGCATCGCCGGCTGCACGGCAAACGGCACGCAGCGCACCGAAGGCAGCGATACGAAACGGCAGGAATTCGAGGGCACCGCGATAGTCCTTCGTCTGGGAAACGACAGCCTGCTGTTCGTCGATCGGGATACCGAGACACCGTTCGTCCCGACCGCGATCGACGACGCCGAGATCATCGGCATCGACGGCGCCACCACCGCACCCGAGGACCTCGAGCCTGGTAACATCGTGCGCATAACCGGCAACGGCATCATGCTCGAGAGCTATCCCGGACAGTATCCCGGTATCACCCGCGTCGAGGTCATCGACGAAGGGACGCCCGAGGATGCGGAAGCCTACGACGAGCTCGTCGCCCAACTCTGGAACGAGCCCGACCCCTCGCAGCCGGCAAGCGCCTCGCTCGACTACACCACCGATCTCGCGGCGGTCTCGCTGATGCCCCTCACCAACGGTTACACCTGGAGCTTCAAGGAAGACGGACGGATGCGGACCGTCGTGGCGGACGTCCCCCATCCCACTCAGATCTCCCGCGACGACATCCCCGATGCGCGTATCGATGGTGCGGTCGAGGCCACATTGGCCCTCGACCGTCCCGCCCGCTCGGTGTCGGTCACGCGCTGGAGCGAGGACGACATCGCAGCGGCTGCCGAGAAGGCCGGATCTTCTTCGGACATCGATGCGGACGCGCTTTCCGGCGAGCAAGTCGAGTGCGCACTCGTCGACAGCACGGCGACGCTCACCATCGAACCCGGCTGGCGCTACTGCGTGAAGGCCACCTTCGACGAGGGCGCCGTGAACTACGTGTTCACGACGCGGTAAACGAAAGGTCCGCCATGGATATCCTCGACGTTCGAGACATCGCGTTCGGATACGGTCGCACCGATATCTGGAAGCAGGTGACGTTCTCACTCGCCGCGGGCGACGTGGCGCTGCTCGTCGGCCCCAACGGCGCGGGAAAGTCCACGCTTCTGCGCTGTCTTGCCGGCTGGGAGCGGATTCGCGAGGGCGCTATCCTGCTCAACGGCGCCGCGCTCGAGAGCACCAAACCCGCCGAGCGCAGCTGCATGGCATTCGTCGCGGACGTCCCCGCGTTCTACGACGACCTCACCGCATACGAGCACGTCGAGTTGCTGGGACGGGCGAACGGCTGGGATGATGGGCGCTGGGACGAGGCGGACCGCCTGCTCGAGCGCTTCGGCATCGCGCGCTTTTGCGACCAGTATCCGCAGAGCTTCTCGCGGGGCATGCGCGAGAAGCTCGCCTGCACGCTCGCCTTGGCCATCCAGCCCGACCTCCTGATGCTCGACGAGCCCACCGGCCCGCTCGATCCCACCTCCGCACGCGTGCTCGAAGAGGAGCTCGCCCATGCCGCCGCCTCCGGATGCGCCGTCATCATGAGCTGCCACCACGCGCTCGAGACGCTCCAGTCCACCTGCATACTCATGCTCGAAGACGGAAGGCTGAAGCGTCTTGACGGCGCCGTCGACGATGCGTTTTGGAAATCCGTGTAGGTGACACTCATGTTCGACGGGCTTTCCACCATGCTTTGGCTCAAGCGCAAGCACCTGCGCGCCGGGGCGAACTTCTGGCTGTGGGCGGCCGGTGCCGATCTTGATGACATGCGCGATATGAGCGAACGGATCTACCTGCTCTACGTTGTGGCCATCGTCTGCGGGTGCGCCGTCGCGTGCTGGCTGTGGATCGTGGGCCTCGTCACCGGATCCGCACGGGCAGACAGCCCCGAGATGGCAGCCGCCACCGCCGATATCGCGCCGCTCGTGGCGGGCGCCGCCCTCGTGCCCCCCATCTGCGCGGCGGCCCTGTGGTCGGTTCGTGCCGCCCGGCGTGCGCCCTGGGCCGCCTCCGCGCCCGACACCGCCTGGCTCGCGCAGACGCCCGTGGCGCTTGCCGGCTGGAATCTCGTCGAACTCGTACCGCGCATGGCCACGCGCGCCCTCGTGGGAGGCGCGGCGGGCTACCTTGTCGCGACCTTCGTCACAACGGCGCTCGGCATGCGATCCAGCCTCGCAACCTGCCTTCCCTACGCCGCGACCGCCGGTCTGATGACAGGTGCGGCCTATACCCTCGCCTGGATCGTCGGCGAGATCCGTCTGCGCATGGCGGGCAGACGGCACCTTGCCCTCGTCTGCATCGTCGCCGTGGTAGGCATCGCCTTTGTCGTCGCGGCGGTCGTACTCCTTCCCCGCCTCACCGGCCTCGCGTGCTCGCTGATCGCCGGCGAGCTCGGGGCATCCGCGCCCATCGCCGCCGCAGCGGGCACGCTCCTGCTCGTCGCGGTGACCTTGTTCACCGCCCGGCAGCTGCCCTCCTGCGCGCTCACGTACGACGCCGGCGACGCCTCCGGCTATGCAGTGCGCCGCATGGCGGTTTACAACCCCAAGCTGTATCGCGCGCTCATCAAGAGCCGCCGCGCGGCGCGGCGTCGCCCCATCGGCCATATGCCGCGCACCCGGGGAACGGCGACGGTCCTCGCGCGTTCCGCCATCTCGCTCGTTCGCAGATACGACATGCTGCCGCAGCTGGTGGGAACGGGAATCTTCCTGGCACCGATGGGAGTCGCGCTGCTCTCCGGCTCCTTTGCCGAGATGAGCGCCGCGCTCGGCATGCTCGGAGGGGCGACGGGTGGGCGCATCCTCGGCGCCGCCTCATGGCTGCTGTTCGCGCTCTCCTGCAGCGAGCTTCCGCGCGCGATCGCCCGAACGTTCGTCGACGATATGGGCAACCGCTTCATGCGCGACCATCTGCCGGTGTCGACGCCGGCGCTTCTCGCGCTGGACGCCCTTCCGTCACTCGCCGTTGCCGTCGCGGCATCGCTTCTCGCTTGCATCCCCCTCGCATGGGGTTCGGGTATCGCATCGGCGCTCGGCACGTTCTCGTCCGTATTGGCGCTCGATATCATCCTGGCGTTTTGCGGCGCGCTCGACGCGGCCGAGCGCACGCCGGGAAAGCTGCGTCTGCCCTGCGAAAGCGCGCTGGGATTGACCACCGTGACCGCGGCGCTCATCGCGGCCTGGATGCCACCCGGGCTCGTGCCGCTTGCGTTCTGGGCGACCGCGGCGATCGTGGGCATCGCGGTCGTGCGGGCACTTCGCTAGTCCTCGAACGTACGAGGACGTCACAGCAGGACTCCATCGGCGATACCTGCCGCAACGCGCAATCCATCATCACGCGCCGATACCATGGAACACCACATCGAGCACGCCGCGCGCGAACGCCTCGGGGTCGCCGGCGGCATCGACCGCCTCGCCGGCGTACTCCGAGATCGCGAAGGCGCCGATGATGGCGACGGCCACCAGATGGCTGTTGGCATCCGGTTTGACGAGCCCCTCGACCTTGGCCCGCTCGAGCTGCGCCTCGAGCACCGCGATGATGCGCTCCATATGCTCCTTGATGTGCGGCAGCACCTCGTGCTCCACATCCCAGATGCCATGGGCGAGGGCGAGCGTAAGGGCGCTTCCGGGACGGACCGCGTGGACGAGCGCGCCGACGAGCTCCAGGATCGAAGCGCGCGAGGAGGGGGCCTGAGCGACCGCGGCCTCCACGTCGGCGACGAGCCCCTCCATCGCCCGGTCGAAGACCGCCTGCACGAGTGAGCCCTTATCGGCGAAATAGTAGTAGAGGGCGCCTTTGGACATCCCGCACCGGTCGGACACCTCGCCGATCTGGAAACCCGTGCCGCCGCGCTCGACCATGAGCTGCGTCGCGGCGGCCATGATCTTCTCGCGCGTCGCGGCGGCCTTCGCCGTCTTGGCGCCCGCGCCGCCCTGTCCCATGTCGTCTGCCCGTCGAACCATACCGCTTCCTCTCAGTCCTCGCATCCATCTGAAAGTGTAGCATCGCTTAAGATTTTTGAATCTTTTTCAAAAATCTTGGAACAACATGTATAAAGACCCCTCGCCACGGATACACATCCCAACGCTTTACCGTCGAACACACTATGGGGGCGCCGTGGGCACCGTCTTTCGCATATTCATCAGGGACCTCAAGCGCATCGTGCGCAATCCCGCCGCCATCGTCATCGCGCTCGGGGTGTGCATCATCCCCTCGCTCTACGCGTGGATCAACATCCTGGCCAACTGGAACCCCTATGAGAACACGGGTACCGTGCCGGTGGCGGTCGTCATCGAGGACGAGGGCACGACCGTGCCCGAGCTGGGAGATGTCAACGCCGGCGAGATGATCCGCGCACGCCTCGAGGAGAACCACCAGCTCGATTGGACGTTTTCCTCCACCGAGGACGACGCAGTATCCGAGGTCGAAGCGGGACGCGCCTACGCGGCGATCGTCATCCCCCGCGACTTCTCGGCGACCCTCGCCGGCGTGCTCGACGGCGAGCCCGAGGCGGCGCACATCGCCTATTACGTCAACGAGAAGGCGAACGCCATCGCGCCCAAGGTGACCGACACCGGCGCGACCACGCTCGAAACCCAGATCGAGAGCGAGTTCATGCGCGTGGTGGGCGACACGGTAGCCGATAAGCTCAAGGGGGCGGCGGGCACCGCGACCGATCGCGTCGACCAGGCGACACGGGATGCCGCGGGACGCCTGCACGACACCGCGGCAGCACTCACCGCGCTGGCAGACGACCTGGACGGCTCCCAGCAGCGCATCGCCTCGGCACGCCGAACCGTCACGGACGCGCGCGGCGCCCTGGAGCAGATCGCGGACTCGACCTCCTCGCTCGCCGATTCGCTCGACCGCGCGCAGGGAGCGCTCGGCGATGCGCGCGCCGGCACCCAGACGTTCGCTGGTGAGTTCGCGCGCGACATGGGGTCCGACGCCACGACCATCGCCGGCATCTCATCGACGGCCTCCTACGACATCGGCGAGCTTACCGGGGACATCGGCTGGGCCCAGGGCAAGATCGACGCCGCCATCGCGCAGATCCGCGCCCTGAACGGCACGGTCCAAAACCTCAAGATCTCGCTCGAAGACGCCCGCACGACCGTCGCGGACCTCGACGGCGATGGGCAGGGCGACCTGCAAGCCCAGGCGATCCAACAGCTCGATGCGGAGATCCAACTGCTCTCCGACCTGTCCGACGAACAGCTGGCGCAGCTCGATCGTCTCCAAGGACTCTCTGACGACATCAAGGAGGCAGCCGACAGCATCCGCACCCTCTCGAGCTCGGTGAACGGAAGCATCCAAGACGGTGCGAACGCCCTGGGCGACCTGCAGGCACGGCTCTCCGACGTTATCGGGCCGCAGATCTCGTCCTCGCTCGACGCCTTCGCCGATGCCGGCGGGCGCCTGTCGGGTGCCCTGGGCTCGATCGCCCCGATCGCGGCGCAGGCCGAATCGTCCCTCGACCAGCTCGATGCCCTGCTTTCGCAGGCATCCGACACCGTCGGGCAGACATCCTCCTCACTGCGGGATGCCGCGACGGACATCGATGGGCTCGCCGGCGACATCGATGCCCTCAGCGGTGCCGAGGCCCTCGCCTCCCTGCGCGACCTCGTCCATCTCGACCCCACCGAGGTCGGTTCGTTCATGAGCTCGCCGGCGACCTTGGTCACGCACGCGGTCTTTCCCGTGGACACCTATGGCGCGGGTGTGGCGCCGTTCTACACCAACCTGGCGCTGTGGGTCGGCGGCTTCGTGCTCGTCGCCATCTACAAGCTCGAAGTCGATTCGGAGGGTATCGGGGCCATCGCGCCCTGGCAGGGGTTTCTCGGGCGCTGGCTGCTGCTCGCGACACTGGGACAGCTGCAGGCCGTCATCTGCTGCGTGGGCGTGATCGCGCTCGGCATCCAGTGCGTCGCACCCGCCGCCTACGTCTTCGCGGGTATGGTCGAGTCGCTCGTCTACGTCCTTTTCGTCTACGCGCTCGCCGTCGCGTTCAAGCACATCGGCAAGGCGCTCGGCGTCCTGCTCGTGGTGCTGCAGATCCCGGGCACCTCGGGAACCTACCCCATCGAGATGATGCCGGGGTTCTTCCGCGCCCTGCATCCTTGGCTGCCCTTCACCTACGGTATCGACGCCATGCGCGAGGCGGTCGCCGGCTTTTACGGGGACATCTACGCCCGCAGCTTGGCGACCCTACTGCTGTTCGCGATACCGGCGCTGCTTATCGGCATCGGCGCGCGGCGGCATCTCGTGGGCATCAACACCCTGTTCGACCGGCGGCTCGCCGAGACCGACCTCATGATCGCCGAACACGATGTCGCCGAGGACGCGCTCGCCGACGCCGGCGGCGAGCGTTTCGTGAGCGCCGGGGCGTGGGTCGCCGACCCGATACGGGCGGTGCGCTTCGAACGACGCTATCCGACGCTCATCGGTCGGGGGCTCGTCGCCTTGGCCGTGGTGCCCGCCGCCCTGCTGCTCGCCCTGCTCGCCATGCCCGCCAAGTTCGCCCTGCTCATCTGCTGGATCGCGTCGCTCGCGGCGACGTGCGCCTACCTTATCGTCGTCGAGTACCTGCACGAGCGCGCACGCGGCGTCCTTGCAGGACACACCGGGCGCCCGCGCCACCTGGCGACTCGCGACGACCACGCCGGCCCCTCCACAACCACCCCTCACGCATCCTCTCCGGAAAGGTCGTAGCGCCATGCGCCCTATCGTCTCGTTCATCCGTCGCGACGTGCGACACGCGCTTGCCAACGCCATCGGCATCGTGGTGATCGTCGGCATCGTCGCCGTACCGTCCTTCTATGCATGGTTCAACATCGCGGGCAGCTGGGACCCGTACGGCGACACGAAGAACCTGCGCGTCGCCGTCGTCAACGAGGACGCCGGCTACACCGGCGAGCTGATCCCCGTCACGCTCGACCTCGGCGAGCGCGTGGTCACGAATCTGATGAAGTCGGACTCCATCGGCTACACCCCCGCCACGCGAGAGGACGCCCTCGAGGGGGTGCGCTCCGGGGAATACTATGCCGCCGTGGTGATTCCCGAGGACTTCTCCGCTTGCCTGCTCAGCGGTTTTTCGGAAGATCCCCGGCAAGCGCAGGTGGCCTTCTACCAGAACCAGAAGGCCAACGCCATCGCCGAGATCGTCACCGACAAGGCCTCCGCCGCCATCCAGCACGACATCGACGAAGGGTTCGCCCGCACGGCGACCGACGTGGGCGCCGGGGCCCTCGACGAGCTGTGCCGCCTGCTCGATGACGACAGAATCGCCTCGGTGGCGGCTCGCTTGGATCTGGCACTGACGACGGCGACGGATACGCTCGACGACACCGCCCAGACGGCGCGGTCGTTTTCCGATGTGCTCGCATCGTCGCAAAACGTGATTACCGCGAGCTCGAACTCGCTCGACGCCGCCTGCGCGCCGATGCAGGACCTCACCGATGCCTGCACGCAAAGCGCCGACGGCCTGCGCGGCCTCGGGGACGCGCTCGACGACGCCGTCGAGGCGACGGGCAGCGCCTTCGCACAGGGCAGCGCAGGCATGGACGATGTCGATGCAGCCATCGACCGCGCCTTCGACACCGCCGACGGTCAGGCCGGCAAGCTCTCCTCGGCGCTCGGCGAGGCCAAGGATGCGGTCGATCGACAGCTGGATTTCCTCCGGCAGCTCTCCGATGCCCTCGCCGGCAGCGATACCCTCGTGAAGAGCTTCGAGGAACACGGGGCGACGCCGGAGCAGACCGCCCGCATCCACGAGGTGAGCTTGACGATCGAGGGCATCGGTGATCGTGTGGACCAAGCGATCGCCGAACTCGAGGACCTCTCACAGGCTCTCGGGAAGACCGCCGACGACATCGCACGGACCACGGCGGACGCCGGAGACGCCCGCGACGAGCTGCACGCGATGGTCGCGGACGCCCGGGAGAGCCTTGCCGGCGCGAAGACGACCTACGACGCCTCGCTGCACGATACGCTCGACGAGCTTGCCGACAGCATCGATGAAGCGGTATCGGGCGTGGACACGACGATGCAAGGACTGGCCGACACCATGGCGTCGGTCTCCGACGGAGCCGGCACGGCGACCGAGGGGCTTGGCAGCGCCCGCTTATCGCTCGACGACGCCGCGCAGACGCTCGATGGCACCGCCGACGGGCTCCGGGACCTCCGGCAGCAGCTCGAGGATGCCCTCGCGGCAAACGACCTGGACCGCATCCGCACCATCCTCACCTCGAGCCCGGACGCGATCGCCTCGTTTATCGCGACACCGATCGAGATGGAGCGCCATGCCGTCTTCCCCGTCGACAACAACGGCTCCGCCATGACGCCGTTCTACACCACTCTGGCCATCTGGATCGGGGGCGTGGTGATCGCGGCGCTCGTCAAGGCGACGCCGAGCGAACGCGCGCTCACCCGGACGGGCTGCTCTCGAACGCAAGCCTATATCGGACGCCTCGCGCTGTTCTGCGCTCTCGGCGCCGCCCAGACACTGCTCATCTGCGGCGGCGACCTGTGGTACCTGGGCGTCCAATGCGCCCATCCCGGCCTGTTCGTGCTCGCGGGGCTCCTCTCGTCGTTCGTGTTCGTGAACATCATCTTCGCGCTCACCGCATCGTTCGGCGATGTGGGCAAAGCCGTGGCGGTCGTGCTCATGGTCGTGCAGGTGGCGGGCGCCGGCGGCACGTTCCCGCAGCAGATGTTGCCACCCTTCTTCCAAGCGATCTATCCCTGGCTGCCGTTCGTGCACGCCGAGGGCGCGCTGCGTGCCGCGATGTTCGGCCTGTACGGAGGCGATTTTTTGATCGAGCTCGGCATGCTGGTGCTCTATCTGATTCCGGCTTGGCTGCTGGGCCTCGTGCTGCGACGCCCTGTGATCCGCGCCAACGAGCGCCTCGAGCACGCCCTCGAATCGACCCGCATCATGTAAGAGGACGCGACGCGCACCGCCTTCATCCTGCCACCGTCGAACGCGCCCCATGGTACCCGGCCCCGACGTGCCGAACGGGTTTGACCTGGCCACGTTTTGCCGGTAGCGTGGTAGCAGGAGACATTGCGCGGGAGGCGACATGGAGCGGACAAGGCACGGTAGCAACACGGTATCCGATCGAGAGCCCGGCGCGCTCGCCATCCTCGGCCCCGGCTATCTCGTCGCCATCGCCTGCGGCGTGCTCATGCCCGTCATCGACTCGACCCTCGTCTCGGTGGGCATGGACACCCTCGTCGAGGCGTTCGGGTCGGACACCATCACCATGCAATGGGTGAGCACGTCCTACCTGCTCGCGCTGGCGGCTGTCGTACCCATCACGAGCTGGGCGCTCATACGTTGGAGCGGCAGGCGTCTGTGGCTCGGCTGCCTCGTGCTGTTCGTCATCTCGTCGGCCTGCTGCGCGGCGAGCACGACGGCGGCTGCGCTGATCGGCTTCCGCGCGGTCCAGGGCATCGCCGCGGGCATGATCCTCCCCCTCACGCAAACCCTGCCGGTCATGGAAGCACGGCGCGTCGGCGTGACCCGCACCGCCGGCATCGTCGCCACCATCTCGCTGCCGATCTCGCTCGGCCCGGTGCTCGGCCCCGCGGTCGGCGGCATCATCCTGAACTCGCTGTCCTGGCACTGGCTCTTCCTGGTGAATATCCCGCTCGGCATCCTCGCCATCCTGCTCGCCCTGCGCTTCATACCGAAAAGCGCCGGCAGTACCGAACAGACGGAGCAACTCGACCTCGCCGGCCTCGCCCTCATCGCGATCGGCCTCGTGCTCGTGTTGCTCGGCTTGGCGAATATCGCAAGCCAGCCCGCAAGCGTGCTGGTCGATGTCGCCCTCCCCATCGTCGCCGGTATGGTCTTGATCGCGATCTTCTGCCGGCATACGCTCCGCCGCACCGAAAGCCCGCTCGTGAACATCCGTCTGCTCACGCTGCCCGCCTCACGCGCCGCGAGCATCGCGTCGTTCTTCTTCGGCGTGTGCCTCTACGCGGCGCAGTTCGTATTGCCGCTCTGGTGGCAGCAGATGCACGGCGCCACCGTCTTCGAGACAGGCGAGTACATGATGGCGCAGGGCATCGGCGTGCTTGTGAGCCGTATCTTCGTGCGGCATATCATCGACCGCTTCGGCGACCGAGCGGTGTCGGTGACGGCGTTCGTACTGCTCGCCGCCACCACGCTGCCGTTCTGCGTCGCCCATGACGCGCCGACGGTCCCGCTCACCGCCCTGCTGTTCGTGCGCGGACTCGCCCAGGGAACGGTCAATATCCCCATCAACTCGGCCGTCTACGTCGGACTCTCCCCCGAGCAGGTGCCGCACGGCACCATCCTCGTGCGCACCATGCAGCAAGTCGGCTCCTCGTTCGGCACCGCGATCGTCGCCATGGCGCTGCAGTCGATCTCGCTTGCCACGGGTGGCTCCGGAGACCAAAGCACCCCGGAGGGCTTCGTCGGCGCCATCTGCGTGCTCGCGGGCGCCGCCGCCGTCGGCGCCATCGTCTCCTGCATGCTGCCCGAACGCGAGGACGAGGGCGCGTAGGCACCTGCAACGCCGGCGCACCGCAGGCAATCCCTAACCGATCGTCAGCGATTCGTCGGGCAGCGTCGCGTGGCCGATCTCCTCGCCGGTCCCGGCATCGATGACCGTGACGTCGAAATGCCAGTCCGTTACCCCGTCGAGTGCCTGAAGCGTTATGCACATGCCCGGGATGCCCATGAACGCCTTGCCCGTGAGCACCGGCTTGTCCAGCAAGGCGGGCGCGATGGCGATGGTCATGCCCGTGCGGTCGTCGGCGATCTTAAGCGAGGCGACCTCGTCGGACTCCCGCAGCGACGTCACGTAGCCCTCGAGGCTGTCCTCGATATCCGATCGATAGTCCTCAAGCTGCCCGCCGGTAAAGACGAGCACCACGTCGTCTCCGTCCGCACGCGCTTCGAGAGCCGGGTCGGGGTCATCGGCGAAATCCGCCACCAGATCATCGGCCGTCTGATTCATGAAGGTGAGCATCGACGCCGTGAGGCGGACCTCGTGAACCTCATCGAGCGACGCGTAGAAATCGACCGTTGTCTCCCAGTTATACACGTCAATGGGAAATGAACTCTCCTCGTCAGGGAAACCGATCCACTTGAGCACGATATCCGCGCCGACTTCGGGAAGCTCGTCGACGCCCCGTCCCGAGAAGCTCGCCTGTCCCTCCTCGCCTTCCGCAAAGGTGCCCCAGCCAACCGTCACGTCATCGAGCGGCTCCAGGATGCGCACCTCGGCGGTCTGCGCCTCATCGTCTACCGAGAGCACCCGCGCGCGTTCGCAATGTCCAACCGCATCGCCTCCAGTGCTCTGTTGCGAGGTGCAAGCGACTATATAAACCAGCAGGCCGACCAGACTCAGAACAGCTAGCAGGATGGATGCGGCAAGACGGCGGTTCATGCGACCTCCCATCGATGCAGGCGCTTCGGATGAGGACTTGGCTCGATTGTAGACTATAGGACAAAATGTGTATCCGGCTAGTCCCAGTCCATCCGGTAGGGCTCCGAGGAATGCAGCTCCGACTGCACGATCGCGTCACCCCACCTGAGGATGGCGCCCTCCAGCCTCTCCCGCTCGCCCATACGCCCGTAGACCTCGGCGATGGAGCGGTCCGTCGGCATGGCGCGCAGGACCTCCGCCGGCGGCGGCGGGTCCGGTGAGTGCATGTAGCACCACCAGAAGATCGCCTTGACCCTCCGCTCGATCGAGAGCCCCCTGTGCTCCCTGAGCATGGCTCTGAGCTGGGCGTTCACCCCGCCCTCGATGCTGTTGTGATATGGCAACACTTTTTTGGACAGGGCTACGAGAGGACCAGGCCCGCCTCCCTGAACCCCGCCGGCGTCATGTAGCCGAGCGTCGAGTGCAGCCTGCAGTTGTCGTACCAGTCCACCCGGTCGAAGAGCTCCGTCCTCAGCCGGTCCTCCGAGGCGAAGGCCCGCCCGCGCACCAGCTCGCGCCTGAGCACCCTGTTCGTCGACTCCACCACCGCGTTGTCGTAGGGGTTGCCGGGGCGCGACACCGACCTCCGTATGCCGAAGGCGTCGAGCATGGCGCCGACCTCGCCGTTGCAGAACTCCGGCCCCCTGTCGCTGTGGAAGACCTCGATGTCGGTGAGCGGGAACGCCACGTTCGAGAAGGCGGCCTTGACCAGCCGCGCGTCCTTGCGCCGGCCGCACGAGCAGCCGACTATCTCGCGGCTGCAGGGGTCGACGAGCAGGCGCACGTAGGCGAGGTCGGCCGCGACGTGGGTGCGCGGCGCGTGGCCGTCGAAGGGCCTCGCCGGGACGTTCTCCGCCGAAGGCGGCCGGACGGGGCGGTCGCCGCCCCTCGGCGCGCGGCCGGAGCACGCGCTCGAGAGGCCGTTCCCCCTCATGATCCGGCATATCCTGCGCCTCGACGCGACGATGCCGGACCTCTCGAGGGCGACCTTCGGCCTCCTCGCGCCGTACCCGCCGCGCGACGCCTCGAACGCGCCGAGCACGTCGGGCTCGATCGGGTCGGGCGCCTTCGGGCGCGGCGGGCGCGCGAGCATCCGGTAGTACGTCGAGCGGGGCACGCCCGGGATCCTGCGCTGCGCTGATGCCGGGTAGCGGCGGGCGTTGGCCGCCATCGCCGTCACCTTCGTGCGAACATCGGCGCCGCTTGTTTTAGCGCATCGACCTCCATCCTGAGGCGGGCGTCCTCCCGCTCCAGCTCGATGGGGCGGTCCTGCTCGGGCGTCCGGTTGTCCGCGGCGGCGGTGGAGCCGCACGCGTGCACGCGGCGGATCCAGCGGTCGAGCGTCGACTTGCCGAGGTCGCACTCGCGCATCACCTCGGCACGGGGCTTGCCGGAGCCCACCAGAGCGACTATCTGCCTCCTGAACTCCTCGGTGAACTGCCCGGGGTGCTTCGGACCCCGCATGGGGCCTCCCTTCCTCGAGGGGCCCTCGGACTCTCATCGATGTGTCCAATTAAGTATAGCCACATCAGCCATATCAGCCAATCCAAGGAAAGACCCAAAAAGAGACAGGCCTCTTTTTGGGTCAGTTTTACCCTATGTGACGCTATGTATTTCTATAATGCGCGCATGTCAGCGCGATTGCTCCATGGCGAGGAAGTGCTCGTAGGCGCCGATGAGGTTGGCATCGTTGAAGAACCGACACGCCACGATATCCGTATCGGGGAATGCGTTGTCAAACGCGGCGTTGAAGCGCCGGTGTGCGTCCCTCACGCCCTCCACGAAGAGCGGGTTCTGGCTGATGCCGCCGCCAAGGCAGACGCGCTCGGGGTCGAGCCAGCACTGGATGTTGTGAATCTGAAGGGCAATCTCGTCGCACACCCGATGGAACACGCCGGCGACGACCTCGTCCCCGTCCTCGAGCCAGCCGAAGAGCTGCCGTCCGTCGCAGCCGTCGATTCCCTTTGCTCGGGCGACGCGCTCGCATAGGGATTTTGTCGAGCAGGCGGACGACCAAAGACGGTCGTTTGCAATGGGGTCGCAGACCCTCTCGGGCCAGGAGGTGAGGACCTTCGAGGCCTCCCCCGCAAAGAGGTGCGCTCCCCGCAGGACCTTGCCGTCGATGACCACACCGCCGCCGATGCCCGTCCCAAAGACAAGAACCACGCCGCAGTTAACGCCCTGGAGGTTACCGCGGGAGAACTCAGCGATTGCCGAGCAGCGCGCGTCGTTCTCTACCTCGATCGTGAGACCGAGGCGCCGCTCCCACTCCGTCACGTCGACGTCGTAGTTGTAGAGCAGTGCGCCGCCCGTTCGGATGTACTTTCGGCGTGCGTCGATCTCTCCCGGCATGGAGAGGGCCAGGCCCTCGACGTCACCTATGCGGGCGAGGATGCCCTCGATGGCCTCGAGGAACGGCTCGGGGTCGTGACTCTCCCCGTCGGGGGTGGGCACCTTCCCCTTGCCCTCGAGGCCCGGTCCGCACATGGTGCAGTACTTGATCGCGGAGCCGCCTACGTCGAGAACCGCCAGCTTCTTCATGTCCTTCTCCTGTCCCTGCCTGCTGCCTATATGACGTTCACGTCGCGCAGCTCGGAGCGCATGCCGTTGCTGCGTGCGACGGAGAACTCGAAGGGCGTTCCGTCGTCGAGGAAGCCGACCTGGGAGATCTCGAGCAGGGGGGCGCCCGCGTCGAGCCGCAGGCGCCCGGCCTCCTCCTCGGTCGCGCCCACGGCGCGGATGATGCGGTGGAAGCTCGAGATCTTGAGCCCGAGCGTATCCTGGACGAACGAGTAGACGGAGTGGTAGAGCTGGTCGCGCTTGAGGCCGGGCGTTACGTCGATCGGCATGTAGGTGTACTCAATCGTAATTGGGTCGTCCTCAAGGCAGCGCACCCGGCAGAAGTAGTAGGTGAAGTCGTCGGGGGAGATGCTCAGGTGCCGCGCGACGCTCTCGGGCGGGTTCGTGACCGAGAAGTCGTAGACGACCGAGCTCACGCTCCTCCCGCGCGCGCTGTGCGAGGCGGTGAAGCCGATCGGCTGGTCGGACCTGGTGAACCCGAACGTGTCCTCCCGCGTGCCGTCCTCGCCCACGAGCAGCGGGTCGACGGCCCCCGTGTCGAAGAGCTCCGTGGTGTTCTTCACGTAGGTGCCCGACCCGCGCTTGCTCGCGATGAGGCCCCTCTCGGTGAGGATCTCGAAGGCGCGCTTGACGGTGATCTTGCTCACGCCGTAGCGGTCGCAGAGGTCCACGACCGTCGGTAGCTTGTCGTTGGGCGCGAGGGCGCCGTCCTCGATGCGGCTCTGGATGTCCTGGGCAATCGTCTCGTACTTGAGCATGGCGGCTCCCCTCGTGCTTCCCGCGGTCCTCGACGCGCTCCGCGAACGGTCTTGTTTCGCCCGCGAGCGGTTTGATTTTGCGGCCAGGCAAGAGGGCGCGGGTTCGTGCGCATTGCGCCCCGTCGGGCTGGTCGGCTGCAAAACCCCAGCTCATCGACGTGGTTCTCGTCTGACGTAATCCATTATCTTCCTTTGTCCTCGTCTTTGTCGGCAAAAAATCCGATACATAGAGAAAATAAAAGCGCTACAATTTAATCAACAAAGCGCGACAAAGAGCCGCGCAGGACGAGCGAGGAAAAGGAGGCATCATGGCAGAACTGACCTTGCCCAAGGACTTCTTCTTCGGTGCGGCGATGTCCGGTCCGCAGACGGAGGGAGGCTGGAACGTAGGCGGCAAGCTCGAGAACCTCTGGGACACCTGGTCCAACGAGGACATCGGGGCGTTCCACAACCGCGTGGGCTCCTACGTGGGCAACGATTTCATGCACCGGTACCAGGAGGACCTTGCCATCCTCAAGGGGCTCGGGCTCGACAGCTTCCGCACGTCGATCCAGTGGAGCCGTCTGCTCGACGCGGACGGCAACGTCAACCCCGAGGGCGCGGCGTGGTATCACGAGCTCTTCCGCGCGGCGCGCGAGGCGGGGCTCGAGCCCTTCGTGACCCTCTACCACTTTGACCTCCCCACCTACCTCTTCCGCCGCGGCGGCTGGGAGAGCCGCGAGACCTGCGAGGCGTACGCGAACTACGTCGAGAAGGCGCTCCACGAGTTCGGCAAGGAGGTCCGGTACTGGTTCACGTTCAACGAGCCGAGCGTCGAGCCCGAGAACCGCTACTGGCACGGTGGCTGGTACCCGCAGCACCACAGCTTCCGCGAGGCCGTGGTGGCGCAGTACAACATCTCGATCGCGCACGCGCTCGGCGTCGCCCGCTACCGCGCGGCGCGCGAGGAGGGCGCGCTCCGTCTGGACGCGCGCATTGGCATCGTGTGCAACTTCAGCCCCTCCTACACCAAGGAGGACCCGAGCGAGGCCGACCTCGAGGCGCTGCGCATGAACGACGGCCTCACCACGCGCTGGTGGCTCGACCTCGCGACCAAGGGTAGCCTGCCCGCGGACGTGCTCGAGACCCTTGCCCGCCTCGGGACGCCCGTCCCGGCGCGCCCCGGCGACGAGGAGGTCCTGCGCTTGGGCGTCGTGGACTGGCTCGGCTGCAACTACTACCAGCCCTGCCGCGTGCAGGCGCCGAGCCGCGACCGCGACGAGTGGGGCAACCCGCTCTTCGCCGAGCCCTACGTCTGGCCCGAGCGCGTCATGAACGAGAGCCGCGGCTGGGAGATCTACCCCAAGGGCATCTACGACTTCGGCATGAAGTGCCGTGACGAGTACCCCGACCTCGAGTGGTTCGTGTCCGAGAACGGCATCGGTATCGAGGGCGAGTATCTCAACCGCGACGAGAGCGGCCAGATCCAGGACGACTATCGTGTCGACTTCGTGCGCGACCACCTCTCCTGGATCGCCCGCGCAATCAACGACGGTGCCAAGTGCCGCGGCTACCACTACTGGGGCCTCATTGACAACTGGTCCTGGGCAAACGCCTTCAAGAACCGCTATGGCTTCGTCGAGGTCGACCTCATGGAGAACTACGAGCGCAGACCCAAGAAATCAGCCGCTTGGCTCAAGGAGGTCACCACGACGCACGCGGTGAAGTAGGTCCTTGGTCCGGATTGGGAGGAACGGTCCCGGGCTCCCTCCCCCCTGGTTCGGTCATCGGATACGCGCCTCCCTGGAGGGGGAGCGCGATGGTACGACTAATGTTTCCAACAGTTCAGTTAGGAGTGAAAGACATGGCCAACGGACAAAGCTTCCTCGACAAGTTCGCGGAAGTCTCCGCCAAGGTCGGCAACCAGGTGCACTTGCGCAGCCTGCGCGATGGCTTCGCCACCATCATGCCGATCTTCATCCTTGCCGGCATCGCCGCATTGCTCAACAACGTGGTCTTCACGTTCCTGTGGAGCGCGGACCCGAGCAACCCCGGGCTCTTCCCGAACGCCGATGTGCTCGCCACGGCCCAGTACTGGGGCAGCTCGCTCACGCAGGGTGCGCTCTCCATCTCAGCCATCCTGCTATGCGCTATGGTGGGCTACAGCCTCGCGAACAACAAGCGCTTCGACAATCCCGTCTCATGCGTAGTGGTGGCGCTCGCGGTCTTCTTCATCATGATGCCGCAGACGGTGGCTGCCAACCTTGCTACGTCATCGCCGCTCTACGTGGCCGAAGAGGTGACCACCGCTCAGGTCTCGAGCGCGTTCATCACCAACTACACGGGTACCAACGGCATGTTCACCGGCATCATCATCGGCCTGTTTGCGCCCACGCTCTTCATTAAGGTCTCGGGTGTCGAGAAGCTGCGCATCAAGATGCCCGAAGGCGTGCCGCCCGCGGTCGAGAAGTCCTTCAATGTCCTGATTCCGATGCTGCTTACCCTGGGCGCCTTCGGCGTGCTCTCGATGGTTCTCTACGCAGGCTTCAAGACTGACGTCACTGCTCTCATTAACACCTTCATCCAGACCCCGCTGCGAGCCCTCACCACCAACCCGATCGGCCTCGTGGTGATCTACTCGCTCGGTATGTTCCTGTTCACCCTCGGCATCCACCAGTCCACCATCAACGGCGTGCTCGTCGAGCCCGTCCTCACGGTCGTGCTCGTCGAGGCCACGAGTGTATACAGCTCCGGCGGCATCGACGCGGTCATCGCCCGTCCGGACCTGTGGCTCAACATGAACACCATCAACGTCTACGCGCTCTTGGGCGGTTCGGGCTGTACGCTGGCGCTGCTCATCGCAACGTTCATCTGGGGCAAGTGGCGCCCCTCCCGCGAGGTGGCCAAGCTCGGCATCCTACCTGCCCTCTTCAACATCAATGAGCCGGTCATCTACGGCTACCCGGTCGTGTTCAACATCCCGCTCATGGTTCCGTTTGTGCTCAACACCATCATCGGCATCCTCGTCGGCTACTTTGCCACGGTCATCGGCCTCGTCAACCCCACCTGCATCCAGGTGCCCTGGACCACGCCAATCATTGTCTCGGGCATCCTGTCCACGGGTGGTGATATCCGCGCGAGCATTCTCCAGATCGTGCTGCTGGTAATCTTCACGCTGATCTACCTGCCCTTCATGAAGGCATCGGAGACCGCGCAGCGCAAGCAGTTCGAGATAGCTCAGGAGTAGTCGCGTAGTTCCCCCTGCTCTCTGCGGACGGGCCATACCAGCTTGTCCGCGGAGGGACCCCCGGGAGGTGTCCCGAGGGGGTCCCATGTCAAGAAGCGGTGACCGTCATCTGGCGGTCGTCGGATGCAAGGACCGGTATGCCGGTCGGAAAGGACAGATCATGAAGATTATGCTGTGCTGCAACGCGGGCATGTCCACGAGCTTGCTCGTCCAGAAGATGCAGAAGGAGGTTGCGGCTCGCGGTGAGGAGGTCGCAATCGAGGCGCGCCCGATGAACGAGGCCATGGACCACATCAACGAGGCCGACGTCATCCTCCTTGGACCTCAGATTGGCTACGCGAAGGGCGATTTCGAGAAGGCCGTCGAGGGGCGTATCCCCGTCGCCGTCATCCCGATGGTCGACTACGGTCGCATGGATGCCGCCAAGATTCTCGATGACGTCAAGAAGATGCTCGGCTAGTCAGCAAGGAGGCTGAGATGGAAGACATGAACGAGCTCGAGCAGATCTGCTTCGAGATGATCAGCTGCGTGGGCGCCGCCAAGTCCTGCTACGTCAACTCGATCGCCAAGGCCAAGGAGGGCGACTTTGCCACGGCGGCTGAGCTAGTCAAGCAGGGTGACGAGGCATACAACGGAGGCCATGGGGTGCACATGAAGCTGCTTCAGGCCGAGGCGTCCGGCGAGGGCAAGGAGACGCTGCCGCTGCTCCTCCTCCACGCCGAGGATCAGATGGCGAGTGCCGAGACCTGCAAGCTCATGGCGCTGAACTTCGCCGACACCTATCGTGAGCTGCTCTCCCTTAAGGAGAAGCTCAACGCGTAGACGCAGCGGGGCGTGACTGACGGGCCGGGGTCGCCGAAGACGGTGCCCCGGCCTATTTCTGTCTGGTAGCCTTTGGCAGGGCGATCCGTTTCCCTGATCGGGGGCCGCCATGGACTTTGCGAATGTCGACAAGCGCCTGCTCTCGCTCGCCGGCGCCACCAAGGCGCTTCACGAGAAGTGGGGCTCGATGGTGTACTGGGTGGGTGGCCGGCAGTTTGCCTGCGAGCTCACGGTCGCGCTGTATATGTCAACTCAATAACGGGCCGCATCCCGCTTTAAAAACGGGCCGCCCTCCTTGCCGTCTCGCTGCTTAGTCCATCATCTTGTTTGCCCTCTCTATCCACTCCTTCGTCTCGATCACTCGGTAGCTTTCCCCCGTCATGTCCACGACGTGGACCTTGTGCGCGATGCGGTCGACGATGACGCCCGTGAGGACCGGGTCGTCGAACACCTCGTCCCACCGGTCAAACATCAGGTTGGTCGTGATGATGGTCGAGCCCTTGCCGTTGCGGCTCGACAACAGGTTGAACAAGACCTCGCCGCATTCGCGGTTGAACGAGCAGTAGCCCAAATCGTCCAATATCACTAGGTCATATCGCTCGAAGCCCTTCTTGTAGGCCGTGAGCTGGTTCAGGCTCATCGCCTCCTTCATCTCTATCACGAGGTTCGGCACGTTGATGAAGGCGACCGTGCGCCCCTCCTCGCAGGCCTTGGTCCCGAGCGCCACCGCCAGGGCGGTCTTCCCGACGCCTGGGTTCCCCACGAGGACGACGTTCGACCCGTCGTCGAGGAACGCCATGGTTTCAAGTATGCGGGCCTCGCGCCTCACTTCGGGAGATAGGTGGGTATCGACGAACATCTCGAAGCGCATCTGGAACGGGAAATGGGCGCGGGACATGCGGCGGCGGATCCCGTTGAGCCTGCGCGTCTCGCACTCGCGGGACAGGAGCTCGGACAGCGCCTCGACCGTGCCCCACCCCTCGGCGGCGGCCTCTTCGAGGAACGGGTCGATGGAATTTCTTATATAGGTGCATTTCAGGCGCTCGGCCATCGCCTCGATCTGGGCCGTCTGCATCCTAGGCCACGCTCCTTCCCACGGCGCCGATGAGCTTTATCTGCGCCAGCGCCTTCTCGGCGATGGCATCGCGGCCGCTTCCCGGGCGCGCGCCGGCCGAGGGGGCCCCTCGCCGCCGCAGCGCCTCGATGCATGCGCCGATCGGGGCGTCTTCGCATGCCAGCATGATGCTCGCGAACTCACGAGGGCGGCCGGCGTACATCTCGTCGAACACCGCTTTGAGCTCGGAATGCGCGGCTAGCGCCGTCGAGTTGGCCAGGGCACCGGGTTTGCGCAGGAACGTGTGGAGGTAATGGCGCACATCGAGGACCATGGCCCCGGGGCTCGAGCGACCTGGCGTGCCGGGCGACGACCTCGCCGCCCGGCACGCACACGATCTCAGTGGGATACGCCTTCACCAGCACCCGCTTGCCGACATGGCAATCGGGCACCGAGTACTGCGAGCCGCCGACGGTGACGCACGAGTACTTGTCGACGGCCGAGGCGGGCCTCATGTCGGCCACCTCGTAGGGCGGCCGGTAGGGCGTGAGCGCTGCGCGCTCTTCGTCTACGGGCTTGTCGGCGTTGAGCCTGGAGAGCACCGCGTCGAGATGCCCCTGGGCCTCCCTCAGCGAGGCGAACTCCTATGCGGCCACGAACGCCGCGTTGCGCACCGCCTTCACGGCGTTCTCCACGCTGCCCTTCTCGTTGCCCTCGCGAGCATTGGTGGTGACCACGCGGAAGCCGTAGTAGGCCGCCAGGGCCATCAGGTTCCCGTTGAGGAGCTTCTCGCCGCGCCCGACGAACTTGGCGACGACGTTGCGCATGTTGTCGTAGACGCCTTCCTCGAAGCACCCTCCCATGCGCTCGAAGAAGCGCACCTGCGAGTCTGCGAAGGCGTCGAAGCGCTGGTGGGGATACAGGAAGGCGAAGCGGTACCCTGATGCGGGCGCTGTCATCACAGCCATGAAGACCTTGGTGAACTTGCCCGCGATATAGAGACGCGCCTCCCCGAAGTCGTATTCAAAACGCTGGCCGTACCGATAGCTCTGCGCCACGAAGGCTTCGGGCGCGGCATGGCGTCTGGCATCGATCTTCCTGGACACCGTGGTAAGCCCGATATCAAACCCCTCGCCGCGCATGAGCGCGTGGATCTGGGCCTTGGTGAGCTGCTGCTTGCCCGTGCGCAGCTTCTTGCGCTTCTCCTCCTCGGCTGCGAGAATCGCATCGAGGAATTCGTCCATCTCGGCATTCCATTTACGGGGCGGCGAATTCCTCTTTTTGTATGCCGGCGCGGCGACAATGGACTCGGCGGCTTCACGGACGGCATCGCGCGAGCTGCCGTGCGCGAGTATCTCCGCCTGCGCCGTCTTGTATTGCGCCACGTACTTATCGACCGTCTTGCGGTTGAGACCCAGCTTGGCTGCTATGCTGCGGTTTGACTCACCCATCAGGTGCATCTGGATGATTTCCATCTTGCCTTTCAAGTTGACCATCTCCCAATCACCTCCGACGCACAGCATACGTCGGAGCGGGGCGGCCCGTTTTTAAAGCGGGATGCAGCCCGTTATTAAACTAACGTCTACAGTTCTCCGCGTCGGGGCTCTGCGACGTCTCGGCACGACTCCCGGAGGGTGATGCTTCGCCCGTGGGGCCTGCAGGGTCGCTCCTCTCGGGCGGGGAGCGACAGCGAGCGGCCATCGCCCGCGCCCTGCTGCGCGGCGCCGACGTGCTACTCCTAGACGAGCCGTTGACCGGTCTCGACCCCGCCGCCAAGGCCTCGCTGCGCAACCTGCTCTCCCGCCTTGCGCGCAATCGTCTCGTCGTCGTAGTGGACCACGAGGGGCTCTTCGACGATGTCGCCAACCAAGTGATCGATTTATAGCTTCCCTGGTCTATACAATCGTCATGCCACACGACGCATGTATGGGAATCCAAAACCCGTGAGCTACGCCGGCTAGGAACCCATAGGCACGACCCAAAATCACCCGCCGGTCGTTCTTCAAGTCACCGCATGGCATCCAACATCAATTAGGGCCCCATAAACAACTAGAGCCAGTCCCCGAGAGGACCGGCCCTTACAAAACCTCGAAGGTTTTTGCATCTGCGTACATCATGGCATCAGCCTCGTGCCACGTCAAGAACCCTTGCAAGAAACGCAAGATGAGACACGAGAGGGTTCTGCGTCCCATAGCGCGCGATCGCGTCGTCCATCAGGGGACGGAGGCCAGCGACCGCGTCAAGCGCCGCCGGCGAGGCATATTCGCCCGCAAGCATGTCATGCAGTGCCGCGGTGGTCACGAGCTGTTGCGTGCGACGGTTGCGCAATCTGGCTCGACGGCCCTTGCTGTTGCGGATGCCGTGGGCGTTCAGCCACTCGAGCGCGACCCCCGAGGTTGCGTGCCTCGTCTCGCGCTCGGGCACGAAGCCGTTGCACAGGCAGCCCGCATGGCTCGCACAGTTACGAACGGCCTTCACATCCTTAAGAGCGTAGT
This sequence comes from Collinsella tanakaei, assembly GCF_021531055.1. Lineage (GTDB taxonomy): Bacteria > Actinomycetota > Coriobacteriia > Coriobacteriales > Coriobacteriaceae > Collinsella > Collinsella tanakaei_B. The sequence continues at coordinate 123,986 of NZ_JADYTL010000006.1, forward strand.
GAATCTCCCGCCTCCCCACCTCCTCCCAGCGCTCAACGCAAAAGAGGTAAAAGGCGAGCAGCGTCCCGAACGGTACCACTTCCAGCAGAACCCATACAGGCATGGCATCCCGGTAATGGTCGATCAGCGATCCCGCGTACTCGTCCGCCTGGGAACGCGATACGAGATCGCGTCTCAACCCCTCGCGGAAGCCGCGCGGTAGGGAGGACACGAAGTCGGCGACAATCCCGTAGCCATCCTCCCCGCGCTCAGCGGCATCGGACACGAGCCATGCCCTGACCGCGCGCTCGACATCCTTCGCCATGAGGCGAAACGTCTCGCGGGGAACGTCATCGAGAGAGCTCACGTCCAAGAGGTCCCCGAAGTCGAGGCTCACGAACTTCCCGGCGTCGGGGCCGTCCTCATGACGCTGGAAAAGCACCCGGTAGGCGGAGAGGTGCAGGTAGGTCTCGACACTCGAAAGAATCTCGAGCGCGCTCCTCCGCACAGCGCTCAAACGTGACGCCCTTGCCCCTGAGCAAATCAATCTGCTGCTCAGGAGTCGTTATGGGCTTGAGGGGTAGCGCGTCATGCACGCCGTCACCCATACCCCAAGCTGTGAGTTTCTTAGCATCATCCATCATGCAAGCAATTCTACCCTACGACCGGAAACTGAAGAGTCCGGCTCCCGAATCACATGGGCCGAATAATGGTTAGATGATTATGGGATATTGGTGGCACTATATCGGCACCTTGAGGTGCCGATACTCAAGTCCATGCATAACTTGACATTCCATATCGTCCGGTGAATCCGAGCGAATTTGGACAGAAGGTTGGACAGCTATTTGGACAAAACGAAAACAGGTCAGAGACCATAGCCTCTGACCTGCGAAAGTTTGGTGGGCGTTACAAGATTTGAACTTGTGACCTCTTCCGTGTCAGGGAAGCGCTCTCCCCCTGAGCTAAACGCCCGTTCAGGGTGCGCTCTTCAGCGCAGGTGATAATATACCGAACCTCCGCGCGCCTGTAAAGCGGAAATTTGAAAAAGTTTGGATTTGATGCGCCAAGCTGCGAGTATTGTTGCAAAAATCGCAGCTCGGATATGTCATGAACAACATCTGGGGCCTTAGCGCGGCGATGGAGGAAGGCCTGCCCCGATACGCATGTTCTCGAACTTCCTCGCCATGAAGGCATCGCCGAAATGCGCGTCGACGTACGCATCGAACGGACCGCTCGCCGGCATGTCGTGGGCGCGTTCGGCGGCCCGATAGAAGCACGCGAGCGTCATCGCGATGTCGAGTGCCAGGAACGCACCGAGCACGCCGACGATCACCTTCTGTTGGCGCGTGTCGGGTTCACCGATCCGATAGATCAATTCGGGCATGATGAGCTTGCACCACACGAGGCCCACCACGCCCCACATGATAAGGAAGCGCACCGCCACCCATTGGGTGATGTGATCGGGAAGACCGAGGTACGTCCAGGACTGGGCATCGGCGAAGTGAGCCATGCTCCACCCCGCCGCCTGTTCGAGCGTGCCTCCCAATACCGCGGACAACAGGAAAACCTGCCACCAGGCACGATCGCGCACCGACCAGAGGCACACCGTGAGCAGCACCGCGCCGACGCCGTACAGCGGCGAGAACGGTCCCCAGACCAGTCCCACACGGCTCTCGACGATACCGAACACGACGAACGTGTAAACCGTCTCGAGCACGAGCCCCAGCACCGATGCGATCAGGAAGATCACGATGAGCTGATAGATTGCAGGCGGATGGGCCTCCAGGTACTGATTGCGGAAGAAACGCTTGGTATCGCGCAGGAACCGTCGCTGTTCCCGCGCGAGCAGCGCACGGCGGCGGCGCTTGCCGAAGCGCGTGTGCTCGGACCATGTCGCGCCTGCGAACACGCCGGAATCGATCAGGCCCTCCGACAGCAGCCGATCGAACTCCTTTCCCGAGCCGTGCGCGTCGTGATGCCGCTGGACGAGCCATAATGCGGCCCGCACGAGCAGGAACACCAGAAGGATGAATACGACGACACGAAACACAGGTTGCCTTTCGGGATATGGGATCGACGGCACAGCGCAGTACGACATTGTAGCGCGTCGAACTTTTTTGAAAATTCCCTTGCGCGCGTGGGCAAAATCGCGTATATTACTTTCTCGCAAGCGGACATGGCTCAGTTGGTAGAGCACAACCTTGCCAAGGTTGGGGTCGCGGGTTCGAGCCCCGTTGTCCGCTCCATCGCATGCAGGGAGCCGGTTTTCCAATCGGCTCTTTTCATATACGGCGACGTGGCCAAGCGGTAAGGCAGAGGCCTGCAAAGCCTTTACCCCCGGTTCGAATCCGGGCGTCGCCTCCATAGGATCTCAAAGGGCCCCGGCGACGGGGCCCTATCTTTTGTCGGGGACCGGGTCCGGGCCGTAGTCACGAGAAAAACCGCCAGACGTGATTTCGCATGCCACGTGGCCCGAACACACCACCTCGATCCGAGCGGCTTTGAACAACATGTGCAGAGCGTGATTTCCCTTGCGCGCGTGGGCAAAATCGCGTATATTACTTTCTCGCAAGCGGACATGGCTCAGTTGGTAGAGCACAACCTTGCCAAGGTTGGGGTCGCGGGTTCGAGCCCCGTTGTCCGCTCCATCGCATGCAGGGAGCCGGTTTTCCAATCGGCTCTTTTCATATACGGCGACGTGGCCAAGCGGTAAGGCAGAGGCCTGCAAAGCCTTTACCCCCGGTTCGAATCCGGGCGTCGCCTCCATAGGATCTCAAAGGGCCCCGGCGACGGGGCCCTATCTTTTGTCGGGGACCGGGTCCGGGCGGCGGCCACATGGAAAGAAGCCAGGCGTACTATCACATACGGAGAACTTTCCTAACACGAAAACGTTCGTCCCGCCGCGCGGTTACAAAACATCGCGTTTTCTAGTTAATCGAGCGACCCCTGGCCCATTATGCATAGCGTTTGATATTGTCTAACATCAGCACCTCTGAACGCTACACAATCTGATTATGCTTTACATTATGAAATGCATACGCATATCGCGCCCATCGCATCACAGTAACGAACTTCGCCTTCACGGATGCCAAATCAAACTAGAAACTATGCCATTTTGTAACCGAAGCTCAAGTTGAGCGTTGCCGACCGGAAAACTTGCCCTATACCGTGAATAAAAGCACCTTGGAGCCGTCCAGATATGAATACCGACCAATCCAGATAGGTCAGGATGGCCGACCGGCCACGCAAACGCCCATACGTCGCATAACTCGCGATGAAAACGAGTCGACCGGTCCAAAATCGGCATCAAGCCGCCTGCGGCGCGCCCATCAGCTTGATCAGGCGTACGAGCGTCCCAGTCGTATCGCGACGACGGCGAACTTCCACGCTATCGACGAGCATGCGCATGAGCCTGATGCCGCGCCCACGCTCCTCGCTCGCCACCGGCTGCTCGTCAGCGGCGATCTCGTATCCGGCACCATGGTCGCGAACCTCTATGACAACCCGGTCGGGATACGCGATGACCATCATCGTACAGCCCGCCGCATTGTCGGCGTGATCATATGCATTGGACAGCGCCTCCCCCACCGCCAACGCCATATCGAACCGATCGCTTTGGCTGAGCGGCAGCGTCGCCATCAAATCCGACACGCGATGGCGGTAATAACCCAGATTCTCCACACCCTCACGCACTGACACGCTCTTGCTCCATAGCGGCATGGTATCGGGCTTCAGGACGGGCACGGGAGGGCGCACCGCCGCCGTCACGTGCAACACATCGACCAAACGGGCGATCTGGATGGTACGGGTCACGTCGGGTGAGGTGTTGACGAGCGACAGCATTCCGCCGAGCTGGGCGATCCGGCGGGCACGTGACAGCAAACAGGCGAATCCCGACGAATCGATGTAGGTCACATCCTGGCAGTTGACCAAAATGCGCCGAACGCCCGAGGCGAGCAGCGCATCGATCTGATCGCGCAGCGAACCCACCGTCGCGATATCGATATCGCGCGCGGGTGCGATCACGGCTATGTCGTTCCACTCGTTCATACGGTCATGGTTCCCCGTTCGCGACCGGCTAATCATGCGCAGCGGCAAGCGGCAGCACGCCTCCGCGCACGTCCGTCGAAGCATGCCGTCGCTTCGCCATGACCACCGCCTCCGCCCTAGACATCGAAGCGCAACGCCACCATGGCGATGTCGTCATCGAGCGCGGAACCGGTGAACTCGTCGAGCTGGCCGAGCACGCTCGCGCACAGCCCCCGCACGCCCGTCGCCGATTCATGCAGCAGCAGGTCGAACAGGCGCCGCTCGCCGAAGAACTCGCCGCGGGCATCGCGCGCCTCGATCGCGCCATCGGTGTACATGAACAGGATGTCACCCGGGCCGAACGAGAACACGCCGCTCTCGTATACCATCGACTCGAACGCGCCGACCACGCCCGACTGCACGGACAGCAGCTCCATCTCGCCCGGCGTCGGCTCCCCATCCGCATCCGGTGATCCGGGGTGGATCAGGACCGTCGGCGGATGTCCGGCCGAGCAGTACGTCGCCACATGCGAGCGCAGATCGATCTTCGCGACGAACATGGTCGCGAAGGTCTCGACGCGAGAGAAGCTCATCAACATGCTGTTCAGCGACCTCACCATGTGCTGCGGGCTCGCGCCCTCCCATGCGTACGCCGTCAGCGCCGTCTTGACCAGCGCCGACATCGATGCCGCCTCGACGCCCTTGCCCGACACGTCGCCCAAGACCATGACGGCGCGATCGTCGGGCAGACGGATGAGGGTGTAAAAATCCCCGCCCACCATCGCCTGCCGGGTCGCCGAGGAGTACAGCGCGTCGGTGGTGATGCCGGGAACGCTCCCCAAGTCGTTGCGCATGCCGACCTGAAGCGTCTGGGCGATCCGGCGCTCGGAGTTCGTCCGCTGCATGCCCTGACACATGATCTCGAAATCGTGTGCAAGGCGAACGAGGTAGTCGTATTCGAGATTGTCGATGGGCTCCTGCGTGCTATCGCGCAGCAGCAGCACCATGTGCGGGATGTCGGACCAAGGACCATCGTCTTCCGCGGAATCATCGCCGTCCGTCTCGACCGCAGCGAAGGTCCGCCGCAGATCCATGAACACGCCCTGGCTCGGCAGGCCGCGCGAGGCGAGCCACTCCCCCGCCCACGTCGCCGCATCGACGCGGACCAAACGGACCGTCTTGAGGTCCTCGGGCGAGCAGGACCAGGCGCCCTGTGCGTGCACGAGCGGAATCCGATCCGTCGGATCGACGCGCGCGGCGGGAGCGGTCGTCGAGAAGAACATCTCCTCGACGGTGCCGGGCAGGCACACCCGACTGCCGCCCTCGAAATCGAGGACGTAGCAATGCCGTTGGCGGTCGGGCACGATCGAGCAGATGCGACACTGCAGCGCGCGGTGCACCTCCTCGGTCATCTCGCGCCACACCGTGGCACGGTCGAGATTCTGCGCGAACACGAACTCACGCGCCCGGTTGAGCGAACGCGTGAGCTCCTCGGTGCGCTGCGACCGCAAGCTGCTCACCAGGCCGACGAGTTCGATGGACAGGTAGTCGCAGATGACCTCCAGCACGCGCGCATCGAGGGAGCGCGGCAGGCGGGGGCGCTTCCACCCCAGCTCGAGGATACCGAGGACCTGCGTGCCGAAAAACACCGGAACCGCGATCAGCGTGCGGTACGGCGGCATGTTCTCGACGCGCAGGCGCGTGCTCGCATGCGTCTCGACATCGTAGAAGACGCTCGACTCGACACCACGTCCATAGGATGAGGGAACGATAGCCAGGCTGCATGCCCGCTGCTCATGAAGAACGTAGGTCGGGATACCAGCGCCGTACGGGATGAACTCGGGAACGTAATCGGTCGCCAAGCCGTAGCTGATGCCGCGCAGCTTGAAGCCGCCGTTTTCCGAGAAGTACATGGACGAGCCGTCGGCATCGAGCGTCTCGACCAGCTTGTTGAGAACGGCGTCGAGTAGCGACGGAAGGTCCTTGGATCCCGCCGCCGTCATGATGACCGACAGCGTGCCCGAAAGCCTTCTGTTGACCGCCTGGAGCTCCGCGAACAGGCGCTGCGTCTGCCGGTCGTGGGCGTACTGCTCCTCGAGGCTCCGCACGACCACGAGCACGCGCTTGCCGCCATGGGAGAAGAGCCCGAACACGCGCGACGAGACCTCGGATGCGCGCGCGGAAACGGGGATGAACGACCCCTCGGGCAGCTTGAGCATGCACGTCGCCGCCTCGCCGTCGAGCGTGAAGGGGAACCCATGCGACGGCGCGCGTTCGAAATCGCCACTGTACATCAGGTCCTTGATGTCCTGACCGACCAAGCGCTTCCGATCCTCGGAGGCGAGCGCGAGCATCTGCTCGTTGACATGCAGGATGGTGCCGTCTTGGTCGCAGAGCGCCACGGCGTCGCTGGTCAGCTCGACCAAGCGTGCGACCTCGGTGAATTCGCCTTTATCCCGTGACTCCATCGGATACCTCCAAACACGGCGACGGACGCGAGGCATGCAAACGCCGCCGGATCTCAGCTGACGTCTATGATGACATGTCCGATGGGTAAAAAGAAAGCCTCGCAAGGAGGCTCTGAGAATTCGATGGTGTCGGAGGCGGGACTTGAACCCGCATGACCGAAATGTGGTCACTAGCACCTCAAGCTAGCGCGTCTGCCAATTCCGCCACTCCGACTTGCTTTGCAGCGAGAAAGATATTAACCCAAACCCGCCGATCGATGCAAGGACTTTTTTGAAAAAAGATTCGCGACATATCGGGGCGTAGCCGATCGATGTAATAAAACCCCTGGGGTTATTTTACATCACTCGGCGAGCTCGGCTTTGGCGATACGGGCGACCCCGGTCGCGTCGAACGGCAGTCGCTCCACGGTGCGCGCCCCCACATGGGCGCGCGCACCGAACAGGTACGGGATCACCGGGCAATCCCCCGCCACGATATCCTCGACGCGCTGCAGGATCTCGATGCGCTCGGAGTCGCGGTCCTGCGAGCGCGCCTCTTCCAGCAGCTCGTCCACCTGATCGTCGGCGTAGCGCGCGTAGTTGGAGACGCCGATGTTCGACGAATGGAACAAGGGGTACAGCACGTTGTCCATACTCATGAAATCGATGGTGCGGTCGACGCGCCCGAGCTGGAAATCGCCCTCGGCAAGACGCTGATGCAGATCGTCGAACCCCACCGCCTCGGGCGTGCAGGTGATCCCCACGGCGGCGAGATCGGTGACGATCGCCTCCACGGCGTTATGCTGCCCGCCATCGGCGCAATAGGTCAGCGTCAGCTGGATATCGCGCTCGCCGTCGGCATCGCGCGGATAGAGCGTGTCGAGCAGCTCCGAGGCGGCCTGCGGATCGTAGTCCGCATAAGGCCAGCTGTCGTCGCGGTACCCCGGCACCATGGGCGGCACGATGCCGCCGGCGGGCATCCGGACGTCGCGGAACACGCTGCGGACCAGCGCCTCGCGATCGATCGCCATCGAGATGGCGTAGCGCAGGCCCGGTTTGTCCAGCGGCTTCGCGGACGTGTTGCACACCAGGTACGAAACGAGCGGCTCACTTGCCAGCACGGTGTGGCGGCGCGCAGTCAACTCGAGACGCTCGTCGTCGGTCGTCTTCCAATCGGCGGCGTTCGCATCCACGTTCTCGACGGGACAGGGCGCGACCATGATGTCCCCCGCCTCGAACGCCCGGTAGGCATCGATGATGCGATCGTGGAGCGCGAAGGAGACGCGATCGACGCCGAGGGGCGCATCGGCATGCTCGGTAAACGGCACGAGTTCGATCGATGCCGCCTGCTCGCCGAACGCCTCGGCGAGCATGAACGGACCGTTGCCGATCGGCATGCGCGCAAATCCCGCCGGGTTATCCGAAATCGCGGCGGGAATCGGGGCCAGACGGCAATCGGCGACCACCGCGGGGAAGTCTGCGTACGGCGCCGCAAGCGACACCACAAGGGTGCGATCATCCGGGCATGCCACGCCGGCAAGCTCCGAGGCGGAGCCGTCGCGGAAGTCGGCATATCCCTCGACGAGCGACAGCAGAAACGCCGCACGCGAGGGACCCATGAGCGATTCGGTATCCTCGTCGGGGCGCACGACGCGCTCCCATGCGCGCTTGAAGTCCACGGCGCGTACGGGCGCACCGTCATGGAAGCACGCATCGCGAAGCGTGAAGGTGAACGTCCGCGAATCGTCGGCAGCCTCGACGCGTTCCGCGGCGCAGCACGACAGGACGCCGAGCTCGTAGTCGAATCGCATGAGCGGATCGAACAGCTGCGAGGCGACCTGCAGGCCACCGGGCTCGCAGATGCCATAGGGATCGATACACGTCGGCGTCACGATGCCGAACGTCAAGACGCGATCGGCCTCGGCTTCCATCGACCCCACGTCGGTAGACCCGGTATCCCCTTCGCCCTGGACGCATCCCGCCAACGGTGCGGCGGCGAGCATCAGCGAGGCGCGCAACAGCGTACGGCGATCCATCGGCATGCTGAAACGATCTGACATGGTACGTCCCTTCAGACGAAAGGCCCGAAAGCCCGACTTCGTGCCGCTATTGTGCCGCACCCCGACGCCTTCTTTCAAGCGCACCGGCCCCCTCGGACAGCTCCGACATGCAAAGACCCGAATCCGCCGACGACGGATCCGGGTCTTTCAGATACACACGACAGCGCTCCTGCGATGCATGCGCGTTACAGGTCGATGTGGCTCTCCCTGATCGGGAACGTGCGCGCGAAGTGGCAGGCGCAGTAATGGCCCGACGCGACCTGCTTGAACTCAGGCTGCTCGGAGGAGCAGATATCCTTCGCGATCGGGCAGCGCGTGTGGAAGCGGCAGCCGGTCGGCGGATCGATCGGCGAGGGCGGGTCGCCGGCAAGGATGATGCGCTCGCGGGTCTTCTGCACGTCCGGATCGGGCACAGGCACGGCGGACAGCAACGACTGCGTGTAGGGATGGTTCGGCTCGGTGTAGAGGGTCTTCCAGTCGGAAAGCTCGACCATCTTGCCGAGGTACATCACGGCCACGCGGTCGGAGATGTGCTGCACGACGGACAGGTCGTGCGCGATGAAGAGGTAGGCAGTGCCGTACTTGTTCTGCAGCTCCTTGAGCAGGTTCAGCACCTGCGCCTGGATGGAGACGTCGAGCGCCGAGACCGGCTCGTCGCAGATGATCAGCTTGGGCTTGAGCGCGAAGGCGCGGGCGATGCCGATGCGCTGGCGCTGACCGCCGGAGAACTCATGCGGGTAGCGATTGATGTGCTCGGGGTTCAGGCCGACGACGTCGAGGAGCTCGCGCACCGTGCGCATGCGCTCCTCCTTGGTCCCCACGTTGTGGATCGTCATGGGCTCGGAGACGATCTCGCCGATCGTCATGCGCGGATTGAGCGACGCGTACGGATCCTGGAAGATGAACTGCATCTCGCGACGCATCGACTTGAGCTCTTTGTGGCTCATGGAGGCGATGTCGTGGCCCTGGAAGTACACCTTGCCCGACGTGGGCTTAGTCAGGCGCATGATGCAGCGGCCGGTCGTCGACTTACCGCAACCGGACTCGCCCACGAGACCGAAGGTCTCGCCGGCATGGATCTCGAACGAGACGTCGTTCACCGCGGAGACGACGCGCTTGGAAAAGCGGCTGGCGAGCATGCCGGCCTCGGCGGGAAACTCCTTGGTGAGGTGCTCGACCTTGAGCAGAGGCATGGTATCGGTGTTCGAGGCCATTTATGCCTCACCTCCCATCTGGCTCTCATCGAGCGTATCGGGCGTGCCCGTGGCGATCTTGCCGCGCGAACGCGAGGTGTCCGGCGCGAGCTTCAGGAAGTCCGGATCGTCGGCGAAGTGGCACGCGGAGTAGTGACCGGTCTCGGTCACGACATGCTCGGGCAGCTTCTCGTGGCAGATGTCGACGGCATACGGGCAGCGCGGCGCGAACGGGCAACCGGAAGGCAGGTTCACGAGCGACGGCGGGTTGCCGTTGATCGGCGTGAGCGGCTTCTTCTCGTCGGTCGCCTGCTCGGGGATGGAGCGGATGAGGCCCCACGTGTAGGGGTGACGGCTGTCGTAGAAGATCTCGTCGGCGGTGCCGAACTCGACGGGACGGCCGGCGTACATGACCATGATCTTGTCGGCCATGTCGGCCACGACGCCCAGGTCATGCGTGATCATGATGATCGCGTTGCCGTTCTTTGCCTGCATCTCCTGCATGAGCTCGATGATCTGCGCCTGGATGGTCACGTCGAGGGCCGTCGTGGGCTCGTCGGCGATGAGGATGTCGGGATCGCAGGCGAGGGCCATGGCGATCATGACGCGCTGACGCATACCGCCCGAGAACTGATGCGGGTACTCGTTGACGCGCTTCTCGGGGTTGGGGATGCCCACCAGACGCAAAAGCTCGGTGGCGCGCTCGAGCGCCTGCTCCTTGGTGTAGCCGCGATGCAGGCGCAGGCCCTCGCCCACCTGGCGGCCGATCTTGTAGACCGGGTTCAGGGAGGTCATAGGATCCTGGAAGATCATGGCGATGTCGTTGCCGCGCACGTGCTGCATCTGCTCCTCGGTCATGTCGAGCAGGGACTCGCCACGGTAGTAGACGTGTCCGCCCTCGATCCTGCCCGGAGGCATGTCGATGAGGCCCATGAGCGTCATGGCGGTCACGGACTTGCCGGAACCGGATTCGCCCACCACGCCGAGGGTCTCGCCGCGATCGAGCGTGTAGGACACGCCGTCGACCGCGTGGACGATGCCGTCCTCGGTGTGGAAGTACATCTTGAGGTTATCGACCTCGAGCAGGTGACGGCCCTCGGGCACGGGCTTCGTCTTGAGGTCGACGTAATTCGTATTCTTCTTCTTGGCCATGGCTTACGCGTCCTTCATCTTGACATCGAGGGCATCGCGCAGGCCGTCGCCCAACAGGGTGAAGGCGAGCACGGTGGTGAGGATGGCGAGACCGGGCATGATCATCATCCACGGAGCCGTCGTCAGGAAGGTCTGGCCCTCCTGGATCATGGCGCCCCACGAAGGCTGCGGCGGCGTCACGCCCATGCCGAGGTACGACAGGGCGGCCTCGGTGAGGATGGCGGAGCCGATGTTCATGGTCGCGTAGACCACGATGGAGGCCACGGAGTTGGGGAAGATGTGGCGCGCGACGATGCGGACGTCGGAGGCGCCCATGGAGCGCGCGGCGTCGACGTAGTCGTTCTCCTTGACCGACAGGATCGCGGAACGGAACACGCGCGCGATACTCGGCCAGCCGAGGATGCCGATGGCGATGAACACGTTTTGGATGCCGTTTCCGATGACGGCGATCATGGCGATGACGAACAGCGTGTACGGGAACGCCAGGAAGATATCGGCCAGGCGCATGATGATGGTGTCGAAGATGCCGCCGTAGTAGGCCGCGAGCGCACCCATCACCAGGCCGATGACCGTGGAGATCGCCGTGGCGATGATGCCGACGGACAGCGAGATGCGCGAACCGTAGATGACGCGGCACAGGATGTCACGACCGGTGACGTCGGTGCCGAACGGATGCTCGAGCGAGGGCGCGAGCAGCGTGTTCTTGGACATCTCCGCGGTGCTCGCGTACAGCGGGTCACCGAGCAGCTGCTGGGCCCACAGGTCACAGGTGAGCGCGACGATGGCCACGAACACGATCCAGATGACCGCGATGACGGCGAGCTTGTTGCGACGCAGGCGCTTCCAGGCGTCGCCCCACAGGGTGCGGCTCGCGCCGTCGCCCGTCGTCGCCTTCGCGACCGTATGCATGGTCACCGTCCCCGCCTCGGGGATAGGCTTCGGGTACTTCATAGCTTGCCTCCTATCCCTCGTTCTTGGAGCTGCCCAGACGGATACGCGGATCCAGGAAGGCGTAGCTCACGTCGACGATCAGGTTGATGACCATGACCACCACGACGATGATGGTCACGCCGCCCATGACGATGGGCCAGTCGCGCGCCGTGATGGCGCGGTAGATCTCGTAGCCGACACCCGGCCAGTTGAAGACCGTCTCGGTCAGGATCGCGCCGGCGAGCATGCCGCCGAAGTCGATGCCGATGTAGGTGACGACCGGGATCAGCGCGTTCTTGAGCGCGTGGTGCACGATGATGTCGCGCTTGGACAGACCCTTGGCCTTGGCCGTACGGATGTAGTCCTGGTTCATGACGTCCAGCAGCTGCGAGCGCATGATGCGCGCCGTGTAGGCCGTGGAGACCGCCGCCAGCGTGAAGGCGGGCAGGATGTAGTGCATCCAGTCGTAGTACGGCGAGCTCGGTCCGCCCGCGCCCGAGATGGGCATGGAGAAGGCGCCGCCCGTCCATTGCTTCATGAGGATGCCGAAGAACCATTGCAGGAGCATACCGAGCCAGAACGCCGGAATCGCCACCATGATGGAGGTGAACAGCGTGACGAGGATGTCCCAGAACGAATAGCGCTTGATCGCCGATAGCACGCCCGCGCCGATGCCCATGATCGCCTCGAGCGCGATGGCGCATGCGGCAAGACGAACCGTATAGGGATACTTCTGCGCGAAGATGCTCGTGACGGAGACCTTCTTCTGATACGACGTACCGAGGTCGCCGTGGAACAGCTTGTTCATGTAGTTGAAGTAGCGATCGACGAGCGAGGTCGGGATGTACTCCCCGTTCTCGTCGCGCAGGGCCTTGCCGTTCTCATCCACCTGAATGAGGTGGTTGTTGATGCGCATGATCTCCTCGGTCTGCTCCGGAACGGCGCGGCCGCCGGTGATCAACCTGATGGGGTCGCCGGGGACGACGTTTTGCAGCACAAAGAGGATGATCGTGACACCGAGGAAGACCGGGATGAACTGAAGCACGCGCTTCGCGATGTAAGTTCCCATGTAGTTCCCCTCTTACCGTAATTCAACAAGCGCGCCGACCCTTCCGGGTCGGCGCTTGCTATCAGGCGTACGTTGTACGCGAAAACACTAGGCCGAAACGAGCTCGGTCTTGGACATATCCGCCTTCTTCTGCGGGTCAAGGTAGAACTTGGCCACGTTCTCGCCCGTCACCGTGGTGTGGGTGTAGAACATCAGCGGGATCATCCAGCACTGCTCGCCGAGCTCGGCGTCGAGCTCCTGGTACTTGGCGATACGCTCGTCGTCGTCGATCGTGGCGCGGGCGTCGAGCAGCGCCTCGTCGATGGCGTCGTCACCGATCTGGGAGTAGTTGTCGCCCGAGGTCGAGAAGAACAGCGGGTACATGAAGTTGTCCATGATCGGGTAGTCGGCGACCCAGCCGCAGCGGCCGATCTCGTAGTCACCGGAGCTGTAGCGGTTGAGGATCGTGGCCCACTCGTTGGTGTCGGCCTCGGCCTCGATGCCGACCTCCTTGAGGGAGGCCATGACGACATCCATGATCTCCTTGTGGCCGCCGTCCTGGTTGTAGGTCAGCGTGATGGAGGGGTAATCGCCGTCGGGGTAGATCTCCTCGAGGAGCGCCTTGGCGGCATCCTGGTCGAACTTGCAGTACGGCCACACGCCCTCCTCGTAACCGGCGATTCCGGGCGGGACGATGTTGTCGGCCGGGGTGCGGGTACCGTGGAAGACCTCCTCGCAGATGGCCTCGCGGTTGATGGCCATGGAGACGGCCTGGCGGAACTTCACGTTGTCCCACGGAGCCTGCGAGCAGTTGATGGTCAGATAGTAGGTGGAGGGCTCGCCACCGAGCAGCAGCTGGTGACCGGGCGTGGCGGTGTAGCCGTCCTCAGACTCGCCATAGGCCTCGCGAGCCTCGGGGATCTGGGTGGCGGGAACGTCGCAGACGTCGAGGTTGCCGGCCTGGAACTCGCGGTAGGCGGTCTCCTGGTCCTTCTGAATGATGAAGTTGACGCCGTCGAGGATGGCCTTGTCGCCGTAATAGTCGTCGAAACGGACGATGTTGATGTACTGGCCGTCCTCCCAGTTGCCGTCCATCTTGAACGGGCCGTTGCCGATCGGCGACAGGAAGAAGGTCTGGAAGTCCTCGAGTGCCACCTCGGGAACCGGCACGAGCGCCGGATGGGAGGCGACGTAGGGGAAGTCGGCGTAGCTGTAGGCGAGCTTGACGACGAGGGTGTTGTCGTCCGGGCAGGTGACACCGGTCAGCTCGTCGGCCTCACCGGCGGTGAAGGCGTCGTAGCCGTCGACCATGGCCAGGTGATAGCCGATGCCCGAGGGGCTCTCGGGGTTGGTCTCGGGGTTCAGGATGCGCTCCCAGCCACGCTTCCAGTCGGCGGCGACCACAGTGTCGCCGTTGTGGAACGTCGTGCCCTCCTTGAGGTGGAAGGTGAACTCGGTGGCGTCGTCGTTGACCTCCCAGGAGTCACACGCGAGGGCCTTGAGCTCGCCCTTCTCGAAGTCGTACTGGGTCAGGGAATCGAACAGCTGGAAGCCGACCTGCGTGCCCTGGTCCTCCATCAGGTTGTACGGATCGATGGAGACGGGGTTGTTGATGTAGTAACGCAGGGTGCCGCCCGAGGCGCCCTCTCCGCTAGCGCTACCAGCGGTGCCGGGATTGCCCTTCTGGCCGCAGCCAGCGAGCACGCCGAGCACGCCCGTCGCCAGAGCGCCGCCGACGAACGCGCGGCGGCCCATCGGCTTGTTCATGAATTCAGCCATGCCATCCTCCTTCAATACAGGAAACGTGCGGAGCGAGGCTCCGCCCATGTGACGTTGGGGCCTCATGGGTCCAGGCTGACAGGCCCATGGGACAACGTAGGCAATACCTTACCCCAACTTGACCTTGGTAAAGCACTCAAATTTGATTAAAAGTCGCATTATTCTTTATCTTACAGCAGTGCATCCATGCGAAATAATGCGTTTGACTGCATATTCGCTGGATAATGCCCCGCATCTCGCAGGGCGCCGAACAGGCTGCACGGAGGACACACTCCCCCATTTCGAACAGAAAGCGTATCGATTGTTCACACAACGGTAACATTCCCCGACATGCGACAAGATGGTGCCAGGTTCAAACTTGTCGCTTCACAAAACAGGGGCCGCCGTGGCGACCCCCGTCAACATGCTTGGTTTTCCAGCAATACCCGCTTAGATACCTACGATGCCCTGCGGGAAGAAGAACATGGCGAGCACGACGCACACGGCGAACACGATGGCCACGATCACGGTGAGCTTGTCGAGGTTCTGCTCCATGATACCGGTGGCGGCGCTGGAGTTGTACAGCGAGCTGGCGATCATGTCGGACACGCCGGTACCCTTTCCGGAATGCATGAGGACGAGCGCGATGAGCGCAAGCGTGGACAGCGCCCACACGACGAAAATCAAAATCTGGAACGGACCCACAGGGACACTCCTTCTACGTTTGTACGAACAGTCCGTATGGTACCACACCGCCCGCCCCCGCACCCAATCGCCATAACGGGTTGGTTGGGGACGTGTTCCGCCCAACCCTTTTTGGGTTGAGGGGAACACGTCCCCAACCAACCCACGTCCCCAACCAACCCATAGCACGCTAATCTTTTGTTGCACGGGAGATCGTATTGTGACCAATGCCCGTGAGTCGCTCCAGCTGCTTCACTGTTATGCCGGCCGCACGAAGCGACCGCAGCGCCTTGTTCCGTTGCGCCTTCCCCATTCCCTTCAGCTTCGCTGGATCAATATCTCCCAGCGTATAGCGTGCCACCTCGAGTGCGTCTTCATCGGGCACGCGTTTCGTCATCCGATAACGGTATGAACCGAATCGTCCGTCTTCGGAAAAGCGCAGGAAACCTTCAACTCCCCCGACCATACCGAGTACCGTCTCCGTATCTGCAACCCCCGCGCGACCAAGGTACTCTCCATAGCTGCTCCACCGATACGCATCAGCGGAACCCACACCTGCCTTGGCGGGATTGTCATGAATATAGCGAACCGCCTGAAGTAGCTGGCCGTCACTTGTTATGGGGACGCTTGAAAATCTACCCTGAAACACTGAGCCGACATGTCCTGACTTTTCGTTAAAGTAGCGCGCGTACGCCGTCGAAATCGCATGCATGAAGTGGCTCAGCGAACCCTTCGGGTCGTCAACCAGCAAGTGGACATGGTTGCTCATGAGGCACCACACAATGATCCTCACGCCGTCGATCGCCGATTTTTCCTTGAGCCGTTTCAAGAACACCAGACGGTCTGAATCGTCTTCAAAAATGAGCTGCTTGCCGTTTCCCCGCAGCACAACATGGTAAAACCCGGATTCCGAATACTGACGAGACGCTCTTGGCATAGACGCACCCCTCTCCCCACAGCGCTGAATGCGAGGATGGGTTGGGAGGAACACGTCCCCAACCAACCCATCCCAAACTTTACGAACAGGGTGTTCATACCCTATATTTCCGCAGGTAGTATGGCGTTTCTATGTGTTGGATTCCGGTAAGGATCCGACGGTTTCGAACGGGCTCAACGGAACGCACCCCAATGGGTTGGACGGAACACGTCCCCAACCAACCGACCTGGCACCATCTTGTCGCAGAAAAGGGGTCGCCAGCGGATGCTGACGACCCCTTGCAAGGCGATGGGTTGGAACGAACACGTCCCCAATCAACCCTATTCCTCGGTGGCGAGGATACGGCCGGTCATCTCGGCACTCGGCTCGAGGCCGGCGAGCGTGAGCATCGTCGGGGCGATGTCGGACAGGCGTCCGTCCTCGATGCCGGTGAGCTTGGCGGCCGGATCGACCACGATGAACGGCACGCGGTTGGTGGTGTGCGCCGTGAACGGGTGCTTCTCGCCCGCGGCGTCCACGTCGAACATGTGGTCCGCGTTGCCGTGGTCGGCGGTGATCAGGGCGAAGCCGCCCTTGGCGAGAATCGCGGGGATCACACGGGACAGGCCGTCGTCAACGGCCTCGACGGCCTTGACCGCCGCGTCGAACACGCCGGTGTGACCGACCATGTCGCAGTTGGCATAGTTGACGATGTAGAAGTCAGCACGGTCCTCGTTGATGGCCGCCACGAGCTTCTCGGTGACCTCGGGCTCGCTCATCTCGGGCTGCAGGTCGTAGGTGGCCACCTTGGGCGAGGGCACGAGCACGCGCTCCTCCCCCTCCTTGGGCTCCTCGACGCCGCCGTTCAGGAAGAACGTCACGTGGGCGTACTTCTCGGTCTCGGCGGTATGCAGCTGCTTCAGGCCGGCCTGGGCGATAACGTCGGCGAGCACGTTCTCGGGGAACGTCTTGGGGAAGGCCACCTCGACGTTCTTGAACGTGTCGTCATACTCCGTCATGGTCACGAAGTGCGACAGCTTGGGCGCGACCTTGCGCTCGAAGCCGTCGAAGTCGTCCTCGGTGAACGCGCGCGTCATCTCGCGGGCGCGGTCGGGACGGAAGTTGAAGAAGACCATGGCGTCGCCGTCATGCACGCCCTCGTTGTGGCAGGCGAACGGCTCGACGAACTCGTCGCCGCGCTCGTCGCGCTCGTAGTAGGCGCGCACGCCCTCGACCGGGTCGGTATCGGACTCGCTCGGCAGCGTGATGACGTCATAGGCGCGCTCGACGCGCTCCCAGCGGTTGTCGCGGTCCATGGCCCAGTAGCGGCCGGAGACCGTGGCGATGCGGGCATCGACGCCCGCATAGGTGGAGAGCGCCTCGAGGTTCTGCTTCAGGGTCTCGATGTAGCCGGCACCGGAGTGCGGATCCACATCGCGACCGTCCATGAAGCAGTGGAAGCGGATGCGCTCGACGCCGTGGATGGCGGCGATGGCGGAGAGGTTCTCGCCGTGGCGCTGCATGGAGTGCACGCCGCCCGGGGACACGAGGCCCAGCAGGTGCAGGGTGCCACCGTTCTTGGCGACGTCGTCCATGGCACGGGCGAGCGTCTCGTTCTCCTGGATCGAGCCGTCCTTGATGGAGTTGTTGATGCGCGACAGCTCCTGGAACACGATGCGGCCGGCACCGATGTTCAGGTGTCCCACCTCGGAGTTGCCCATCTGACCGTCGGGCAGGCCGACGTCCTCGCCGGACGCGCCGAGGGTGGTGTGGGGGTACTGCTCGTAGAGGCTATCGAGAAACGGCGTGTTGGCGGCGGCGACGGCGTTATCGGCGCCCTCGGGCGCCAGACCGCAGCCGTCCATGATGACGAGCAGTGCGGGAAGATGCTTGGCCATGCGCTACTCCCCCGCCTTCTCCACCATGGCGGCGAAATCGTCGGCCTTGAGCGAGGCGCCGCCGACGAGCGCGCCGTCGACGTCCTCCTCGGCCAGGAAGCCGGCGATGTTCTCGGGCTTGGCCGAACCGCCGTACAGCACGCGGATGCCACTGGCGAGCTCCTCGCCGAAGATCTCGACGAGCGTCGCGCGGATGGCGCCGCAGACCTCCTGGGCGTCGGCCGCCGTGGCGGTCTTGCCCGTGCCGATGGCCCAGATGGGCTCATAGGCGATGACCAGCTGGTCGGCGGACTCGACGGCAACGCCCTCCAGACCGGCGCGGATCTGCGCGGTCACGAACGCGACGTGCTCGCCGGCCTCGCGGGTCTCGAGCGACTCGCCGCAGCAGAAGATCGGGGTGATCCCGGCGGCGATGAGCGCTTTGGCCTTCTTGTTCTCGTCGGCGTCGGTCTCCTTGAAGTAATCGCGACGCTCGGAGTGGCCGATGATGCAGTACTCGGCGTTCACGGACTTCAGCATGGAGCAGGAGGTCTCGCCGGTGTAGGCGCCCTTCTCCTCCCAGTAGACGTTCTGCGCGCCGAGCTTGATGGCGCTGTCGGCGATCTTGTGCGAGGTGCAGGCCAGATCGATCGTCGGCGGGCAGATGACGACCTCGACGCCGTTGCCGGCGGGAACCTTCTCGACGAGCGCCTCGGCCAGCTCCTTGGCGGCGGGCACGTCGTTGTTCATCTTCCAGTTGCCTGCGATGAGGCGGGTGCGGCTACTCGGCATCGTTCAGAGCCTCCACTCCAGGAAGGGCCTTGCCCTCGACGAGCTCCATGGAAGCGCCACCGCCGGTGGAGATCCAGCTCATCTTGTCGGCAAGGTCGAACTTGTTGATCGCGGCCACGGAATCGCCGCCGCCGATGATCGAGGTGCAGTCGGAGTCGGCCACGGCGCGGGCGACGGCCTCGGTGCCGTGCGCGAACTGATCCATCTCGAACACGCCCATGGGGCCGTTCCAGAACACGGTCTTGGCGCCGGCGATGGCCTCGGCGTACAGGGCCTCGGTCTTGGGGCCGATGTCCATGCCCATGCGGTCGTCGGGAATCTTGTCGGAATCGACGACCTCGCCGACGGCATCCTCACCGAAGTGGTCGGCGACGATGTTGTCGACGGGCAGTAGGATCTTGACGCCCTTGTCCTCGGCCTTCTTGAGCATCTCGCCGGCGCGCTCGACCCAGTCCTCCTCCTTGAGGGAGGTGCCGACGGTGTAGCCCTTGGCGAGGAAGAAGGTGTAGGCCATGCCGCCACCGATGATCAGGGTGTCGGCGGAGTCGATCAGGTGATCGAGGACGCCGATCTTGGAGGACACCTTGGAGCCGCCGACGATGGCGACGAAGGGACGCTCGGGCTCGGCGAAGATGCCGGTCAGGGTGTCGACCTCCTTCTCGAGCAGGAAGCCGGCGACGGCGGGCAGGTACGCGGCAGGGCCCACCACGGAACCCTGTGCGCGGTGCGCGGTGCCGAAGGCGTCGAGCACGAAGATGTCGCCGTAGGAGGCGAGGATCTTGCCGATCTCGGGGTCGTTCTTCTTCTCGCGCTTGTCGAAGCGGACGTTCTCGAGCACGAGGATGTCGCCCGGCTCGAGGGCGGCGACGGCCTCGGCGGCCTTCTCGCCGTAGGTGTCGTCGACGAACTTGACGTCGAAGCCGGTGAGCTCGGCGAGCTTATCGGCGGCGGGCTTGAGCGACAGCGCCGGCTCCGGGCCGTCGCCCTTGGGGCGACCGAGGTGGCTCATGAGGATGATCTTGGCGTTGTGGTCCTTGAGGTACTGGATGGTGGGGATGGCGGCGCGCACGCGGGTGTCGTCGGTCACGACGCCGTCCTTCAGGGGCACGTTGAAATCGACGCGCATGAGCACGCGCTTACCGTCGACGTCGATGTCGCGGACGGTCTTCTTGGTGAAAGCCATGTACATCTACCTTTCTCTTCCGCGCCCGCACGCATGGGCGGGCGCGTATGTAAGAAGGGCGCGGCCTTGGGCAAACGCCGTCAAGGCCGCGCCCCCTCAACTCAAGACGCTCAAAGTTCGGGCGGGAACCTAGCCGATGAACTTCTCGAAGTACTTGATGGTGCGGACCATCTGGGAGGTGTAGGAGTTCTCGTTGTCGTACCAGGAGACGACCTGCACCAGGGTCTGGCCGTTGCCCAGATCGGAGCACATGGTCTGGGTGGCGTCGAAGATGGAGCCGTGGGTCTCGCCGATGATGTCGGTGGAGACGATGTCGTCGGTGTTGTAGGCGAAGGTCTCGGGGATGGTCTCGGCGTAGGCCTTCATGGCGGCGTTGACCTCGTCAGCGGTGACCTGCTTGTCGACGACGGCGTAGAGGTTGGTCAGCGAGCCGGTCGGGGTCGGGACGCGCTGGGCGGCACCGATGAGCTTGCCGTTGAGCTCGGGCAGGACCAGGCCGATGGCCTTGGCGGCACCGGTGCTGTTGGGGACGATGTTGACGGCGCAGGCGCGGCTGCGGCGCTTGTTGCCCTTGCGCTGCGGGCCGTCGAGCGGCATCTGGTCGCCGGTCCAGGCGTGGATGGTGGTCATGATGCCGGACACGATGGGGGCGAAGTCGTTCAGGCCCTTAGCCATCGGGGCGAGGCAGTTGGTGGTGCAGGAGGCGGCGGAGATGATGTCGTCCTCGGCGGTCAGCTGCTCATGGTTGACGTTGTAGACAATGGTGGGCAGGTCGTTACCGGCCGGAGCGGAAATGACGACCTTCTTGGCGCCGGCGTTGATGTGAGCCTGGGCCTTGGCCTTGGAGGTGTAGAAACCGGTGCACTCGAGCACGACGTCGACACCGAGCTCGCCCCACGGGAGGTTGTTGGCGTCGGCCTCCTTGTAGATGGTGATCTCCTTACCATCGACGGTGATGGAGTCCTCGCCGGCGACGATCTCGTGATCGCGGGAGTAGTTGCCCTGCGTGGAGTCGTACTTCAGCAGATACGCGAGCATGTCGGGGGACGTGAGGTCGTTGATAGCGACGATCTCGGAGCCCTCGTGGCCGAACATCTGACGGAACGCGAGACGACCGATGCGGCCAAAGCCGTTAATCGCAACCTTTACTGCCATGCTTGTCTCCTTTCGTGAGACCCCCGCAGGTTCCCTTGCCTGCCGCCGGGGCCTACAAACAAACCTCTTAGAATATACCTGTTTTTCGATGCCTGTGACACGACAATAGGGCTGTTTTGAGAATTTTCAGAGCTTTGATTCGCTTCAAAACCCCAGCATATGGGCTATTGAAGCGTTTCATCGTTCCGTTTACGCGCCTCTTCCACGAGCTTTTCCAAACGCAGCACGCGATGGTACAGGGCGGACTTCGAAAGCGGGGGGTCGGTCATACTCCCCAAATCGCGCAACGACAGGTCCGGATGCGCGCGGCGCAGCTCGCAAAACGTCGAGAGCGCCTCGGGGAGCCCGGCGCGAAGGCCCAACCGATCGACCTCGTCGATGAGGTCGATCTGCCGCTGGGCGGCACCCGCGCTCCTCCCCTGGTTGGCGAGCTCGGCGTTCACGCGCCGGTTCACCTCGTTTTTCACCGATTTGACGCTGCGGGCCTCCTCGATTTCGGCGACGCAGCGCTGAGCCCCCACCTCGAGCAGCAGACGGACGATCTGCTCGGCGCTCTTGATGTAGACCGCATACGACGACCGGCGCCTGTTCACGCGGGCACGCACGCCGACCTTGCCGATCAGGTCCGCCAGGGCACGGGCGAACGGCTCGCCTTGGACCGAGATCTCGAGATGGAAATCCCCGCGCGGATCGGCCACGAACCCTCCGGCGATCAGCGCGCCCCGGATGTAGGCGCGCTGGCAGCAATCGCGCGCGACGATATGATGCGGGATTCCCGAGACCAGACCGCCCGAGCGGTCGAGGATCCCGAGCAGCACCAGAGCCTTCTCGAGATCGGGCTGATCGGGCAGGGAGATGAGGTAGTTGCGCACGCGGTGCAGCACGCTCTTGCGCACCGTGAACTCGGTCTCGAGCTTTAAGATCTGATGCGTGAGGCCGATCATCGTGCGCGCCACCGCGCCGGTCTCCGTGGCGACCTGAAGGCGATAGCGTCCCGCGCCCGCGATACCGAGCGTCCCGCACACGCGCGTCAGCGCGGCGAGCATGGCGAGGTTGCAGTACTCGCACGACGGGGCGCAGCGCGACAGCTCATCGCGGACCTCCGCGGTAAACGACATCGATCATCCTCCCTTCCCGATCGCCCGATGTCCCAAAACGCTCCTGTCCCCTTTTGGGATATGGCGCCATCCGGTCAGTGGGCCTCGCCCGTCGCCGTCTTGTTGGCGCGCGCCAGGTCGCGATGCGAGATGCTCACGTGGTACTGCTGGCGCTCGAGGTAGCGCGCGGTCGCCTCGGCGATGGCGACGCTGCGATGCTGACCGCCGGTGCATCCGATGGCGATGGAGAGCTGCGGCTTTCCCTCCGCCACATACCCCGGCATGACGGCGTCGAGCAGCTGGCACCACGCGCGCCAGAACTCCTGGGTCTTGGGATGCTCGAGCACGAAGCTCGAAACCTTCCCGTCGAGCCCCGTCATGGAACGCATCTCGGGGTCGTAGAACGGATTGGGCAGGAAGCGCACGTCGATCATGAGATCGGCCTCGACGGGCATGCCGTGCTTGAAGCCGAACGAGAACACGTGCACGTCCATGAGCTCCTGATCGGTCAGCTCGGAGAACGCGTGGCGCAGCTTGGTGCGAAGCGAGCTCGTGGGCAGGCGGCTCGTGTCGATGATCATGTCGGCGCGGTCGCGGATGCTCATGAGCTGGACGCGCTCGCGTTGGATGGCGTCGGCGGTCGACTCGCCGGCCATCGCGAGCGGGTGGCGACGGCGGTTCTCGCTGTACCGACGGATCAGGACCTCGTCGGACGCCTCCAAAAAGAGGATCTTGCAGCTCATCTCATGCTCCTTGAGCTGCTGGATGACATCGAGCAACTCGTCGAACAGACCTTGGCTGCGCAGGTCGCTCGTCACGGCGAGGTGACGGCCGATGCCCGCGTTGATGCCCACCAGCTCGGCGAGCTGCATGATGAGGCGCGGAGGCAGGTTGTCGATGCAGAAGTACCCCATGTCCTCGAACACGTGCATCGCCTGCGTGCGGCCGGATCCGGACATACCGGTGATGATCACGACATCGGGAACGCGGTCTGCGAGCTCCGCCGTGGTGATCGGGTTCATATCGGACATGCGCGACCTCCTCGTTCGATTATCTGCCAACCAGTATACCCACCCGCGCAGACGGCCGGGGACACAGGCGCGACGGACCCGTCCCTTACGCGCGCAGGGTGTCGTACACCGCCTGGGCGACCGCGGCGGGAATCCCCTTCACGGCGGCGATCTCGTCGACGGTCGCGGCGCGCAGCCGCTTCATCGATCCGAAGTGCCGCATGATGGCGCGCTTGCGCGTCGGACCCACGCCCTCGACCTCATCGAGCACGGACACCGTCATGGCGCGGTCGCGCAACTCGCGATGGAACGTGATGGCGAACCGGTGCGACTCGTCGCGCACCTGCTTCATCAGGTAGAGCGAGGCCGATCCGCTCGGCAGGACGACCGGCGTGTCGTCCCACGGCACGAACACCTCCTCGTCGGCCTTGGCGAGGCCGCACACCGGGATGTCGAGCCCCAGTTGCTCGAGCTGGCGCATCGCGGCCGTGAGCTGGGGCTTGCCGCCGTCGACCACGAGCAGGTCGGGCCGGCTGCCAAAGCGCTCGTCGGCCATGCGCTCGGGCGCGTAGCGACGACCCAGGACCTCGGACATCGAGGCGAAGTCGTTGGCCTCGTCGAGCTCGGTGCGGATCTTGAACCGCCGGTACTGGCTTTTATCAGGACGTCCGTCGGTGAACACCACCATCGACGCCACGGTGAAGCGCCCGTGCAGCGTCGAGATGTCGAAGCACTCGATGCGCATCGGGGGACCGTCGAGCGCAAGGGCGCTCTCGAGCTGCAGGAGCGCCTGATTCGTGCGGTCGTCGGCGTATCCGGTCCGCATCATGTACCGCATGAGGGCGTGGCGCGCGTTGCGCTCGCAGGTCTCGAGCAGATGGCGCTTCTCCCCGCGCTGAGGTCGGTGCACCGTGCACTTGCGACCGCGCTTGGCGGAAAGCCACTGCCCGATCACGTCGGCGTCCTCGAGGTCGACCGCCACGTCCACCTCCGCGGGGATGTCGGCCGTCTCGTCGTAGTAGCGCTTGACGAATCCCGCGACGAGCTCGTCCTCGGCCACGTCGAGCCCCTTGTCCACGATGAACTCGCACGTGCGGACCGTGCGCCCCTCGCGCACCGCGAACACGCAGGCGCCCGCGATGGTCTCCTCGCGGTAGAAGCCGATCAGGTCGATATCCACGCTCGTGGGGAACACGACCTGCTGGCGATCGTCGAGGCCGTCGACCACGTCGAGCCGGCGCTTGATGCGGCCGGCGCGCTCGAAATCGAGCTCGGCGGCGGCCTCGGACATGTCCTCCTTCAGCTCGCGCGTGAGCTCGCTGCGATGCCCGGACAAAAAGCGCTCGACGCGACGGACGTTGACGGCGTACTCCTCGGGCGAGATCATGCCCGCGCACACACCCGGTCCGCGCCCCACGTGGTAGTCGAAGCACGGCCGGCCCTTTTGGGCGCAGATGAGCCCGATGATGCCCGCATCGTCGGGACGCTTGTCGAGCAGGCGCCGCACGCGCTTCCACTCCGCGCAGGTCGCCGAGCAGATCGGCGTGACCTTGCGGATCGTGTCGATCGTCTCGCGCGCCGCGCGGGCGTCGGTGTAGGGGCCGTAGTAGCGCGTCTTGGGCTTGTGCTTCTCGCGCGTGTACTTGATCGCCGGAAACACGTCGCCGTGCGTCACGGCGATGTAGGGATAGCTCTTGTCGTCCTTGTAGTCGACGTTGAAGTACGGATGGTACTGGCCGATGAGGTTGCGCTCCAGCACCAACGCCTCATGCTCGTTGTCAACGACGATGTAGTCGAAGCTCGCCACGAGCTGCATCATGAGCGGGATCTTCTCACGGTCGTCGGTGAGCTGCACGTACTGTTTCATGCGGGCGCGCAGGTTCTTGGCCTTGCCCACGTAGATGACCTCACCCGAGGCGTCCTTCCACAGGTAGCAGCCCGGATCGGTGGGCACCTGCGCCACCTGCTCGGCCAGCGAGAGCCGCTGGCCGTCCTCGGTGGTCGCCACATGGCGCGCCGCGGCGGCCGTATCGAGCGGGGACACGCTCACGCGATGCCCGGGCAGGCCGCCTCGGTCGAGAGGAGATGCCATCTAGTGCGCCTTCTCGCGGCGGACGTCGCCCACATAGCGGTCGAACTTCTGGATCTGATGGAGATACGTGATAGTCGCCCAGACCTTGTGCATGAGCGTATCGCCCTTCCAGTCATACGGATATCCCGCCTTGCCGGCGCGATACATCGCCAGCACGCGGCGGCGCAGATCGGGGTCGGGCACGCACCGCTTGATCACCCGCGCGGGAACGCAGGTGTACAGCACATCGCCGTACGCCTCCCGATAGGGGATCTCCTTGCCGAGAACATACTCATCGACCAGCAGCTTGGCGATGTTCGCACCGCCCTGGGCGACGTAGAACGTGTTGCGCCCCGGCCTGGTGTTGATCTCGAAGAACTTGTACTTGCCGTCGCGCTCGTCGAACTTGATGTCGAAATTGCCGAAGCCGCGATAGCCGACATGCCGGCAAAAGCGCTTGGCGGCCTCGATGATCGGCTCGACGCGCTCCGGCAGGATGCACATGGGGTTGCCGATGCGCGCCGGGGAATGGTCCTGCAGCACGACCTGACCGCCCGACACCACGCGCACGTCGCCGTTCGCGTCGGAAAACGTCGTGAGCGAACGGATCGCGGCGTCGTCGCCGGGGATGAAGTCCTGGACCACGAGCTCGCGATCGTAGCCGGCATCGCGTAGAAGGTCGAAGATCCGCACGAGATCGGCCGCATCGTGGACCTCGTAGACCTTCTCTTTGCCGGGAAAATCCATGAGGTCGTAGCGCGCCGAGTTGGAGGGCTTGGCGATCAGCGGATAGGTGAACGAATCGGCGTCGATCACCAGGTCGCGATCGGAGCAATCGAAGGTCCACGTCCTGGGGTAGTCGATACCCAGCTCCTCGCAGATCTCGTAGAAGCGCTCCTTCTGCGTGATCTCGTCGAGCAACTCGAAATCGTTATACGGTACGACGAACCACTGCGAGAGCTCTTCCTTGTTGACCGACAGGATGCGCGCGTGCCAGTCGGCGCTGCCGAAGATAAGCGCGATCTTGCCTGCCGCGGAAAGCTCCGCGCCCAACCGGCGCAGGTAGTCCATGACGGCGTCGTCGCCCTGCGCCATCTCGGGAACCACGCGGTAGTCGACCAGGCGGCTCGCCGAGGTCACGCGCACGTCGACGGCGGACACGACGAGCGTCTTGACGCCGTACGCCTCGAAGAAGCAGCGGGCGAACGAATAGGACATGATCTCACCGCCCAGCGCGACGGGAACCAGGCGGTCGGCGAGCTCGGACTCGGTGACGGTGTGACGGGTATCCGGCATGATGGCCCCCTACTCTGCGTGCTTGGCGGAACGGAGACGCGCACGGGCGGCCTTGGCGGCGACCAGCGCGCGATAGAAGGTCTTCTTGATCGGCACGTCGCGATCGGGGGCGACCATGCGCACACCGTCCTTCGCGAACTTGGTCTTGAACGTGTTGAGACCCATGGTCGCGGGCTGGAACTCGCTGCCGATGCCCATCTGGTCGTACTCGGTGCAGCCGATGCGGCCGAGCTCGCAGCACTCGAAGTAGATGAGCCGGTCGGTGGCGAGGTTGCGGGCGGCACCGGTGCGCGAGGCACCGTAGTAGCGCGTCGCGTGCGTGCCCGAGATGGTCGCGATCGTCCAGGTGATCACCTGGTCCCCATCGCGCCCCGCGAACAGACGGCAGTGGTCGTGACCCAAGATCTTGAGCATGTTGCGGTAATCCTCGGCAGGCGCCGGGGTGAAGCCGTCGCGCGCCGCGGTCTCGACCATGACCTCGTAGTACTCGTCGAACGACTCGATGGCGCGCTCGGTCTCGTCGGAAAAGGTCAGCGTGCACTCGCGCAGCGCCTTGCGGACGTCGCGGCGGCCGCGGGGCTTCATGCGCGACAGGATGGCCTCGTCGCCGCCGGTCAGGTCGATGACCACCGTGGTGTCGTAGGGCAAGGTGGACAGGCACGGCGTCGTGATCGGAAGCTCATGGGCGACCGCCAGACGCATGAACACCTGCTTCTTGTCGCGACCGCGCACGTAGTCGACGAGCGCCGTCAGCGCCTCGGCCTCCTGCTCGGCGGTCGGCTCCTCCTCCCACACCGGCGCATGGTGCGCGCGCAGGTAGCGATAGCCATGGGTCTCGTACTGGACGAGCGAGATGAGCGCCACGAGGCGCTCGCCGTCCTTGATGGCGGCATACCCCCAAGGCGAGCGGCCGGGAACGGTCGCCTCCAGATCCTGCCACAAGGGCAGCTGCTCGATGGGTACCGTCGCGGCGAAATCAGCCGCACACTGCTCGTACTCGGTGCGCGAGAGCTCTTGAACCTGCATCGCGTGGTGCTCCGTCTTCTCGATCGCGTATACGTTCCAACAGTTCATCATAGTTGATGCTGCCGAGAGGACGGCGGCGGGACGACCGCATTCTATGAAGAGACCACGAGCGCAGACACGCTATCCGTTGGCGGACACGAGCCCGCGGACGACTTCGGCGACCGCACGGGCGCCCTCGGCACCCACGTTGCACGGCAGGGTCGCGAGCGTGTCGACGATCCGCATGCAGGTCGAAACCACCGCCTTGTCCCGCGACACGCGGTAGACGCCCTCGTCGAGCACGCCCGGACCCAAATAGGGCCGATACCAGGCCTCGGTATAGTAGCCCGCGGCGCACACCTCGGATATCACGCGGTCCGCGAGCGCGGTGTCGGCGACGAGGATGGGGAACTTCAGCAGCGGTTGCACCGGCCCCTCCATCGCCGAGGAGAACGTCTCGACGCCCGGCATATCCGCAAACGCCTCGCGATACGCCTCGACCGCCTCGCGGTGGGCGCGCTCCTCGTCGTCCAGCGCCGCGAGCGCATCGATCACGCGACGGCACACCTCGGCGCTCGGCCGCAGGGGCTCGTGCGACACCGCACCGCGACGCTCGTCGTCGGACACGGCGGGCTCGAACAGCCCGACGGCGGACAGCGTGCGCCGCAGCCAGCGGGATACGGGCAGGGGCAGGTGGTTGAACACGCGGTTCCAGAAGATGAAGGTCCTCGTCAGCGACGTCAGATGGGCGCCGGCGACGGGCAGGTCGACGAGACGCGCGCGAAGATCGGCGACGACCTGAGAAAACGGGGAATCGGGATTCACCCATACCGCGCCGCCGAACTGCGTATCGAGCATCTTGGCGACACCGAAGGAATGGATCGAGATGTCGGCGCACGGCGCTCCGTCCGCACCGCGGGCCATGCGTCCCACACCATGGGCGCAATCCTCGACCACCGGGATGCCGGCATCATGGGCGATGCGAACCAGGTTGCGACTGTCGACGTCATCGATCAGACCGTAGGTATGCTGCAGGACGACCGCCCGGTCGGCGGTAGCGAGCGAAAGCTTCTCGGGACAGATGGACGCTGCGCAGCGCGACACCTCGGCATAGCGCGGCTCGAGCCCCGCCGCGATGATGGGGTCGACCGCGGTGCAGCAGGTGAGCAGCTGCGTGACGACCGAGCCCTCCCCCATCTGGGCCCGAATCGCGCGAAACGCGAGCAGCATCGCATGACGGGCACGGAACGTGAGATACCAATCCTCGGAGCGCGTACCGGTGCGCTCCGCGAGACACGCGGCGATCCGCTCCTCCTCGATCGAGCGATCCATCCGGACCATCCCCCTTCTACGATACGACGCCTACGCGCGACTCGGCAGGAAGCGCGCCACGAGCGAGCGGATGAACGAGACCTCGGGCAGCTTGAGCGCGATGCCGAGACCGAAGGTGATCAGCACCGCGGGCACGCCGCCCGCGAACGCATACAGCAGCGCGCGCATGATGCCACCCTCGGCGAGAGGGCCGGCGACGGCCTGCAGGCCCATCAGGATCGCGGCGCCGACGGCCGCCCCCAGCAGGCCCAGGGCAAGCGAGCGCACGCCCGCCACGACCATGGAGCGAAAGCCGATATGCCCGAGCTCGTGGCGCAGGAACAGCAGAGTGACCAGATCGATCGACACGAAGAAGAACGTCGAGCTGAAGCCCACCACGTTGAAGCCGAACACCGGCGTGAACACGAGGCACATGGCGATCTGGATGGCACCGGCGATGCACTCGGCGATCGCGAACAGCTTCATCCTGCGAAGCGACGAGCACGCCTTCTGCAGATACGTGCACAAGCCGTACCCGGGCAGCGAGATGGAGAGCCAGACGATGTACGTCGAGAGGATATCCACGTCCTCGGCGGACATGCGCCCGCTTTTGAGCATGTTGGACAGGCACGGCGCGAACACCATGAGATAGAGGGCGAACGGGATCAGCAGGAACAGGATCTGCCCCGATCCGCTCGCCAGACCCTCCACGAAGCGCTTCATGCGCCCGCTCGCCACGAACGACGAGAGCTCGGTGAACATGGCCGTCGTGATGGGGATGGCGAACACCGAATACGGCAGGATGTACCAGATGCGCGCGTAATAGGTGATCGACGCACCGCTCGGATTGACCGACAGGGCGCAGGCGCTCTGGACCGAGGTCGTGGCGAACGAGACCACGGTCACCACGAGCGTGGGGATGCCGATGGAGAGGGTCTCGCGGATCAGCGGATCGTGGATATCGATCCGCGGCGAAAGATGGACACCGTGCCGCGAAAGCGCGGGCACCTGCATGACCACCTGGACGAGCACGCCCAACGGGTTCGAGATCGCGAGCACGAGGATGCCCGCCATGGGATTCGACTCCGCGACCACACCGTAGATGAAAAACGCGGCGGTGATCACGATGTTGTTGGCGATGGGTGCCGCCGTGGACCAGAAATAGTCACGCTCCGCGTTCAGAATGCTCGAGATGACCGACGAAAGGGCGTAGAGCACGATCTCGATCGCAAAGAAGCGGAAGAAGTACGTGGCGAGGTCGAAGTCGAACTCCGACGAGGCGTTGAACGCCTGCGTCCAGATGATCTGCCCGGCGAAGATGAACGAAAGGATCGAAAGCGCGCCCATGAGCAGCGTCACGAGCGAGAGCAGATTCGATGCGTACGCGCAGGCGCCGACACGGCCCGCCTTTTTCTTCGTCGAGACGTAGACCGGCAAAAACGCGGTGACGAGCATGCCGCCCATCACGAGCTCGTACAGGGCGTTGGGCAGGTTGTTGGCGACGGTGAACGCGCTGGCGACGAGCGTCGTGCCCATGCCGAACGCCTGTGCCCACGTGCGGAAGAAGCCGGTGATGCGGCTCACGATGACAAGGCCGCTCATGAGTGCGGCGGAGCGACCGACGTCGGCGACGCTCGCCTCGTCCTCCTCGGCGCCGACGGGCTCGACGGAGGTATCCTCCGTCTGGATGCGGCCGGGCCCCGTCTCGAACAGATCCTCGTCATCCCATGCATCGGGCGTCGGATCGCCGATGAGCGCGAACTGCGCGGACTCGTCGGGACGCGGCGCGTTGAAACCTGCGGAGGCGGCCGTCGCGTACTGGGAGGACACCATGAACGCGGCGGTCTCCTCCGGCGAGGTCGTCGGCGGGGCGACGAGCGGGGCGTCCTCGGCGTCCTTCGATGCCGCGGAGCCGGATGCGGGGCGCAAGGCGTCGATACGCGACGGGTCGACACCGGCGGCGATCAGGAACATCGTCGTCTCATCGGGCGAGGCGCCACGTGCGGCAGATGGCGCAGCCGGCGCGGCGGGCGCGGTATCGCGCGGCGTCGCCGCGTCGTCGCGCGAAGGCTTGAAATGCGAACCCCGCGGGCGCGGGATGTCGTCGACGTCGAATCCGTCTGTCATGCAAACCTAGCCTTTCCTGCAGATCGAGGCGACAGTCGCCCCGGTATGGGCGATCAAGTCGCTCGGTGAGAGCTTCAATTGTATGCCGCGACGGCCGCCCGAGATGAAAATCCGGTCGTACCGCATGCAACGTTCATCGATCAGTGTCAAAAACCGCTTCTTCATGCCCACGGGCGAGCATCCGCCCCGGATGTACCCCGTGGTGCCCAGCAGGTCGCGAACGTGCATCATGGAGAGGGACTTCTGCCGCGCGGCGCGGGCGGCCGCCTTGAGGTCGAGCTCCTCGGCGACGGGAATGCAGCACACCACGTGATCGCCGCTCGGAGCGACGGTCACGAGGGTCTTGAACCCCTGGCCGGGGTCCTCGCCGAGCTGCTCGGATACGTGAATGCCCGAGAGGTCGTTCTCGTCGACCTCGTAGGTGATCACCTCGAATGCGATGTGCGCGCGCTCGAGCTCGCGCATCGCGTTGGTCTTCTGAACGCTTTCCTTGCGTCCCATGGCCCCTCCCATATCAAAACGGCCCCAAGGCACGAAGCCTTGGAGCCGTCAATCGGTCCATCCTGACCAGAACGGCCGGAATCGTTAGATGATCGAGCCGCCGCCCAAGAAGCCGCCGATGTAGTCGAGCGTGCGATAGCCGACGCCCGCACCGGGGATGGAGTCGATCATCGAACCGCCGCCGATGTAGATGCCCACATGGCCGCAGTAGCGACCGCCGGAGCTGAAGAAGACGAGATCGCCGTACTGGAGGTTGTTGCGGTTGGTGGTCCAGGTACCGCGTGCCTTGACCTTTGCCATGTAGGACTCGGGGCTGTTGGAACGCGAACCGTAACCGAGCGCGAAGTCGACGACGCCCGAGCAGGTGAACCAGGAGCTGCTCGTGGAACCGGTCCAGTAGTAGCCGGAGTAGGAGTACCCGGAGCCGATGATGCTCTGGGCCTTGGCGACCATGGCGCTCGCGCTCGAGGTCGGGCCGCTCGGGACCGAGGAACCGCCGCCGGAACCCTGGCTGCCGCCGTCATCGTCATCCGAGTCATCGTCATAGCTCGGCGAGTCGTCGTAACCGGAATCGGAATCGGAGTCGGAGTCGGAGTCGGAGTCGTCGGAAGCGCTGTCGTTGGAATCCGAGGAATCGTCGTTCGAGCCGGAGTCGGACGCGGCGTCGTTCGAGGAACCCTCATCGCTATCGGAGGCGTTATCGCCAGCCTGCTCGCTTTCGGCCTCCTCCTCGGCGGCCTCGGCTGCCCTGCGGGCGGCCTCCTCGGCGGCGGCCTTACGGGCGGCCTCCTCCTCGGCGGCGAGCTGGGCCTTCAGCTCGTCGGAAAGCTGGTCGTAGTACGACTGGGCCTCGGATGCGGCGGCCGCGGCGGCGTCGGATTTCTCCTGCTGCTCGACGACGAGCTTCTCCTGCTCGGCCTTCTGCTCCTCGAGCTCCTTCTTGTTCTGCTCGAGCGACTCCATGAGCTCATGCGTCGTCGTGATGACGCCCTGCTTGTGCTCGGCCGCCTTGTCGGCGTAATGGAGGTTGGAGATCAGGTTGGAGAAGCTGCCGGAGTTGAGCAGCACCGAGACGATACTCGCGCTGCCGCCCGACTTGTACTGATCGGAGACGAGGTCGCCGAGCTCGTCCTGATAGACGGCGAGCTGCTTCTCCTCCTCGGCGATCTCGGCGGTGGTCTCCTTGATCTTGGTCTTGGTCTCGTCCAGGTTGTTGGAGACCGTGATGAGGTCGTTGCTCGCCTGCTCGGCGGTCGAATACAGGGCGTTGAGCTGCTGGGAAACGCTATCGAGCTGCTGCTGGAGCTCCGCCGACGAAGCCGCCATGGCGGGTGCGGGGCTCAGACCGGCGATGAGCGCGAAGCTCAGGCCGAAAACGGGAATGGCGGTGAGGCTGCGTTTAAAGTGCGCCATGAATTACATCTCCTAACGGTGCGCCACGTGGGTGCGTCGAGCGCTCGTGTCGGTCATCTTCCCTTCTCGTGCGAACGAGTCAATGATGGGCACATTCTATCAGCACCGCCCCGATAGCCAAAATGCTCCATCCGCACTCCACACCAAGTTAAGCTTCAAGTTGAGCTTCAACCCGCAGCTCACAAGGGGTGTCGCTCGGTGAAGACACGCAGGTCGCAGGCGATTTATCTGCCAAAACCGACACGATTTCACCACCGGAACGGTCTGTTGGAAGAGCTCCTGCAAACCGCGTACCCCTCCCGAACGAAACCCCACGGGTTGGCTGGAGGGGTCGGATGGAACACGTCCCCATCCAACCCATTCCCACGTGCTACTTCGCTTGCCGCGCGCGGTCGCGCTCGAGGATGGGCGCCAAGAAGCGACCGGTGTAGCTCGCCTCGCAGGCGGCGACCTGCTCGGGCGTGCCCGCCACGACGATGCGCCCGCCGCCGTTGCCACCCTCGGGGCCCAGATCGATGATGCGGTCGGCGACCTTGATCACATCGAGGTTGTGCTCGATCACCAGCACCGTGTTGCCCGCGTCGACCAGACGCTGCAGCACGTCGATGAGCTGGCGCACGTCCTCGAAGTGCAGACCGGTCGTCGGTTCGTCCAGGATGTAGAAGGTCTTGCCCGTCTGCTTGCGGTGCAGCTCCTTGGCGAGCTTCACGCGCTGCGCCTCGCCACCCGACAGCGTCGTAGCCGGCTGCCCGAGCCGCACGTAGCCCAAGCCCACATCGTAGAGCGTCTGGAGCTTGCGTTTGATCTGCGGGATGTTGCCGAAGAACCCAAGCGCCTCGGTCACGCTCATGTCGAGCACGTCCGAGATGGACTTGCCGCGATAGAGCACCTCGAGCGTCTCGCGGTTGTAGCGCTTGCCGCCGCACACCTCGCAGGGCACGTAGATGTCGGGCAGGAAGTGCATCTCGATCTTGATCTGGCCGTCGCCCTTGCAGGCCTCGCAGCGGCCACCCGAGACGTTGAACGAGAAACGCCCGGGCGAGTAGCCGCGCGCCTTGGACTCGGGCACGCTCGCGAACAGCGCGCGCAAATCGTCCCACAGCCCGATATAGGTCGCCGGATTCGAACGCGGCGTGCGCCCGATCGGGGACTGGTCGATATCGATCACCTTGTCGATCTGCTCCATGCCCTCGATGGCGCGATAGGGCCCCACCGGACGGGCGGAATGATGGATCGCGTTCGTGAGCGCCGGTGCGATGGTATCGGTCACCAGCGAGCTCTTGCCCGATCCGGAGACACCGGTCACCACCGTGAACGTGCCGAACTCGATCTTGACGGTCACGTTGTGCAGATTGTTCGCACGGGCGCCGCGAACCACGAGCGCGCCGCGCCCCGGCTGCCGGCGCTCCTCGGGCAGGCGGATCATGCGCTTGCCGGTCAGGTACTGCCCGGTGAGCGAGGCGGGGCACGCCATGATGTCGGCGGGCGTGCCGGCGCACACGACCTCGCCGCCGTTCTCGCCGGCGCCCGGCCCCATATCGATCACGAAATCGGCGGCGCGGATGGTGTCCTCGTCGTGCTCGACCACGATCACCGTGTTGCCGAGGTCGCGCAGGCGCTCGAGCGTGGCGATGAGGCGCTCGTTGTCGCGCTGGTGCAGGCCGATGGAGGGCTCGTCCAAGATGTAGAGCACGCCCATGAGGCCGGCGCCGATCTGCGTGGCCAGGCGGATGCGCTGCGCCTCGCCGCCCGACAGCGTGGCGGAGGCGCGATCGAGTGTGAGGTAGTCCAGACCCACGTCGACCAAAAAGCGCAGGCGCTCCATGATCTCCTTGACGATGCGGCCGCCGATGAAACGCTGGCGCTCGTCGAGTTCGAGCCCCTCGAAGAACTCGAGCGACTCGCGGCAGCTCATACAGCAGACCTCGTAGATGGATTTACCGCCCACCGTGACGGCGAGCATCTCGGGGCGCAGGCGCGCACCGTGACACGAATGGCAGGGCTCCTCGCGGATGTACTTCTCGAGCCGCGCCTTGGTGTTGTCGTTGGTGGTCTCGATGTAGCGCTCGTACAGGATGTTGCGCACGCCGGAGTACTTGGTGAACCAGTGCGTGTCGCGACCGTCCTGCGTGTGGTAGTCGACACGCATCTTCTTGTCGCCCAAACCGTCGAGGAAGATCTTGCGCACACGGGCCGGCAGGTCGCGCCAGGGCGTCGCGGGATCGACCTTCAGGTGCTTGGCGAGCGCGCGGAAGATCTGGGGGTAGTAGTTCGACTTGCCGAAGAAGCTGCCGAACACGCCCTCGTCGATGGACAGGCTCGGATCCTCGATGAGGGCCTCGGCGTCCACCACCTTCTTGAAGCCCAGGCCGTCGCACTCCGGACAGGCGCCGTAGGGCGCGTTGAACGAGAAGTCGCGCGGCTGCAGGTCGTCGATGGAGTGTCCGTGCTCGGGGCAGGCGAGCGCCAGCGAATAGGTCAGAAGGTCTCCGGGCGTCCCCTCGGGGGCGTCGCGGTCGGGCAGCAGGTACACCGCCACGCGGCCGTTCGCGAGCCTCGTCGCCTGCTCGACGGCCTCCGCGATGCGGCCCACGCCCCCCTCGCGGATGACGATGCGGTCCACGACCACCTCGATGGTGTGGCGGAACTTCTTGTCGAGCTCGATGGGGTCGTCCAAGCTGCGCACCTCGCCGTCGATGCGCACGCGCGAGAAGCCCTCGCGGCGCAGGTCGTCGAGCAACTTGGCGAACTCGCCCTTGCGGTCGGTGACGACGGGGGCGAGCACGAGCGCGCGGCGGCCGAGCCCGGCGTCCATGATCTTGTCCGCGACCTGGTCGGTCGTCTGGCGCTCGATCACCCGTCCGCACTCGGGGCAGTGCGGCGTGCCGATGCGTGCGAACAGCAGGCGCAGGTAGTCGTAGATCTCGGTCACCGTACCCACCGTGGAGCGCGGGTTTTTGGACGTCGTCTTCTGGTCGATGGACACCGCCGGCGACAGGCCGTCGATCGAATCGAGGTCGGGCTTGTCCATCTGCCCCAAAAACTGGCGGGCATAGCTCGACAGGCTCTCGACATAACGGCGCTGGCCCTCGGCGTAGATGGTGTCGAAGGCGAGGCTCGACTTGCCGGAACCGGACAGGCCGGTGATGACGACGAGCTGGTCGCGGGGGATCTCGACGTCGACGTCGCGCAGGTTGTGCTCGCGCGCGCCGCGGATGATGATGGAGCTATCTGACATGGATATCCTTCCGGAACGCCATGGTTCGTTCAGGGCATCAGTCTACCCGTTTTGCCACCGGACACGTGTTCGCACCGAACGGCCGTCACGGGATACCCACGCCATGTTCGGTACCCACGCCCGACAGCCCGCCGCAACGCCTCCGCCATGGAGGACGGGCCGGCGCGACGGGGTGCGCTCACGTATCGAGCTGGATCCGCTCTAAGCTCGACATCGCGCTACGGCAGGATATCGCGAATCCGCGCGGCGGCGCGCGCGGTCACGACATGACCGTCGGGCGTGGCGTCGCGCGAGACGACCCCCGCCACCGTATGCTCCCCTTCGCAGAGCGCCGGAAAGAAGAACGTGCACTCGTCCGAAGCGTCGGCGACCGACACCGGCACGCCGAGACGGCGGCAGCGATCGCCCACCATACGGTTGACCTCGCGGTCACCGGTCGCCGCGATGACCAGCGAGCAGCCCTCCTCATCGCCGGGGCGGTACGGACGCGTCCGCACCTCATCCGCCGCGCGGCGGGCCCCGTCGAGCGGCGTGGGATCCACGACCGTCACGCGCGCCCCGAAGCGCGCAAGCGCCTCGGCGCGGCGGCTTCCGACGGCACCGCCACCGACCACCAGGCATCGCACGCCGGAAAGGTCGACGAACAGCGGGAACCGAGCGGTCGGGGCCGAATGTGCTGCCGACGCATCCATCGTGATGTCCGCGCGGACCGTCTCGACAGGCGCCGCAGTCCGCATGTGGCCGATCGCCAGCTGGTGGACCTCCGGCCACGCGCCCAGCCCGCACGCCGTCGCCCGGACGCGGAACCCGGCATCGGACAGCAGGTGCGCCCAGCTCTCCCCCGTCGTCCCGAGCACATCGCGCTGCGCATGGATACCGGGTGCGACCATGAGCGGGGCGAGCGCCACGTCGCGCGCCCCCATCCGCTCCAGCGCACCGCGCACCGCGGCACGGGACGGCTCCCCGCGAAGCGCGCCAATCATCACGTCATCGCGTCCGCGCAGGTGCAGCGCGTATCCGAGCGCCGCATACGCGAGCTGCCCCACCCCGTCGGCGCCATGGCCGACGAGCACGACGGCGGCGTGTTCGCACCGCGGATAGCGCACGTCGATGGCCTGTGCGAGCGTCTCGGCATCTTCGGCGGACGACAGCAGGGGCGCCGCCAGGTGCACGGCATCGAACAACGGCGCCTTGGCACGTACGGCACGGCACGCCGAACGATAGGATGCACCGCCGACCACATGCGTCACGGCGACCGTCACGTCGCGCACGCCCGCCGCCCAAAGTTCCTCGAGCGCGTCCGCCACGCACGGCACCGTCACGCCGCGCTTCGCACACGCGGCACGGACCCTGTCGCTCGTGAAGGCGATGCGTACCGGCGCACCCGCGGTCGCATCGGGGTGAAAGGCATCCACCAGCGCCCGCTCGAGCGGCGCGACATACGCCGCGCGGACGCGAGGGTCCGCACAGCCGCTCCCGACGATGAGAAGCCCGTGCCGTCCATCCATCCGTCCCATAGCGCCTCCTCGTGCCTCCACCCGAATCGACCATCGATCCATGCGATGCATCCACCATACTCCCCGAAGCGCCGATGCGGCACCGGGTTCGTCCCAAGGAAATCGCAAGGTTCTTCAGAAAGCCCTAAGCGCGATGTGTGGCGACGCGCGGGTACAGGCGGAATAACCGCTCCCGTCGCTCGCTTCCGACGGCCAGGCCCGCCCGAAGCGGAATCGAGGCCCCATGCATCGCCACATCCGTCCACGCGTCCTTCCCGTCATCTTCGCCGTCATCCTGAGCGCGACCCTCGCCAGCCCCCTCGCGGCATCCGCCGTGCCCGATACGGACGCCACCGCGGACCTTCCCCTGAAGATCGTGGATCCCGACACCTCCACGAGCTGGGAGGGCCTGTTTCGCTCGCCCGGCTCCGCACAGGACGCCTACTCGTTTTCCACGGAGCAAGCGGGGCGCATCTGGGCCGACAAATCCGTCTACGCGGCCGACGACCAAGCGCGTGACGCCGGTGTCGCCGCCTCCCTGCGCGACCGGGACCGCGGCTTTCTGGTCAGCCTTTCCGCTCTCTCCTCGTCGGCATCCATCCGGCACGAGGACGGCCTTTCCCACGACGTCGTGTTCGTCGTGAGCGCGAACGCCGTCCTCGCCGATAAGACCTACAACGGGCGCGCGCAGGCAGACCACCTCGTATCGGCCCTCAACGCCGCCATATCCCAACTCATGGCCGAAAACGACAGCGCCGCCGTGCCGACCCGCGTCGGTGTGGTCGCCTACTCCTCCGAGGTGACCGTCCTCATGCCGCTCGCCGTCTACGCACCCGATGGCAACGGCTCGTACCTGGCATACGAGGCGAGAGCGAACGGCCGCGACCCGCATCTCGTCGTGACCGGCACCGCCGACGGCGTGCAGACCTCCAACGCCGCGCTTCGCAGCGGATCGTACCTCCAGCGCGCCGTCCACGTCGGCGCCGATATGCTCGAGGCGGCAGCCGCCGACCCGGACGCCGCATCGCGCGCGCCCGAGCTCGTCGTCATGGGCATCCAGACCCCACCGATGGCGAACGTGGACCTGCTCGACCCCGCCGTCTACACCGGCGCGGCGGACGGATTCCTGGGACCGCTGCCCCACTCGCGCGAAAACGGGTACGGCACCGACGCGATGCTGGCGACGCTGCTCACCATGCGCGCCGACCGGCAGCGCATCGAGCGCGCATGGGAGCATGGCGGCGGCCCGCTGAAGGTCTACACCACGGGGCTCGACACCACGGCGACCGTCGCCTACCTGCTCGAGACCGCCGCGGAACAGGAGCACCGCACGCTACCCGGTTCGGGTGCGGCAGCAGGAATCGACCTTGCCGACAACCTTGAGCAGGCGGCGACGCGCTACGCCGAGGCGGCGGCGGACGGCAAGCCCGCCATCGCGCTCGACCTGTACGGATCGAGCCCGTCGGGACTCGCCGCGAAAACCGTCACGCTCCCCTGCATCCCCGACCTCCTGAAGACTTCCGGCGAAGGTCTGAGCTCGGTCGACGAGTACTTCTGCGCCCACAGCGTCCAAGCCGTCAGCTGGGCGTTCACCTCGGCGGTCAATCGCATCCTCGGCATCGAGTACGCCGCCCCGACCCCGACGGCTCCCGGCGAGGCGGGCGACGTGACCGTTCGGGACGCCATCGGCGTCGGTATGCAGCTCACCGACATGAAGGGCATCCAATACGGCTCGACCCTGCTCGACGGCGCGCTCGCGGCGCAGGCGGTGACCATCGGCGTGCAGGACCCCTGGGACATCGAGGCGACCCACGAGTTCGCCTACATCGTGGATGCGGTGAACGAACGCTACGACTTGGGCTACGCCGCCTACGACCTGCTCTTCGATGCGTTCTCCGACGGACAGTTCGCCTATGGCGGCGCGGACGACTACTCCAACCGCGCGAGCTGGTACGTCGACGCCGATCACCGCATGGTCGCCGGCGATGAGCGGCCCTACACCTTCGCCAGCGAGCGCGAACTCGCGGCGGTGCACGCCGGCGATTGGGAGGCCGACGCTCCCGATGATGTGCGCGCCGCCATCGAGACCGCCCGCGACCACGGCGCCGCAGCGGTCTGCGAGACCTGGTTCTACATCGGCAACCTCCCCAACCAATACACCGGCGGTGACGTGACCCTCTACGACTTCGTCATCATGGTGGAGACCGATCTTGCGACCGGACGGCAGACGTTGCTCGCCGCCATCCCCGCCGACGCCGTCCCGGCGATGCGGGCGCATGTGGATATCGCGCAGGACGGCCAGGCGACCATGACGGTCGACGACCCCGAACAGACGGATCCGGTGCGCCTCGTGTACGAAGTGGCGCCGACCTCCCACGTCGCGGATGTCCTCGACCGCATCACGCAGGGCGGGACCGCATCCGACGCGGACCTCGAGCAGGCGGTGGGCACGTCCCTTCCGCACACCGGCACCGGCGCGACCCTGCTCTTTGCGGGCGCGTTCACGGATACCGGCGGTGAGGTGCAGGCAGGGGCGAGCGCGTCGGCGATCGCCGCTCCGGCCAACGCCTACTACCTGTTCGGGGAGGCGACGCCGCTCTACACCCTCGTCGACGGCACCACGGCAGACCCCGCTTCCCCGAACGCCGAGGACCTCGAGCCGCTTCGGGGGCTTCCCCGAGCGGGTGCGACCTACTACGTGGAACAGACGGTCTACGAGGCGGCCTTCGATTCCCCCGACGAGGTCGTCGCCGTGGAACCGAAGCAACGGTTCGTCCCCTACGTCGCCCAGCCGACGACAGAAGACTCTCCGTACTCGATCGGCGAGGACGGTGTGTGCGTCGTCGCCGCGGGCACCCCGACCTCGCGACCGGCGGATGTGCGCCGCGGCATCGCCAAGAACCCCAACGCCACCGGCAGCGCACCGTACTCCATCATCTCGACGATCAAGGCGACCGATGGGAGCACGGCCCGCCTGAGCGCGCGGCTCGGCAACAACGGAGTCCTCGTCGTGCCGCCCGCCGCGGGCACGGCTGAGCTCACCGTCGGAAAGCGCGTGGATGCAGGCGAGCAGACCGCACCGGCGGCCTCGGATCGGACGTTTTCCTTCCGCATCACGCTGACGCGCGCCGACGGGACGCCGCTTGCAGGACCGATCCTGCTGCGCGGACCGGCTGGCGACGAGGCGGATCTCGCCCCGCTCGACGACGGCAAGATCACGCTCGAGCTCGCCGACGGGCAGCAGACGACGCTTGCGGGGCTTCCCGCAGGTTGCACCTATCGCATCGAGGAGAAGGCCTCCGGCGCCACGACGTACGACACGTCCTTTCGCATCGACGCACCCGACGGCACGACGGACGGGGACGGCGTGACGGCCAAGGGCACGCTTGCCGCCGGGGCCTCCGTCGCGACGTTCACCAACCGGCCGACCGCCGGCTCGATCCACCTGACCAAGACGGTGATCGGCAACGACGGTGACACGACCTTCGCGTTCCCGTTCGAGGTGAAACTCGCCCGCACCGACGATCGTCCACTCCCCCAAACGCTCGCCTATCGCATCGGCGACACGGCGCAGACGGGCACCGCGACGGTCGCCGACGACGGCATCGTGCGCCTCGAAGGCGACCGGCCCGTCGCGCTCGCGGACGGCGACGAGCTCACCATCATGGGCGTGCCGATCGGCGTGAGCTACACGGTGCGCGAAACGGATACGGATGGACACACGCCCCATATCGACAAGAGCACCGACGAAGCCGGCGCCCAGCGGATCGAGAGCGACCACGTGACGGGCGCGATCGACACCGACGGGCAAGTCGATACCCTCGCGTTCACCAACGAGCGCGTCACCTACGGCACGCTCGAGGTCACCAAGCGCACCGTCGGCGATGCCTCCCGCACCCCATTCGCCTTCACCGTCGAGCTTGTCGGCGATGACGGCACGCCCTTGAGCGGCACCGTGCGCTACCGCATCGACGGCTCCGGCGATCCATCACAGGAGGCGACGCTGGAAGACGGGGCGTTTACCATCGAACTAACCGGCGGTCAGACGCTTATCGTCGACGGGATACCCTGCGGCACGACGTACGACGTCCGCGAGCGGGATTACAGCGCGGATGGCTACCTCACGCTCCAATCCGGCGCCACGGGAACGATCGACGAGGCGCCGGCGCACGCGGTCTTTGCGAACGTCAAGACGACCGGCGCGTTGGACATCGCCGCGATCGCCACCGGAAACGCCGTGGAGCCCGACCGAACCTTCTCGTTCGACGTGACGCTATCCGGCCTGTTCACCGCCCAGCCGGCAGCATGCTCGACGCTGGAACTCACGTCCATGCGTTACGACGGCACCGAAGACGAACCCCATCGGGAAACGATCACATTCGAGCGCGTCGAAGGCGGCGATGACGGACATGCCGTCATCGCCGATGTGGCGGGTGCCACGGGCTTCGTCATCGACGGGCTCGCCCCCGGCATGGCGTTTCGCGTCGAGGAACTCGATGCGCAGGCGCTCAAGCAGGATGGCTACCGCATCTCGCTCGGACGGGAGCCGATCTTCGCGGACGGCACGGAGGTGAACCCCTACGATGGCGTCCTCGCCGATGGCGGTATCAGCACCGTCTACGCCGTGAACGCGCGCGACTTGTTCGGCGACCTTGCCCTGTCCAACCGAATCGAGGGCGCCGCGGCGGAAGCCGACGCGCAGGCGGGCATGCGGTTCCGCTACACCATCGACGCGAGGACCGCCACGGGCGATCCGATCACCGGAACCTACCCGATCGCCGCCACGGGAAACGTGACGGTCGACAACGACGCGACACGGGATTCGATCGCGTTCGTGAACGGACGAGCGAGGGTCTCCATCGCGGGAAACGGCACCCTCACCGTGCAGGGCATCCCGGCAGGCGGCAACGTCACGATATCGCAGGAAGACACCTCGACGAGCGGGTACACCACCACCCCGGACCTGGTGCAGGAATCTCAACTCGCGCCCGCCGAGACGACGGAGGTCTCGTACACGAACACCAAGAAGTACCGCCCGGCCTCGGTGGCGATCGCCGGCACCTCGACCATGCGCGGCCGACCGCAGCGGGATGGCGAATTCACCTATGAGCTGCTCGACGCCCACGGCGACCCGGTCACCGTCAACG
This sequence comes from Collinsella tanakaei, assembly GCF_021531055.1. Classification (GTDB taxonomy): domain Bacteria; phylum Actinomycetota; class Coriobacteriia; order Coriobacteriales; family Coriobacteriaceae; genus Collinsella; species Collinsella tanakaei_B. The sequence continues at coordinate 166,901 of NZ_JADYTL010000006.1, forward strand.
GCACCGCCGCGCGCGCGACATCCTCCGCCGCACCGGCGGACGAGAGCGCGCCGTGGACACTCCCCGACCTCGCCTTCGATGCGCCGGGCACGTTCGCCTACCGCGTCGCCCAAGCGCTTCCCGACGACCGCGAGCCGGGCGTCACCTACGATGAGCGCGTCTACGACGTCACCGTCACCGTGATCTCAGATAGCGTCGGCAATCTTTCCGCCACAATCGCAAGCGACTTTGACGGCACGGAGTCACCCATCGCGTTCGTGAACAGCTATACCGAGCTTCGCGGATCGTCGCTCATCACCGGTATCAAGCGCCTCGACGGCGCGGCGCCCGCACCGGGGAGGTTCTCGTTCACTCTTCAGGAAATCGATGACGAAGGCGAACCGGTCGGCGACACCCTCGTCGCCCGCAACGATGCCACGGGCGCCATCGTCTTCGGTCCGTTTGCACTCGAGACGCCGGCGGGCACCGAAACGCACCGGACCTTCCTCATGCGCGAGAGCGTGCCGGACGATGCCGCATCGGACGGCATCGATTACGACACCCGCACGTTCCGCATCACGCTGACCGGCACCGATGGCGGCAACGGCGTGCTGGAGCTCGAGACGGCCGTCGCATGCGGGGCCGCAGGACAGGACGGAGCATGGGAGACGTGCGAAGAGGCGGCGTTTGAGAACAGGACGGTATCGACTCCCGACAACCCGGAAGGTCCCGATGGGCCAGGCGAGACTCCGGGTGATCCCGATGCGAAACCCGGCGACTCGTGCGAAGGAGCGAACACGCCCGACCGGGACGCCTCGGGCGAAAGCGCTTCCGTCGATACCGGCGCTCGCCTCATCGCCACCGGTGATACCTCCCTGCCTCCGATCGTCCCCTGCCTGATCGCTCTGGCCGGTCTGGCGCTCATCATCCGAGGCCGTATCCGCCGCTGACGGGGCACGATGGCCCGCCCGTCCCATCCCAAGATCACCTACCCCTGTTTACGGTTCGGTTTTGGGCGGCATGTCCGAGTAGACGGGTGCTTGCGCACATTAAATCCGCAGGTAACTCGAACGGCGTTTTTCGGTCTACTCAAGAGATGCCCCCAAAACCGAACCGTAAACGCAATGGGGGGGCGCGGCGGCTCTGCCGGCTTCGCCCCAAATTCGACAAACCGGACGAGATCACCGCGCCCCCTCTCCGGGAGATGGCGACACCGCCAGCGGGTTTGTCCCCGCGCGAGCCCCGGCCGAGGCCTATCATGAAGACATGGGTTTACGGGCACGCGACCGTCCCGGCCATGCGTGCTTAGCCTCAGAGAGGGGACGCATTATGAAATACCTGGTCGTCGGCGGTGTCGCCGCCGGAACCAAGGCTGCCGCCAAGATCAAGCGCTGCGACCGCGCCGCCGAGGTGAAGGTCATCACCAAGGGCGCCGACATCAGCTATGCCGGCTGCGGCCTGCCCTATTACGTGAGCGGCGACATCCCCACGCGCGAGGGGCTCATCGTCAACACGCCCGCCGCGTACGCCGGTCTCACCGGCGTCGAGGTGGAAACCGGCGCGGAAGCCACCGGGCTCGATGCCGCCGCGCACACGGTGCACGTGCGCCATGCGGACGGAAGCGAGGGCAACGAGACCTACGACAAGCTGATCGTCGCCACCGGCGCCGCCCCGATCGTGCCCGATGTGGCGGGATGCGACCTCGCGGGCGTCTTCTGCCTCCGCACGCCCGACGACGCATGCGGCCTGCGCGACTACGTGGAGCGCAACGCCTGTCGACGCGCCGTGGTGGTGGGCGCCGGCTTCATCGGCCTTGAGGCCGCCGAGGGCCTACTCGCCCGCGGCCTCTCCGTCACCGTGGTCGACGCGATGCCCCAGATCCTGCCGAACGTCTTCGATCCCGAGATGGCCGACTTCGCGAAGCGCCAGCTCAAGGCTGCCGGCGTCCGCGTGATCACCGGCGCCGCGCTCACCGGTGTCGCAGGTGACGGTCAGGTGACGGGCGTGCAGACGACGAACGGCTCGTTTGCCGCCGATGTCGTGGTCCTCGCCATCGGCATCCGTCCCGCCACGGCGTGGCTCGAGGACTCCGGCATCGAGATGTTCAAGGGCTGCGTGCTCGTGGACGAGCACATGGCCACCAACCTGCCCGACGTCTATGCCGCCGGCGATTGCGCCGAGGTGAGGAATTTCATCACCGGCCAGCCGCAGTGGAGCGCTATGGGATCCACGGCCAACATCTGCGGCCGCGCGCTCGCCCGCACGCTCACCGGTACGCCGACCGCCTACCCCGGTGCGCTCGGAACCGGCGTCGTGCGGATCCTTCCGACGCTGAACGGCGGACGCACCGGCCTCACCGAGGCCGCGGCGCGCGAGGCGGGCTTCGACCCGGAGTCAATCGTATGCGTCGTGGACGACAAGGCCCACTACTATCCCGGCTCCTCGAGCTTCTTCATCAAGCTCATCGCCTGCAAGCAGACGCACCGCCTGCTCGGCGTGCAGGCGCTCGGCGCAGGCGCGGTCGACAAGGTCGTCGACGTCGTGGTTGCCGCCCTGTACCAAAACCTCAAGGTCGAAGATCTCGACATGATGGATTTCGCGTACGCGCCGCCGTTCTCGACCGCCATCCACCCGCTCGTCACCGCCGGCTACATCCTGGAAAACAAGCTCGCCGGTGAACTCGAGAGCTTCACGCCCGCCGAGTACGCCGCGGGCGCCGCCGCGGGCTACGAGGTCATCGATGTCCTTCCCGCGCCCACGATCCCCGGTGCCACCTGGGTCGACCTCACCAAGATCGGACCCGACGGCATCGCCGGCGTGGCCACGGACGCCAAGCTACTGCTCGTATGCGCCAAGGGCAAGCGCGGGTACTTCGCGCAAAACCGCCTCAAGGCCGCCGGCTACACCGACACGCGCGTGCTCGAGGGCGGCATGACCTTCAACGAGGTCAAGGTCGCCCGCAAACCGGGCAAGAAGCTCCCCGCCGCCGAGATCAAGCGCCTGAAGGGCCTGGGCTGCCTGCAGGACAAGCGCTTCGACGACGTCTTCAACATCCGCGTGATCACGCGCAACGGAAAGTTGACCGCCGCGGAGCAGAAGGTCGTGGCCGAGGCGAGCGAGACGTTCGGCTCCGGCGAGGTCACGATGACCACGCGCCTCACACTCGAGATCCAAGGCGTTCCGTACGACAACATCGAATCCTGCATCGCGTTTTTGCAGGACCACGGCCTGGACGCCGGTGGCACCGGCTCCAAGGTGCGCCCGGTCGTGAGCTGCAAGGGCACCACCTGCCAGTACGGCCTGATCGACACCTTCGGTCTGTCCGAGAAGCTGCACGAACGCTTCTACGTGGGCTACCACGGCATCGAGCTGCCGCACAAGTTCAAGATCGCCGTGGGCGGCTGCCCCAACATGTGCGTCAAGCCCGACCTCAACGACCTGGGCATCGTCGGTCAGCGCGTGCCGCAAATCGTGGCCGAGAAGTGCCGTGCCTGCAAGGTCTGCCAGGTCGTGAAGGCGTGCCCCATGGGCGACGCACAGGTCGGACCGGACGGAAAGATCACCATCGACGGTTCTGCCTGCAATCACTGCGGACGCTGCATCGGCTCCTGCCCGTTCGACGCCGTGACCGAGGGGCTCGCCGGCTACAAGGTCTACATCGGCGGCCGTTGGGGCAAGAAGACCGCGCACGGCCGCGCGCTGGACAAGATCTTCACCAGCGAGGACGAGGTCATGGACGTCGTGGAGCGCGCCATCCTGTTCTTCCGCGACGAGGGTATCTCGGGCGAGCGCTTTGCCGACACCGTGGCGCGTCTGGGCTTCGACTACGTGCAGGACAAGCTCCTGACCGCGCCGATCGACAAGGAGGCCATCCTCAACAAGCAGGTCGTGGGCGGCGCCACCTGCTAGAGACCCAAACGGCCAGCCGACATGAAAGGCGGGGTGCGGTCCACGATTGGGACCGCACCCCGCCTTGTGTTGCCGACAGAGGAACGACCGTCGTATGTCGAACCGCCCCCACCGTCACCCTTCGCAGATTTCGAGGTACTCCGCACACGTTATCGCGCGCACCCTGGATGCGCGATACGCCTCGGCATCGCGCGTGAGGATGAAGTCGACGTTGTTCAGCTCCGCACATGCCCGCACGAGTCCGTCCTCGAAGTCCGGCTCATTCGAATGGATGGAAAGCTCACACTCCTCCGCCCCCGTCGGCGCGATGACGAGCAGCTCCATGAGCCATTCGATCGACTTCCGCGCATAGCGTTCGTCGTATTGGCGCTCGAGGACGTAATACGCGTCTTTCAACGAGGCGGCGGGGGTCATGCCCAAATCTCCCCCTCCGTTGCATCGCCGCAGGACACGGCATGCTTCATCCGACTCGGGCCGCTCGCGGCATACGGCATCGATCAGGATGTCGGTATCGAAGAGCAGGTAGTGATCGTTGTATCTATGCATACCGCCCCGCTATCATGTCGCGAAGATCTTCCTTCGTCATGGTTTTGAGCCATGTTGCCTCGGGAAGATCGGCGCGAAATCGCATGAAGCCCTCAAATGGATCCTCCTCGACGGTCACCTCGCGCTTCCCGTCGATGGGGATCTCGCCGGTGCGGGCGATATGCTCCCACACCTGACGGATCACGTCTCCCGCCTGGAGCCCGGCAGCGCGGAGATATGCATCCGCGCGCTCCTTGATGCGCTCATCAACCCGACCGGAAATGACCGCTGTGGCCATGGCTCCTCCTTTCGTATACACGTATACACTATAGGAATGCAACCCGTAGCCGTCAAGAACGTGTACCGGGATCGGCCGCCGCACCATCGCATCGCATCCCGCGCGCGATCGCCCGCTGCGGACGGGTACAATGGACCCGTGCCAACCATTGAGTGCCCGGCTCCGCGCACGGCATCGTCGCGCCGGGTTCAACCGAAAGGACCATCCCATGACCACCTGTGAACACGCCCAGGCCGCCGGCGGCCAGAGCGCCCCGATGCAGTTCGAGGAAAACAACCTCTCCGAGGTCAAGCGCGTCATCGCCGTGCTTTCCGGCAAGGGCGGCGTCGGCAAGTCGCTCGTGACCGGCTCGCTGGCCGTCGAGCTCGCCCGTGGCGGCGCCAAGGTCGGCATCCTCGACGCCGACATCACCGGCCCCTCTATCCCCCGCATGTTCGGCATGGGCGATCGCCGCGCCCACGGTTTGGGCAAGCTGCTGCTGCCCGAGATCTCCGAGGGCGGCGTCAAGGTCATGTCGTCCAACCTGTTGCTCCAAAACGAGACCGACCCCGTGCTCTGGCGCGGCCCGGTCATCGCCGGCGCCATCAAGCAGTTCTGGAGCGACACCTCCTGGGGCCCGCTCGACTACCTGCTCGTGGACATGCCCCCGGGCACGGGCGACGTCGCACTCACCGTGTTCCAGTCCCTGCCGGTCGACGGCATCGTCGTCGTCACGAGCCCGCAGGATCTCGTGTCCATGATCGTCGCCAAGGCGGTCAACATGGCCGATAAGATGAACGTGCCCGTGCTCGGTATCGTCGAGAACATGAGCTACGTGCAGTGCCCCGACTGCGGCCGCGCGATCGAGATCTTCGGCGCAAGCAAGCTCGACGACGTCGCCGCCACCTACAACCTGCCCGTCCTCGACCGTCTGCCCATCGATCCGGCGCTCGCCGCCGCCTGCGATGCCGGCACCATCGAGACCGAGCTTCTGGCCGGCACCCTGCCGCTCGCGCTCGCCGCGGTCAAGGCCGTCGAGCCCCACGAGGGCGACGAGCCCTCCGAGCAGGCCTAAGTGCCCGCATCCACCACATACGACGTCGCGATCATCGGCGGCGGCGCCTCTGGGCTCGCCGCCGCCATCTCCGCCGCGCGCGCCGGCGACTCGGTCATCGTCATCGAACGCGATGTCGAGCCGGGCCTTCCCATCCTCGCCACCGGCAACGGACGCTGCAACCTGTCGAACGCCTGCCTCGACCCCGTGCGCTATCGGCATCCCGACATCGCGCGCGCTGTCATGGGCGAGCATCCCGAGGACGAGCTCGCGGCATTCTTCGACTCGCTCGGCCTTATGACCTGCGAGGTCGACGGCAGGCTCTACCCCTACAGCAAACGCGCCGACTCCGTGCGCGACGCCCTGCTCATGGCGGTGGCGCCGCGAGCCGAACTGCGCACGTGCGCAGATATCGTCGGCGCCGCCTTTGACGAAGCGGACACTTGCTGGAATCTCGAGATCTCGGTGCCAGCCAAACCCCTGCCCGAGCCGAAAAAGTCGGTCACCGAGTTCAAAGCCCTTGTCCGTGCCCTGCGCAAGGAGCTTCGCCGTGCCGAGCGCGCGCGGGAGACCGTCCGCGCGCGTCGCGTCATCATCGCCTGCGGCGGTTCGTCGGAACACATGGCCGCGATGTTCGGCCTCCCCCATGTCGCCGAGGAGCCCGTGCTGTGCCCCGTCGCCTGTCAGCCCGCGGATAGCCACCATGTCACCTCGCGCTCCGCCGCATTCGAGCAGCTCGACGGCCTGCGCGTCGACTGCCGACTCTCCCTCATGCGCAACGGCACGTCCCTTTGGGCAGAGGACGGCGAGGTCCTCTTCCGTCCGTACGGCATCTCGGGCATCGTCGTGTTCGACCTCTCGCGTCGCTGTACCGCCGGCGACATCGTGGAGATCGACCTGTTCCCCACCCATAGTGAAGCGGAGCTTACGCGGCTTTTCGAAGCGCGTGCCGCTATCGTCGGCGACCCCGCCCAGATGACCGCCTCCTGGTTTTGCGGCCTGCACGACGGCAGACTCGGCGCGTATATCGCCACCATCGCCGGTTCGTTCGGTCACACCTGCAGCACCTACGCGCACCTTGCCAAGCACCTCGCCTTCGAGGTTCTGGGCACGACCGAGCACGCGAGCGCCCAGGTGCGGCGCGGCGGCATCCCCTTTAGCGCCGTCACCCTGCCCGGTCTTTCGGTTCGACCCGACATCGCGCCGGCGCTGGCCGTCTGCGGCGAGGCGCTCGACATGGATGCCGACTGCGGCGGGTTCAACCTCGCCTGGGCATGGCTGTCGGGAATCCGCGCAGCCGACATGTCAATCTGATCCGAGTGCGGGAAATTGGTGCCTGTCCCCATTTTCCCGCATGGGAAAATGGGGACAGGCACCAATTTCCCAGAAAGGCGATCCATGCTCGAACTCTCGCAAATCCGCGCGGACCTGGACGTATCGACGACCGAAGCGTCCTGTCTTTCGGTGTGCCGCACCGCGGCGAAGCGCCTTCTGAAGCTCTCAGACGCCGATATCGCCCGTATCGAGCTCCATCGCAAGTCAGTGGACGCACGCAAGAAGCACGACGTCCATTTCGTCCTGAGCGCCCGTATCGAGCTTGCCGAGCATCTCGACGAGCAGAGCATCCTGTCGCGCGTACCGGCCGATCGCCGCAAGAACATACGCACCGTCGACGCCGCCGCTCCGGCATTCCCCGCATCCGTCGCGCCCTCACGGACGAGCGGCGTGCAGCCCGTCGTCGTCGGCGCCGGCTGCGCCGGGCTCTTCGCCGCGCTCACGCTCGCCCACGCCGGACTCAAGCCGCTGCTCATCGAACGCGGTGACGACGCGATCCGACGCACCGAGTCGATCGAGCGCTTTGTCCGCACCCGTACCCTCGACCCCGAGAGCAACATCCAATTCGGGCTTGGCGGCGCCGGCACCTTCTCGGACGGCAAGCTCAACACCGGCACCAAGAACCCCGCGCACCGCCTCATCCTCCAAACCATGGTCGATGCCGGCGCCCCGCGCGAGATCCTCTGGGATGCCAAGCCCCATGTGGGATCCGACATCCTGCCCACCGTCGTCACGCATATCGTCGACGACATCCGCGCGCACGGCGGTGAGGTCCGCTTCCGCTGCCGCATGGTAGACATCGAACGCGCCGTCGACGGCTCGCCGCGTGCCCTGACCGTCGAGCGGAACGGGAAGACGGAGCGTATCGCGACCTCGCAGGTCATCCTCGCCTGCGGGCACTCCGCTCGCGACGTCTTCGAACTCCTTCGTCGGCGCGGCTTTGCACTCGAACGCAAAACATTCGCCATGGGCGTACGCATCGAACATCTTCAGGCCGATATCGATCGCGTCCAATACGGACGCGCGGCGGGGCATCCCGCCTTGGGCGCCGCGCCCTACAAGCTCGTGGCTCACCTACCAAACGACCGCAACGTCTTCACGTTCTGCATGTGCCCGGGCGGTGAGGTGGTGGCCGCCGCATCGGAGCCCGGCGGCGTGGTCGTCAACGGCGCGAGCCTGTACGCGCGCTCCGGACGCAACGCCAACGCCGCGCTGCTCGTGAACGTCAATCCCGCCGACCTTCCGGGAACCGATCCGCTCGCCGGCATCGAGCTGCAGCGCTCCTGCGAGCGCCGCGCCTTCGAGCTCGGCGGCGGCGACTACCATGCGCCGGCGCAGCTGGTGGAAGACTTCCTCGCCGCCCGCACCAGCACGACGGGCGGCCGCGTCGAGCCCACCTATCCGCTCGGTGTCACGTGGACGTCCCTCGACGAGGTCCTGCCCGCACATATCGTCGACACGCTCCGTGCGGGCATCCCCGCCCTCGGTCGCCGTTTGCGCGGATACGACGCCCCCGACGCCGTGCTCACCGGCGTCGAGACGCGCTCAAGCTCCCCTGTCACCGTCGTGCGCGATCGCACCTGCGTCGCGATCGGCGCACCGGGCCTCTACCCATGCGGCGAGGGCGCAGGGTACGCAGGGGGCATCATGAGCGCGGCCACCGACGGCATCCGCTGCGCCGAGGCCCTCCTCGCCCATGTAAAATAACCCCAGGGGTTTTTTGACATTCCTAGTGCTTGCCCTTCCATCCTTGGCGCTTGCGCCCGCCGCCGAACACGCTGCCCTTGCGCGCATTGCGCCGCAGGTTCTCCATGACCTCGTCCTCGCTTGAACCCTCGACGATCGCCTTGAGGTGCACGAGCGCGTCGCGCAGGCGTGCCGCCTCCTCGAAGTCCATGGCCTCCGAGGCGCTGCGCATATCCTCCTCCATCGTGGCGACGATGCGCGCGATCTCGTCGGCGGGCAACCCGGCAAGCTCCTCGGCGAGCTTCGCCCCCGGCGTGACCCCGGATTCATCCGCATCCTCGGCAGGTGTGAAGAACTCGCCATGGCCGAGCGTGTCGCCGCGACTCCGGTTTCGCTTGCCCACGTTCTCCGTCGCCTCGGCGATAAAGCTCGAGATGTCGTTGATCGCCTTGCGAACGGTCTTGGGTTCGATACCGTGCTCCTCGTTGAACGCCATCTGGATACCGCGGCGCCGATTCGTCTCGTCGATGGCCTCGCGCATCGAATCGGTGATCGTGTCCGCGTACATGATGACCTCGCCGTCCGCGTTGCGCGCGGCGCGGCCGATCGTCTGGATGAGCGAACGCCGATTGCGCAGGAAGCCCTCCTTGTCGGCATCGAGGATCGCCACGAGCGAGACCTCGGGCAAGTCGAGGCCCTCGCGTAGCAGGTTGATACCCACGAGCACATCGATCTTGCCCTGACGCAGATCGCGCAGGATGTCGACGCGATCCATCGTCGCGGTATCGGAGTGCATGTAGTTGACCTTCACGCCCGCATCGAGCAGGTGGTCGGTCAAATCCTCGGCCATGCGCTTGGTGAGCGTCGTCACGAGCACGCGCTCATGGCGCGCCGTTCGAGCGCGGATCTCATCGAGCAGGTCATCGATCTGCCCGCGGACCGGACGCACGTCGATCTTGGGGTCAAGCAGGCCCGTCGGGCGGATGATCTGCTCGACGTTGTTCTGGCTCACACGCAACTCGTAGTCGCCCGGCGTCGCGCTCACATAGATGAACTGCGGGATCCTCGCCTCGAACTCATCGAAACGCAGCGGCCGGTTATCGAGGGCGGACGGCAGGCGGAATCCGTGTTCCACCAGCGTCACTTTGCGCGAACGATCGCCTTCGTGCATGCCGCGGATCTGCGGCACCGTCACATGGCTCTCGTCGATGATGCAGAGCATATCTTTGGGGAAGTAATCGATGAGCGTATAGGGCGGCTCGCCGGGCTTGCGCCCATCCAAGTGACGCGAGTAGTTCTCGATGCCCGTGCAAAAGCCCATGGTCTCGAGCATCTCGAGGTCATAGTCGGTGCGCTGCTGCAGCCGCTGCGCCTCGAGCAGCTTGTCTTGGGCCTTGAGCTCCGCCACACGGTGCTCGCATTCCTCCTCGATGGTCTTCAGGGCATGCGTCACCTTGGGCTTCTCGGTCACATAATGCGAAGCGGGCCACACGGGGATGGCGTCATACTCGCGCAACAGCTCGCCGGTCACCTCATCGATCTCGGCGATGAGCTCGACCTCGTCACCGAAGAACTCGAAGCGCAGCGGATGCTCGGCGTACGGGGGAAAGACGTCCACGACGTCGCCGCGCACGCGGAACGTCCCGCGCGCCAAGTCGAAATCGTTTCGATCGTATTGGATGTCGATGAGCTCGTGGATGAAATCATCGCGCTCGAGCGGGATCTTCTTGTCGACATTGGGCGCGAGGCCGGCATAATCCTCGGGGCTGCCGATGCCATAGATGCACGACACGCTCGCGACCACGATGACGTCGCGACGCGACAACAGGCTCGCGGTGGCCTGATGTCGCAGCATCTCGACTTCCTCATTGATGGAGGAATCCTTCTCGATATAGGTGTCGCTCGAGGGGACATAGGCCTCGGGCTGGTAATAGTCATAGTAGGAGACGAAATACACCACGGCGTTGTTCGGGAAGAACTCCTTGAGCTCGCTGGCGAGCTGGGCTGCGAGCGTCTTGTTGGGGGCCATCACGAGCGTCGGCTTACCGAGCGCCTCGATGGTCTTCGCCATGGTGAACGTCTTGCCCGAACCGGTGACCCCGAGCAGCACCTGATACCGGTCGCCCGCGCGCACCCCATCGACGAGAGACTGAATCGCCTGCGGCTGATCGCCGGAAGGTTCATACGGAGCCACGACCGTGAATGCCGCATCGCCTGCGGTAGGGCCGAAACGCCGCAGTTCGCCACCGACCCGTTCGACCTCAAACGCTGGCATGGACTCCCCTTTCGCTACGATGAGAAGGCGTCCGGATACAGCTCCCGATATCGGTCGAGAGCCGATGTGACGCGAGCGAGATACGCCTGCGTCTCCGGAAAAGTGATGGCATCATACAACTCGTCGCCGTCGCGTGTCCACACGTCGACGTTACCCATGCCCGCGTTATACGCGGCGATTGCGTGCTCGGTCGACCCGTTGAAATACGAGATGAGATACGACAGGTAGGCGCACCCGATCTCGATGTTCGTACGCACGTCCGTCAGGTCATCGGCATCGAAACGCGCGCCATCGACCAGACCCTTATTCACCATATCGTGAGCCGTCTCGGGCATGAGCTGCATAAGACCGGACGCCCCGCGATCCGATCGAGCGGCGGGATCCCATCCGGATTCGGTTTCGATGACAGCGGCGACCAGATAGGGATCGACACCGTGCGTCGACGCCGATTCCAAGATCTCGCTCTGAAAATCAAGCGGATAAACCAGGCGGAACAACGGAGCGGGAGCATAAGCGAACGCCCAGGAGATAGCACCGAAGCCGAAGACCACGAGCAGCAGAAGCACCCGATACCACGTGAAAAAGCGAACGCCCCTATCCATGGACATCGACCGAGCCCTGTAGAAGGCCATGCGAGGAGAGCCACCTATCCAGTTGCATATGAAGATCTTCAAGATCTCCGGTATTGTCGATAACGACGTCGGAAACCTCGTTCAACCACGCGTCGTCGGGCTGGCAATCGGCACGATGGTCGAATTCGTCCGCCGTCATCCCGCGAAGAGCAGCACGATCGCGACGTTGCGAACGCGGAACGGCGATCGTCATGATCTCGTCGGCAAGACCGAACGCCTCGGTAAAGGTCTGAGGTGCGGAAACCTCGACAACGGCAAGCTCATGCGAAGGAGTCGTGACAGAACAGCAATACGGAGGGAGCAACAGCGAACTCAAGCGATCCAGCAGAGCGGGGTGGACGATGTTATCGAGTTTTCGAATATGCTCGGGACAATCGAATGCACGGCGCGCAAGTTCGTCGCGGCGGATGGAACCGTCCTCATCGAGGACATCGCGACCAAAGGTACCAGCGATATCGTCGACGATCGGAGAGCCGGGAACATACAGGGACTTCGCGAGCTCGTCAAGGTCGATTCTCAGAGCACCACGCTGCTCAAGATAACGGGCAGCGGAGGACTTACCCGAGGCTATGTTACCGAGAAGGAATAACGTAAACATAGAAGGCATTGTGACCCATCGACGTGGACGGCATGGCGAAAGAGATGAGATGCGTCTATTCTCCACGCAGGTGCTCGAGATAAGAAAAAAGGCTCCAGTCTCCTGGAGCCTTCCTTCGAAACGCCGTCCACCGGTCAGCGGCGCCCTGCTCTCCCACGGGCTTCCCCCGCAGTACCATCGGCGCTGGCCGGCTTAGCTTCCGGGTTCGGAATGGGACCGGGCGTGCCCCGGCCGCCAGAGCCGCTGACCGGTGGGCGGCGTTCCGCCCACCCGGGAGCGCTTCCGCGTGCCCTGGGGGCCGCACAGCGAGGTTTCCGGGCCGATCCGGGACGGAGGCGGAGGGGGACGCGGAGAGAAGAGCTCGGGCGATTAGTACCCCTCGGCTGAGCGCGTCGCCGCGCTTGCACCTGGGGCCTATCAACCAGGTGGTCTACCTGGGCCCTTACCGAAAGGAGAACTGATCTCGGGAACGGCTTCCCGCTTAGATGCCTTCAGCGGTTATCCGCGCCGGACGCGGCTACCCGGCCATGCCGTCGGTCGACAACCGGTTCACCGGAGGTCCGTCCACCCCGGTCCTCTCGTACTAGGGGCAGCCTCCCTCGATTCTCCTGCGCCCACGGAGGATAGGGACCGAACTGTCTCACGACGTTCTGAACCCAGCTCGCGTACCGCTTTAAACGGCGAACAGCCGTACCCTTGGGACCTGCTCCAGCCCCAGGATGCGATGAGCCGACATCGAGGTGCCAAACCTTGCCGTCGATGTGGACTCTTGGGCAAGATCAGCCTGTTATCCCCGGAGTACCTTTTATCCGTTGAGCGACGGCCCACCCACGCGGGGCCGCCGGATCACTAGAGCCTGCTTTCGCACCTGCTCGACTTGTGGGTCTCGCAGTCAAGCCCGCTTGCGCTCTTGCACTCAAAAGGACGGTTGCCGACCGTCCCGAGCGGACCTTCGCGCGCCTCCGTTACCCTTTAGGAGGCGACCGCCCCAGTCAAACTACCCACCTGGCACGGTCCCCGCACCGGATTACGGCTGCGGGTTAGGACGCCGGGCGCGCGGGGGCGGTATTCCAAGGGCGGCTCCGCCGGGGCTGGCGCCCCGGCATCCTAGCCTCCCGCCTATCCTCTACGCGCGCGTCCAGCGGCCAATGCCAAGCTGCAGTGAAGGTTCACGGGGTCTTTCCGTCCTTCCGCGGGTAAGTCGCATCTTCACGACCAGTGCAATTTCACCGGGTCCATGGTCGAGACAGCGCCCAAGTCGTTGCGCCTTTCGTGCAGGTCGGAACTTACCCGACAAGGAATTTCGCTACCTTAGGACCGTTATAGTTACGGCCGCCGTTTACCGGGGCTTGGCTTCGGAGCTTCGCCTTGCGGCTGACCCCTCCGCGTGACCTTCCGGCACCGGGCAGGCGTCAGACCCTATACGTCGCCTTGCGGCTTCTGCAGAGTCCTGTGTTTTTGGTAAACAGTCGCTTGGGCCTCTTCACTGCGGCTGGCCTCGGCTCGCGGAGCGAGTCCGTCCACCTACGCGCCAGCACCCCTTCTCCCTAGGTTACGGGGCCATTGTGCCGAGTTCCTTGACCATGGTTGACCCGATCGCCTCGGTATGTTCTACCCACCCACCTGTGTCGGTTTGCGGTACGGGCGGAAACGCTCCTGCCTAGGGGTTTTTCTGGGGACCAGGGCTCGACCGCTTCGCTCAATCGCTTCGTCCGGGGCCGCCCCCTCGCGCGGACCGGATTTCCCTGGTCCGCGGGGGCCATCCCCATCACCGGGACGTCCAGAACCCGGCCGGCCTACCCCGATCCGTCGCCCCGTCGGTCAATAGCGGCGCGTCTCCGGTGCAGGAATGTCGACCTGCTGCGCTTCGGCTACGCCCTCCGGCCTCGCCTTAGCCCCCGACTGACCCTGGGGGGATTAGCCTCGCCCAGGAAACCTCGGGTTTACGGCGGACGGGTTACTCTCCCGTCTCTCGCTACTCATGCCAGCATTCTCGCTCGGATGAGGTCCACGGCGCGGTTCCCCGGCCGCTTCGCCCCGCATCCGACGCCCCCCTACCGATGATATGAATCATCCCGCCGCTTCGGTACCGCGCTTAGCCCCGTGTATTGTCGGCGCGCGCCCACTCGACCAGTGAGCTGTTACGCACTCTTTGAAGGGGTGGCTGCTTCTAAGCCAACCTCCTGGTTGTCTGCGCGAGCGCACATCCTTTGCCACTCGGCGCGGATTTGGGGACCTTAGCGGGCGGTCTGGGCTGTTTCCCTCTCGAGCACACAGCTTAGCCCACATGCTCTGACTGCCGGGATCTGGGCCGTCGGCATTCGGAGTTCGGTTCGAATCGGTAGGCGGCGAAGCCCCCTCATCGATCCGGTGCTCTACCTCCGACGGTGAACTCCCGACGCTAGCCCTAAAGCTATTTCGGGGGGAACGAGATATCTCCGGGTTTGATAGGCCTTTCACCCCTATCCCCAGGTCATCGGAGCACTTTTCAACGTACTGCCGTTCGGCCCTCCACGGGGTCTTACCCCCGCTTCAGCCTGCCCAGGGATAGCTCACCCGGCTTCGCGTCCGCGGCCGGCGACTGATGCGCCCTGTTCGGACTCGCTTTCGCTGCGGCTCGCTTCCAAGCTTAACCTCGCCGCCGGCCAGCGACTCGCTGGCTCATTCTACAAAAGGCACGCCGTCACAGCGCAAGGCTGCTCCGACTGCTCGCGGGCGCACGGTTTCAGGTACTGTTTCACTCCCCTCCCGGGGTGCTTTTCACCTTTCCCTCACGGTACTCGTGCGCTATCGGTCACAGGAGAGTATTCAGGCTTGGATGGTGGTCCACCCAGGTTCGGACCGGGTTTCACGTGCCCGGCCCTACTCAGGGACCATGATCGGTGGGTACCTGAGGGTCCGCCTACGGGGCCCTAACCCTGTGCCGCCGGCCTTCCCATGCCGTTCGGCTCCCCTCGGTACCTCGCCGCCGGGGGCGGCAGCCCCCGGGCACATGGCCCTGCAACCCCGGCGGGGAGAAGGCTGCCGCCCGTAGTCCCTCGCCGGTTTGGCCATAGGCCCCCTTCCGCTCGCCGCTACTCGGGGGATCTCGCAGTTGATTTCTTCTCCTCCGGGTACTTAGATGTTTCAGTTCCCCGGGTTGTCCTCCCCCGGCCTATGTGTTCGGCCGGGGGATGCCGTGACTCCTCACGGCGGGTTCGCCCATTCGGAGACCCGCGGGTCGAAGGGTGTGTGCCCCTAACCGCGGATTATCGCAGCTTGCCGCGTCCTTCGTCGGCTTCCTGTGCCAAGGCATCCGCCGTGCGCCCTGCATATCTTCTCTGATTCGTAAATTCGGGTATCACATACCGCCGGGGGCGGGGCCCCCGGCGACCGCGATCACGATGCTTCTGACTTCAACCCGCGAAAACGGTGGTGTACCGTGTTTCGCATTCGTTGACGCAGAATCGATAATCTCGTATCTCTCTCTACTATCCGTTTCGGATCGAGAATCGGTGCGCAGGGATCCCTCCCTGCGCTCTCGCTATGCGGCTCTCAAGGTACGCGGGGCGACCCCGGGGACCGGACGCTGCGGGGGGCAAGGGGGACGGG
>NZ_JADYTL010000007.1 GCF_021531055.1 Collinsella tanakaei
CGGCCGGGGCACGCCCGGTCCCATTCCGAACCCGGAAGCTAAGCCGGCCAGCGCCGATGGTACTGCGGGGGAAGCCCGTGGGAGAGCAGGGCGCCGCTGACCGGTGGACGGCGTTTCGAAGGAAGGCCCGGAGGGGGAGACCCCTCCGGGCCTTCCTCGTTCTCGGGGCCCGAGGGGGCCCGGCTCATGGTCTCTGTGCGTATGGGGCGCATCGCCATCGACTTACGAGTACAATGATGAGCACGAATGTAGATGTGCGCTAAGTTGGTGGTGGGTATGGCCGAAGCCGGTATCGGCGTCGATATCGTGGAAATACATCGTATGGAGGAGATCCTTTCCAGGACCCCCTCGTTTACGACTCGCCTCTTCACCGATGAGGAGCGGGCGTATTGCGACGCGTCCGCCCGACCCGCCGCTCACTACGCGTGCCGTTTCGCCGCGCGCGAGGCCGTTCTGAAGGCTATCGGCACGGGCTTCGGCGACGGTGTCGGCAGGAAGGACGTATCGGTTTCCCGCGATCCCAGCGGGCGTCCCATCGCCGTGCTCGCCGGACGTGCTCGCGAGGTGGCCGATGAACTCGGGGTGGTCGAGGTCGCGATCTCCCTTTCGTTTACCAGCGACTTGGCCATCGCCAATGCCATGGCGATCACCGCCGATGTCCGTCCGAAACCCAAATCATCGAAGCGGGATGAAAAGGCTATGATCGCCCAGTCGTTCAAAGAGGCACGTTCGGTGCTAGACGATTTAGAGCGAATCCAAATCGAGGCAATTCCCCCAACCGATGCGCATGTGGATGATGCAGGACAGGAGCAGCTAGATGAAGCCGATTCTAAGCACTGAGGAAGTCGTCAAGCTCGAGGATATCATCGAGCGCGAGGGCACATCGAAAGCCGAGCTCATGGAGCATGCCGGCGAGTTCGTTGCCACGCTTGCCATGAGCTACGAGCCCAAGGAGGTCGTGGTTCTCGCCGGCTTCGGCAACAACGGTGGTGACGGATGGGTTGCCGCGGATATCCTGCAGCAGCGTGGCGTGCACGTCGTCGTCGCGACGCCCGTCGAACCCAACGAGGTCCCGAGCGCGTTGGCGCGCCATGTCGCCCGTCGTACCGCCGGCCGCGATGTCGACGTCATCGTCGGGCCGTCCCGCGATGAGCTCGAGGGGCTGCTCGACAAAGCCGACCTTGCCATCGACGCGATTCTCGGCACCGGTTTCCATGGCACGGTCAGGCCTCCCTTCTCGATTTGGATTCCCACGCTCAACGAGGCCGCGACGCGCGTCATCTCCGTCGACGTGCCTTCGGGTCTTGACGCCCAGACGGGTGTCGTCGAGGATTGCTGCGTGCAAGCCGATAAGACCGCGACGATGATCGCGCCCAAGATCGGCCTGTACAGCGCTGACGGCCCGAGCTATGTCGGCGAGCTCGTCTGCGGGGAGCTTTACGACCGCCTCGATGAGGTGATCGACGATGTCGATCATGCCGCCGAGATCGTGCAGGCATCGGACCTCGTCGAGTTCATGGAGCCCCTTCCCGCCAACATCAACAAGTACTCCCGCGGCTCCGTCCTGGTCGTAGCTGGATCCGCCCGGTATCCCGGGGCCGCCATGATGGCGGCGAAGGCGGCTGCCCGCGCCGGTGCCGGCTACGTCACGGTTGCGGCTCCCGACGCGTGCGCCAACCTGATCCGCATGGCGCTGCCCTCCGTTCCCGTGGTCGCGATCCCCTCCGATTCGCGCGGTTCGTTCGGCGCTGCCGCCCGTTCGGTCATCTGCGAGATCGCCCCGAAGTACGATTGCGTCCTGTGCGGTCCGGGCATGACGACCGCGGCCGGATGCATGCAGGTGGTAAGCGGCCTGCTCGAGCTCGATATCCCGCTGATCATGGATGCCGATGCCCTGAATTGCCTGGCGCGGCTTGCCATCGACGGCATCGATAAGACGCCCGAGCTCTACCGCCGTGAAGCCCCTTTGATCCTCACCCCGCACCATCGCGAGCTTTCGAGGCTCGTCGGCGATGTTCCCGTCGATGACCTGGGCAGCGCGATCGAAGCCGCCCAGCGTATCGTCTGGGCCGTCGGGTCCGACAATATGATCGTCGTCGCCAAGGGTGCGACGACGGCGATTGTGGGCGTCGAGAAGGTTCTGATTCCCATGGCTGGCCCGGCGTCGTTGGCCACCGCGGGCTCGGGTGACGTGCTCGCCGGAATCATGGCTGCAGCCGTCGCGACGTCCCACGGTGAGGTCGAGCGCTGGGAGGTCCTCGCTTCCTATGCGGTCGCCGTCCATTCCTACACGGGATTCGCCGCGTCGGCGGAATACGGCGAGCGCAGCGTTATCGCGACGGATCTGATCGATTTGATCGGCGAGGCGATGCAGCTTGTCGAGAACGAGGCTTGCAAGGACCTCGGCATCGCGGACGCACAGGGAGATGAATAGGGATGGCCATGCGTAGGGAGCCCGAGACGCGTTGGGCGTGGGTCGAGATCGATCGTGGTGCGTTGCGCCGCAACACGAGGGCGTTCAAGAACCTGCTCGGGCCGCGACAGCGCCTGTGCTGCGTGGTGAAGGCCGATGCGTACGGGCACGGCGCCGTCGAGTGCGCGAAGATCATGCATGCGACCGGTTGCGACCTGTTCGCGGTCGCCACGGTCAACGAGGGTGTCGAGCTGCGTGAAGGGGGCATCACGGAGCCGATCCTCGTACTCTCCGAGCCGCCCGTCACGGCTATCGACACGCTGCTGGAGCATCGCATCATGCCCTCGGTCTACACCTCCGAGTTCGCGCTCGCCTACGGCGAGCGGGCGGTGAGTTTGGGCACCGTCGGAAAGTACCACATGGCGATCGAGACCGGCATGAACCGTATCGGCGTCCACTACGCCGACGTGCTCGATTTCCGCCGTGAGGTCGATTTCCATCGCGGCATCCAGTGCGACGGCGTGTTCACGCACTTCGCGACGGCCGACGAATCGAATGGCTGGGACTACCAGTTGCAGCGTACGAGGTTCGACGAGGCGGTTGCCGCCATGCGCGATGCCGGGTACGACTGCGGCATCGTCCACTGCGACAACACCGCCGCGTCGATTCTGGACGCCTCCTCCCACTATGACATGATCCGCGCCGGTATCGGTCTGTACGGTCTGCAGCCGTGCGAGGCGACGCGTCCGGTGTTCCCGCTCGAGCCGGTCATGAGCGTGCGCGCCCGCGTGACGAGGACCATGCATCCGGCGATGGGCGAAGGTGTCGGCTACGGCTTCACCTATCGCGTACCGCGCGCCCGCGTTCAGATCTGCACGCTGCCCGTCGGCTATGCGGACGGACTGGCCCGCGTGCTCTCCAACCGCATGGACGTTTTGTTCCGTGGGGCGAGGATCCGCCAGGTTGGCAACATCTGCATGGACCAGTTCATGGTCGCCATCCAGCAGACCTCGATGAAGCAGATGCCCGAGGCCGAGATCGGCGACGTCATGACCATCATCGGCCGTGACGGCGACGCCGAGATCACGATGGACGAGATGGCGAATCTGCGCGGAACGATCAGCTACGAGGTGGCATGCGGGTTCGGCATGCGTCTCGAGAAAATCTATTGCTAGGGAGCAACCGTGGGCGTGATGCATATTCCCGGCCATGATAAGCAGAAACCCCGCGAGGTCACGCTGGAGGAGATCCGCGGCGTCATGGGCGATTGCCGGCTTTGTCCGCTCTACGAGACGCGTACGAAGATCGTGTTCGGCGTCGGGAACCCGCGTGCCCGTGTGATGTTCGTCGGTGAGGCGCCCGGGCGCAACGAGGACCTGCAGGGCGAGCCGTTCGTCGGGCGCGCGGGCGAGAACCTGAACGCGATCCTGTCGCTCGCCGGTCTGAAGCGCGAGGATATCTACATCGCGAACGTGCTCAAGTGCCGCCCTCCCGGAAATCGCAATCCACGGCCCGAGGAGGTGCTCGCGTGTTCGCCGTTTTTGCGCGAGCAGATCAGGAGCATCTGGCCCGATATCATCGTGACGCTCGGCAACCCTGCGACGCATTTCGTGTTGAAGACCGAGATCGGCATCACCAAGTTGCGCGGCCGTTTTCACCAGATGGGGCATTTCGTGGTCATGCCGACCTTCCATCCCGCCGCGGCGCTGCGCAACCCTGCATGGCAGGAGCTGCTCGAAGCCGATTTCAGGATGCTCGGTGATTATCTGGCGCGCCACCCGGAGGACGGGCCGGTGATCCCCGCGACTGCCCACTCCGACGCGCTGCCTCGGGTGGAGGAGTAGCCATGGCGCTGGTGCGACGGGAGGCCGGGCACTACGGCAGCTCGGCGGTGTCGGACACGGTGCGATTCGGCGAGCTGGTCGCGACGCGCGTCCAAGACGGCGACGTGCTGGTGCTGACCGGCGGACTCGGCGTGGGCAAGACCCACTTCACGAAGGGGCTGGCGCACGGTTTGGGCGACGGGCATCCGGTGACGAGCCCGACGTTCGCCTTGATGGCCGTGCACGATGGCGGGCGCATCCCGCTGTTCCATTTCGACCTATACCGCCTGGAACATGCGTACGAGCTCGAGGATACGGGCATATACGACGTGCTCGGCTACGAAGGGGTCTGCGCGCTCGAATGGGGCGAGCAGTTCCAAGACGACCTGACCGACGAGTACCTCTCCGTGACGCTCTCGCGCGTCGAGGACGATCCGGATGCGAGGAGTATCGTGCTGGCGCCCCATGGAGTCCGCGCCGAGGAACTCGCCGCGCAGATCGATGAAGCCGTCGTTCGATCAGGTGCGATGTAGCGCATCGCCCCGTGGCGCCGGCTGGCGTGCGCGGGCTGTCGACGGCAGCCCGTGCAACAAGGCGTAAACGCAGGAATATGACCCGGAAAGGGGCGCGAAAGCGATGAGGACAGGTGACGGGCGGCTCTTGGTGGCCGTATTGGATACCTCGACCGATATGCTGGCATGTGCCGTGGCGTGGTGGGATCCTGCCGACTCGGCGGATGTTTCATCCCCGGCTGCGGGCATCGAGCTTCTGGCGAGCGCGGACCATCTGTGCCGCCGCCGTGCGAACGTCGAGCTGGTCGATACGCTGGGGCGTGCGCTCACGCAGGCGGGCAAGACCATGAACGACGTGGACGCCCTGCTTGTAGGCCGCGGACCCGGCTCGTTCACGGGTGTCCGCATCGGCATCTCGACCGCCAAGGGGCTCGCTTGCGGTGCGAACATCCCACTGTACGGTGCCTCGACGCTGGACGCCTGCGCATGGGTGGCGTGGGACGCCGGCGTGCGCGGGCTGGTGGGCGTCGTGGCGGACGCGATGCGCGGAGAGGTGTATCCGGGCCTGTATCGCTTGGATGACGCCGGCGCCACGCGTCTGTTCGAGCGCGAGCATGTTCTGAAGGCGGCCGATGCCGCCGCGGCGTGGGCGGCGCGCCCCGATGCGGCGTGCCTGCAGCTCACCGGCGACGGTCTCAAGCGATACGGCAGGCTGTTCGAGGAGGTGGGCCTTGTCGAGCGGGTCGATGAGTCGCTGTGGCATCCCACGGGGAAGGGCCTTCTGTACGCCGCCGCGTATGCCGCGCGGCACACGGGACGTGCCGATACATGCGATCCCGCGCTCGTGCTACCCGTTTACACGCGTCTGTCCGACGCCGAGGAAAACGAGCGCAAGCGCCTCGGACTCGCCGAGAGCGCCAATACGGTGACGACGGGGGTCGCCGACGAGCTCGCCGGACGTCATCTGCAGGTGCGCCCCATGGCGTCCGCGGACGCCGAGGCCATGGCCGCCCTCGAGGCAGAGAGCTTCGAGGGCGCGGGTCATGCTCCATGGAACGCCTCCATGTTCCTGTCCGAGCTCGATCCGAATGCGGCTGCCGCCCGTTCCTGGTGGGTGGCGCACGATAATGGTGAGCTGCTCGGCTTTGCCGGCGGCATGGTCGTCGATACCGACATCGAGATCCTCGACGTCGCGGTCGCCGCGGCGCATCGCCGCGAGGGTATCGCCCGCAAGCTGCTCGCGCACGTGAGCTATGACGCGCAGATGCTCGGATGCACGACGGCTTCGCTCGAGGTCGAGGAGGGCAACGATGCCGCCGCCGCGCTCTACGAGCAGCTCGGCTTCCGGGAAGTCGGGCGCAGGCGCGACTACTATGGGACGGGCCGCGACGCTCGCGTGCTGCAGGCATCGCTGCCGCTGAATCTGCCGGTCGACCCCGCGTCCCCCGAGCCCACGGCAGCCGCCCGCCGCGCGTGGCCCCTGCCCGAGCCCGTCCGCGATGCGGACGAGCGCGCCGAGCTCGAGCGCAGGCAGCTCGTGCTGGCGATCGAGAGCTCCTGCGACGAGACGGCCGTCGCCATCATCGACGACGACGGCACCCTACTCGCCAATCAGGTCTCGACGCAGATCGATTTCCATGCGCGTTTCGGCGGCGTGGTGCCCGAGATCGCCTCGCGCAAACACGTCGAGGTCATCGTCGGGGTCGTCGAGGCGGCGCTCGAGGAAGCCGCGGCTTCCCTCGGCTTCGCCGGCGGTCCGATCTCGCCGCGCGAGCTCGCCGCCGTCGGCGTCACGCAGGGACCGGGCCTGGTCGGCGCGCTCGTGGTGGGCGTCGCGTTCGCAAAGGGGTTCGCCTATGCCGCGGACAAGCCGCTCATCTGCGTGAATCATCTTGAGGGCCATCTCTATGCGAACCTTTTGACGACCCCCGACCTCAAGCCGCCCTTCATCTTCACGCTCGTATCGGGCGGGCATACCATGCTCGTCCACGTTCGCGCGTGGGGTGATTACGAGGTGCTGGGCGAGACGCTCGACGATGCGGTCGGCGAGGCGTTCGACAAGGTTGCCAAGGCCCTCGGCTTGGGCTATCCGGGCGGACCGGTCATCTCGCGCCTCGCGGAGACCGGCGACCCCCATGCCATCGAGTTTCCGCGTGCGTTGAACCGGCGTGGCGACTACCGTTTCTCGCTGTCCGGTCTCAAGACGGCGGTCACGCTCTATATCGAACAGGAACAGCGGGCGGGACGACCGATCCATCTGCCGGATCTGTGCGCGTCGTTCGAGGCGGCCGTGTTCGATGTCCAGTACAAGAAGGCGAAGGGCGCGCTGCGCGAGACAGGCGCCTGCGAGTACTGCATCGGCGGAGGCGTGGCGGCCAATCCGCACTTGCGCGAGATGATGATCAGGAAGCTTTCGCGTCAGGGCATCCGCGTGACGGTGCCCCCGCAGAACGCCTGCACCGATAACGCGGCGATGATCGCGGTCGTCGCACGCGAGAAGTACCTGCGCGGCGAGTTCTCCTCCTTCGACGTCGACGCCGATCCCAACATGACCCTGTAGCCGCTCCTCGTCCCGCGGGGCAGCTACAGGCCGTCGGGAAGGCCGATGACACGCGCGAGCTCGGCTGGCGAGTCGACCACGTAGTCGGCACCCGCCCGCTCGAGTTCCTCTCGACCGCGAAATCCCCAGGTGACGCCTGCCACATCGAGGCCGGCGTTGTGACCGCAGGCGACGTCGACGTTCGAATCGCCTACATAGAGCGTGCTGCCGGGGTCCCCATCGAGCTGCTCGAGCACGTGGAGGGTGATGGGCGGCGCCGGTTTCGGTTCGTATCCGTCGATATGCCCCTGCACGACCGAGAAGCAGCCAGGGCCGAAATGTCGCTCGACGAGCGGCCGCGCCGCAGCATGGTCTTTATTGGTGAGCACGGCGAGCGTGATCCCGGCTTTGCGCAGCGCGTCGAGCAGGCCGGCGACGCCCGCATAGGGGTGCGTGTGGTCCTCCTTGTGCGCGTCGTAGTACGCACGGAATTCCGCCAAGGCGCGCCCGGCAATGAGCGGGTTACCCGCGAATTCGGCCGGCATGAAGCGCTCGACGAGCTTCTCGACGCCGTTTCCGACCTTATAGCGGTAAGCCTCGGTGGGGAAAGTCGGCCAACCGTGTGCCTGGCACACATGGTTCGCGGAGCGGGCGAGGTCCTCCAAGGTGTCGAGGAGCGTCCCGTCGAGGTCGAAGATCACCTGTGTGTACATGACGTCATCCAAACGCGTTCGATGCGGTTAGCAGATGCGGGGGAGCTGTTCGCCGACGAGCATGTCGAGGATCCTCGTCGCGCCCCAGCCGGTGCGGACGCGGACGTGCGGCTCGCGTCCGCGATCGAGCTCGCGCACGCGTCCGATGATCGCGGCCTGCTCGCCGTAGCGCGTCCTGCGCATGGCTTCGAGTGCCGCCGTCGCCTCCTGTTCGGGCACGACGGCGACCATCTTGCCCTCGTTGGCGACCTGAAGCGGATCGTAGCCGAGCATCTCGCACGCGCCGCGCACGGCGGGGCGGACGGGGACGGCGTCCTCATCGATCTCGATGGCGACGCGGCTCGCCTCGGCGAACTCGTTCAGGGTGCTCGCCAGGCCGCCGCGCGTCGGGTCGCGGAAGCAGCGCGTGCGGGGCGCCGCCTGCATGACGGCGGCGATCAGGTGGTTGAGGGGCGCGGCGTCGCTCACGATATCGGTGTCGAATGCGAGGCCCTCGCGTTGGCTCATGATGGCGATGCCGTGATCGCCGAGCGTGCCGGATACGAGTATGACGTCGCCGGGAGTACAGGCGCCGGCGGATAGACAGATGCCTGCCGGCACCTCGCCCACGCCCGTGGTGTTGATATACACGCCGTCGGCCGATCCGCGCTCGACGACCTTGGTGTCCCCGGTGACGATCCGCACGTCGGCCTCGCGTGCCGCCTCGGCCATGCTGCGCGCGATCGTGCGCAAATCGTCGAGCGGGTAGCCCTCCTCGAGGATGAACCCGCAGGAGAGATAGCGCACGTGCGCGCCGCTGGTGGCGACGTCGTTGACGGTGCCGCACACGGCGAGCCTGCCGATATCGCCACCGGGGAAGAACTGCGGGGTGACCACGAAGCTGTCGGTCGACAGGGCGATGCGGCCGGTTGCGGGCAGCTCGCCCACACCTGCATCGTTGCCGGCATGAAGCTCGGGCGCGTCGAACGCCTCGAGGAAGATCTCGTCGATCAGGCGCTTCATCATCTGGCCGCCCGATCCATGGCCCATGAGCACGGTGGCATCGGTCATGTCGACTCCTTTGCGGGACGGGGACGCGTCGGTCGTCCCTTACGAACGGTAGCGGAAGTAGGCGGCGCAGCTGCCCTCGCTCGAGACCATGCAGGGGCCGACCGCATGCTCCGGTGTGCAGATGCGATCGAACAGGGGGCAACCCTCGGGCGTGATCCGGCCACGCAGGACATCCCCGCAGCGACATCCGGCGGGCTCCACGGTCGTCTCGGTGTCGACATCGAAGCGCACCGCCGCGTCGTAGCGCGACAGCTCCGGTTTGATGCGCAGGCCGGACGACGGCAGGGTGCCGAGCCCGCGCCATACGGCGTCGACCGGCTCGAAAACCTGGTCGACGAGCGCGCGGGCGACGGGATTTCCCTCGGTGCGGACACCGCGACGGTATGCGTTGACGATGGCGGGCTTGCCCTCGGCGACCATATCGACGAGCAGGCTCACCCCTTCGAGGATATCGGTGGGCTCGAAGCCGGTGACAACGCCGGGCAGACCGAACTCGTCTACCAAAAAGCGGTAGGGCGAAAGCCCGGTGATGGTCGAGACGTGTCCGGGCAGGATGAACCCGTCGATGCGGGTTTCGGGGTCTCCGGCGATCGCGCGCAGGGCGGCCGGCGTCATCTTGTTGGCGCAAAACATCGAGAAGTTGTCGCTGGCGCGATCGGCCGCCTCCAAAAGACACGCCGCCATCGCCGGCGTCGTGGTCTCGAAACCGACGCTGATGAAGACGACCTGTCGGTCGGGGTGCGCGCGGGCGAGATCCAACACGTCGAGCGGCGAATAGACGATACGCACGTCGCGGCCGGCGGCCTTTTCCGCCGCGAGCGAGGTCGTCGATCCGGGTACGCGCATCATGTCGCCGAAGGTGGCGACGATGACGTCGTCGAGGCGCGCGAGCGCGATGGCGTGGTCGATATCCCGATTGGCCGTCACGCAGACCGGGCAACCCGGGCCGGAGAGCAGCTTGAGCCCCGGCGGCAGGACGGACCGGAAACCGTAGCGACCGATGCTCATCGTGTGCGTGCCGCAGACCTCCATGAGGTTGATCTGCCGCTCACCGACGCGGTTGCGGATCCGGGCGATGAGCTCACGCACCACATGGGGGTCGCGAAACGCGGCGAAGTCGATGGTTTGGTCGGTGCGGGTCGTGGACATGCTCATGCGGATGCCCCGGCACCGGTCGGCAGCTCCTCCTCGACGAGATCGTCGAGCTCGCGCATGAGGGCGATGGTCTCGGCGGCCTCGTCGGGGTCGATGACCTGGATGGAGAATCCCGCATGGACGAGGACGAAGTCGCCCGCGCGCGCCTCGGGCGTCAGGCGAAGCGAGACGGGGCGACGTGCGCCGAGCATGTCGACGTCAGCGCGGCCATCCTCTCCGATGGAGACGATCTTTCCCGGTACGGCCAGGCACATGCTGCTCACTTCCTTTCGGGCATGGTGCCCGATGGCGTTCATGGTGATCGCGGAACATGGTAGCGCTCCGCCCCCGAGCCGACAACGGTGGAGGGCGAGCCCTGCTAAAGCATCACGCGCGTGCGCCCGCCGACGCCGCGAGGCGCGCGCGGGCGACGACCGCCTGCCCGTAGGCGATGCAGCCGTCGTTGACGGGAACGCCAGTCGGGACGAGGATGGAGAACCCCGCCCGTGAGAGGCGCTCGATCGCGGCCTCGAGCAGCAATCGGTTCAAGAACACTCCGCCCGAGAGCGCCACGGCGGCGATGCCGGTCTGCTCGCGCACCGCGGATGCGGCATCCACCATCATGGAGGCGACGGCGTCGTGGAAGCGCCATGCGAGGACGCCGGCGTCGACCTGCGCCGCACGGCCGTCCAGCAGCGCTCGGACGACCGGCTCCGAATCGATGATGAGCGCCCCGTTGGCATCCGGCGTCAGGTCGAACCGCATCTGCGGGTCGATGCCCGGCTCGTGGTTTCGGGGAGCTTGAGCCCACGCCGCCGCTTCGAGCCTGCAGGCGGGTTCCCCCTCGTAGGTCGCTGTGCCGGCTATACCCAGAAGCGCGGCGACCGCGTCGAACAGCCTGCCCGTGCTGCTGGTCACCGGGCAGTTGATGGCCCGCGTGAGCATGGTCTCCGTGATTGCGCGCTCTCGCTCGTCCATGCCGGCGGACAGGGGCACCGCGCCGGGATGGTCGAGCAGGCCGAGTTCGTGGAGCAAGCCGTGGGCGCATCGGCGTGCGTCGCGTATCGAGGCGGCGCCCCCGGGCAGGCGCCAGGTGCGCAGATGGGCGGCGCGCGTGGCATCGGTGAGCGTGGCGATAAGGACCTCGCCTCCCCAGATGGTTCCGTCGGGTCCGGCGCCCGTGCCGTCGAAGGCGAAACCGATGACCGGCTCGTCTGCGCCGAGGGAGCCGGCGCATATCGCTTCGGCGATCACCGAGGCGATATGCGCATGGTGGTGCTGGACCTCGATGAGCGGGATGCCGCGCGTCTCCGCCTCGCGTCGTGCCCACACGCTGGAGAGATAAGTGGGATGGAGGTCGCAGGCGAGGGCCTCCGGGCGAAGGTCGAACAACTCCTCGAGCCTCGTACGCGCCTCATGCCATGCGTCGAGGGTCTCGGCGTTCTCGATGTCGCCGATATGCTGGGAGACGATGCAGTAGGGGTCGTTCGCGTCCTCGCGCGTGAGGGCGACCGTCGCCTTCTGCTCGGGGCCGCATGCCAAAACGCAGGGGATATCCGCCGCATCGGTTCTCGGAATCGGCAACGGCCGCGGCGCGTAGCCGCGCGCGCGGCGGACGGGCAGGGTCGTGCCACCCACGATGCGCACGACCGAGTCGTCGTAGCGCGCGAGGATCGGCCGGTCGTTGCCGAGCAGCGCATCGGCGATGCCGGTCGCGACGAGGTGCTCCCAGGCTGCGCGATCATCCACCTCGATGGGCTCCTCGCTGAGGTTTCCGCTGGTCATAACCAAGGCGGTGATTCCCCGTTGGGCACATGTCGCGAGCAGGAGGTGCTGCAGCGGCGTGTAGGGGAGCATGACCCCTATGTCGGGCAGGCCGCAGGTGAGCGAGAGGGCAAGCCGCGGGCTCACCGTCTGCGGTGGGTACCGTAGCAGCACGATGGGGCGCACGCTACCGGCAAGAACATCCATCTCCTCGTCGCTGGGCGCCGCATCGTGCGGAAGCAGCGGGCCGAGGTCCTGACGACGCACCATGATGGCGAGGGGTTTGTTGCTGCGACGCTTGCGACGGCGGAGCTCGGAGACGGCGGTCTCGTTTTCCGCATCGCAGGCGAGGTGGAATCCGCCGAGTCCCTTGATGGCGACGATGCCGCCGTCGGCGATGAGGTCGGCGCAGCGGGCGATGATCGCATCGCTTTCCGCTCGCGTCGCTCCGACGACAGGCTCCGACGGTCCGTCCGATTCGGTGCGTTCGCGCCAGGTGATATGGGGCCCGCAGGCAAAGCATGCGTCGGGTTGCGCGTGGAACCGCCGGTCGCCGGGGTCGGTGTACTCCGCTGCGCAGGCGGGGCACATGGGGAACCGGTCCATGGAGGTCGCGGGGCGGTCGTAGGGCAGCGAGCGGATGATGGTGAAGCGCGGGCCGCAGTTCGTGCAGTTGATGAAGGGGTAGTGGTAGCGCCTATCCGTCGGGTCGAAGAGTTCGCGCAGGCAGTCCTCGCAGGTCGCGATGTCGGGTGAGACGAGCGTGGTGCGCGCCGTCGCGTCGTCGGAGGCGACGATCCGGAAATCCGTGGGGACATCGTCGCCATCGGGCGCAGCGATGTCGGAAACGTGGACGCGCTCGATGCGGGAGGCCGCGGGCGCGTCGCTTCGGAGCGCGCGGACGAACGCGTCGACATCGTCCCGGTCGCCATGCGCCTCGATGTGGACGCCGTCGCCCGCGTTGAGCACCCAGCCCGCGATGCGGTGTTCGCGCGCTGCGCGATAGACGAACGGGCGCATGCCTACGCCCTGCACGATGCCGGTGACGTGGATGTGAACGTGCCTGCGCTCCATATGCGTTCGGCCTAGATGTCCAAGCTGGTGCCCGTCGCGGCGCAGGTCAGCTCGCCGTGCTTGACGCCGCGTAGGCCCAAGAGCTTGTCGGCGAGCTCGTAGATGCGCGCTCCGCGCCCTTTGAGCGCGAGGATCTCCAGGCAGTTGCGGTGGTCGAGGTGGACGTGCATGGTCGAGACGATCTCTGCCGTGTAGTCGTGCTGGACCTCGTCGAGCCTGCGCGTAAGATCGCCGGTGTGGTGGTCGTAGATCATCGTGAGGGAGCCGATAACCTGCTCGTCGGGGGTGCGCAGGTGTTCGTGCACCACCGCGGAGCGCATGAGGTCGCGGATCGATTCGGAGCGGTTGCGGGCATCCCCGCGCTTCTCTATGAGCGCATCGTATTCACGAAGCAGCTCCGCCGGCACGGCGACCGAAAAACGCGCGAGCTCGCCGGCGCCGTCATAGCCGCCCATGTCACACCAGCTTCACGGTGCCGACGCTGTTGTGGTCGGCCTCGATTGCCTCCTCGTAGCCGGCAAGCGCCTGACGTGCCTCGTCGAGCGCCTCCATGGTGTCGCGAAGCTTGGCACCGATGCGCTCCAT
Organism: Collinsella tanakaei; assembly: GCF_021531055.1. Lineage (GTDB taxonomy): Bacteria > Actinomycetota > Coriobacteriia > Coriobacteriales > Coriobacteriaceae > Collinsella > Collinsella tanakaei_B. Next base: position 13,608 of record NZ_JADYTL010000007.1, read on the forward strand.
GTCGAAGGCCTCCGTCGCGTGCAGCAGCTCGTGGCTCCAGTCGTGGGCGAGCGCGATGGTGTCGTCGATCTGCTTCACGCTCATGGCGAGCTGGCTCATGTTCATTCCGACGTCATGCATAGTGTTCCTCCTTGCGTCGCGTATCAGTGTATCGCTTTCCGTGCGACATCGCCGGTACATGCGAAGGGCACGACCCGCGATGCGAGCCGCGCCCTTCGTCGGGAAGGCTGCTGTCAGTCAAAGGGAGGGGGAGGAAAGGTTCGCTACAGCGCCTTCTCGATCTCGGCTGCAAGGCGCGCCTTGGGCATGGCACCGACGGTGCGCATGGCCTCGTTTCCGGCCTTGAGCATCACGAGCGTGGGGATGGACATGACGCCGTACTTCATGGCGATGTCCTGGTTCTCGTCGACGTTGCATTTGGCGACGATCAGCTTGCCCTCGAGCTCTCCCGCCAGCTCGTCGACGATCGGCGAGAGCGTGCGGCACGGGCCGCACCACGGTGCCCAGAAGTCGATGAGGACCGGCAGGTCTTCCTTGAGCAGGCTGTCGAAATTCTGGGGCGTGATCTCGGTGATATGTACCATCGGGTCCTCCTATGGACTATCGCGCCTGCGCGCGGTTGTTTCGTACGCTTGGGGTTATACCCAGCCGTTCGCCCGCATTGCACGCGATTTCGGGTATTTGGGGAGGGGCCGGGCGTGTCCGCCGGTCCGTCGCGCGCCCAGAATGCTCCTGGCTTTTTGGAACACGGCGCGTTTCGGCGTGCGGTCGTGTTCGAGGTATGATGCTACTGCAGGAGGACCTATGAGGAGGGGTGCCATGCGCGTTTCGTCGTCGGAAGCCAAGGAGGCCGTGGTGGGTGCCGTGGAGCAGGAGCTCGTGTCGCTGCGGGCCCGCGGGGTCGTCATGGCGGGCAACGCGTTTTCCCCGATTGTTCTCGTCAAGGGTTCGTTGAATGACGAGGAGCGCACCGGGGCGGTGCTGCTTTCCGGCGCGGACGGGACGGCGTTGCGCGCCGCGCTCGGCGCGATCGGGTACGCGCCCGAGGATTTCTGTGCGCTGGCGTCGGTTGCGGGTGAGGCGGATGTTTCCGAGCGAGCAGCCGAGCCGGACCGCCCCCTGCCTTCCGGGGTTTTTCGCGAGGCGCTCGAAGCGCTCGACCCCGAGGCGGTTATCCTGCTGGATGACGCGGCGGCCGATGTGATGCGCGAGGCGTATGCCGATGCCCTCGTCGCCATCGAGGACTTCGATACCGCGATGCTCAAGCCGGGGTTGGTCGCCCATGTGCTGGGTCGTCGCGTGCTCGCGCTCGATGGATTCGAGGCGTCGCTCGGCGATCCGAAGGAGAAGCAGCGCATGTGGGCGTATATCAAGCAGCTTCCCCCGGCAGGCGCCCCCTATTAAAGCGTGTTGCAGACCGCCCGGCGGCGTCGAAAAACCCCAGGGGTTATTTTGCATGCAAAATAACCCCTGGGGTTTTTCGACGCCGCCGGGCGCACCAGAACGCAAGAAGGCCCGGCTCCTTGTGGAACCGGGCCTTCTGCTCAAAGCGCGTTACGCGAGCGAGTTACTCCTCGATCTCGGTGATGGCGCCGGCCGGGCAGGCCTCCTGGCAAGCGCCGCAGGCGATGCAGGAATCCTCGTCGGTCACGGTGGCGACATCGTTGAGCTCGAGAACGCCCTGGGGGCAGGAGTCGACGCAAACGCCGCAGGCGATGCACTCGTCGGCATCAATGATAGGCTTGGCCATGGTAGTGTCCTCTCTCTGTGCGATACACGTTGCGTTCGATGCTACAGGCGAACGTGCATCGAACATGTCTGGGCTAAACATACCACGAGGGACCATCATTGCAAGCCTCGAGGGCATCATTTTCATACCGTTCGCCGAGTAAGCCAAAGCTGACAGATTGGCATCTTCGCTGCGAGCCAGGGCAGCTCGGCACCCTCTCTCCACATTTTTAGAAAATCTTATATGGAATGACTTAGATTTTGTATAAGCGGGCCTATAAGGGGATATAGTATGGTCGAACGAAAAAACGCGTGGCGCCGGGTTGCCCCGAGCCACCCGGCACGTACAAGAAAGAAGAGGGATAGATCATGAGCAAGATCCTCGGTATCGACCTTGGTACCACCAACTCCGCCATGGCGGTCTACGAGGGCGGCGATCCCACCATCATCGTGAACGCCGAGGGCGACCGCACCACCCCGTCCGTCGTGGGCTTCCGCGCCGACGGCGACCGCGTGGTCGGCAAGGCCGCTAAGAACCAGGCGGTCACCAACCCCAAGAACACCGTGTTCTCCATCAAGCGCTTCATGGGCCGCAAGTACTCCGAGGTCTCCTCGGAGATCAAGACCGTCCCGTATGAGGTCAAGGAGGGCCAGGGCGGCCGCGCCGTCGCCGCCATCGACGGTCAGGACTTCACCCCGGAGCAGGTCAGCGCCATGATCCTGCAGAAGATGAAGACCGACGCCGAGAAGTACCTCGGCGAGACCGTCACCGACGCCGTCATCACCGTTCCGGCCTACTTCAACGACGCCCAGCGTCAGGCCACCAAGGACGCCGGCAAGATCGCCGGTCTGAACGTCAAGCGCATCGTCAACGAGCCGACCGCCGCAGCGCTCGCCTACGGTCTCGACAAGCAGGGCACCGACCAGCGCATCCTCGTCTTCGACCTGGGTGGTGGCACGTTCGACGTCTCCATCCTCGATCTGGCCGACGGCGTGTTCGAGGTCTTGTCCACCTCCGGTGACAACCACCTGGGTGGCGACGACTGGGATCAGCGCGTCATCGACTGGCTGGCCGACAAGTTCCAGTCCGACAACGGCATCGACCTGCGCCAGGACCCCATGGCCCTGCAGCGCCTGAAGGAGGCCGCCGAGAACGCCAAGAAGGAGCTCTCCGCCGCCCAGCAGGCCACCATCAACCTGCCCTTCATCACCGCCGACGCCACCGGCCCCAAGCACCTCGACTACACGCTGACCCGCGCCGAGTTCGAGCGCATCACGCATGACCTGCTCGAGCGCTGCAAGCAGCCGGTGACCAACGCCTTGCGCGACGCCAACCTCAAGCTCTCCGACCTGACCGAGGTCATCCTCGTCGGCGGCTCCACCCGTATGCCCGCCGTGCAGGATCTCGTCAAGAACATGACCGGCAAGCAGCCGAACATGTCCGTGAACCCCGACGAGGTCGTCGCCGCCGGTGCTGCCGTCCAGGGCGCCATCCTCTCCGGTGACGGCCCCTCCGACATCCTGCTGCTCGACGTCACGCCGCTGTCGCTGGGTGTCGAGACCATGGGCGGTATCATGACCAAGATGATCGACCGCAACACCACGATCCCGACCTCCAAGACCGAGATCTACTCCACGGCGGCAGACAACCAGACCTCCGTCGAGATCAACGTCCTGCAGGGCGAGCGCGAGCTGGCTCGCGACAACAAGAGCCTGGGCAAGTTCCAGCTGACCGGCATCCCGGCCGCCCGCCGCGGCGTGCCGCAGATCGAGGTCACCTTCGACATCGACGCCAACGGCATCGTGAAGGTCTCCGCCAAGGACAAGGGCACCGGCAAGGAGCAACAGATCACCATCTCCGGCTCCACCGCGCTGTCCGATGACGAAGTCGATCGCATGGTCAAGGACGCCGAGGCCCACGCCGAGGAGGACAAGAAGCAGAAGGAGGAGGTCGAGATCCGCAACCAGACCGACAGCCTCGCCTACTCCACCGAGCAGACCCTGTCCGACCTGGGCGACAAGGTCAACGCCGACCTCAAGGCCAAGGCCCAGTCCGCCATCGACGAGGCCAAGAAGGCCCTCGAGGGCTCCGATGTCGAGGCGATCAAGACCGCCGGCGACAACCTGCAGTCCGTGGCCTACGAGCTCGCGCAGATCGTCTACGCCGATGCCCAGCAGGCCACCGAGGGTGGCGCCGCCGGTACCGCAGCCGGCTCCGACGATGATGTCGTCGATGCCGACTACGAGGTCGTCGACGAGGACAAGTAATCATGTCCGCCCGCAATGACCACACGGAGGCGGCCGCCGCTGCCGCCTCCGCGGATGCTGAGGAGAAGGACGTGAAGATTCCCGTAGAGGCAGCCGACGAGGCGACGGAGGCTGCCAAGCCCGAGACGGTCGAGGACCGGACCGCTTGCGCCGACGCCGCCGAGGAGGTGCCCGCCATGACCGAGGAGGAGATGGTCGAGGCCGCCATCCGCGCCGGTGAGCAGGCCGCCAACGACGACTTCAAGCTCAAGTTCGAGCAGGCGAGCGACGAGCTGGCGCAGGCTCGCGCCGATCTGGACGCCGCCGTCGAGGCTCGCGAGGCCGCCGAGGCCAAGGCGGCCGAGGCCGCCGACCGCACCGCGCGCCTGCAGGCGGATTGGGAGAACTTCCGCCGCCGCACCGCTGCGGAGCGTCTGGCTGAGCGCGAGCGCGCGACCGAGAAGCTCGTGACCGACCTGCTTCCCGTCGTGGACGACATCGAGCGTGCCATCGCGCATGCTCGCACCCAGGAGCTGTCCGACGACTTCAAGCAGTTCGTCGACGGTGTCGAGGCGGTCCACGCCAAGCTGCTGGGCGTCTTCGAGCACGAGGGCGTCAAGCCGATCGACCCCGCGGGCGAGCCGTTCGATCCGCTCGAGCACCAGGCTGTCGGCCGCGTCGAGGACCCGGAGGTCTACGACGAGACGGTGCGCGATGTGTACCAGAAGGGCTATCGCATGGCGGACCACATTCTTCGCGCCGCCATGGTCACGGTGACCTACGGCGGTGCCAAGAGGCCCGCACCGGAGCCCGAGGAGGCGCCGGATGAGGCGGCCTCCGAGGCTACCGAGGAGTAAACGCGAAGGCTCCGGGGCCGGCAAAGCTCCGGAGCCTTTTTAGGATGCGCGGGCGGATGCTTTCCGTTTCGCGCAGAGGCTGCATATGCACATGGGCCGGAATCGGATTCCGGCCGTGCATCAGGAAAGGAGGGGGCGTAGATGCCGCAGGGTAAGACGTTCTACGACGTATTGGGTGTCCAGAAGAACGCCTCCGACCAAGAGATCAAGAAGGCCTTCCGCAAGCTCGCGCAAAAGTACCATCCCGACGCGGGCGGCGACGAGGCCAAGTTCAAGGAGATCTCCGAGGCGTACGATACGCTCTCGGACCCCAAGAAGCGCAAAGAGTACGACCAGATGCTGATGTTCGGCGGCATCCCGGGCGCCGGTGGCGGTGGCTACACCTATACCGGCGGCGCCGGAGCCGGCGGCTGGAGCGATATCTTCAGCAGCATCTTCAACGGTGACGGCGCGTTCGGGTCCGACTGGGCGAGCGGGTTCGGCGGCATGGGCGGCGCTGCGGGCGGTGCCCGTGCGGCGAGCCGCCCGCGCAAGGGCAGCGACCTGTCGCTGTCGGTCGACGTGTCCGCCGAGGACGCGTTCCGGGGTGTCACGCATAAGGTGACGTATCGCATCCCGTCCACCGGTGAGCAGCAGACCATCACGGTCTCGGTGCCCGCGGGTGCGGTCGACGGCGGCAAGCTGCGCTACAAGCGGCGCGGCGAGTACGGCGTCAACGGCGGCGAGCGCGGCGATCTGGTGGTGACCACCAACGTCGCCGAGCATCCGTTGTTCAAGCGCAAGGGCGCCGACGTGACCATGGAGCTGCCGATCTCGATGTACGAGGCGGCGCTCGGGTGCTCGGTTGAGGTGCCGACGCCCGGCGGCGCGACGGTTCGCCTCAAGGTGCCCGCGGGCACCCAGTCGGGCAAGACGTTCCGGTTCAAGGAGATGGGTGCGCCCGATGTGAAGCATCGCGGGCGCACGGGTGCGCTGCTGGTCAAGGTGGCCGTGCAGGTGCCCACCGGTCTTTCGGGTGACGAGAAGACCGCGCTCGAGAAGCTCCGCGACGCCGATCGTCGCGATTATCGCGCCGAGGTTAACCGCTATCGCGCGAAGGTGTAGGTGCCGGTGCCTTCGGCCCGGCCGACCGGACTGAGGCGCCGCGCCTTGCCGCTCAAGCCTTCGGGCGCCGCACGCTAGGTGTGCGCCCTTGGCTTTCACGGCAATCTGCGGTACCTCAGTCCGGCCGACTCCGTGACCGACAAGATGGGGCCGGGTTCATTCTTGTCGCTTGCGTGGTAGATTACTGATATGAAGCACGCCCGGATCGTTACGAGAAGTTTGGGGATTGAACATGGCTGATGATGCGCGCAACAAGCCGCTGTACATGATTTCCGTCGCGGCGGAGCTCACGGGCATGCACCCCCAGACCCTGCGTGTCTACGAGTCCAAGGGCCTCGTGAACCCGCAGCGTTCGGGCGGCAACACGCGCCTGTATTCGCGCGCCGATATCGAGCGGCTCGAGCTCATCAACCAGCTGACCGACGAGGGCATCAACCTTGCCGGCGTGGTGCGCATCCTCGACATGAAGGAGCGCGCCGAGGAGCGCGAGCGCGAGATGGAAAAGCTCCGTGCCCGCGTGCGTGAGCTCGAGGAGCGGGTCCACGAGTTCAAGATGCAAAAGAAGATCACCGCCCTCGCCCCGCGCGACGGCTCGGCCGACCCCCATCAGGTCCTGCGCGGCCTTCTCGGCGGCGGCGACCTGTAGGTTCAATCGATTGCCGGGTGCACCGCCCGCAAAATTACCCCAGGGGTTTTGTTACATTCGGCGGGACAATATCCCGCCGAATGTAACAAAACCCCTGGGGTAATTTTGCGGGCGGTGCGGGCCGCGGGCTAGACGCCCCACAGATTGCGGATCTTATCCAAAAAGACGTTCGCTGCCGGAGAGAATTCCTGGTAGCGCTTCCACGCGATGGTGATGTCAGCATGCATGGGCGGATCGAGCGGCCGGAACGCCAGGCCGCTGCCCGCCGAGGTGTCAACGATATCCTCGAGGCTGATGACGTAGCCCACGCCGCGACGCGCGAGCAGTGCGGCGTTGAACAGCAGGTTATATGTGGCGACGATGTCCAGTTCGGCAAAGTCGTGCTTGAACCACCTGCGCATCTCCTGGCTGGCCTGTCGCGAGAAGATGAGCGGCCGGTCCAGCAGGTCTTCGGCGCGAATGACATCGCACTGGGCAAGCGGGTCGTCCTCGCGCATGAAGACGCCCCAGGTGTCACGCGCAGGCAGTTCAAGGGTCTCGTAGCGCGAGAGGTCGGTCTGCCCGATAAACACGCCGAAGTCGATGCGTCCGGTGTCCAGGCGCTCGCCCACGTCCTCGGCGTTACCGCTGAACAGCGAAAAGCGCAGCAGGGGATAGGTCTCTTGCAGCTCGGCGATCACGTCGGCGATAAGCCCCATGGCCTGCGTCTCGCCGCCGCCGATACGCACTTCGCCGGCGAGTGTGTCGGCCGATACCAGAAACTCCGATTCCGTGCGCCCCACAAGGTCGACAATCTCCTCGGCGCGCTTGCGCAGGCGCATGCCCGCCTCGGTGAGCTCGATGCGGCGGCTGCCGCGCTCGAAGAGTTTGCAGCCCAGTTCGTGCTCCAAGTCCTGCATCTGGCGCGAGAGCGAGGGCTGCGAGATGTGCAGCACGTTTGCCGCGCCCGAAATCGTGCCCTCGCGGGCAACCATCAGGAAGTACTGCAGATGGCGAAGCTCCATGGCGCGACCTTTCTATGCGTGTAAGGCATGATGTAGGTGGAATCATACCTTACGTGAGCTGGATAGAGGCGGGGCTCTCCATTTACAGCTTTACGACGCCCAGCAGCCGCCTCATTGGACAATTTGTTCAGATATGAAGGTTTCGGCGACGATTAATTCCCTAAAAACTGTCGTCGTGGCCGCTTCAAAGCTATTTTGTTCAGGATATCGCGCACATCTACCTTGCAAGATAAACTTAAATATTGCGTTTGAAGCAATTTCTTCTCTTTCAGCCGATTGGCAACCTTCATATCTGAACAAATTGTCCAAAGCGAGGGAGCGCGGCTGGATTCGCCCCTCGCTTTCATGCGATAAAAGCCTTTCGGCGATGGGTTTCCCGCTATAGCGCGACGATTTCGCCCAGCAGCGGTGCAAGTACGCGCGCCGGGTTCCTCACATGGTCGGCGGGCACACGCGGGTTGCCGTTGAACGTCGACCAATCCGGTGCATCGACCGTTCCCCAGTGGGTGCACAGAAGCCGCGTGTTGGGGCACGTGTTTGCAAGTTCACGTCGATGTCGTGGCCGATGCCCGGCAGCCCCTCGTCACGTGCTGCGCTCGCGACGTAGTGCGGGGCATGGCACGCCGGGCATGACGCGGGCGAGTGAGTGCCCGCGTGCGGCATACGAACTCGGCGCATCGCTGTAGCAGGATGGGGGCGGATCGACCAAGAGGGATCCGCCCCATTTTGTTTGATTGACAAGATCGAACCCGGCCCCAACTTGTCGCGGCCCCGGCTTGTCGCTCGGGCTTGATGGCGGGCCGAAGTCGTGCTATTAGTTTGTATGCAAACAGTTGCTAAGCAAACTAAATGGAGGACATCGTGGCGTCCATCGATCCCTGGGAGCGCGACATCAATTGGCAGCTCCTCATCGCATATAGCTATTCGGGTCGCGCTATAGGCCGGCTCACCCGTGCGGCGGGCCTCACGACCGGCCAGCCAAAGGTCCTGCAATACCTCACCACGCACGACGGGTGTACGCAAAAGGAGATCGGCATCGGGTGCGCGCTCGATAAGTCGACGGTGGCGGGCCTGCTCAGCCGCATGGAGGCGGCGGGCCTCATCCGCCGGGATGCCCGTGCGGACGATCGCCGTGAGGCGGCGGTGTGCCTTACGGAAGAGGGCGCGGCGGCGGCGCAGGTGGCCGCTTCCAATGCCGCGCAGGTGGACGAGATCGCGCTCCGGGGCTTCGACGCCGCCGAGCGCGCGGAGCTGTCCGACCTGCTCGCGCGCGTCATCCGCAACTTCAAGCAGCATGAGGGGGTGGCGTAGCGTGGCGGCGTCGGAGGATTCGCGCCGCATGGGCCACCCGAGCAGCCGTCTGCCTGAGCGTTACCTGTGGTTCGTCATCGGCGTCGCCGTCAATTCGTTCGCCATCGCGTTGATCGCCAAGGCCGATCTGGGCGTGGGCACGATCTCGTGCGTCGCCTACGTTCTCGCCGAGGCGAGCGGTCTGTCGTTCGGGGCCTTCACCTTCATCGTCAACATGCTGTTCATCGTGGGTCAGATCGTGCTGCTCCGGCGCGACTTCAGGCCCATCCAGTTCCTACAGGTTGTGGTGAACATCGTGTTCAGCTCGCTGATCGACGTGAGCACGGCGCTTATGGCGGGCTTTACGCTCGATACCCTGCCGCTTCAGATCGCGGGTCTCGTTGTGGGATGTGCCCTGCTCGCTCTCGGCATCGCCGTCGAGGTTGCGCCGAACGTCCTGTTGGTGCCGGGTGAGGGAATCGTGCGCGCGATCAACGCGGTGACGCAAAAGCCCTTCGGCTCCTGCAAGGCGGCGTTCGACACCTCATTGGTGGTAATCGCGCTTGCACTTTCCTTTGCCCTGCTCGGAGGTATCGTGGGCGTCGGTGTCGGCACGGTCGTCTCGGCGCTTGCCGTGGGACGCATCGTGAATGTCCTGAACCGGCACGTGCCGCTGCTGGCGCACATCGCGGGACTCACGCGATCGGGCATCGGCGCGCCTGAGGACGCCCTGTAAGACTTGCGACTATGTAAAATAACCCCAGGGGTATTTTTACATGTGACAAGATCGAACCCGGCCCCACCCCGTCGGTCAGGCTTGGAGGCTGTCGAGGAAGAGCTGGACGGCGCGTGAGCGCGGGGCATTGCGTTTCCAGACGACGTCGATGATCGAGACCGCGGGAGGGTAGAGCAGGCGGAACTCGAGGTCTGTGTTGCCGCCCGTTTCGGTGAGGCCCTCGAACGAGATCATCCTGCCGACGCCTTCACGCACCAGCATCGTCGCGTTGAAGGACAGGTTATACGTCGCGACGACATCGAGCTCGCGTCCATGCTCGCCGAACCATGCTCCCAGAGGGCCGGTCGGACCGTCGCCGCTCCAGGAGCGTCCGGGCATGATGAGCGGGGCGTCCGCCAGGTCTGCGGGCCCGATGACCTCCTGCTCTGCCAGCGGGTCGCCCGCCTGCATGATGATGCCCCAGGCATCGGTGGGTTGCAGACGCAGGTGCTCGTAGCGGTCGTTGTCGGGATGCGACATGAGGACGACGAGGTCGTCCAGCCCGTGCTCGAGGCGCTCGATCGAGTCCGTCGCGATGGCGCTGTGCAGATGGAAGCGCACCTGTGGATAGCGCGTACGGAACTGCGCGATATGTCGCGCGATTTGCCGCATGGCGACGCTCTCGCCGGCACCGATGTGGATGTCGCCGGCGACGATGCCCTCGTCGTGCGTGAAGTCGGCGGCGGTCTGGTCGGCGAGCCCGACGATTTCCTGTGTGCGCCGCCGCAGGTACCGGCCCTTTTCGGTGGGCGTGACGCTGCGACTATGGCGCTCGAACAGCTCGCAGCCCAGCTCGCGCTCGAGCGCGGCGATCTGACGCGACAGCGCCGGCTGGGTCATGTGCAGCGCTTCGGCGGCGCGCGACATGGTGCCGTATTCGCAGACGGCAAGGTAGTAGCGAAGTGCGCGGATCTCCATAGCGGCGTCCCCTTAAACCATTACAGAAACCTATATCACGATATACAGTATAAGCAATTGTATTCCTTTTCCTCGGGGTGGAAACTGGTATCAGAAGCACTGGAGGGGAGGAGAACCGTGGCGCAGGACATCGCGATGCACTTCGGGGACGCGACCGTTTCCGCCCAGCTCAACGATACCGCGACGGCCCGCGCATTTGCCGCCTTGCTGCCCGTGACCGTCCGCATGAGCGCGTCAGCCGTGGGCGTTTGCGGTGCGGCTTCGTTCGAGCTTCCCGTCGATTCCGCGTCGATCCACCGCGGCTGGGCGAACGGCGACATCAACTACAACCCCGGCGGCGGCTGGCTCGCGGTGTTCTTCGACGATGAGGAAAACTCGCCGCGTTACGGCGACCAGTTCACCATCGGCTGCATCGCAGGGCCGCTTACGACGCTCCGCGCGCTTTCCGGTACCTACGACGTCCTCATCGAGGCGTGCGCATAGCAAGGTTCCATCCACGAAGGGAGCATCATGCAGTACACGACGCTTGGCCATTCAGGTATCGAGATCTCGAAGCTCTGCTTGGGCGGCATGAGCTTCGGCAAGCCGTCGCCCGATTTTCATCAGTGGACCATCGGGCCCGACGACACCCGCGCGGTCATCAAGCGCGCGCTCGACCTCGGCATCAACTTCATCGATACGGCGAACACCTACTCCTTCGGCACGAGCGAGGAGTACATCGGCGCTGCCCTGCGCGACCTCGGCGTCGCCCGCGACAAGGTGGTGCTCGCCAGCAAGGTCTACTTCAACGAGGGCAAGCTCTCGCGCGAGGCCATCAACCGCGAGATCGACGGCACGCTCAAGCGCCTGGGGACCGACTACCTCGACCTCTACATCATCCACCGCTTCGATTACGACACACCGATTGAGGAGACCATGGAAGCGCTTGACGGCCTCGTGCGCGCTGGCAAGGTCCGTGCGCTCGGCGCGAGCGAGATGTACGCCTATCAGCTGCACAATATGCAGGTTGTGGCGCAGCAGAACGGCTGGACGCCGTTCACGAGCATGCAGTGCCACTACAACCTGCTCTATCGCGAGGACGAACGCGAGATGATTCCCGTGTGCCGCCAGTTTGGCATGGCGCTCACGCCGTACTCGCCGATGGCGTCCGGTCATCTGTGCCGTCCTACCTGGGATTCCGAGTCCTGCCGCTCCACGACCGACACCACCATGCGCAACAAGTACGACGCGGCGCGCGATAACGATATGCAGATCGTGGGCCGTGTGGCCGAGGTGGCCGAGCGCCACGGCGTGCCGATGGCGCAGGTTGCGCTCGCATGGCACTGGGCGCGCGGCGTTGAGTCGCCCATCGTGGGGTGCTCGCGCCCTGAGCGCGTGGACGATGCCGTGGCGGCACTCGACGTGGAGCTGACGGCCGACGAGGTCGCCTACCTGGAGGGGCCCTACGCCGCCCATGAGCTCGTGGGTCCCGCTGCCCGGCCGGGCGAAAAGCCCCTCGCAGGCACCACCAACCCCAACACCAAGGCGGGAAAATAGGGACTGTCCCCATTTTCCCAGCGACAAGATGGTGCCAGGTACAAGGGAAATTAGGGACTGTCCCTATTTTCCCAAGAGGAGGAAATGAGCATGAAAGAGTTTGAGAAGACCGATCCGGAGTATGCGGAGCGCTTTGCGCACTTCGCGTGTGAGCAGGTGCCGAACGACCCGGCGGCCGAGCTGCCGGCGCGCGAGCGCTATCTGGCGATTCTCGCCGCTCTGTTGGGCTGCCAGGGTGTCGACGAGTTTCGCGTGATGGCGGGCGAGGCGCTCGACGCCGGCGTGACGCCCATCGAGCTCAAGGAGGTCGTCTACCAGGCCACGGCGTATCTGGGTATCGGCCGCGTGCGCCCGTTCGTCACTGCCGCCAACGGGGTTCTGACCGCCCACGGCGTCGAGCTGCCCCTGCCCGGGCAGCAGACGACCACGCTCGAGACGCGCCAGGCCGCCGGCAACCAGAAGCAGATCGAGTACTTCGGCGAGCACATGCGCGAGAACTGGGCAAGTGGTCCGGCGGAGCGCGCGCACATCAACCGCTGGCTTGCCGACAACTGCTTTGGCGACTACTACACCCGCGGCGGCCTGTCCGATCTTGACCGCGAGATGATCACGTTCTGCTACATCGCTGCCCAGGGCGGCTGCGAGCCGCAGGCCACGGCACATGCCGGTGCGAACCTCAAGCTGGGCCGTGACCGCGATTTCATGTACCGCGTGGTCTCGCAGATGTTGCCCTACATCGGTTACCCGCGCAGCCTGAATGCCCTGACCTGCATCGACAACGCCGTTGCGGCGCGTGCGTAAACGCCAGCCAAACCAAAGGAGGGAACCATGGCAACCAACGACTTCGCCCCCATGTTCGGCATGGGCAGCCCCAACGACGCCTATGCGCAGTACTTCATCGGCAACTCGTATCTCAACCCGCTGACCGATGCGGCCGAGGCGGGCGTCGGCATGTCCAACGTCACCTTCGAGCCCGGATGCCGCAACAACTGGCATATCCACCATGCGAGCAAGGGCGGCGGGCAGATCCTTATCTGTACCGACGGCCGCGGCTGGTACCAGGAGTGGGGCAAAGAGCCCCAGGAGCTCACGCCCGGCACTGTCGTGGTGATCCCAGCGGGCGTCAAGCATTGGCACGGCGCGGCACGCGACTCGTGGTTCAGCCACATCGCCTTCGAGGCTCCCGGCGAGGACACCTCCAACGAGTGGCTCGAGCCCGTCGACGACGCCCAATACCCCATGTAAAAATACCCCAGGGGTTATTTTACATCCCATGTCTGCTACGATGGGCGCGACGACATCGGAGGCGCCATGGACATTCCCGCGACGGAGCATTACAAGTTCTTCAACCATTCGGCATGCGAGTTCTATCCCTGCCACGACATGCCGGCCGACGAGCTCAACTGCTTGTTCTGCTTCTGCCCGCTCTACTGTTTGGGTCCCGAGTGCGGCGGCAACTTCCGCTATGTGGGCGAGGACGGCGACATCAAGGACTGTTCCGCCTGCACCCTGCCGCATCGCAGGGAGAACTACGACTACGTCATGCGGCAGTTCGAGCGTGTGAAGGACATCGCGAGCCGACGCACGACGTAAGGACGCGGCGTCCGCCTTGCCGGAAGACGGCAAAATCGGGCGCCGTGCTTTCCATGGACGCGTTGATACTTAGAACGACGCGAGCACCTCGGGGGTGAGGCGTTCGGCCACGGCGATGCCCATGCGCGCCGCCGTGCGAATGTCCTCCACCGCGCAGATGGCCGTGCCCGCGTGGATGTAGCGGCACGGGATGCCCGCCACGACGCTCGGGATGTCGAGCTGATGGAGCACGCCGCCGTTCGTGCCGCCGCCCGTGCGCACGGCGGTCTGCGCGGGCAGGTCGCACGCCGCGGCGACGCCCAGCACAAAGCGCTGGTAGCGCGGGTTGGTGATCATGCAACGGTCGAAGTAGCGGAACATGGGGCCCCGGCGAAGCGCCGTCTGGATCTCGTCGGCAGGGGTGAAGGTGTCGTCGGCGGGGCAGCCCTCGAACAGGAAGGCGGCATCGGGCTTGACCTGCCGCGCCGCCGCGCCCACGCCGCGCTCGCCCATCTCCTCCTGCGCGGAGATGCAGCCGATGACGTTGACGGGGAGGTCGTCGCGAGTGGCGAGCTCACGCAGGGCGAGCAGCAGCGCGCAGACGCCGACGCGGCAGTCGAACGCCTTGCCGATGGCGATGCCGGTTGCCTCGTCATAGGTGAAATCGGTCGCGGGCACGATCGGCTCGCCGATACCGATGCCGAAGCGCTCGATGGCGTCCGTCTTGGACGTGGCACCCACGTCGAGCGTCAGCGGCGCCGTGCCTTCGGCGCGCTCGGCGGCGCCCCAGAAGTGCGGCGGCTTGACGCCGATGACGCCGCGGGTCCACGCACCGCGCGTCGTGCGCACCCAGACATCCTGGCCGGCGAGCGTGTTGGGGGCGAAGCGTCCCAGCTCCACGAAGTTCATCGTGCCGACCGCGTGGATCGACTGGACCATGCCGCCGACCTCGTCGCCGTGCGCGTCGAACATGAGCGTCGGCTTGTCCGACGAGACGTTGCCCGGCGTGATGATGACGTCGAGCAGGCTGTTGACCTCGACGGTCGCCCAGCCGTCGCAGAACTCGCGGACGATGTCGACGACCTCGTCCTCGAAGCCCGACGGGGCCTTGGCGTTCGAGAGGCGGGCGAGCAGATCGATCAGTTCGGTATCGGTGGTGGCCATGGGCGCTTCCTTTCGAAGGACGGTTCATCGCCCCCTATTGTTCCACAACCAAATGTAATAAAACCCCTGGGGTTATTTTACGGCGTGGTGATGCGGGGGTGCGTAATAAAACCCCTGGGGTTATGTTGCATCGATAGCTGCTGGGCATACCTTGCTATAGCTTATAGGTCTTTTACATGGATAAGAGTGCGGCGTACCATGGTTTCACGTTAGGAGGCATCAATGGGTGAACTGAGCGAAGACCTTGAGCGCTGCCTGTGCGATTGCGCGTGCGACGAAGTCCGTGCTGCGAAGGCTCGCTGCTCGTGCGAGGAGGGGCGCGTCCGCGAGACCAAGCGCATGCTGCTCGATGAGCGCCGGCGCCTGCTCGACGAGCTGCATGCCAGCCAGCGTGGCATCGATGCGATCGACCATATGCTCCATCGTGTGAGCTGCGAGTGCGTGCCGTGTGCGGTGGACGTGTCGGAAGGTGGGGAGGGTTCCCATGAGTGACCGCGTCGCAGAGATCCTGCTCGACTCGTTTTCCAAGATCCTCATTCCGGGTCTGACCGCCACGATTCCGTTGGCGCTCATCTCGTTTGCCATCGCGCTCGCGATCGCCATCGCGGTGGCGCTCGTGCAGTACGCACGGGTGCCCGTGCTCACGCAGCTCGCGCGCTTCTACATCTGGATCATCCGCGGCACGCCGTTGCTCGTCCAGCTGTACGTGGTGTTCTACGGCCTGCCCGATTTCGGCATCGTGCTCGACCCGTTCCCGACGGCGATTATCGTGTTTTCCATCAATACGGGTGCCTATTCGGCCGAGACCATCCGCGGCGCGCTGGAATCGGTGCCGGCGGGGCAGCTTGAGGCGGGGTATTGCGTGGGCATGAGCTATATGCAGATCATGCGCCGCATCCTGTTGCCGCAGGCGTTGCGTGCGGCGTTCCCGCCGCTTTCCAACGAGCTCATCGCGCTGGTGAAGGATACCTCGCTCGCCGCGAACATCACCGTGCTCGAGATGCTCATGGCGACGCAGCAGATCGTGTCGCGCACCTACGAGGCCCTGCCGCTGTACCTGGAGGTTGCGGCCATCTACCTGCTGTTCTCCACGGTGCTCACTTGGTTGCAGGGTATCGGCGAGAAGCGGCTCGCGTCGTTTGGCATGGCGAGGGGGTAGACGATGGCGGAGGATATGCTGCGTCTTGAAGGTGTGCGCAAGACGTTCGACGGAACCGAGGTTCTGCACGGCATCGACCTTACCGTGCGCCGCGGCGAGGTCGTGGCGATTCTGGGTCCGTCCGGATCCGGTAAGACCACGCTGCTGCGCTGCGCGAACTTTTTGGAGCGCGCCGATGCCGGCGTGCTCGAATTCGGCGGCGAGTGCTATGACCTTGCGCGGGCGACCAAGCGCGAGATGGCGGCGGTGCGCCGCCGGACGGCCTTCGTGTTCCAGAACTACAACCTGTTTCGCAATCGGACGGTGCTGGGCAACGTGATGGAGGGGCTGGTCGTGGCGCGCAAGATGCCGCGCGCCCAGGCGGAGGAAATCGCTCGCCGCTGTTTGGAGCGCGTCGGTATGGCGGACCGTGCCGACGCCTACCCCGCGCAGCTTTCCGGCGGCCAGCAGCAGCGCGTGGCCATCGCCCGCGCCATGGCGACCGATCCGGAGATCATCTACTTCGACGAGCCCACGAGCGCCCTCGACCCCGAGCTGACCGTCGAGGTGCTGGGTTCCATGCGCCGGCTTGCCGAGGACGGCATGACCATGCTCGTGGTCACGCATGAGATGGGCTTCGCGAAGAACGTCGCCGATCGCGTGGTGTTCATGGAGGACGGCATCGTGGTGGCTGCGGCGCCTGCCCGCGAGTTTTTCGACCATCCGGCCAACGACCGCGTGCGCGCCTTCCTGCGCACCGTCGGAGGAGAAGGCTTGGGAAAATAGGGACAGGCACCTTTTTCCCACGTGAAAATGGGTTGGATGGGGACGTGTTCCATCCAACCCACCCGCCCGTCTTTGAGAGGGGTTGGATGAAAAGGGTTGGACCGAACACGTCCCCAAATGAACCAAAAAGGGTTGGGACGAACACGTCCCCAAATGACCCATCTTTGAGAGGAGAACGATATGATTGCTCATGATATTTCGCGCCGCGGGTTCCTGACAGCTGCGGCCGGTGTGGCGACGCTCGGTCTTGCCGGCTGCGGTGGCGGCCGGGGAGAGGGGGGCGCTGCAACCGCGTCGAGCGACGGCGACCTGCTCGCGCAGATCACCGAGCGCGGTGCCATGACGTTTGCCACCGAGGGCACGTGGAGTCCGTGGACGTTCCATAACGAGGCCGGTGATCTGACCGGGTACGACATCGAGGTCGCCCGCGTCATCGCGGAGCGCTTGGGCGTCGAGGCCGAGTTTGCCGAGGGCGAGTGGGACGGCCTGCTCGCGGGCCTCGATTCGGGCCGGTATGACACCATGGCCAACGGCGTGTCCGTCACCGATGAGCGTGAGGAGAAGTACGACTTCACCGAGCCGTATGCGTACAACCGCATCGTGGTGATCACGACCGGCGATTCGGACATCGCGAGCATGGATGATCTTGCGGGCAAGACGACGGCCAATACGCTGGGGTCGAGCTACGCTGTCCTCGCCGAGAGCCACGGCGCCACCAACACGGGCGTCGATGACTTCAACCAGACCATCCAGTTGCTCGAAAGCGGTCGTATCGACGCGACGCTCAACGACGAGGTCGTGTTCTACGACTACATGAACCAGCACCCGGAAGCGGATCTCAAGATCGCGGCGGAAAACGACGAGCCGACGCATGTCGCGTTTCCCCTGCGCAAGGAGGCCGCCACGGAGAGCCTGCTTGCAGCCATGAACGATGCCATCGCGGCGCTGCGCGAGGACGGCACGCTGTCCGAGCTTTCGAACGAGTTCTTCGGTGTCGATATCACCGAGGCCTAGATCCCGCCGATGCAAAATAACCCCAGGGGTTTTATTACACGAGGGGCACCCGGTGCCCCTCGTGTAATAAAACCCCTGGGGTTATTTTGCATCATGGCCCCTGCCCTGGCCGTGGTGGCCCTTCTCGCTGTGATGTGCGCCGTCGACGCCCTCGGTCTCGGCCAGATCGAGCAGCTCGCGCATGGTCATGCCGGACGCCTCGTCGGCGGAGATGTCCACGCCCGCATCGACAAGCTCCTGCCACACGCGGTACTTGCCGATGCCGATGCCGGCGCTCGTTGCGGCGTGGTGCTCCTCCTCGCTCGCATGCGAGCAGTGGACCTGGCCCACGCCCGATGCGTCCAGGCACCGCGTGCCGACGTCTTCGAGCTGGCTCGCCGCATGGCGGTCGTCGCAGATGATGGTGACCTCGATGGCGGAGGTATCGTCGAGGTAGTCCTGCAGCGCCTGTTCGATGGAGGTCATCGCCTGTTCGTACGTGTCGCCCTGCACATCCGCCGCGGCGAGTACGCGCTCGCCGTCATCGTTGTAGGCGCGCGTGCTCGCCACGCGGTCAAAACGATTGATGCCCAGCTCGATCGAGGGGTTCACGTCGATCGCCACGTAGGCGTAGGGCTGCCACGCCCATGCCACGCCACCGATACCCAAGGCCACGAGCGTCAGGCAGGCGGCCAAGGCGGCGACGAGCGGCACGCGACGATGCGTGCGCGCGGTGCGGCGTGCCGTCTTGCCGTCGATGACGGTAAACGGCGTGGTTGCGACGGGGGAGGGGCCGGCTGTGGATTCGCCTGCCGCTTCCGCCTGCCGCTCGGCTTCGATGCGTGCGAGCGTGCGTTCGGCGAGCCCGGCGGGCATATGCACCTGATCGAAGGCCTCATGCATCCGCTGTTCGAGCTTGTCGGTCATGACAGGGCCTCCCTCAGCTGCTTTTTGCCGCGCGAGATCCATGAGTACACGGTGCCCTCCGGCATACCGGTCATCTGCGAGATCTCGCGTGCGGTGTAGCCCTCGTAGAGGGCGAGGTACAGTTGCGTTTTCGGCGGGTCGCCCAGCGCATCCATGGCGTCGAGGATCTCGCGCAGGCCGAGCGCCGCGTCATCGCTCTCGGCGCCGAGTTCCCCCTCGCGGCCCTCCTCGGTGAGCTCCTCGACCGAGGCGTTCTTGGTGCGCGCGCTTTTGAGGACATCCTTGCAGGCGTTGATGGCGACGCGCAGCAGCCACGCCTTTTCGTGCGAATCGCCGTTGAACGGAGCGTCGTGCAGGGCGAATTTGAGAAAGACGTCCTGGAAGACGTCCTCGGCGTCGGTGGGCTGTAGATACAGGAGGCACGCGCGCCACACCGCGTCGCCATGGGCGGCCATCGCCCGCTCGATATCGGTGCTTGCGCGCACGTGCCCTCCTTCAGCTGCCTTGCGATGTCATCCTACACGGGTGCGTTCCTGTCGTAGCCGGCGTTCTCGATGCGCTCCGATGGCTAGCAATGGCCGTGACGTCCACAGCCATGGTGGCCGCCGTTGCTGCTGGCGTTGCAACCGTGGTGGCTGCCCGCTCCGTCGCGTGCGCCGGATCCGTATCCGTTGCCCGTCCCGTTGCCGCGGTTGTCGCAGACGCCGTCACCGTCGGTATCCACATAGCACGATCCATGTCCGGTGCGGACGGTTCCGTAATTGTCGCACACCCCATCGCCGTCGGCGTCAACATAGCGGCTGCCGCAGCCGTTGTGCGGATGGTTGTCGGTTCCGCAGGTGTCGCAGACGCCGTCGTTGTCGGTATCTGAGAATCTGACGCATGTGGCCGAATCGTCTGCGGCTGTGATTGTCGAACACATGGTGCTCGCGGCTTGGCAGAGCCCGTCCTGAAGGCTGCCGCCACGGCCGCCCGCATTGCCGGCGGCCATTGCGGGGACGGCGCCGAAGATGGTCGCGCCTAGCGCGACGGCTCCCAAGGTGGTGACGATGGTGACTTTCGTGCTCTTCTTCATGATCGATCGTCCTTTCCGTCGATGTGCTTGCGAAGGTTCCCTTCACAACAGAAACGAACGAAGCCGCCGAATCCTTGCATCAACATGAGAAAAAACGCCAGACGTGACAAGGTCGTGCCGACAAGGTGGTGCCAGACAAGGTGGTGCCAGGTACAAACTTGTCATGTTCGATGGGCGCGTGGACAAGTTAGTGCCAGGCACAAATTTGTCGCAAACTTGTCGCGACGGCTGGTTCGTGCATGCTATGCAAGTTCAGCATGAAACGCTATTAAACATAGGCATTTGAAATGCCAGCCTCGCGCTCCGACAATGGGGATGAGCCGATATCGTCGCAGGAAGGGGCGCAGATGCAGAACGCAGAGCTTACGTTGACGCAGGAATGGGACAAGACGTTTCCGCAGTCCGAGTACGTCGACCACAGTAAGGCGATCTTCCATAATCGCTACGGCATCACGCTGGCGGCCGATCTCTACAAGCCGAAGCGCGCGCCGGTCGACGCAAAGCTTGCCGCCATCGCCGTGTGCGGGCCTTTCGGAGCGGTGAAGGAGCAGTGCGCCGGCCTGTACGCCCAGACCATGGCCGAGCGGGGTTTCCTGGCCATCGCCTTCGACCCGTCGTTCACCGGCGAGTCGGGTGGAGAGCCGCGCTACATGGCGAGTCCCGATATCAACACCGAGGATTTCCTTGCCGCTGTCGACTACCTGAGCTGTCGCGACGACGTTGACCCCGAGCGTATCGGCATCGTCGGCATCTGCGGTTGGGGCGGCATGGCCATCAACGCCGCGGCCCTCGATCCGCGCATCCACGCGACGGTCGCTTCCACGATGTACGACATGTCGCGTATCAACGCCAAGGGTTATTTCGACGAGGCCGACAGCGCCGAGGCACGTCAGGCTCAGCGTCGCGCCCTCGCCGAGCAGCGCACACATGACTACGCCGCAGGCACCTATGGCCGTGCCGGCGGCGTCGTCGACCCGCTGCCGGAGGACGCCCCGTTCTTCGTCAAGGATTACTACGACTACTACAAGACGCCGCGCGGCTACCATCCGCGCTCGCTCAACTCCAACGACGGCTGGAACGCAATCGGCACCCAGAGCTTCCTCAACCAGCCGATTCTTGCCTACGCGGACGAGATCGAGACCGCCGTCATGGTGCTCCACGGCGACGCCGCGCACTCCTGCTACATGGGTAAGGACGCGTTCGCGCAGCTCAAGGGTGACAACAAGGAACTCGTGCTCGTACCGGGCGCGGTCCATACCGACCTCTACGACGGCGGCGGCAAGAACGCCATCCCCTGGGACAAGCTCCAAGCGTTCTTCGAGCAATACCTCGCCTAGCGACAAGTTTGTACCTGGCACTAACTGGCAAGATGGTGCCAGGTGCAAACTTGTCGTGTCGGATTGGTTCGCCGACGCTCGCCCGCAGGACCCTTGTTGTAGCGCTTGCTTTCGCCGCATCCGGTCTGACCGGATGCGGCGATTCGGAGACGCCGACGACGGAAAGCCTGTCGGATATGGCGGGCGCCATCGCGCGGGAGCACGGTGGGCATCGAGACGGATGCAGGTACGAAAGGGGAAGCCGTGCAGATCACGGTGACGGTCAACGGTGTGCCCTTCGTGGCGACGCTTGCGGACAACACGGCGGCGTCAAAACTCGCCGAGATACTTTCGGGCGGGCCGTTGACGGTTGGCTTGAGCGACTATGCGGGGTTCGAGAAAGTTGGCGACCTGGGGTTCTCGCTTCCTGTGGAGAACGAGCGCATCACGACTGCTCCCGGCGATATCGTCCTGTACCAGGACGATCAGATCGTGTGTTTCTACGGTGAGAACACGTGGAGCTACACACGCTTGGCCCGGGTGGACGACCTCGCGGGCTGGGAGGAGGCGCTCGGGTCGGGCGCTGTGGAGCTCACGCTTGCGCTCCCATAGCAAACGAATGCGGCCAATAAGGGTGGGTCGCTTTTGGTCTGGGCGCCGCGACCGCGTCACTCGAGATGACATGGGCGACAAGGTTGCACCCGGCACCATCCTGTCGGTCAGCTTGACTTGAGTTGACGCTCGCAGAACTCCTTCAGGGGCGGCAGGCCCTCGGTGATGCTCTCCCAGAGGATATCGGTGTCTACACTGGCGTAGGCGTGCGCGATGATGTTCCGGAACCCGCGTATCTCGTGCCAGGCGATGTCGTCGTGCTGTTCGATAAACTCGTCTGACAGGTCGTTGACGAATTCTCCCATCTGCTGGATGTAGAATGCGCATCCGTCGCGGTAGAGCTCCTCCTCATCGAACTGCTCGCGTGTGGGGAAGAATCTCGCCCTGACGTCTTCGGTTTTACGGCAATATCTGAGAATCTGCTTGAGCGCGTTTCGTTCTTTATCGTTCATAGAGCAGCACCTGATCCTGTTGGATGTTCTGGCGAAAATCCTCGTCAAGGGAATCCAAGGTTACAACATCGACTGCCGCTTGGAGCTCGTGCTCAAGCTCATCGAGAAAGCCGCCCAGCGCAAGTCCCCGCATGGAGCCCTTATCGATGAGGATGTCGACATCGCTGTCCGGCTTTGCCACGCCGCGGGCGTAAGAGCCGAATAGCCATGCGCGATCGACGCCGTAACGGCGTGCGGCATCCGAGACGACACGCTTGATGCGTCCGAGGGGAAGCGTATCCTGTGAGGTCTGCGGCATCTGAACGGCAAAGGGGAGGCCTTTATTCAAGACGATCTGGGCGTAGAGGGCGGCAATCGCAGCGGAGGGGCTGAGCCCTAACGTGCGGAGAATGGCATCTGCCTGCTGTTTCGTGTTGCTATCGATACGAGCGCTGACGGTGATAAAAGTGCCCATGGTTCCTCCGTAATAGAATCTATTACAATGTAATAATACCTGAAACAGGAGTCGCCGACGCGACAAGATGGTGCTAGGTACAAACTTGTTGCACTTAGAAAATCTTATATATGGAGACTTAGATTTTGGTATAGCTGCTGCAAAAATAGGAAACAATACCTCTCGAACAGACGAATGCCGTCCCGCAGGGCGGCAGACAGACCGCGTGGGAAAAAAGTGCCTGTCCCTAATTTCCCACCGCAGGAGAGGTGAGGCATATGAGAATCGAGAAACTGGCCGTGACGTCGCGCGAGGCGCTGCAGGCGGCCATCGGCATCGCGAGCGATGCGCAGGCAGGCGCGGTGGAGCCCATCCACCTGCTGTCCGCGCTGCTCACGGGCGGTGAGCGCAACATCTCCGTCATCATCGAGCGCATCGGCGCCGACCCGACGCAGCTTTCGCACGCCGCGGCCGAGGCCATCGAGCACGCCCCGAAGGTCTCCGGCGACGGCGCCGAGATGGGCCTGTCGCGTGACCTCGTGCGTACGCTCGAACGCGCCGAGAAGCGCGCCACCAAGATGCAGGACAACTTCGTGGTGACCGAGCACCTGCTCATGGCGCTCGCCGAGGACAAGGGCGCCGCCGGCCAGGTCCTCAAGGCCGCCGGCGTCACGCCCGAGCGCATCGAGGAGGTCTACCAGGAGCTCCGCGGTGACGACCGCGTCAAGACCGCCGAGGACAAGACGCAGTTCGAGGCGCTGGAGCAGTACGGCCGCAACATCTGCGACCTCGCGCGCGCCGGTAAGCTCGACCCGGTCATCGGCCGTACCGACGAGATCCGTCGCACCATCCAGGTGCTCTCGCGCCGTACGAAGAACAACCCCGTGCTCATCGGCGAGCCCGGCGTGGGCAAGACCGCCATCGTCGAGGGCATCGCCCAGCGCATCGTGGCCGGCGACGTGCCCAGCACGCTCAAGGACCGCGACCTCATCGAGCTCGACATGAGCGCCCTTGTGGCCGGCGCCAAGTACCGCGGCGAGTTCGAGGATCGCCTGAAGGCCGTGCTGAAGGAAGTCGAGAAGTCCGAGGGCCGCGTCATCCTGTTCATCGACGAGCTGCACACCATCGTGGGTGCAGGTGCCACCGAGGGCTCCATGGACGCCGGCAACATCCTCAAGCCGGCGCTCGCCCGCGGCGACCTGCACGCCATCGGCGCGACCACGCTCGACGAGTACCGCAAGTACATCGAGAAGGACGCCGCGCTCGCCCGTCGTTTCCAGACGGTCATGGTGGGGGAGCCCTCCGTTGAGGACACCATCTCCATCCTGCGTGGCCTGAAGGAGAAGTACGAGATCTACCACGGCGTGCATATCACCGACGGTGCTCTTGTGGCCGCGGCGGACCTGTCCGACCGCTACATCGCCGACCGCTTCCTGCCTGACAAGGCCATCGACCTGGTGGACGAGGCCGCGTCCCGTCTGCGCATGGAGCTCGACTCCATGCCGGTCGAGATCGACCAGACGCAGCGCAAGCTCACGCAGATGCAGATCGAGGAGCAGGCGCTCATGAAGGAGACCGACGAGGCCTCCGCCGAGCGTCTGGAGGCCCTGCGCCAGGAGATCGCCGAGGTCCAGGAGAAGCTGAACGTCCAGAAGGCCGGTTGGCTCAACCAGAAGAACGCCATCGACCGCGTGCAGGATCTGAAGGCCCAGCTCGACCAGGCCAAGAGCGAGGAGGAGCGTGCGACGCGCGACGGTGACCTCGCCCGCGCCTCGGAGCTGCGCTTCTCGGTGATTCCGAGCCTGGAGCAGCAGGTGCGTGACGGCGAGGCCGAGATCGAGGCGCAAAAGACCGAGGGCGGCCTGCAGGAGCAGGTGACCTCCGACGAGATCGCCGAGGTCGTCTCCGCGTGGACCGGCGTGCCGGTGTCCAAGATGATGCAGGGCGAGATCGAGAAGCTCCGCGACCTGGAGGGCGACCTGCACAAGCGCGTCATCGGCCAGGACGAGGCGGTGCGTGCCGTCGCCGCGGCCGTGCGCCGCAGCCGCGCAGGCCTGGCCGATCCCGACAAGCCCATCGGTAGCTTCTTCTTCCTCGGCCCCACCGGTGTGGGCAAAACCGAACTCGCCAAGGCGCTCGCGACGTGCTTGTTCGACGATGAGCGCGCGCTCGTGCGCATCGACATGTCCGAGTACATGGAGAAGTTCAGCGTCCAGCGCCTGATCGGCGCGCCTCCGGGATACGTGGGCTACGACGAGGGCGGCCAGCTCACCGAGGCCGTGCGCCGTCGTCCGTACAGCGTCATCCTGCTCGACGAGATGGAGAAGGCGCACCCCGACGTGTTCAACATCCTGCTGCAGGTGCTCGACGACGGACGCCTGACCGACGGCCAGGGCCGCGTGGTGAGCTTCAAGAACACGATCATCATCATGACGTCGAATGTGGGCTCCAACGCCATCGCGGAGCTCTCCGGCAAGGACGACGAGGCCATGAAGCGCGAGGTCGACGAGGCTATGCGCCAGACGTTCAGGCCCGAGTTCCTGAACCGTATCGACGACATCGTCGTGTTCCACCCGCTCGGCATGGCGCAGATCGACAAGATCGTCGACATCCAGCTCGCCGACGTCCGCGCGCGCCTTGCCAAGGAGCGCATGACGCTCGACATCACGCCGAGCGCCAAGCAGATGCTCGCCGTGGGCGGCCTCGACCCGGTCTTCGGCGCGCGTCCGCTCAAGCGCCTGATCCAGACGGAGGTCGTGGACACCATCGCCGAGGCCATCATCGACGGTCGCGTGCGCGAGGGCGACCAGATCACGGTCGACGTCGACACCGACGGCAGGTTCTTCGTGGCGTCCGACGCCACGGGCCCGGCCCCGACCTACGAGATCCCCGAATAGCGGGAAAATAGGGACAGGCACTATTTTCCCAGTACAATGTCCCAAAAGGGGCCAGCCCCCTTTTGGGACATGTTCTTTGAACGAGAGGGGGCCGCCATGGCTCGACCGGAGGAGAAGGACCGTGCGGCGGCGCAGCGTCGCGCAACGCTGCCGGACGATCCGTTTATCCGTGCGGAGAACGAGGACGATGACGGGTACGACCCCTATTCCGATCGGCGTCCCGATCCGGAGCCGCTGTTCGAGCGCGATCCGTGGGGATAGATGGCGGGTTACCGCCGCATGGGCGGCTGCAGCAGGCTACTATAATTGAGTTGATTCGTTCGAATCCGATTGCGTCGCGCGTGTCGTCGCGTCGCATCAGGGAAGGAGACCCATGTCCTCGTTGTGCAAGACCGTCAAGGTCATCGCGCTCATCATGCTCGTGCTGGGCGTGTTGTCCGTCATCTTCGGCGCCGTGATGTTCATGAACGCCGGATCGCTCGATGCTGCCGACGGCGGTGCCGCCTCGGCACAGACCGCCGGCATCATCATGATCGCGACCGGCGTGTTCTACCTGATCGCCGGCATCTCCGGCGCACTCGGTGCGAATAACCCGGCGAAGCTCGGTACGTTCATCGTGCTGTGCGTCATCATCATGCTCGTCAACGTCGCCGGTGTGGTGCTGGTCCTGACGGGCGGTTCCGGCTCTCCCGTGTACAACATCGCGTACGCGGTCGTGGCGCTGATCGCCGCGGTGTGTGCGGTGCGCGCCAAGAAGGACGCGGCGGATCGCCTGCTCTAAGGCGTGGAGATTCGCATCGGGCCGATGGGCCGATGGGCGTTCTGCTAGAATGCTCACTACTTGCCTCCGTAGCTCAGGGGATAGAGCACCGCTCTCCTAAAGCGGGTGTCGACGGTTCGAATCCGCCCGGGGGCACCAGGGAACAAGACGGCGTCGCTGCTGCGGCGCCGTTTCTCGTTTGTACGGCTCGCGGCGGATTCGAACCCGCTGGGGTCGCGAGGCTGTGCAAACGCGTGAGCGTTTGCCAGCGAGCGTGCGAGGGCGCGCGAGCGCCCGAAGCTGCGGACGGCGCAGCCGGACGCGAATCCGCCCGGGGGCACCAGGGAACAAGACGGCGTCGCTGCTGCGGCGCCGTTTCTGGTTTGTGCGCCTGCCCGCGGACTCGGGTCGCCGACATTCGCATCGCTAGTCTCCTCGTAGGCATCATTTTGGCTCGGGGTGCCTTTTTCCTTGCTTGAGAGTTTGCTTTTGGTCACGCATGGACGATTACTGTCATCGCAGGCTGACGGATGGCGATATTCAGGGTGGTTGAGCTGGCGGCAAGCAATATGCTTTCGCGAGGTTCGGCTGCCGGCTGCGCGGCGATTCGCAAAATGCAATATAAGATATCAATTCATATTATATCGACTGACGATCCCGATGAGGCGCTCGTGGGTGAGCGCCTCCATCCTGTCAGGAATCGTTCGTTGATGACCACTTGCCCCAAAACGAAGTTTCCCGTCCGGTTAAGTTGGGTTTAACGATGCATATTCCGGGTGTATTCCGCCAAATAATGAATAGCGGGCGCGCGCTCGTTTCGAGATGTCGCAATTACGAAAGCAATCCCAAGATGAACTCTAGGAAAAGCCATAGTCCGATGCCCAGGGCGATATATGCCGCGAACGACCGTGGGCGCCCGGAGTGCTTCGGCAACGTTCCGCGCTCGATATACTCGGCAACCTCTCGCGCGCACCGCAGTCCAAGGTCGCGCTCCACCGCAAAGGCTCGCCACGAAAACCAAATCGCCGGCGGTATCAGAGCGCACGCGAACCAAAGGGACGCTGCTGTCCCGTGCATGAATTCGAGCAGGATTACCGCGGGCACGAATAGGGAAAGCCCTACGTAGATCGTCATAAGCTCGCGACGGGTGTCGCCGCCGCGCTCGACCATGCGCCGCATCTCGGGTTCTCCCAGCAGTTCGGGCAGCGTTGTCTCGAGCGCGCGGGCCATCTCGGCGAGACTCTGCACGTCGATCAGGGTTTTACCCCGTTCCCAATTTGATACCGTTTGCCGTGACACGTGAAGCGCTTCGGCGAGGGCCTCTTGGGATACACCGCGTTTCGTGCGCACATCGCGAATGCGGGCTCCGATCGTCGCCTTGTCGTATTCGAATTCACGCGTATTTCTGTTCATGGACGCCCCCAGCTCGTGTTCCACGAACCAAGTATGGCGGCCGCCGCTCGCGTCGTCTATCAAATGTCTTTGACATTGGCCCGAAATCCGCCTTGTGTCATGATGGACGAAGCGGGGTGCGTAGTTTCGCCCGTGTGAAGGAACGGGCGCTCGCTATTATAAAGAGCGCGTATCGTGGTATAAGTTCCAATCAGATGCTCTCCGGCACAGCGAACGATACAAAGGAGCGTCGTCGTGGCCAACAAGGTGACATTGAAGCAGATCGCGCGGGAGGTGGGTCTGTCGCCCGCGTCCGTGTCGCTCGTGCTCAACAACCGGCCCTGCCGTATCTCCGAGGAGAACCGCCGCCGCATCAAAGAAGTCGCGGCGCGCGAGCACTACATCCCCAACCAGATCGCCCGCAGCCTGGTCACGCAGCAGTCCAAGACGCTTGGCCTGATCGTTCCCAACATCGAGAGCCGCTTCTTCTCGTCGCTGGCCAAAAACCTCGAGCAGCGCTGCCGCGCCGAGGGCTACGCGCTGTTCATCACCAATTCCGACGGCTTGGCCGAAAACGACCTCGAGCTGCTCAACCTGCTCGTGACACGCGGCGTCGACGGCATCTTCCTCGTCGTCAGCGACGAGGCGCCCGACGATCGCGCCCTGTTCGACGAGCTGTCGAACCTCACCATCCCCTACGTCATGGTCGACCGCGTGATGGACGAGCTGTCGTGCGACAAGGTCATGTTCGACCACGAGCTGGGAGGCTACATGGCCACGCGCTATCTGCTCCAGCAGGGGCATCGTCGCATCTCGTGCATGGTGAACGCGGCCAAGACCGTCACCGGCCGCAAGCGCCTGCGTGGCTACCTGCGCGCGCTGCGCGAGATGGGCATGGAGCCCGACCTCTCGCTGGTCGTGGAGAGCGAGTACTACATCTCGAGCGCCTACGAGGCGGCGACCGAGGTGGTCGCCTCCGACGCGACCGCGGTGTTTGCGAGTTCGGACAACATCACGCTCGGCCTGCTCAAGCGCTTGCACGAGATGGGTAAGCACGTGCCGGACGACTACTCGCTCGTGAGCTACGACAACAGCGCGGCGGACGCCCTGTTCGAGCCGTCGCTGACCTCGATTGAGCAGAACGTCGGCGAGCTGTCCCACCATGCGGTGGGCCTGATGATGCGCCGCCTGGCGAACCCGTCGAGCGATCCGGTGGAGCGCGTGCTCAAGCCGCACCTCGTCATCAAGGAGAGCGTGGCACCGCTCGCTGAGCGCCAAGGCGCCGGCGCGCGCTGATTCGGCGCGCAGCCGCTCTATATCGTCGACGATTTCCGCTTTGTCCGTCTGCCGCAAACGGTAGGTATTCGGCCGCGAACGGCAACAGGTGTGCATCCGGTGAACGGACGGTTGAACGCCCCGTGCGGGAGCCTTGGATCACCGCCGCGCGCCACAGCCGGCCGCGGCAATTGTAAAATCCCAGTTAATTAACCGTGTAGGAGGTCCCGGGATGGGTGCGGGCCCGCTTCGACTCGGCGTATGCGTCCCGCACGATCGTCCCTTACCGAGCGATAACCAAAACTTTTCCCGAAGATAAAACGTTTTTTCACGATGCTAAAACGTTTTACCACTTATACTGTAAGCTGATGCTCGTGACAGGTGCGCACCGGAGGGTCCGACCACACCCCAAACCCGGACGGTACCAAGAGGCGCGGAACCCCTGCCTGCGCCTCGCTACTGTCGGTTCGCACCTGTCCGCATCGATCTTCGTGCTGAATCGCCTGGCATACCGCTCGGCGTGATGAAAAGGAGGAGCACATGTCCAACCCCGTGATCGGAACTCCGTGGAAGAAGCTCAACACTCCCGTGAGTGCCGAGTCTCTCGCCGGTGTCGAGAAGTATTGGCGCTGCGCCAACTACCTCTCCGTCGGCCAGATCTATCTGCGTTCCAACCCGCTCATGAAGAAGGACTGGGTTGACGAGAAGACCGGCGAGACCCGCGACTTCGGTCGTCCCGACGTCAAGCACCGCCTCGTCGGCCACTGGGGCACCACCCCGGGCATCAACTTCCTGTTCGGCCACGTGAACCGCCTCATCGCCGATCACCAGCAGAACACCGTGTTCCTCATGGGCCCCGGTCACGGCGGCCCGGCCGGCACCGCGCAGTCCCTCCTCGACGGTACCTACCGTGAGATCCGCCCCGACATCACCGATGACGAGGCCGGTCTGCAGAAGTTCTTCCGCCAGTTCTCCTATCCCGGCGGCATCCCCAGCCACTTCGCTCCCGAGACCCCCGGCTCCATCCACGAGGGCGGCGAGCTCGGCTACACCCTGTCCCACGCCTTCGGCGCCGTCATGGACAACCCGAGCCTGCTCGCGGTCGCCGTGGTGGGCGACGGCGAGGCCGAGACCGCGGCGCTTGCCACCTCTTGGCAGTCCAACAAGCTCGTGAACCCCAAGACCGACGGTATCGTGCTGCCGATCCTGCACCTCAACGGCTATAAGATCGCCAACCCGACCATCCTCGCCCGTATCTCCGACGAGGAGCTCACCAAGTTCTTCGAGGGCATGGGCTACAAGCCGCACTTCTTCATGGCCGGCTTCGACAACGAGCCGCACATGTCGATCCACGCCCGCTTCGCCAACTTGCTCGAGGAGGTCTTCGACGAGATCTGCGACATCAAGGTCAAGGCCGAGACCGGCGTCGAGACCCGTCCCGTCTACCCGATGATCATCTTCCGCACGCCCAAGGGCTGGACGTGCCCCAAGCACATCGACGGCAAGAAGACCGAGGACTCCTGGCGTGCCCACCAGGTGCCGCTGGCGAGCGCCAAGGACACCCACGAGCACTTCCGCGTCCTGCGCGCCTGGCTGCGCTCCTACAACCCCGAGGAGCTCTTCACGCCCGAGGGTCAGGTCCGTCCCGAGGTGACCGCCTTCATGCCCGCCGGCGATCTGCGCATCGGCGCCAACCCCAACGCCAACGGCGGTAAGATCCGTCGCGACCTCGTGCTGCCCGACATCCACGCCCATGAGGTGCCGGTCGCCGAGAAGGGTCACGGTTGGGGCTCCACCGAGGCCGCCCGCGTCTTCGGCGCCTACACCGCCGACGTGCTGGCCGCCAACGACGACTTCCGCATCTTCGGCCCGGACGAGACCGCGTCGAACCGCCTGCAGGACGCCTACAAGGTGACCAAGAAGCAGTGGGAGGCCGGCTACCACGCCGACGCCGACAACGATGAGCTGCTGGCCACCTCCGGCAAGGTCATCGAGCAGCTCTCCGAGCATCAGTGCGAGGGCTTCCTCGAGGCCTACCTGCTCACCGGCCGCCATGGCGTGTGGAGCACCTACGAGAGCTTCGTGCACGTGGTCGACTCCATGGTCAACCAGCACTGCAAGTGGCTCGAGGCCACCGTGCGCGAGATCCCGTGGCGCGAGCCGATCGCCGGCCTCAACATCCTGCTGACCAGCCACGTGTGGCGTCAGGACCACAACGGCTTCTCGCACCAGGACCCCGGCTTCATCGACCTGCTGCTCAACAAGGCAAACGACACGCACATCGTGAACGCCTACTATCCGTGCGACGCCAACATGGCCCTTGCCGTGGCCGAGCGCGCCTACCAGTCCACCAACTGCGTGAACGCCATCTTCTGCGGCAAGCAGCCCGCCCCGACCTTCATCACCGTCGACGAGGCCAAGGCCGAGCTCGAGGAGGGTCTGGCCGTCTGGGATTGGGCCAGCACCGCTGACAGCCTCGAGGATGCCGACCTGGTGATCGCCTCCTGCGGCGACGTGCCCACCATGGAGGCCCTGGCCGCGACCGACCTGCTGAAGAAGCTCGGTGTCAAGGTGTGGTTCGTGAACGTCGTCGACCTGCTCAAGATCCAGAGCCTCGCCGACAACGATCAGGCCATCTCCGACGAGCGCTTCTGCGAGTTCTTCGGCGACGGCGACAAGCCGGTGCTGTTCTGCTTCCACGCTTACGAGGGCACCATCCACCGCGTCCTGTGGGATCGCCCGGGCGTCAAGTCCTTCCGCGTGCACGGCTACGAGGAGAAGGGCTCCACGACCACCCCGTTCGACATGCTGCGCCTCAACAACATGGACCGTTGGGCCCTGGCTGCCGACGCGCTGCGCCTGGTCGACGGCGACAAGTTCGCCGACCAGATCGATGCGTGGGAGGACTTCCGCGAGGAGGCGTTCCACTTCGCCGTGGACGAGGGCTTCGATCACCCCGACTTCACCAACTGGGTCTGGCCCGACGCCGCCGCCGCGACCGACGCCGAGCTCTCCGCGACCCAGATGACCGCCGGCGACAACGAGTAGTCGCTCGGTCTCATATCAGGCTGACGAAAAGCGCTCCGGAGCGATCCGGGGCGCTTTTTGCATGCCGCTGACATACGGCTGCACTCCAGTGTGCTAAAGTACCGCAATACCTGTCCCGGGACGCACGATGTCCCAAAAGGGACAGGAGAAAATGGGACATCGGGGACGACCGCGCATATCCGAGCGAGCGGCCGACGAAAGGGGCTTTGCCATGACCACCACACCGTGGGGATTCAGGGACATCCTGCCCGAAGAGGCGCAGGCGCGCGAGGACATCGCGCTCACGGTGAAGGACCGCCTCAAGGCCCATGGGTACCTGCCGGTCGAGACCCCGCTGCTCGAGAGCCGTGCCGCCCTGGAGGGCGGCGGCCGTCTGACCGATTCGCCGTTCAAGCTGTTCGACGACGACGGGCGCTTCCTCATGGTCCGTCCCGACAACACGTTGCCGATCGTGCGCCTCGTGTCGTCGCGGATGCGCGCGGCCGACCTGCCGCTCCGCCTGCGCTACGAGGCGCCCGTGGTGCGCGGCGCCGCGCGCAACTCCGGTACGTCGCGCCAGTTCACCCAGCTCGGCTACGAGCTGATCGGCGAGGGCGGCGTCGCGGGCGACACCGAGATCGTCTCGATCGCCGTGGAGGCCACGCTGGCGCTCGGTCTGCCGTCGTGGCGTCTCGTCTGCGGCAGCGTGCGGCCCTTCCAGGAGCTCTTGGCGCGCTGCTCGGACCGTGCGCTGGCCGAGCGCGTGCTCGCGTTGGTCCACGTGAACAACCTGGTCGATCTGGACGACGAGGTTCGCGCGAGCGACGAGGCGCCTGCGGTCAAGCGCGCGATCTGCGAGCTGCCGCGGCTGCACGGCGGCCTCGAGGTGCTCGACCGTGTGGACTCCCTGCTGGGCGAGGCGGGCGTCGGTGCCGGCACGGTCGACGAGCTGCGCGCGCTGTACGCCTCGCTTGCGCAGGAAGGGCTGGATGTCGCCGAGCGCCTCGCCTTCGACTTCTCGATCATGAGCTCGTTCGATTACTACACCGGATTGGTGTTCAAGATCTACGCTGCGGGAATGCCCGATTCCGTGGGTTCGGGTGGCCGCTACGACCGCGTGCTCGACGGCGCCGTCGCCGGGGCGGACCATGTGCCGGCGGCGGGCTTCGCCTTCTCGCTCGAGCGGCTGGAGATCGTGAGGCCGATCGACGGCGAGGGCGACGATGGCGTCGCCGTTCCGGCGGCGGGAGGGGACAGCGCCGTCGTGCGCGACATGGCCGCGCCCCTGCGCATCGCCGTGCCCAAGGGCTCGCTCAATGTCGACGCGCTGCGCGTGCTCGAGGAGGCGGGGCTCGACGTGTCCCCGCTTCGCGACCCGGGCAGGCATCTCATCTTCCGTTCCCGCGACCTGCGCGAAGGGCCGAACTCGATCGGCGAGGTGGAGTTCATCATCGTGCGACCCACCGACGCCCCGGCGTTCGTGGCGTGCGGTGGTGCCGACTGCGGCATCTGCGGGCGCGACTCGCTCATCGAGGCGGATATGAACCTGCTGCAGCTCGTGGACCTGGGCTTCGGCGCCTGCCGCTTCATCGAGGCGGAGCCCGCCGCTGCCGCCGGTGCCGCCGAGCGCGCCTACGCGCGGCGCGGCAGCCTGCGCGTGGCGACAAAGTATCCGCGCATCGCGGGCGCGTGGTACGCGAGCCGCGGCATCAACGCCGACATCGTGTCGCTGCACGGCAACATCGAGCTCGGTCCGATCGTGGGCATGACCGACCGCATCGTGGACATCACGGCGACGGGCACCACCCTGCGCGAAAACGACCTGGTCATCACCGGCGAGATCATGGAGTGCACGGCGCGGTTCTTTGTGAACCCGGGCCGCGCGCGCATCGATGCCCGCGTGAGGGAGCTTGCGGCGCGTCTGGCGGCCCTGCGAAAGGCGTAGTCGTTCGTAACCAACGCATGACATACGTTCTCCCGCGTTGTGGGAGGAACTTTATCGTGATAAAGTCATAGCGCATACCCGCGGGCGCACGGTCGCATGGCCGTGCGCCCTTTCCAGCTGATTCGCCGCCGGCTCCGCCGGTGGCTTTAAGGAGAGAAGCCCATGAAGACCGTCACCTTGGCTTCCGGTGAGCGCCTCGACGCCTCGATGCTCACGCGCGAGGGCGTGCTGCCGGCGGATATCACCGCCGCGGCGCAGCAGATCATCGATGCGGTGCGCGCCGAGGGCGACGCGGCCCTTCGCCGCTACTGCTGCGACTTCGACGGCGTCGACGTCGCGTGTTTCCGCATGGCGCCCGAGCAGGTCGATGCCGCCCTCGACCAGCTCGATCCGTCGTTCATCGCGGCGCTCGAGAAGGCCGCGGCGCAGATCCGCGATTTCCATGAGCGCGAGGTCGAGCAGTCGTGGTTCACCACGCGCGCCGACGGGACCATGCTCGGCGTCAAGGTGACCCCGGTCGCGGCGGCGGGCATCTACGTGCCGGGCGGCCGCGCGCAGTATCCCTCCACCGTGCTCATGAACGCCATCCCCGCCAAGGTGGCGAGCGTCGAGCGCGTCGTCATGGTCACTCCGCCGCAGCGTGCGTCCGAGCCAGGCGCATGTCCCATCTCGCCGTATACGCTGGCGGCGGCCAAGATCGGCGGCGTGGACGAGATCTACACCGTGGGCGGCGCCCAGGCGATCGCGGCGCTCGCCTACGGCACCGAATCTATCCCGCGCGTGGAAAAGATCACCGGACCGGGCAACGCCTACGTCGCCGCGGCGAAGCGCTTGGTCTCGGGCGACGTCGGCATCGACATGGTCGCCGGTCCCTCCGAGGTGTGCGTGCTCGCGGACGCCACGGCCGAACCCGCCGTGGTCGCCGCCGACCTGATGGCCCAGGCGGAGCACGACCCGCTCGCCGCCTGCTACCTGGTGACGTGCGACGCGCAGCTCGCCGCGGACGTCACGCGCGCCCTCGAGGTGCTGCTGCCGGCGAGCCCGCGCGAGGAGATCACGCGCGCCTCGCTGGACGACCAGGGCATGGTGGTCATCGCTCCGGACATGGAGGCGGCCGTCGCGGCGGTGAACACCATCGCGCCGGAGCACCTCGAGCTGCACTGCGCCGATGCGCTGGGGCTGCTCGGCTCCATCCGCAACGCCGGCGCCATCTTCGTGGGCGCATGGAGCTCCGAGCCGCTCGGCGATTACGTCGCCGGGCCCAATCACACGCTTCCCACCGGCGGTACGGCGGCGTTCTCCAACCCGCTGTCCGTGGACGACTTCGTCAAGCGCTCGTCGGTCATCTGCTACACGCCCGCCGGCCTTTTGGCCGACGCGCCGGCGACGCAGCGCATGGCGGAGGCGGAAGGCCTGTGGGCGCACGCGCTGTCGGCCGGTCTTCGCCGCCGCGCGCTCGAGGAGGGCACCGACGCCGTGAGCACCGAGGCGCTGGCCGCGGTCGACCTGACCGCCGTCGCATGGCCGGGCGACGCGCCCGAGACCGTGGCCGCCGGCGCCGACGCGACGAAGGCGGGGAGGTAGCCATGGCGGAGCTTTCCGAGCGCATGCGGGCGATGGTCCAGCCGTATCTGGCGGGCATCGAGCCCTACGACCCCAACTTCACGCCGACGCGCATCAACCTGTCGGCCAACGAGAACACCTATCCGCTACCCGCCGACGTGCGAGGCGCCGTCGACGAGGCGCTGGCGGCCACGCCGCTCAATCGCTATCCCGATCCCATGTCCAACGAGCTGCGCGACGAGCTGGCGGCTCGCCACGGGGTCGCCCGCGAGAACATCTGCGTGGGCAACGGCGGTGACGAGCTGCTGTTCAACTTCCTGCTCGCGTTCGGCGGCGAGGGGCGGCGCATGCTCAACTGCCCGCCGTGCTTCTCGGAGTACGAGTTCTTCGCCTCGCTGACCCGCACCGGGGTGCGCAACGTCCGCCGCGACCGCAAGACGTTCGCGCTCGACGAGCGCGCCCTGCTCGCGGCGGCACCCCAGGCGAACCTCGCAATCGTCACCTCGCCCAACAATCCGACGGGCGACGTGGTGTCGCATTCGTTCATCGCGCAGCTGTGCCGGGCGTGCCCCGGCCCCGTCATGGTCGACGAGGCCTATATCGAGTTCGCCGACGCGGGCGCGTCGGTGCAGGGCCTGCTGTCGAGCTGCCCGAACCTCGTCATCCTGCACACGCTGTCCAAGGCGTTCGGCGCGGCGGGCCTCCGCTGCGGGTACGTGATCGCCGCGCCCGACATCATCGAGGTGTTCGCCGCGATCCGGCAGATCTACTCCGTCAACGTGCTCACGCAGGCGGCTGCCACCGCCATGGTGCGCTCGCGCGAGGCGTTTGGGCCCGTGGTGGAGCAGGTGCGCTCCGAGCGCGAGCGGATGTACGCCGCACTTGCCGCCGACTCCCGCGTGCAGGTGTGGCCGAGCAGCGGCAATTTCCTGCTCGTGCGCATGGAGGGGGCGAGTCGCATCCGCGAGCGGTTGCGCGACGAGTATTCCATCCTCGTGCGCGACTTTTCCTACGCGCCGGGTCTCGACGGGTGCCTGCGCATCACGGTGGGCACGCCCGAGGAGAACGACGAGGTGCTGGCGGCGCTCGCGGCGCTGCTAGACTGAGAGGTGCCCGGCCGGCGGCCGGATGGCACGGATGCTTGGAGACGATGAGGAGGGGCGAGGACCTATGGCGCGCATAGCCGAAGTGACCCGTACGACGGGAGAGACCGATATCACCATCAAGCTCGATCTGGACGGATCGGGGCGCTGCGACATCGCGACGGGCGTGCCGTTTTTCGACCATATGCTCGACGCGTTCGGGCGGCACGGGCTGTTCGACCTGATGGTGCGGGCGACCGGCGATGTCGAGGTCGATGCGCACCACACCATCGAGGACACGGGCATCGTGCTCGGGCAGGCGTTCGCGCAGGCGCTGGGCGGTAAAGAGGGCATCACGCGCTTCGCCGACGTCGCCATTCCGATGGACGAGACGCTCGTCATGGCAGCCGTGGACATCTCGGGTCGCGGCCAGGCCTATTGCGAGCTGCCGTTGCCCACCGAGCGCGTGGGTGCGTTCGACACCGAGCTGGCCGTCGAGTTCTTCTACGCCTTCGCCCGCGACGCGCGCGTGACGCTGCACGTGCGCGAGCTTGCCGGCGCGAACAGCCATCACATCATCGAGGCGGCGTTCAAGGCGGTGGGTCGTGCGATGCGCTTTGCGTGCGAGCTCGATCCGCGCGTGAGCGGCGTGCCGTCCACCAAGGGTTCGCTGTAGCGCCGAAGGGCGCGGCGCGGTCGCAGCGGCGGACTCCGGGCCCGGCCGCGGTGACAGGCTTCGGGCCCGGCCCACACTGTGCCCCGATATTCTCCCGGCCCCGATTGGGACATCTGAGAGGAGCGATATGTCGACGATCGTCGTCATCGATTACCACAAGGGCAATCTGTCGAGCGTGGCTCGCGGCCTCGCGCGCGCCGGCGCGGACGCGGTCGTCTCGGACGATCCCGAGCGGATCCGCGCCGCCGACGGGCTGGTGCTGCCCGGCGTCGGGTCGTTTTACGACGCCATCGCGTTCATGCGCGCGTCCGGTCAGGACGGTGCGGTCGTCGATGCGCTCGCAGGCGGCGAGGGCACGCCGTTTTTGGGCATCTGCCTGGGTCTTCAGCTGCTGTTCGAGCGGGGCGACGAGGGTGTGCCGGACGATGCGCCGCTGTCTGACGCGGCCGATCGGGCCGGGTCGAACCTCGCGCCCGGTACGGTGTTCGCCGCCGAAGGTCGGCGGTGGGTCCGTGGGCTCGGATTGCTGCCCGGCTCGTGCACGCTGCTTCCGTCGCGGCGCCTGAAGGTTCCCCATGTCGGCTGGGATCAGGTGCATCTCACGCCGACGGGCACCGCCTGTCCGCTGCTCGAGGGGTTCGACGAGGGCGCGAACGTGTACTTCACCCATTCGTATGCGCTCGACGGGGACGTGGACGCCGCCGATATCGCCGCGCGCACGTTTTATGCGCGCGATTTCGGCTCGGTCGTGTGGCACGGCAACATCTACGGTTGCCAGTTCCATCCGGAGAAATCCTCGGCCCACGGCCACCTGATCCTCGAGAATTTCGTCCGTATCGTCGACGAGCGCGTGAAGGAGGTCCGCGCATGATCGTGTTTCCCGCCATCGACCTTATCGCCGGCAAGGTGGTGCGCTTGGAGCGCGGCGACCGGTCGCGCATGAAGGTCTATTCGGACGATCCGGTCGCGCAGGCGCGTGCCTTCGTCGAGCAGGGCGCCACTTGGATCCACGTGGTCGACCTGTCCGCCGCGCTCGAGGAGGACGATGAGGCCCGTGCGGCCAATTCCGCCGCCATCAAGGCGATCTGCCAGGTCGAGGGGCTGTCCGTCGACCTGGGCGGCGGCGTGCGCTCGCTTGCGCGCATCGACGAGCTCGCCGGCTACGGCTGCCGGCGGATCGCCTTGGGTACCGTGCTCGTGACGGAACCGGGCTTTGCCGAGGTGGCAGCCCGGGGATTCGGCAACCTGCTCGTGGCCGACGTCGCCGCGCGCGACGGCCAGGTCAAGATCAACGGTTGGCGCGACGGCATCGAGCGCAGCGTCGAGGACGTGGTCGGGCAGCTGGCCGAGCTCGGGTTCAAGCATCTGGTGTTCACCGATATCGCGCGTGACGGGATGCAGACGGGCATCGACGTCGACGCCTATCGCCATGTGGCCTCCTGCGCCGGTTTCCCGGTCGTCGCCTCGGGCGGGGTCTCGACGCTCGACGATATCCGCTCGCTAGCCGCCGCCGGCTCCGACGTCGTCGAGGGGTGCATCATCGGGCGCGCGCTGTACGAGGGTAATTTCACCTTGGCGCAGGCGCTCGACGCCGCGAAGGGGGTGGACGGCGCATGCTGACGAAACGCGTGATCCCCTGTTTGGACGTCAAGGACGGCCGCGTCGTGAAGGGTGTGAACTTCGTGGCGCTGCGCGATGCCGGCGATCCGGTCGAGCTCGCGACCGCCTACGATCGCGAGGGGGCCGACGAGGTCATCTTCCTGGATATCACGGCGACGAGCGACAACCGTGCGACCACGATCGAGATGGCGGCTCACGCCGCCGAGGAGCTCTCGATTCCCTATACGGTGGGCGGCGGCTTTCGCGACCTTGCCGGTATGCGGCGCATGGTCGCGGCCGGGGCCGACAAGGTGTCGATCAACTCCGCCGCCGTGCGCAATCCCGAGCTGATCGCGCAGGCCGCCGCCGCGTTCGGCAGCCAGGCGGTGGTCGTGGCGATCGATGCCAAGCGCGTGGGTGAACCCGGCGCGCCGGGTGCTGACAAGTGGGAGGTCTACCTCGCCGGCGGTCGCACGCCGACGGGTATCGACGCGGTCGCGTGGGCCGAGGAGGCGGCGCGCCGCGGCGCCGGCGAGATCCTGCTTACCAGCATGGACCGCGACGGTACCAAGGAGGGCTTCGATTTGGCTTTGACCCGTGCCGTGGCCCGCGCGGTGCCCATACCTGTCATCGCGAGCGGTGGCGTGGGCACGCTCGAGCATTTCGCCGAGGGCATCATCGAGGGCGAGGCCGATGCCGTGCTCGCCGCCAGTGTGTTCCACTTCGGCACGTACAGCATTCGGCAGGTCAAGGAGTACATGGCGGCGCAGGGCATCCCCGTCCGCCTCGACTTCTGATATCCCTGTCCCAAAAGGGGCCAGGAGAAAATTGGGACATGCGCAGGGAAGGGATGATGATGGAGATCGACGAGCTCACGTTCGACGCGCAGGGGCTCATCCCGTGCGTCGTGCAGCAGTACGACACGGGCGAGGTGCTCATGGTGGCGTGGATGAACGCCGAGTCCGTGCGCCTCACGCTCGAGACGGGCACTACTTGGTTTTGGAGCCGTAGCCGCCAGGAGCTGTGGAACAAGGGCGCGACGAGCGGCAACATGCAGCGGCTGCGCGAGCTGCGCGTGGACTGCGACGCCGACACGCTGCTCGCCCTCGTGGACTCGCCCGGCCCCGCCTGCCACACCGGCAACCGCACCTGCTTCTTCCGCACCCTGGGAAAATAGGGACAGTCCCCATTTTCCCGCGGGAAAATGGGGACTGTCCCTATTTTTCCAGGAAAGGATCGCATCATGGGTGTTCGCACCGCCAACGTAACCGACGGCAACATCGGGGAGACCCTGACCGGGCTCGCCGCGGTCATACACGGTCGCCGCGAGGCGTCGCCGGAGACCTCCTACACGGCAAAGCTTCTGCAGGGCGAGGCCGACAGCCTGCTCAAGAAGCTCGCCGAGGAGGCGAGTGAGGTCATTATGGCCTGCAAGGACGACGATCACGATCACATCCGCTACGAGGCGGCGGACCTCGTCTACCACCTGATGGTGACGCTCGAGCGCTACGGCATCACCCTCGAGGAGCTCGCCGGCGAGCTCGACGCGCGCCATCGTTAGGCGCCACATCGTCCATGTCGAGCATGTAGACATGTTGCACGACATGATCCATCTGCGGAAACGTCGAGAAAATCAAGCAGCTGCACGACAGACCGAATCGCGTCGATAGGGAATAATCTCCCATGTAGACAGGCGCCGGACAAGGAGGTCGACTGTGCTCCCCAAAGGATTCGAGTGGGTCATCGTCAGCGTCGTGCTGCTTTTTCGCGTTATCCTGCCGATCGCCATCGCGGTGCTGCTCATCGTGTTCTTGGTCCGCAAGCTTCGCAAGCCGAAGGACGGGCCGGAATCTCCCGCGGCGCCGCGCGCAGCCGATGAGGGGCCTGCGGCGCCCTTGCAGCAGGCTGCTCCATCGCAAGGTGTTGCAAAGCGCATCGATCGCCTGCTCGCCGAGCACAACCTGACCGACCGGGAGCGCGACATCCTGGTGGGCATCTATCAGGGCAAGACGCAGGCGCAGCTCGCCGAGGAGCTCTTCCTGTCGCGCTCGACGATCGGCACGTACTGCACGCGCGCCTACGAAAAGCTCGGTGTTTCCTCCAAGGATGAGGCACTTGAAGCCTTGCGCCGCGCCGCCGAGCAGCAATAAGCGCGTCCGCGTGCGTGGTACAATCGCCGCGAGATCTATATGCGGCGCGAGAAAGGCCAGCGCATGTCCGTCCTGTTTATCGAATACCCTAAGTGCTCGACCTGTAAGAAGGCCAAGAAGTGGTTGGATGAGCACGGCGTCGAGTACATCGAC
Source organism: Collinsella tanakaei (assembly GCF_021531055.1). Lineage (GTDB taxonomy): Bacteria > Actinomycetota > Coriobacteriia > Coriobacteriales > Coriobacteriaceae > Collinsella > Collinsella tanakaei_B. The sequence continues at coordinate 54,700 of NZ_JADYTL010000007.1, forward strand.
CGCCATATCGTGGAGGACAATCCGCGCGCCGACGAGCTCGCCGCATGGCAGCAGCGCTCCGGCTTGCCCGTCCGGCGTTTCTTCAACACGAGCGGCATGAAGTACCGTGAGCTCGGCATCAAGGCCAAGCTGGATGCCGGCATGTCCGACGACGAGGCGTTCGATCTGCTTGCGACCGACGGTATGCTCGTGAAGCGCCCCCTTGTGGTGACCGACGACGCGGTGCTCGTCGGCTTCAAGGAGGAGGCGTGGGCCGAGACCCTGCTGCAGGAGGGCCTTTGCCGCGACTGAGCGACGACGGCGTCGCCCAAGACCCCGTTTTCCCGTTTACGGTTCGGTTCGGGAGCGGGTGCGCGAGTAGACTCGATTCGATTTGAAATAAAACCGCAGGTCAACGGATGGCGGGTGTCGAGGTGTACTCGGCACCCGCTCCATAAACCGAACCGTAAACGAGCTTTTGCGCCGGGTGATGCGAAAGGGGTCCAAAATCGGGCTCAACCCGGAGCAACGCGTCGCGAATGCCTACAGAATGCCGAGCTTCATCAGGTAGAGCACGTAGCCGACGGCCATGACCGTGTTGGCGACGACGCAGATGAAGCCCAAAACCCTGCCGGCGGTGATCATGCGCGGGTACGGCGCGTGCTGACGCTTCGCCATGGTGCCCAAGACGATGGCGACGATGCCTGCCACGATGCTCAAGATCCAGCTGACGAACAGCGCGAGGATGACGCCGACGATACCGAAGATCGCCGTGGCGACCGAGAGGCCGGGGTTGCCGAGAGCCTCATCGGCATCGATGCCCTCGTCGGCATCGGAAGGGGAGACGCCGTTTCCGGGAGCGCTGTCCCGCATCGCATCGGGTTCGGGCGCGCTTGCAGTGGGTGCGGTCGCCTCCGCCTCGATGTCGCCGTCGGTGTTCAGATCGATATCGTCGCTATGGTCACGTGCCATGGTTCCTCCACAGGGGTCGAGTGGGTCGGGCGGCGCGGTCGCCGCCGTGTCGCGCGCATCCGTGCGGTCCGCGCGGTTTTTGCAGCAGGATACTCGCTTTTTCGCCCGCGTGTGCGCAGCCCGTGTGGAATCGGTTCTGCATGCCATGGCTTGGAGCGCATCATATGGGGTATCGTCAAAGACGGACGACTATGTGCAGGGCAGGAGGTCTTATGGACGCATCCGATCTTGAGGAGCTGGCGCGCGCCGTCGCCGCGGGCGACCTGACGCCGCATGAGCTTGTCGAGCGCGTGCATACGGAGTCGGTGGTCGATTTGGGCTACGCGCAGGTCGACGCCGCGCGGGGCGTGCGCACGGGCGTGTCCGAGGTCATCTACGGAGCCGGTAAGACGGCCGAGCAGATCGCGGGCATCGTCGCGGCGATGAGAGACGCCGGGCAGCGGCGCGTGCTGATCACGCGGCTCGATGCCGATAAGGCCGTCGCCGTGGCGCAGCTGGGCTGCGATATGGCCTATCACGAGGATGCCTGTGCCGGTGTCGTCGGCGAGCTGCCCGAGCCCGACGGCAACGGCGAGATCCTCGTGCTGACCGCCGGGACGAGCGATGCGTCGGTCGCCGCGGAGGCAGCCCTCACCGCGCGTTTCCTCGGCAACCGCGTGACCTGCGTGAACGATGCGGGCGTGGCGGGAATCCATCGGCTGCTGCGTCATGGGGAGCAGATCGCCCGCGCCCAGGTGATCATCGCGATCGCCGGCATGGAGGGTGCGCTTCCCTCCGTCGTGGGCGGGCTTGCCGCGTGCCCGGTCATCGCCGTGCCCACGAGCGTGGGGTACGGCGCCAACCTGGGCGGGCTCACGGCGCTGCTCGCCATGGTCAACAGCTGCGCGAGCGGCGTGTCCGTGGTGAATATCGACAACGGGTTCGGTGCGGCGTACCAGGCGTCGCTCATCAACCATCTTCCGGGCAAGGAGGCCTAGGATCCCATGAAGGACGATATGTGCGCGCGGACGGGTGCGACGCTGTACTTGGACTGCCAGGCGGGTATCGCCGGCGATATGCTGGTCGCGGCCCTGCTCGATGCGGGTGCTGACGAGGCGGCGATGCGCCGGGCGTTGGCAAGCCTGCCGGTGGGTGGGTTCGAGATCGCAGTGTCGCGCGTCAAGAAGGCGGGCATCGACTGCTGCGATTTTGCCGTCCTGTTGGACGAGGCGCACGAAAACCACGATCACGATATGGCCTACCTGCACGGAAGCGGGTACGCTGCTCACGAGCACGAGCACGAGCACGAGCACGAGCACGAGCACGAGCACGAGCACGAGCACGAGCACGAGCACGAGCACGAGCACGAGCACGAGCACGAGCACGAGCACGAGCACGAGCACGAGCACGAGCACGAGCACCGTCATGCCGGCGGCCATCACCATCATCATCACCACGAGCACCGCGGCCCGGCGGACATCGCGCGCATCATCGACGCGGCCGATATGACCGTCGGCGCCCGCGCCCTTGCCCACCGCACACTCGACATCCTCGCCGCCGCCGAGGCCAAAGCCCATGACGTCCCACTCGATCAGGTGCACTTCCACGAGGTCGGCGCCGTCGACTCCATCGTCGACATCGTCGCGGCGAGCGTGCTGATCGACAGTCTGGGCATCGAGCGTGCCGTCGTGCCGGTGCTCGTCGACGGGCGCGGTACCATCCGCTGCCAGCACGGCATCATCCCCGTGCCCGTGCCCGCGACGCTCAACGTCTGCACGCAGCACGGCCTTCCGCTGTCCCAGGCGGATGTGGAAGGCGAGTTCGTGACGCCCACGGGAGCGGCTTTGGTCGCCGCCCTCGATCCCGTCTTCGAGCTGCCCGCCCGCTACACGGTTCGACGTGTTGGCCTCGGCGCCGGCAAGCGTTCCTATGAGCGGCCCTCGATCGTCCGCGCCCTGCTCATCGACGAGCTGCCCGCGCCCGCGCGTCCCGCACCCGAGGTTCCGGGCACGCCGGCGCACGTCGTCAAGCTCGAGTGCGATATCGACGACAGTACGCCCGAGGTGCTCGCCTACGCCGCCGACCGCCTGCGCGACGCCGGCGCGCGCGAGGTCCACTGGCTGCCCGTCTTTACCAAGAAGGGCCGTCCCGCCTATCAGCTGCAGGTCATCGCGGCATCCGAGGATGTCGATCGTCTCGAGTCGATCATCTTCCAGGAGACCTCGACTATCGGTGTCCGTCGCAGCGCCTGGGACCGCACGGTGCTCGTCCGCTCGTTCGAGCAGGTTCAGACGGAGTGGGGTACCGTGCAGATAAAGCGCGTCGTGCTGCCGGATGGCACCTCGCGCATCGCGCCGGAATACGAGGACTGCGCCGCCGTGGCGCGCCGTGCGGGCGTCTCGCTGCAGCGGATCATGGATGCCGCCCGCGCGGCGGCTCTGTCGCGATAGGCGGACGGCGCGTCCGATCCGCCGGCCTGCGTCCTCGCCGCCATCATGCGCGCCCCGCCATCGGGGGTACAATGGCCGCGGGCGTCCGCATGGGCGCCGTTCGTCAACGTAGGGCGGGGTGAGCTGAGATGTCGGTTTTGCAGAGGGCCTTCAAGGCGTTGAGCGTGTTGGCGATCGTCGGCGCGGTCGACCTGAGCATCACCGCGCGCGTGCTCTCCACCTCGGGGACCTCGATGGAACCCCTGCAGGTCGTGAGCATCGTGCTGTCCGTCGCCTTCTCGCTCATCTTAGGGATCGCGGGGCTCAAGACCGCGGGCGAGCCGCGTCGAGTTGCCAAGCTCTTCCTGGTCACCGTGCTCGCGCTGTGGGCGAACGCATGCGATATCCTGTTGCTGGTGCTGGAGGGGGAGTTCATCTTCTCCGTCGTCATGAACGCGCTGATCGTGGCGGCCTACGCCTACGTCGCCTACCGCGTGCGTCGCGAGCCGTCTCGCTAGCGCGAACGCGCGCAGCACGCGGCCGAACGGCGCGGCCGCGCCCTGTCCGATGTTGGAAACCATACGAAGGGAAGACCGATGAAATTCCTGATCGCATCCGATATCCACGGTTCGGCCTACTGGGCCGGCCGCCTCATGGACGCCGTCGAATTCGAGGCGCCCGACCGCATCATCCTGCTGGGCGACCTACTCTATCACGGCCCGCGCAACGACCTGCCGCGCGACTACGCGCCCAAGCGCGTGATCCCGCTGCTCAACGACCTTGCGGCGACAGGCCGCCTCATCGCCGTGCGCGGCAACTGCGAGGCCGAGGTCGACCAGATGGTGCTCGGTTTCCCCTGCATGGCGGACAGCGCGACCGTGATGGATCCCGACGGCCGCCAGCTGTTCTGCACGCACGGGCACGTGTTCGGCGCGGGGTTCCACAACAGCGTGGACAATCTACCGCAGCTGCCCGAGGGCTCGGCGATCGTGTACGGCCACACGCACGTCAAGGTGAACGAGGCCGTGCCGGGCTCGCCGTCGATCTGGGCGTTCAACCCGGGCAGCGTGTCCATCCCCAAGGATGGGACGCACAGCTACGGCATCTACGAGAGCGGGCTTTCCGTGGCGGAGGCGTTCCGCCACGTGGTGCTCGAGGAGGAGTAGCCATGGCGAACGCGAACGAAGGCGCGGGACGCGACCTGTCGACGCTCGTCGATGCCCGCGAGGAGCTGCAATCGCTCGTGCAGACCATCTGGCGTCTGCGTCAGCCCGACGGGTGCCCGTGGGATCGCAAGCAGACGCATGCGAGCATCGCGAAGAACATGATCGAGGAGGCCTACGAGGCCGTCGATTGCATCGAGGACGACGATATCGCGCATTTGCGTGAGGAGCTGGGCGACGTGCTCATGCAGGTGGTGCTGCACGCGCAGATCGCGGCCGATGCGGGCGAGTTCACCATGGCCGACGTGGCACGCGACATCGACGAGAAGCTGATCCGGCGCCATCCCCATGTGTTCGGCGAGCATGCGGCGGCAAGCGATGCCGACGAGGTCCTCGATATCTGGGATCAGGTCAAGCTTGCCGAGAAGGAGGCGCGCGACGCCGATGCGGCTGCCGCCGAGGAGCGTCCCGCCGGCCTGCTCGACGGCGTGCCGCGTTCGCTGCCCGCGCTCATGCAGGCGCAGAAGGTTTCGCGCAAGGCCGCGGCCGTCGGGTTCGAGTGGGATACGGTCGCCGACGTATGGGGCAAGGTCGCCGAGGAGCGCGCCGAGTTCGAGCGCGAGGAGCCGGGAAGCGACGCGCGGGAGATGGAGTTCGGCGATCTGCTGTTCGCGCTGGTCAACGTGGCACGCAAGGAGGGCATCGACGCCGAGAGCGCCCTGCGTGCCAGCACCGCCAAGTTCCGAGCGCGCTGGGCCGCCATGGAGGACGTCGCGTTCGAGCGGGGTATTGCGCTCGAGAGTCTCTCCACCGCCGAGCTCAACGAGCTGTGGGACGACATCAAACACTGACATGATGCGGGGCGGTCGTCCGCCGGGGACATCCGCCTCCTATGCGCGCGTGCACGGGAAGCCTGCGCCCGCGCGCTGTCGAGCGCTGTGAACCGGTCCCCAACACACGTGCATAGAGTCCTGAAAAGCGGGCATACTGTATAAAGTTTGCTTTGGATAACCTATTGCCAAGGCAGTGTGCTCTAGAGAGAGGACTCAAAGATGAGCGAGATTTTGGATGTCTACGGCCGCGAAGTGCTCGATTCCCGCGGTAACCCCACCGTCGAGGTCGAGGTCGTGCTCGACGACGGCTCCTTCGGCCGCGCCATGGTGCCCTCCGGCGCTTCCACCGGCGCCTTCGAGGCCGTCGAGCTGCGCGACGGCGACAAGGACCGCTACCTGGGTAAGGGCGTCACCAAGGCCGTCGACCACGTGAACAAGGAGCTCGCCGACGCCGTCATCGGCATGGACGCCTTCGACCAGCGTGCCGTCGACGCCGCCCTTATCGATGCCGACGGTACCTCCAACAAGGGCAATCTGGGCGCCAACGCCATCCTCGGCGTGTCCCTCGCCGTCGCCCGCGCCGCCGCACAGGCGACCGGCCTGGAGCTCTACCAGTACCTGGGCGGCGTGAACGGCCACCTGCTGCCCACGCCCATGATGAACATCCTGAACGGCGGCGTGCACGCCGACAACAACGTGGACTTCCAGGAGTTCATGATCATGCCGGTCGGTGCCCCCACCTTCACCGAGGGCCTGCGTTGGTGCGCCGAGGTGTACCACACCCTGAAGAGCGTCCTCAAGGATTCCGGTCACAGCACCGGCGTGGGCGACGAGGGCGGCTTCGCTCCCGACCTGGCCACGAACGAGGAGCCCCTGCAGTACATCGTCAAGGCGATCGAAGCGGCCGGCTACAAGCCCGGCGATGACTTCATGATCGCCATGGATCCCGCTACGACCGAGTGCTACGACGCGGAGCGCGGCGTGTACGTCCTCGCCGGCGAGGGCCGCGAGCTCACGACCGACGAGATGATCGACTATTGGGCGGCGCTCGTCGAGAAGTACCCGATCATCTCCATCGAGGACGGCCTTGCCGAGGAAGATTGGGACGGCTGGGTCAAGCTCACCCAGCGCATCGGCGACAAGGTCCAGCTCGTGGGCGACGACCTGTTCGTCACCAACACCGAGCGCCTCAAGAAGGGCATCGAGATGGGCGCGGCCAACGCGATCCTGGTCAAGGTGAACCAGATCGGCTCGCTCACCGAGTCTCTCGAGGCCATCGAGATGGCCAAGAAGGCCGGGTACGCCTGCATCGTGTCCCACCGCTCCGGTGAGACCGAGGATTCCACGATCGCCGACCTCGCCGTCGCCACCAACGCCGGCCAGATCAAGACGGGCGCTCCGTGCCGCTCCGACCGCATCGCCAAGTACAACCAGCTCATCCGCATCGAGGACGAGCTGTACACGAGCGCGCAGTACGCCGGTAAGGACGCGTTCTACAACATCAAGTAGCCGTTGAACGCGGGACCTCGGCATGATGCTTCAGAGGTCTCGTCCGGCATGTGCCGCGTGGCGCTGACGCATGCCGCCAACTCGCTTTCCCTCCTTCGCGCGGCGCCGGGGCACGATCGCCTCGGCGCCGCGCCGCATGCGACGGACGCGTCGAAGGCGTGCGTCTTTCGCGTGCTTGCGAACCGCCGCCGTCGCGGCCGCGGCCGCGTGGTATAACTGAATGCAACGATAAGCGCACACGAACCTCAACCATACAAGGCGCCCATGAACGATTACCGAAACAATCCCGTGCCGTTGGCATCGGCACGTCGCCGCGACGACGTCGTGCGACGCGCCCAGGCACCCGCATACGCCGGGGCGACCGCCGCACTTGCCGGCGCCGGCCCCCGTCCGCTCACGCCGCAGCGCCGTGCCCCCGAGTACGATCGGGACTCGCCGATACGGACCGGCCGTCCATCGTCTCCGGGCCGATTCCGTGCGGAAGATCGACGCGGCGTGCGACCCGATTCGCCTCGGGGGCGCATGCGGGCAGATGGGCGTTCCGAGCGACGAGAAACGGATCGCACCCGCTTCGGGTCCGGTCGCGGCGCCTCAAGATTCATGAGATACGCCGCGGACAGCAAGTTCATCCAGGCGATCTACTCCTTTGTCACGGGACCCACGAGGGCGCTGTTCTACGCGCTGGTCATCGGTGCCGTGGCGATCGGGCTCTACCTGCCGATCCGCGACTTTTATGTCGCGTACCGCACGAACGATATCCTCACGCGCCAGGTGGCCGTGCGCGATTCGTACAACAGCGCCCTCCAGGACGAGGTGGACGGCTACCTCTCGCAGGAGGGGATCGAGCAGTCCGCGCGCAAGCTCGGCATGGTGCTTCCCGGCGAGACGCGCATCGAGGTCACCGGTCAGGACGACGCCGATGCGGATAAGGCATCCGGTGTGGGAAGCGGCAACGTCATGACGTCCGGCGAGGTCTCCGATGCCGAGCAGGCCGTCGCACAGGAGACGCCTTGGTACCTCTCCGTGCTCGACACGCTGTTCTTCTTCGATGGGGTCGAGGGCCAGACGACGTCCTCTACGGGAGAGTCCGCGGGAGAGTAGGGGAAGACGCATGCTCGTCGCTGCAATCGATTTGGGAACGGTGTCGTCGCGTCTGTTGACGGCGCGTATCGAGGATGGGCGCGTGGTCGAATCCACCAAGCGCACGGTCATCACCGACCTGGGCGAGGGCGTCGATGCGACGGGGCGCTTGAGCGATGCTGCAATCGCACGTGTGTACGAGGCGGTCGCGGGATTCGTCCGCGAGATTCGGGCGTTCGGGCCCGATGCCGTCTGCACGACGCTGACGAGTGCCGCCCGCGATGCACAAAACGGCGAGGACCTGGTCGGCAAGCTGGCATCGCTCGGGCTTTGCCCGCAGGTGATTCCGGGCGAGATCGAGGCGCGGCTGACGTTTTACGGTGTGGCGCACGACTTTTCCGGCGAGCGCATCGCCGTGGCCGATTCCGGCGGCGGCTCGACGGAGTTCGCGGTGGGTGCGTACACGCCGGGTATGCCGCTTGAGCTCGAAGGCGTTCGCTCGCTGAACATCGGCTGCCGCCGTGTGACCGACCGGTTTTTGGCGGGTGATCCGCCGGCGGCCGAGCAGATCGACGCGGCGTCCGCGTGGGCGCGCGACCAGTTCGAGACGTACTGGCGCACGTGTGCGTGCCGTCCCGACCGGCTCGTCGCGGTCGGCGGTACGGTGACGACGCTCGTGGCGATGGTCCACAAGCTCGCCGTATACGATTCGTCCTTCGTGCATCTACATGAGCTGTCGCTTGCCGACGTGCAGGCGTGCATCGACATGATGAGCTCGATTCCCGCCGACAAGATCGCGGAGCTGCCCGGCATCCAGCCGAAGCGCGCGCCGGTCATGCTCGGCGGCGCGGTGATCATCCGCGAGCTGATGCGCGCCGGCGGTTATGAGGCGTTGACCGTGAGCGAGAACAGCCTGCTCGTGGGCATGGCCAACACGATCGGCGAGGTGCTGCGCGGCCAGATGCCCGTGATCGGCTGGACCCCCGAGCTCTCCCGTTAGGCGGAGCTCCTCGCGCGCCGTCGCATCGACGTGCTACACTTAGCCACCACGGGGGCGTGGCGGAATTGGCATACGCAGGAGACTTAAAATCTCTCGCCGTAAGGATTGAGGGTTCGAGTCCCTCCGCCCCTACCAGGTAGAATCGGGTCCCGGCGACGGGGCCCTTTTTCGTTTCGGGCCCGTCGCCCGGACTCGAACCCGGAAGGGCGCGGAGCGTGCGGGCGCGTGAGCGGCCGCCGCGCAGCGCGCGAGGGCGCCCGGCGCCCGAAGCGGGGCGCGCGCCCGCCGGGCGCGCGGAGTCCCTCCGCCCCTACCAGGTAGAATCGGGTCCCGGCGACGGGGCCCTTTTTCGTTTCGGGCCCGTCGCCCGGACTCTGGGTCAGTTGGGGACGTGTTCCTTTCAACCCATTCAAGACTCTCTACTGACAGCTCGAACTCACAACTGACACAACGAGTCGATTTTCGTCATCTCGTGTCAGTACCGAGTTTTCACTGTCAGTACGGAGTCTCTTCTGTCAGCACGGAGTTTAGTGGGTCAGTTGGGGACGTGTTCCTTTCAACCCATTCGCGCGGTGTCCGCTATCATGCCAAGCGGATAGCCGAAAGAAGGAGCGAGATGAGATTCACCTACCAGACCACGCTGCGAGCCTGCTTCGTCGCATACATCGTGCAGGCGGTCGTCAACAACTTCGCCCCGCTGCTCTTCGTGACGTTCCAGAGCGCATACGGCATTCCGCTCACCCGGATCACCTTGTTGGTCACCGTCAACTTCATCGTGCAGCTGTTGGTCGATGCGCTGTCGGCTCGGTTCATCGACGCGGTCGGATATCGCGCGGCCGTGGTCGGCGCCCATGCGCTGGCTGCGGCGGGACTCATACTGCTCGCCGTATTGCCCGAGGTCGTCGACCCGTTCGCGGGCATCCTCGCGGCGGTTATCGTCTACGCCGTCGGCGGCGGCATCATCGAGGTGCTCGTGAGCCCTATCGTCGAGGCGTGCCCCACCGAGAACAAAGAGGGCTCGATGAGCCTGCTCCATTCGTTTTACTGCTGGGGAAGCGTGGGCGTCGTGCTGCTGTCCACCCTGTTTTTCGCCGTGTTCGGAACCGTCGCTTGGCACATCTTGGCGTGTTTGTGGGCATGCGTTCCGATCGGCAACGGGCTCGTGCTATGCCGGACTCCGATCTCGATGCCTCTGGACGACGGTGACGCGGGCATGACCGTGCGCGAGCTGTGCTCCCGTAAGATGTTCTGGCTGCTCGCCCTCATGATGCTCTGCGCCGGTGCAAGCGAGCTGTCGGTGAGCCAATGGGCGTCGACCTTTGCCGAGCAGGGGCTCGGTGTGGGCAAGACGGTGGGCGACTTGGCCGGTCCCATGTCGTTTGCGCTGCTCATGGGGTCGGCGCGCGCCCTGTACGCCAAGTTCGGCGGACATTGGGACCTCGATGCCGCCATGTTGGCGAGCGCATGCCTCGGTGTCGTCGCCTATCTCGTCACCTGTTTGGCGCCGTCGCCGGTGGTGAGCCTGATCGGCTGCGCGATGTGCGGTTTCGCGGTCGGCATCATGTGGCCGGGTACGATCAGCCGCGCCGCGGCGACGCTCCGCCGCGGAGGGACCGCGATGTTCGCCCTACTCGCGCTTGCCGGCGATGTGGGCTGCTCGGTCGGTCCGACGCTGGTCGGCATGGTGTCGGATCTCGCCGGTGGCGACATGAAGGTGGGTATCCTGTGCGCGATGGTATTCCCTGCGGTGCTTGTCGCCTCCCTGCTGTTCCAGCGCGCCTATCGAAAGCGGCTGGCTGCTAGGTAGGCGATGTCCGCGGCGCCACGGTGGGGGTGAGCGCGGCAGCCGCTACGAATTCTCGCTGATGCGCGCGACGGAACTCTTGAGGTACTCGTCGCGCTTGGCCATGTCGCCCTTGTTCTGATACTGCAGGGCGAGCAGGTACTCGATCTGTCCGCGGGCGGGGCCCGTCATCCTGTCGAGCGCCTGCTCCATCTTGTCGATGTAGTTGTACTTCTTGAGCACGGCGATGTCGTACATCATGCGGCAGTCGTCCTGGGAGCTCTTGTACTTCGAGGGGTCGAGCTGTTCGATCTCGTCGAGCATCTTCTTGGCCTTTTTGCCCTTGTTGAGGCTGATGTAGACGTTGAACGCCTTGATCACCAGGTCGGCGCGCTGCTCGGCGCTCGTCTTGCGCGCTAGCAAGTCGTCGAGGGTGGCAAGGGCCTGCTTGTCGTCGCCCTTGACCATATAGGCGTTGAGCTTGAAGTACGTGCGGTTGTAATCAGGGAAGGTCAGGCGGGTGAGCGGCGTGTCGATCAGGCGGAAGAACTCGTCGTAATGCTTCTCTTCGAGCAGCATGGTCAGCTTGGCGAACGTGCGGCGCTTGTTGATGACGATGACGATCGAGATGATCGCCAGCACGACGAACATCACGATGGTGACGATGGTCAGAATCTGAATCGGGTCCATGGCTCCTCCAGCTTGCGCACCGATCGGCGTGGTGCGCGGTGCGGCGAATAGGCATTGGGGTATTATCTCGCAAATCGTCGTCCCGTGCAGCCGAGGGGCCCGCACGGGGCGGCAGACGTCGTGGTCACCAGGTTGGCGCCCTGGCCCTGTCCTGTCGACCATTGTTCTCGCGGGGATGCTCTGCAATCATGCGGAGCATGATTCGTTTGCCCTCGCGGTGGGTAAGCGGTACAAAGGTGGCGGTTTGCGTTGCGGTGTCGTGGCCAAAAGGCGACCGACGCCGTGGCGTATGGATAGAGAGGAACCGATATGGCAGATACGAATCAGAACCCGGTGGAGCTGTTCGACATGTACATCGCCCACGTGGGCATCAATGCGACCGACCCGGCGGATGCCGATCGCATCGCGGGCGAGTTCTCGTCGCTCATGGGTCTTGAGGCGCGCGACACGCCCGTCTCGGTGTTCTCGGACACGCTGGTCGAGATGATGAAGCAGAACGGTCGCGGAACCAAGGGGCACATCGGATTCCATGTCAACGATATGCCCGCGGCGGAGAAGTGGTTCAGCGAGCGTGGCCTGGAGATCAACGAGGACTCCCGCGCGCTCAATCCGGACGGTTCGACGCGCTTGGTGTACTTCAAGCAGGAGATCGGCGGGTTCGCGATTCATCTGACCTCGGACAAGTAACGAGGTTTTCGCCGTTTTGCGGGGTGGTGCGAGATTCGTTGAAAAAACCGCTTGCACTTGCCGCGCGATTTGCTAGAATTGAACGGCACGCGGGCGTGGCGGAATTGGCAGACGCGTATGGTTCAGGTCCATATGGGGGCAACCCCGTGAAGGTTCAAGTCCTTTCGCCCGCACCATCTGAGATGTAAGGCACCTGCAAAGGTGCCTTTTTTCTTGTCCGGGCACCCTGCAGGGACTTGAACCTGCGAAGGCGCGGAGTGGAGCCGACGGCGCGAGCCGTTGGCCACGGAGCGCGCAAGGCGCGAAGCGCCGCAGCGCCTGCGCGGCGGATGCCGACCGTGGACGCATGTTGAGCCACATGTTCACTTCATGTGGGCTCAAGTGTTCAACACTTGAAATTCTGAGGCTTGCTGTAGGGGGTCGGTTTTATATTCGTTTCAGCCGCCCGTTACAAAAATGAACAGTTTCTAGTTGGCAAGGCGGATTTTGCGGCGTTCGGCAACCTATTTCGAGCGACCATGAGCCGGTTTGGGCCTGCTGTGGGTGCTCGAGCCTCTATCTGGTCTCAGTTTTGCCGCCATAAACCGGACAAATAAGCCAAGAAGGACATAACGGAATCAGGTAACGGACTGATTTCAACTAGAAACTCTGCATTTTTGTAACTGCCAGCGAGAACGAAGGTTTTTCAGGGGGATCGGCACCTCCCGTTTGAGCAAACTGACGTGCAGAGTGCGCGCAACATGTTACGTGTCTCGGGTCGGATACCCATTTCGGTACCTCGGCGGACACCCTCGTCCGGCAGATGGGTACAAGTCGAGCAACCCTGTCCGCACGCCACGAAAGGCATCGGATATGTCTACGTTGTTCGAATATCTCAAAAGCGAGTTCGCATCGTTTGACGACAAACCACTCAACCCGGTCGATTCGGCGATCTTCACGCAGGCCGTCATGCTGAACGGCGAGCGTGTCGTCGCTCCGCTCCCCGAGGCGCCGACGGGCGCGGTCGAACGTGCGGTGGCGATGCTGTCGCCGTGCACCCGATCATCGCGATTCGCCGACTTCGCCCGTGCCGAGCTGTTCGACGACATGTTCACCGGCCTGGCACCGCAAGATATCGAGCATTGTCTGTTCCTGCTGCTCGCCAGTCCACGTTTTCGCGACATCGAGGTACGCGTCCACCGCTGCGTGGTGGACGAGAAGACGCATACCCAATTCGGTGCGATGTCGTTTACGTGGCGCGATGAGTTTTCCTACGTCGCGTTTCGGGGGACGGATGCGCCGTTCGTGGGATGGCGCGAGAATCTCGACATGGCGTACAAGCCGGTCGTTCGCGCCCAGACGCTCGCCATGGAATACCTCGAGTCGGTGGCGGACCGCTTGCCGGGAAAGCTCCATGTCGGCGGCCATTCCAAGGGCGGCAATCTGGCGCTGTTCGCGGCGCTGACCTGCTCGGAACGGGTGCGCTATCGCATCGAGCGCGTGTGGTGCCACGATGCTCCCGGCTTCAAGCGCGGCGCGTTCACGCAAGAGGATTACGAACGGCTGGCCGGGCGCATCCATGTGACGGTCCCGCAGGACGGCGTGGTGGGCATGCTGCTCGATTGCCCCATAGAGCAGCATGTCGTGCACAGCGAGGCGGCGGGCATCGAGCAGCACAACGTCTTTTCGTGGGAGGTCGCTGGCGACGACTTCCAGTACCTCGACGCCGTGAGCGACGCCTCCCGCATGCTGCATGACATCTCCGCCGAATGGCTGGAAAGCATGGACGATGCGACCATAGAGCGTGTCGTCGACGCGGTGGGCAAAGCGGTCGAGGCGAGCGGAGCCCGCGATGCACTCGACGTGCTGAGGGGCGGCAATCAGTCGGTCAAGCGGCTCATCGAGGTGTCCCGCAAGCTCGATCCGGTCTCGAGCGAGGTGCTGGGTCAGGCGTTGCGCGACGTGGCGAACCTTGCTGCCAAGCGACTCGGCCGCGATGCGGCGGCTTGGCTGCTCGCCTTGGCCGAGTAGGTCCGGCGCGACCCCAACCTTGCAAAACCGTTAGGCACGCCACGCGATTTGCGCGACACGGCCGCATGGTTTGCGGGAACAAGGGCGGGTGAGGAGGTGTGCGATGCGATTCGCGGCGACAATCGTCAAACGGGTTCTGCTGGTGGTCGGCATCGCCATCTGTCTTGCGGGCGCGGTGACGGTATGGCGCGGTTACGGGATGTACCGCGACGCGCTGGATCGTCTGAGCATCGACGAGGCGGTCGCCCAGCTGCGCGAGCAGCCCGGATACACCTCGGTCGACGACTTGCCGCAGCGCTATCTCGATGCGATCGTCGCCATCGAGGACCATCGCTTCTACACCCACGGCGGCATCGACCTGATCGGCATCTGCCGTGCCGCCGTGAACGATATCCGCACCATGAGCTTGGATGAGGGTGGAAGCACCATCACCCAGCAGGTTGCCAAGAACCTGTTCTTCACGCAGGAGAAGCGCTTTTCGCGCAAGGTCGCCGAGGTGTTCATGGCGCACGACCTCGAGGCGGCTTTCGACAAGCGCGAGATCTTGGAGCTGTACGTCAATTCCTCGTATTACGGTTGCGGCTACACGGGAATCGGACAGGCGGCTCCGGGATACCTCGGGTGCGCGCCGTCGGAGATGAGCGATTACGAGTGCGCTCTCATGGCGGGCTTTCCCAACGCCCCCGAGTACTTCGCTGCCAACCCCGACGCCGCCGCGGCGCGCGCCCGCGTGGTCGTCGCGCAGATGGAGAAATACGGATACGACCCGGGCAGCGCAGACGAGGGCGGCGCAGACGAGGGCGGCGCAGGCGAGGGCGGCGCAGGCGGCACCGGGGGATTCGAGGCAGCGCCCGCGAACGCGCCGGCGTAGGCGGCTCATCCGCACGCGGCGCGTGCAGTCTGGGTACAACGTACGCAGACGCGTGGCAGGAGGCCGGCATATGCAGCGATGGTATATCGAAGACGAAAGGCTCGGGCGGACGGTGTCGAAGGACCGACCCGATGACAAGCGGGCGGAGCACTTGCCGCAGGGGACCGTCGAGCTCATGGATCTTGCGGAGTTCGATCCGCAGGCCCACGGTCGGGTGGTCGCGGAGCTGTTCCGGCAGCTTCCCCACGCGACGATTCCGTTTGTCGAGCGGCGTGCCTCGGGTATGGCGGGTATCGTCGTCGCCCCGACGGACGATATCGGCACGGCCGATAGGCATCCCGTGGTGTTCCTGCTCGATCGGGACCGGTTGTGCCTGATCGGCGAGGTCGAT
Organism: Collinsella tanakaei; assembly: GCF_021531055.1. Taxonomy (GTDB): domain Bacteria; phylum Actinomycetota; class Coriobacteriia; order Coriobacteriales; family Coriobacteriaceae; genus Collinsella; species Collinsella tanakaei_B. The sequence continues at coordinate 70,076 of NZ_JADYTL010000007.1, forward strand.
GCCTGTTCCAACGCGCTGGACACGATCGCCGATGAGGGGTTCGCCACACCGAGTACGGCGAGCGCCCTGTGCGAGCTGATGCGCCTCGCCGTGCGCGACCACCCAGCGCAGCTCTCCGGCGTGCGCCACGACTTCGAGGTCATCGAGGAGCGCTTGCTCAACGGGTCGACACGCATCGATCGCCACAAGATGCGGGTCGATTCGCGTCGCCTGTTGGGGCTCGACACCCTGTACCAAGGGCTGTCGGATGTTGCTTCGGAGCTGGCGGAGAGCGCGGGGAGCGCGGTGCCGGACGGCGACCGGTTGCGCTTCAAGGCGCTCGAGCGGCACCTCGACCGCCTGACGACGCGCCTTGAGTCCCTGCGCGACTACAGCTTGCAGCTCAACAGCCTGTACCAGGAAGCGATCGACACGCGGCAGAACAGCGTGATGCAGTGGCTGACGGTCATCGCGACGATCTTCATGCCGCTGACGTTCATCACCGGGTGGTACGGGATGAACTTCCCGAACATGGCCATGATGAGCCGGCCATGGGGTTACGCGCTCGTCGTCGTGGTGTGCTTGGCGATCGCTGCGGCGGAGGTGCTGTTCTTCCGGCGGCGCGGCTGGCTGCACTTCGCGGGGGAGATGCGACCGCACGCCCGTGCGCGCGGAACGGACGGCCACAGGCGGGGTGGGCGCGAGCGGGGCGACCACGCGCGCCGACGGTAGGAGCACGGGGCGGCGTCCTGTACCGGCATGGCGGCGACGCGCCGGCAGGAGTTTGGTCACTTTGCAGAAGTGCTCTGCTATTTGTATGTGCTCCACGTGCCCTATGCTGGGATAATCCATAATGGTCCACGCGCAAACGGGTGCGCTGGCGCGTTCGCGGAAACGCGGATGCGCGGGCGTTCCGATGGGGTGTTCGGATTTCCGGCGCCGTCCCGCGAGCGCGTACGCTGAATCCAGTACCCGAGACCAGGAAGGCACCGATGCCGAAAACCTCTCGAAAGCCCAAGACCCCGCGCTTCTACGCGGCTTTGTGGGCTGCTAAGTTCACCTTGGCCGCGCTGCGCCTCACGCGCCATGCCGGCGGTCAGCTGCCGGGCGTCATCGCCATGAAGATCTGTCCGGATTTCCTGTCCCGTATCGGAACGCCCGAGCACATGGTGTTCGTCACCGGCACAAACGGCAAGACCACCACGACCAACCTGGTCGCCGACCTGCTCGCCGCCAACGGGCGGCAGCCGCTCATCAACCGTGAGGGCGGCAACGTGACCGAGGGCATCGCGAGCACGCTCATCAAGGACGCGACGATGGGCGGCTCCGCGCGCAGCTCCGTGTCGGTCATGGAGCTCGACGAGCGCTGCGCCCGCCTCGTGTTCCCCCACATCACGCCGGAGCTCATCGTCGTCACCAACCTGTATCGCGATACGTTCACGCGCAACGCCCACGTGGGCTACGTGTACGACGTCGTCGACGAGGCGCTGCCCGCGGGGTCGCGCCTGGTCCTCAACGCCGACGACCTGATCAGCGGCCGTCTGGCGCCGCAGTGCGAGCAGCGCGTGTACTACTCGATGTGCGATCTGCCCGGCGACACGACCGAGCCCGAGGGCATCGTCAACGACCTCAACGCCTGTCCGGTGTGCGGCGGCCATCTGCGCTACGACTCCTGTCATCTGGGCCACATCGGCCGCGTGACCTGCGAGTCCTGCGGACTGACCAATCCCGCGTCGCAGTTCGAGGCGATCGCGGTCGATTACGGGCGCTCGTCCATCACGGTGCGCGAGAATGCCGAAGCCGGTACGCCCTCGCAGGAGTACCACTTCAGCGCCGGTTCGGTCACCGACCTGTACAACCTGCTCGCCGCCATCACCACCGCGCGCTCGCTCGGTCTGAGCGCCACGCAGATCGCCGATGCGCTCGCCGGCGGCGTCGGCATCGTCGAGTCGCGCTACAGCGAGGTCGTCGCGGGCGGCAAGCGCCTGGTGCGCATCGCCTCCAAGGGTGAGAACGGCATGGCGTGCTCGCGCGGTTTCGCCAACATCCGCCGCGAGGAGGGCACCAAGGCCGTCGTGCTCATGCTCGAGGACTACTACATGGCCAAAGATCCCACGTCCACCGAGTTCATCGGCTGGTTCTACGAGACGGACTTCGAGTATCTGGCCGATCCGAGCATCAAGCAGATCGTGGTCACGGGCGTGCGCTCCGAGGACATGCTGCTGCGTCTGCTGCTCGCCGGCATCGATCCGGCGCGCATCGCGCAGGCCGCCGACGGCAAGGCTGCCGCCGACGTGGTCGACTACGAGCACGTGGACACGGTGTACTACTCGCACGCGATCCACAACGAGCACGTCGCCGAGGAGAGCCGCAATCACCTGGCGCATCTGATCGAGGGCAAGGAGGTCGCGTAAATGGCAGTGGTTATCGAGAGCCTCTTTCCCGAGTTCGGAAACCAGGGCGGCGACAACGGCAACATGATGTACCTCAAGGCGTCGCTGCCCGACGCCGAGTTCGTCGAGACCTCGTTTTCGGACGAGCCGGCCTTCGTCACGCGCGACGTGTCGTTCGTGTACATGGGGTACATGACCGAGGCGGAGCAGGAGAAGGTCGCCGCCAAGCTCAAGCCGTATCGCGCGCGCTTGGAGCAGCTGGTCGAGCAGGGGTGCGTCATGCTGTTCACCGGCAGCGCCGCCGAGCTGCTCGGAACGTCGATCACGCTCGCGAACGGACGCGTGATCGAGGGCTTGGGCCTGTTCGACTTCACCGTCACCCAGGACCTCTCCGAGCGCATCGCCGAGGTATTCCTGGGGTCGTTCGAGCCTGCGGGCGCGGCCGATCCGATCGACATCGTGGGCTACAAGATCCAGTTCACCCAGGCGCAGGGCGATAACGCCGAGGAGGGCTTCTGCACCGCCAAGGTGGGCTTCGGGCTCAACCGCCGGAGTCGCATCGAGGGCTTCCGCCGCGGCAATCTGTTCGCGACCTGGCTGTGCGGCCCGCTGCTTCCGCTGAACCCGCTGTTCACGGAGTACCTGATGACGCTGGTGACGGGGGAGCAGGGTCGGAGCGCGGCGTTTCGCGAGGAGGCGCTCGCGGCCTATCGCAAGCGCGTCGAGGAGTTCAAGACCCCGGGCATCAAGATGCCCATCTAGCCGATAACGTGCAATGCCGCGTTCGCATGCAGATCGATGCGAGCGACAGTGAGCCCGCGCCGCAAGCCGCTCGCCGGCACGCGGCGCGGGCTTTTGCGTTCCTGGGTCGGTTGGGGACGTGTTCGTCTCAACCCATCGCCGGCAATGGGTTGAACCGAACACGTCCCCAACGAACCTGTCGAGGGGATGCGGCTTTATGCGGGTGGGCGCAAACCGCAGCGCGCGCTTTAGCTTGCCGGTGCACCTGTGTATCAGAATCGGCGCATATGCATAAAAATACAGATGCACTGCCATAAGTATCCGAAACGGACAAGGGATCAATCCGGTTGATAGAGCGTTTAATTGAGTGTATTTACCTGTGAAAATACAGATTAGAAATCAAAATATACGCTGGGCGGCAAAAAGGTACCGTTCGCCGGTCGGCGATAAGAAAATGAATAAAAATCCGATTGCTGAGTATACTCAATAACGTACTGGAAGCGCACGGGCGCCCAGCGGGGCAGCACGCGCCATCAAGAAAGGGGTTCCCCATGTCCAAGCCTTTCGGCAAGCCCGACCGCATCGTCGTCGCTCTCGGTGGCAACGCCCTCGGTGACACCCCCAAGGAGCAGATCGAGCGCGTCAACAACGCCGCCCATGCGCTGCTGGGCCTCATCGAGCAGGGCAACGAGATCATCATCACCCACGGCAACGGCCCGCAGGTCGGTATGATCCAAAACGCCTTCGCCGCCGCGCACGACGCCATCGGTACGCCCACCATGGACCTGCCCGAGTGCGGCGCCATGAGCCAGGGCTACATCGGCTATCACCTGCAGCAGGGCATCGGCCGCGAGATGCACCGTCGCTATAAGCGCTGGCACGCCGCCACGGTCGTGACCCAGATCGAGTGCGATCCGGACGATCCGGCGTTCGCCAACCCCACCAAGCCCATCGGTCCGTTCTACACCGAGGAGCAGGCCAAGGAGATCATGGCGGAGAATCCCGAGATGACCTTCGTCGAGGACTCCGGCCGCGGTTGGCGTCGTGTCGTCGCCTCGCCCGAGCCCAAGAAGATCGTCGAGGCCGACTCCATCCTCAACCTGCTCGATAACGAGTTCATCGTCATCGCGTGCGGTGGCGGCGGCATCCCCGTCGTGCGCGACTACTCCGATAAGGGCTGCTACAAGGGCGTGGCCGCCGTTATCGACAAGGACATGGGCGGCGAGCTTCTGGCCGAGGACTGCGACGCCGACGTGCTGTTCCTGCTGACCGCCGTCGATCACGTGGCGATCAATTGGGGCAAGCCCGATCAGACCGACCTCGAGGAGATCTCCGCCGACGAGGCCGAGAAGTACGCCGACGAGGGCCAGTTCGGCAAGGGTTCCATGGAGCCGAAGGTCCGCGCCGCCATCAAGTTCGCCCGCAGCCGCAAGGGTCGCGTCTGCATCATCGGCGCGCTCGAGAAGGCCGCCGAGACCATGGCCGGCCTCTCCGGTACCCGCATCTACGCCTAGCGGGCCGCGCGAAAGCCGCGCCGCCCCCACAAGGGTCCTCTCTCCTTTCCCCGCTGGCCACCTTCTCGGTGGCCAGCGGGGTTTTGTGTCCCAAAAGGGGCCAGGAGAAAAATGGGACATCGCGGCGGGTAGCCCGCCGCGATGTCCCATTTTTCTCCTGGCCCCTTTTGGGACACCGGATCAGGCGGCGGAGTAGACCCAGGCGATGGCGGTCTGGTTGAGCACGCGCACGAGATCCCATTTGCGCGCGCTGTGCTCGGGGCTGTTGGGGTCGTAGACCGTGACCATGTTGTTCTCGTCGATGCCGGCCAGGATGATGTAGTGGCCGACGTTGGTGAAGTCGCCGGGCCGTACGGAGCACGCGACGGGATTGCCGTTGCGCAGGGCGTTTTCCACGGTGCTTCGCGTCGGGTTGATCATCTCGGCGTAGAACCCGAACGCATACGCCGCGTCGGTCATAAACGACCATTCCGTCGCACCGGTGGGCACGTAGTTGTTGAGCTCGGCCCAGCTCGCCATGCTGCCCGGGTCCATATCGGTGTTGCCGGTGAAATACACGTACAGCATGGCCATGACCGTGGGGCCGCAGGCGTTCTTGGCGACGGTGTCGCCGCCGTAGGGAAGGTTGCACCAGCGGACGTCCGTCTGATACAGATGGGGCATCTCGCCCTGCTTCCACTCGTCGACGGGCGTCGACATGGGGAAATCGGACGGCGAGAGCACGCCGACGTTGAGCTTCGTCGCCTCGGTATCGGGCTCGATGCCGGCGGGCGTGGTGATGGCGACCGAGGTGATGAGGAACAGGACGAGCGAGAGCGCCACCGCCGGAATCGCGATGGATGCGGCGGACAGCGTGCGTACGGGCCGTGCCTGCCAGCCGCCTCGCCGCCCACGGCGAGATCCCCCGTGGGAGAAGGACGCGTATCCACGCCGGAGCGGGCGTCCGATGACCGAGGACTGCCGACCGCTGCCGTAGCCGCCGCGCTGAAGGCCGCCGGTGCTTCCGAGCGTTCGGAACGAGCTGGAGCTCGAGGCGGCCGATCCCGATCGGAACGTGCTGTGCAGCTGGTTCGAGGAGCCGTGGTGATGGCGTATGCTGAGGTCGTATCCGCACGACCCGCCGATCGCGGAGGCGATCGTGTCCGCGATGGCGCCGATAAGGCTCACGAACACGTTGGGCCGCCCGGACGTGCGGGAGCCCCGACGGAGATACGTCGAGTTGCGGGAGCCGCGGGAGCGTGAGGAGGCACGTCGGCTTGCGTCGCCCGGCCCCGCGCTCGGGGCGCGACAGTCGTCGGTGCGGGAGGCCCGGCGTGCGGAGTAATCGGAGGATTCGGCGGACGAACGGCTCGATGCGAGTCTGACGCTGCGGCGCGAGGTGCCCTGCGAGACGCGCTGCCCGCCGCCGCGGGGCTCGCGGTACGGATCGCGGTCGCGATCCCGGTCGTAATCTCCCATAGGACACCCCCTCTCGGCATAAACGGATGCCAACGTCCCTATATTACCCTGCCCGCATCGTCCCTGCAGGTGCAAGACCTTTTTGGCGGCTTGGTCGGAACGCGCCGATAAACGGCTATCGGGCGACGACGTGCGACGGGTGTGCGCGGATCGTCGAAGGCGATCGCCGGCGGTTCAGGAAAAATCGAGGCGGGAGAATCGGAAACGGTCATATGGATGCGTGAAGGTTGGGCATAATAGCGCAAGGAGTCGTCGCCTGCGGCGGCTCGTGCGTGAAAGGACCGGATATGCCTGCATTGATCACCCATCACCTGTTCGGCGAAGAGAGCATGGAGCGCCTGCCTGCGGGCACCGTTTCCACGGGGGAGGAGCGCGCGGCGTTCCTCATCGGCAACCAAGGCCCCGATCCGTTCTTCTTCCGCGTGCGCACGGTGAACATCCGCTCGTGCATGGAGCTCGGCCATCACATGCATGCCGCGCGCGTGACGCGGCAGTTCCAGGCGCTTCGCGACGGCGTGTCGCGCCTGCCCGCCCGCGACGCCGCCATCGGCCGGGCGTTCGCGCTCGGCCTGCTGTCGCACTATGCGCTCGATCGCATCGCGCACCCGTTCGTGTACGCGCAGCAATGGGGGATCCAGGAGGCCGATGCCGAGCTCGAGACCAAGGGCAGCCAGGTCCATGCGCTCATCGAGGGCGACCTGGACGTCTTGATGCTGCAGGAGAAGCGCGACGGCGCGACGTGCGCCGACTATCCTCCCGCCGAGGAGCTGGCCACCGGCGAGCGCATCAACAAGGTCGCGGGCGCTCTGACGAGTTTTATCGCCCGCAGCGTCTACGGGCTCGAGGTCGGCGGTGCGGAGTACGGTGGCGCGGTGTCGGACATGCAGCTTGCCTATCGTCTGATCGAACCGGCGGGTTCTGGTGGCGAGCGGGTGCTGTCGGCGCTCGGTGGCTACAGTTCGACCCTCTCGCTGCTCGCCTCGCTCGCGCACCGCGTGACCGCCGAGGTCCCCGCGGGGGCCGGCAATCTCGCGCACCGCAGGTGGATCGACCCCTTTACCCGCACGGAGTCGAGCGAGAGCTTCCCCGAGGTGTTCGAGCGCGCGCTTGACGACTACGGACGCACCGCGGCGCTGTTCATCCGGGGTGGCGATATGGCGGCCGTCACGCACCACATGAACTATTCCGGCCGTGTCCTGGACGATGGCGAGGAGTACGCCGGCGACGAGTAGCCTGTCGCCCGGTGTCCCGAAAGGGACCAGAGTGTCCCAAAAGGGGCCGGGAGAAAATTGGGACATCGGGGATCGGTATCGTGGTACCCCATCCTGATATCCGATGTCCCAATTTTCTCCCGGCCCCTTTTGGGACACTCTGGCCCCTTTCGGGACACCGGGCGCCCTTACGGAATCCTGATGCATGGCAAACGCCCGTTGCCGTACCATAGACGGGTTAGCATTCGCGCGGCTAAGGGAGTCCCGTCCATGCAATACACCAAGTTCGAGCGCAACTGGGTCATGTACGATGTGGGCAATTCCGCCCTCGTGCTGCTCAACACCTCGGTCGTGCCCATCTACTTCGACGCCATCAACACCGGGGCGAGTTCGGCGGAGCTCGTGACCGCATGGGCCAACGCCCAGACCGTCGCGTCGCTCGTCGTGGCGCTGCTCATGCCGATCTTGGGCTCGCTCGCGGACTTTGCCGGCAACAAGATCAAGTTCTTCCTGGGCTTTTTCCTCACCGGCCTCGTGCTGTGCCTGGCGCAGGCCATCCCCATGGGTGCGGCGCCCTTCCTCGCCGTCTACGTACTGTGCACGATCGGCCTCAACTCGTCCATGACGTTTTACGACGCGATGCTGCCCGACGTCACGACCGACGAACGCATGGACAACGTCTCCAGCTCGGGCTACGCGTGGGGCTACATCGGCTCCTGCGTCCCGTTCATCGTGTGCATCGCCCTCATCATGCTCGGACCCAGCCTGCTCGGGCTCGACATGATGCTTGCCACGCGCCTGTCGTTTGTCATCACGGGTGCCTGGTGGCTCGCCTTCACGCTGCCGCTGCTGCGCACCTATCGTCAGCGCTACGGCAAGGAGCTGGCCCCCGGCGAGACCGTCGCCTCCGAGATCGCCCGCACGTTCCGCGGCCTGGTGACCACGCTCAAGCGCATCGCCTCCGACCGCGCCATCCTCATCTACATGGTCGCGTTCTTCTTCTATATCGACGGCGTGCACACGGTCATCTCGATGTCCACCACCTACGGCACCTCGCTCGGCATCGATTCGACCCAGCTCATCCTGGCGCTGCTCGTCACCCAGTTCGTGGCCTTCCCCTCGGCGATCGCCTACGGGCGCCTCGCCGGCCGGTTCGGTACGCTGCGCATGATCATGGTCGCGGTGGCGGCCTACGTGTGCATCGTGCTGTTCGCCGCCTTCTTCCTCAAGACCGCGGCGGAGTTTTGGATCCTCGCGATCGCCGTCGGCCTGTTCCAAGGTGGCATCCAGGCGCTTTCGCGCAGCTACTTCGGCAAGCTCATCCCCAAGGAGCGCGCCAACGAATACTACGGTTTCTTTGATATCTTCGGACGGTACGCCTCGGTCATGGGAACTCTGCTAGTATCGGTCGTGACATCGCTCACGGGGAATCCTTCTTTAGGAGTGCTTTCCATCGGGATCCTCTTAGGTGTGGGCCTTGTCATGCTAGTAAAGCTCTCCCGCATGAGGGGCGCGGCATAGCGCACGGGCACACCGTGCGCGGGACCGGCGCCGCCCATACCACGCACCTTGTACTCGGAGGGCTTTGCTGGCGATCAGTAAAGCCCTCCGATCGTATAGAAGGTGACCGAAGACAATGAAATCGACCCACATCGCCCACGCCGGCGTGATCGCCGCCGCCTACGCGGCCTGCACGCTCATCGCCCTGCTCTTCTTGGGCAGCCTGGCCTGGGGCCCCATCCAGTTCCGCATCTCCGAAGCGCTGTGCGCCCTCGCGCTCGTGACGCCGGCGGCCGTGCCCGGTCTCACGCTGGGGTGCGCCATCGCCAACATCGCCAACATCGTCATCTCGGGTACCGGTGCGCTGGGTCTGCTCGACGTGGTGTTCGGCTCGCTGGCGACCTTTGCCGGCGCGCTGTTCACCTGGAAGATGCGCCGCCATCCGCTCGTGGCGCTCGCCGGTCCCGTGCTCGCCAACGCGCTCATCGTCCCGGCGTACCTGCCCATCCTGCTCATGGGTGCCGGTTTTTACACCATCCCGTTCACGGCGATCTCGCTCGATGGCTCCTGGCCGCTCATGTACCTGTTCGGTCTGGTGACCACGGGTGCCGGCGAGGCGGTCGTGATGTATGCTTTGGGGTATCCGCTGTACCGCTCGCTGTCCAAAACACATATCGTGCGGCAGGGGCTTGCGGAGTTGGGTACAACAGACAAGTAGGCAGACGGGAAGGGGTCGTGCGGTCCCGCTTGCCGTATGTATGGCATCTGGCGCGGGAAAGGGGTGTTCATGAACCCCGTAATCGTGATTCCTACCTATTGGGCGATGGACTCCGCCGATGCCCACGCGCCTGGCGCCTACGATCACAGTACGGACCTGCACAACCCCTCCCCCGAGCTCGATGCCTGCCTCAAGTCGTTGGAGCAGGTTCGCGATATGTGCCCGGTGGTCGTGCTGGTGGTGTGCCCGCCGGCGACGACCGAGGCGGCGCGCGAGCGGGTGGAGCAGATCGCCCGCGCGCACCCCGCGCTCACCGTCACCATCGTCACCAATACCGAGGCGAAGCGCGTGCGCGACCGCGTGGACGATATCGCCCCGAAGGCCCCCGGCGAGCCCGTCTCGCTGCGCGGATACGGCGCCATCCGCAACATGGGTCTCGCCGTCGCGAGCATCCTGGCACACGACACGGTGATCTTTTTGGACGACGACGAGCTCGTCCTGGGACCCGATTTCGTGAAGCAGGCCCTCTACGGACTCGGACAGCTCACCCGCCAGGGCCTGCCGATCCTCGCCAAGAGCGGGTACTTTTTCGACCGGAACGGCTCGCCGCTCGCCGACACCTCCAAGGCCGACATCAACCATCGCTGGTGGACCAAGCGCATCGAGTTCAACCGTTGGATGCGCCGGGCGCTCGCCGGAACGCGCATCTCGCGGTCCAACTACGTATGCGGCGGATGCCTCGCCCTGCACGCGCGCGCCTTCACGCGCGTGGCGTTCGACCCGTGGATCACGCGCGGCGAGGACATGGACTACCTGTTCAACATGCGCATGCACGGGCTGGATGTGTGGTTCGACAACGAATGGGCGGTCAAGCACCTGCCGCCGGCGACCGAGCAGCGCTCGCCGCGCTTCATGCAGGACGTCTACCGTTGGTACTACGAGCGCGCGAAGCTCAGCTACGCTGCAGGCCAGCATGACCTGACGCCCGTGACGCCCGCCTCGCTCATGCCCTATCCGGGGCCGTGGTTCTCCAACGAGCTCGACGACCGCGTGCGCAAGACCGCCGCGGCGCGCATGCTGTTCACCAACGAGCATGAGGGCTATATGCGCATTTGGCGCGATGGCCGTGCGCGCGCCGAGCGCTATGCCGCCGAGAACAAGACGAAGTACTTGAAATTCCAGAGCTTTTGGCCCAGCATCATGGACGGTCTATGGAACGATGGGGACCTGGTCCGGATGTTGGAGGAATGCACATGCCACGCAAGCTCAAGCATCTAAGCGAGCGGATTTCGTCGCGGACGCGCATCCTGCCGCGTCTGCGGGCGTTTGCCATCGTGTGCGCGCTCGCCTTGGCGTCGTATTGCGTGTACGCCCTGTCGCACGGGCTCGATCCGGTGGTGGCCGTCATCGCCTGCGCGCTGCTCTGCGTGATCCTCGTGGCCTTCATCTACCTGTGCCTAAACCCCGATTCGCTGCGCTCGCTCTACACCGAGCAGGCGCTGTCCACGGCGTCCGAGATGCTCGAGATCATCAAGGAGGGTTTGAACGAGCGCAGCGCGCAGGAGATCTGCCAGCGCCTGCTGCCCGAGACGCGCGCCATGGCGATCGCCGTCACCGACGACGCGCGCGTGCTGGCCTGCGTGGGCGAGCTCGAGTCCGATTTCCCTCCGGGGTCGCCGATTCACACGCCCGCCACGCGCTACGTGCTCGAGCACGGCGTGGCCCAGTCGTTCACCCACATGGTCGACGTGCCGAGCGAGCGCACGCCCCATCGCGCCATCCCTGCGGGCATCATCGTGCCGCTCAAGGTGCGCGACAAGGCGGTGGGTACCCTCAAGTTCTACTACCACCGTTCGCATGACGTGAACCGCACGCAATACGCCCTGGCGTCGGGCTTCGCCGAGCTTCTGTCCACGCAGCTCGCCATCCACGAGCTGGAGCTGCAAGACGAGCTGACGGCCCGCGCCGAGCTACGCGCGCTGCAGGCCCAGATCAACCCGCACTTCCTGTTCAACACGTTGAACACCATCGCCTCGCTCACGCGGACCGATCCTCTGCGCGCCCGCGAGCTGCTGCGCGAGTTCTCGTCGTTCTATCGGGCGACGCTGGAGAACTCCGGCTCGTTCATCCCGCTGTCGCGCGAGATCTCGCAGACCGCGCGCTACCTACTGTTCGAGAAGGCGCGCTTCGGCGAGGACCGCATCGTGGACACCTTCGACGTGACGTCGGCCGCCCAGGGTGCCCCGGTTCCCGCGTTCATCATCCAGCCGCTCGTCGAGAACGCCGTGCGACACGGCATGAAGGACGAGGGGGCGCTGCATATCGCGGTGCGGGCGAGCGTTCCCGAGGAGGGGACGGTGCTCATCGAGGTCGCCGACGACGGCGCGGGCATGGATGAGCAGACCGCCGCGCGTCTGTTCGACGAGCGCGAGGAGGCCCCCGACCACACCTCGCCGCAAGGCGGGGGCGCCGGCGTGGCCATGCACAACATCTCCGAGCGCATCCGGCGCTTTTACGGGCCGCGTTCCTGTGCGCATGTCGAGTCCGAGGTGGGCCGTGGCACCACCGTTTCGTTCAAGCTCGATTTGGAAAACAGCATTCTCGGCCAGAGAGGGGTAGAATAGCAACACGGTATGCGGGCGCGCAGGGGTTCGCGCCGCTTGCCAAGACCGGACCGGAAGGGAATTTCACGCTTATGCTACGTGCAATGATCGTCGATGATGAGGCGCCTGCACGCTCCGAGCTGCGTTTCTTGCTGGAGCAGACTGGAAAGATGGGGTCGATCAGCGAGGCGGCCAGCGTCCGCACCGCTATCGAGATGCTGATGGAGAACCGGGTCGACGTCGTGTTCCTGGACATCTCCATGCCGGGTGCATCGGGTATCCAGCTGGCCGAGGCCTTACACAAACTCAAGAATCCCCCCGCGGTGGTGTTCGTGACCGCCTACAGCGACCATGCCGTCGAGGCGTTCGACGTCGACGCGGTCGACTACCTGCTCAAGCCGGTCGAGGAGGCGCGTCTTGACCAGGCGATCGGCAAGGTGCTCTCCCGCGTGAAGCCCGTGACCGAGAGCAAGGCGCCCATCGAGCGCATCCCGGTCGAGAAGGGCGGACGCAAGGTCCTGATCCCGGTCGACCAGATCCGCTACATCATGGCCAAGGACGACTACTCCTGCATCTTCACCGAGGACGACCGCTACCTGTCGACCACGTCGCTGGCGCAGTTCGAGTCCAAGCTCGGCGATTTCGGATTCTTCCGCGTGCACCGTCGCTATATCGTCAACCTGGCGTGCGTCGAGGACGTCGAGACGGCCGCGACCGGCGCCATCCAGCTCGGCGTGACGGGCGTCGACGATCGGATCCCCGTCTCCCGCCGTCGCGTGGTGCCGCTCAAAAAGGCGCTCAACCTGTAGCGCGAGCACGGAAGGTCGAGGCTCATGGACATGTGTGCGGCGAAGCGCGTCGATATCATCTCGGATACGCACGGCCGCTTGTCGGCCGTGCTGCTCGACGAGCTCGAGGGCGCCGATTTGATCCTGCATGCGGGTGACCTGACGTCCGAGTCCGATTACTTCGAGCTCGCCACCATCGCCCCCATCAAGGCGGTGCTCGGCAACAACGACTACTTTTACGATTACGGCCCCGACGTGCGCTCGACCGCGACGTTCACGTACGAGGGACTTCGTTTCGCGATGACCCACTATCGCGAGAACCTGCCCGAGGGCGACATTGACGTGGCGGTGTGCGGGCATACGCATCGCCCGGTGATCGTGCGACGGGGGCGCGGGCTGCTGGTCAATCCGGGGTCGCCGACCTATCCGCGCACCATGGACGGGCCCAGCATGGCGCGCATGTACGTGCAGGACGGTCAGGTGCTCTCCGCCGAGATTGTCAGCCTGATGCGTTAATGCTCGAGCTGGGGTTTTGCCGTCGCAAAAAGTTTTTGAAAAAAGTTCTTGCGCGGGTCGCGCATATCTGTGTATACTAGCTCTCGCAGCAGCGGGTGACCGCGAACTGCCTGGGGAGTTAGCTCAGTTTGGTTAGAGCGCCGGCCTGTCACGTCGGAGGTCGCGGGTTCGAGCCCCGTACTTCCCGCCATTGCAATGAAAGCCCTGCCTTGCGCAGGGCTTTTTGCTATCTCGCGACACGATGCCGACAAGATGGTGCCAGGTTCAATCTTGTCGCGTCTGACAAGATGGTGCCAGGTTCAATCTTGTCGGTCGGGCGGTCCGATCTTGTCGGGTCTTGTCGACAGGGCCTGCGGGGTCCGCGCTCTTCGCGCGCGCCTGTGCGTGGCGGCGGGGGTCATTTTTCAAAGAGCATATATTCCAGCTGTTCATGGGTGTATAGTTAAGAACACTCAACTGGGTATGGGTCGCCGGGGCAGGGCGACGATTCTTGGTACGGGCTCGTGCGCCCGGAGACGTTCCCACGAGGAGGAGACATGGATATCTCCCGGAAGACAGACTATGCGCTCCGCATGCTTTCCATGTTGGTCCAGGATGAAGATGGTCTGCTATCCGTCAGGGCCGCGGCGGAACAGGTGGGAGTGCCGTATTCGTTCGCTCGTTCGATTCAGCACGGGTTGGTTCAAGCCGGTATCGTGGAGAGCCTGCGCGGTGTTCGCGGCGGCATGCGCCTCAAGGTCGATCCCGACAAGGTGACGATCCGTGAGATCGTCGAGGCGGTCCAAGGGCCCATGACGATCAACGATTGCACCACGCCCGAAGGGGAATGCCCCCGGAAGTCCAACTGCTGCTATCATCCCATCTGGGCCGGCACGCAGGCACTCGTGTACAGCTACCTCGACTCCATCACCCTCGATGATGTCGTGAACTGTAAACGCGCCCCCGCCGTCGACCCGAAGTTCGCCGATCGTTCGGCGTTTGCCAGCTATGTTCCCTGTGGCGAGGGCTGCTCGTCGATGTGACGGTCGCGAGGTGCGCTTCGTCCGATCGAATGGAGGAGCGCATCGTGGTCGATGTGGAATCGTTCCGTACCTCGATCCGAGCGGAGGGGTCTCGCCTGTATCGCGACCTTCCGTGGCGCCGTACGCGCGATCCCTATGCGATCTGGTTGTCGGAGGTCATGCTTCAACAGACCCAGGTGCCCCGCGTCCTGACGCGTTGGCAGGAATGGCTCGAGCGCTTTCCGAGCGTCGAGGCCTTGGCTGCTGCCGATACGGCTGACGTGCTGGCTGCGTGGCAGGGCATGGGCTATAACCGCCGTGCCCTGGCGCTTAAATCGGCTGCCGAGATCGTGACGCGCGAACATGATGGCGTGTTTCCCCCCGACGCCGCCGCGCTTCGCGCGTTGCCGGGAATCGGTCCTGCGACCGCCCAGGGTATTCGGGCCTTCGCGTTCGACCTGCCGGGTGTGTACCTCGAGACGAATGTCCGCACGGTGCTGCTGCACCACTTCTTCCCCGATGTGCCGGGTGTGTCCGACCGCGAGCTTATCCCGCTTGCGGAGGCGACGTGTCCGGCGTCGCCCGATGGGGGGTTCAATGCGGGCGTTTCGTACGCTGAGCCCCAAGATGAGCAGGATACGCCGCGTTCGTGGTATTACGCGCTGCTCGATTACGGTGCCTACCTCAAAAAGACGATCCCCAATCCCTCGCGACGGTCGAGCACGTATACGCGGCAGTCGCGGTTCGAGGGGTCGCGTCGGCAGAAGCGCGCGCACATCGTGCGGATGCTGCTGGATGCGCGCGCGTCGGGGGCGGGGGCGCTGTCGCTCGACGAGGTGCGTGCGGGTCTGGACGAGTTTGAGCTCGGCGCCGGGCGCGAGCGCGTGGGGGAGTCCGATGTCGTGTCGATTCTGGACGATCTGGTCCGCGAGGGCTTCGCGCGCACGGTCGACGGAGCATGGATCATCGCCTAGACCGAGGATGGCGGGCTGCGAAGGTACCCGGTCGGCGGGCGTAAAAACACCCCAGGGGTTATTTGACATTGGGGCGTGCATTGCACGCCCCAATGTCAAATAACCCCTGGGGTGTTTTTACGCCCGCCGACCGGGAAGCCGGTGATTTTACGCCCGCCGACCCTCGGCCATGGCAGCCGGTGCCGAATCGGCTGCGAGCGGTGGGGTGTGTAGCGTCGGTGGAGTTGGGTATACGACCATTGGGTGGAATGATTTCTTATTAGGAATCATTTACAATAAGGGCACCGAAGCACACCGCCTTCGGATCCTGCAACACAGAGGAGGAGCTACCAATGGACTTCGAGAATTCCCAGACCAAGAAGAACCTCGAGACTGCTTTCGCCGGCGAGTCCCAGGCCCATACCAAGTACCGTTACTACGCGTCCAAGGCCAAGAAGGACGGTTACGTGCAGATCTCCAACATCTTCATGGAGACGGCGCTCAACGAGTCCGAGCATGCCAAGCTCTGGTTCAAGTACCTGCATGACGGCGCGGTGCCCGACACCCTGACCAACCTCAAGGATGCCGCTGCGGGCGAGAATTACGAGTGGACGACCATGTACGACGAGTTCGCCAAGACCGCCGACGAGGAGGGCTTCAAGGAGATCGCCGCCAAGTTCCGTGGCGTCGGCGCCGTCGAGAAGGCTCACGAGGAGCGCTATCTCAAGCTCGCCGAGCGCGTCGAGAAGGGCGAGGTCTTCACGCGCGAGGGCGTCAAGGTGTGGAAGTGCGGCAACTGCGGTCACCTGCATGTCGGTCCCACCGCTCCCGAGCTGTGCCCGGTCTGCGCGCACCCGAAGAGCTACTTCGAGGAGCATGTGGTCAACTACTAAGATCGTCTCGATCGAATCGACGGGCCCGAAGGTCCTCCCCGTATCGCCGTTGCCATGCGGCATCGGCGATACGGACAAGGAGGCCTTCGGGTCTTCGTGTGTAAGCCCGACGTCATGACGCCGAGCACGCTTGTTCCCCACCGTCCCTATGGTGCCGCTCACACCATTTTGCGTGACTGGTATATGCCAGATTGCGTACATTGATAGCTAACTGACAAAACGACCTCGACACGATTCCGGGTCGTGACGGTGCGGGGGATAACATCATGAGGGTTTCGATTATCTGCGTCGGAAACGACTTCCATGGCGACGACGGGTTCGGTCCGGCGGTCGCGGCGTATCTGTCCGAACGGTATATGCTGCCTGCAGGCGTCGAGGTGATCTCGCACCTGGATTTCGGACGTGCGCTCGTGGCCGATCTCATGGCGTGCGAGGCCGCGGTCGTCGTGGGCGCGTTCGACGACGCAGCGGCTCCCGTCGGTTCGCTGGTCGCGTTCGGCACCGATGATCCCGACCGTGTCGCGGGCATGACCTCAACGCTGGACATGAATTTCGCCGACGTTTTGAACCTGACGCGCGCGCTTGGGATCGATTGCTCGCGTATCCGCTGCTTCGGGGCGCAAATCGATCGGGAGCGCGGGCTTACCGGTACGGGCATGTCGGAACGTGTCGAGGCCGCGGTGGCGCCCTGCGCCCGTGCGATCGCCCGCTATCTCGGTGAGGCGTACTGGCTCACATGTGTCGACTATTGGGCGATGACCTCGGATACGCGGGCACTCGTGGCGGATCCGGCGGCCTATGCCCGTGCCGTGTTGGATGTGCGCGGCATGTCCGACCAGCTCGATGCGGTGGTGTCCGAGCTCGGGGTGGAGCCCATGCCCGATTACAAGATCGACGAGGTGATCGATCGCATCTTCGGGGAACGCCAGGCTGCGTAGCGCCGTGCATCCGTAGGGCGAATAGAACTTGACGGCGGTGGGGTGCGCCCTCCACAATAGACGAACCCTCCTCCAAGCACGCCCCGAACGGAGGCGTGCCCATGAACTTGTTTATCGATGCCGTTCGGCAACAGCAACCTCCTGCGCCAGACCGCCGGCGCGGGCGAGAACGTGTGCCGACCCGGGATGAGGACGCTCGATCGTATCGGGATGCATCTGCTCCCGAGACGGATGATCGCAGGCGATCCGCGGCCCGAGGTGTGCCCGACGATCGTGTCGAAGATACGGAGCACGAGGTCAGCCAGGAATTCTATCGCGACGAGATCGCCTTCGACAGGCGTCGGACGCGTCGTCGCCGGAGGCGCGGCGTGCTGCGCGCGCTGGCGGTGCTGGTGCTGATACCCGTGGTGCTGGTGGCGGCGTTCCTCGTCTCGTACGTGCTGACCTGCATCGCGGGTGGTGCAACGCCCGACGAGGTCGTCGAGCTGCTCGGCGGCCTGTGGGAGCGCGTGCGCGGCGCGGCGTTCGATCTCGCCCGTCAGCTCGCAGGCGTCGGGTGATCGATGTGGATGGGGCGATGTGCGGTGGCACCCGGTCGCCGCCGCTCGACGCGCGGGGCCGTCCCCTATAATGGCAGGAGCGCGCGTCCGTGCGATATGCGGACGGGAAGAGACGGGAGACGATGCGTGCAGACGGAACTCATGGTAATCATCGCGGTGCTCACCGTCGTCATCTGCATCTTGGCCGTCGTGGGCACCTTCGCGCTCATGCGCCTGTCCAGGGAGCAACGCGAGCGCTGGCGGAAGGCGGATGGCGATGCGCGCGATGCGGCGCAGCTCGCGGCCTCGCTCGAAGCGATCTCCGCCTCGCTCGCGCAGGCGAACACCGCCCTCGCGGCCCTGTCGCACCAGGCCGCCGGCTCGGCTGCGGTCGACGCGGAGCGCTACGACGCTATCGCGCGGGAATTCAACCGCTCCGTCGTCCGCATGGATGCCTTGCGGCGCGAGATGCAGACGCAGCTCGGACGGAACCGTGACACCGTGGATGTCAAGCTCGACGAGGTGCGCTCGACGGTCGACCGGCAGCTCGGCGCGATCCGCGAGGACAACGAGAAACAGCTCGACCGTATGCGCGCGACGGTCGACGAAAAGCTCCAGGCGACGCTCGAAAACCGCTTGACCCGTTCGTTCAAGCAGGTGAGCGACCAGCTCGAGGCCGTCTACAAGGGTTTGGGCGACATGCAGGGCATCGCCGCCGGTGTCGGCGACCTGAAGCGCGTGCTGTCGAACGTAAAGACGCGCGGCATGCTCGGCGAGGTGCAGCTCGGCGCCATCCTGGCGGACATCCTGTCGCCCGAGCAGTATGCGCAAAACATCGCCATCAAGCCGGGGAGCTTCGAGCGTGTGGAGTTCGCGGTTAGGATTCCCGTCGAGGGGTCCGAACCGGTCTGGCTGCCGATCGACGCGAAGTTTCCCGGCGACACCTACGAGCATCTGCGGGATGCGGTGGAGGCGGGCGACACCGAGGGTATCGCCGCCGCGCGCAAGCAGCTCGAACAGCGCATCCGCGCCGAGGCGCGAGACATCTCGACCAAGTACATCTCGGTGCCGGCAACCACGAACGTCGCCATCATGTTCCTGCCCTTCGAAGGGCTTTACGCCGAGGTGGTCGACATGCCGGGGCTGATCGAGTCGCTCCAGCGCGACTACCAGGTGAGTGTTGCTGGCCCGTCGACGATGGCGGCGATCTTGAACAGCTTGCAGATGAGTTACCAGACCTTCGCCTTCCAACGGCGTGCCGACGAGATCCAGCAGGTGCTCTCCGCCGTGAAGGCGGAGCTGCCCCGCTACCAGGCGGCGCTGCAGAAGGCTTACGACCAGATCAACCGTGCGGGGTCGACCGTGGAAACCATCATGACGACGAGGACCCGTGCGATCGAGCGCAAGCTGCGCGCCGTGACCGCTATGGATGACGAGCGCACCGCCGCGCGGCTGCTGGAAGAAGGAGATGCGACCGAGCTGTTAGGTGACGGCGCGGCGCCGGATGCGATCGAGGATGGGGAGGTCGATGCGTGATGCCGAGGGAGACCAACGCGGCGAAGCGCGCGCGGGCGATCGAGGTCTGCGAGCGCCTGAACAGGCGCTACGGGCCGGTCGAGTGCTTTTTGGACCACGCGAACCCGTTCCGGCTGGTCATCGCGGTGCTGCTGTCCGCCCAGACGACGGATGCCCAGGTCAACAAGGTGACGCCGGTGCTGTTTGAGAAGTGGCCGACGCCCGAGGCGATGGCCGGCGCCACGCCCGCCGAGGTCGCCGAGGTCATCAAGTCGCTCGGGTTCTACAAGACCAAGGCCAAGCACTGCGTGGAGTGCGCGCAGATGATCGTCGCGGATTACGGCGGCCAGGTGCCGGACGACATGAAAGAGCTCGTCAAGCTTCCCGGCGTGGGACGTAAGACGGCCAACATCGTGATGAACGTCGGGTTCGGCATCGTCGAGGGCATCGCCGTGGACACGCATGTCAATCGCATCGCGCATCGGCTGAAGCTCTCGCCCAAGACCCATGCCAAGGAGCCGCTCAAGACCGAGCAGGATCTGCTCAAGATCTTACCGCGCGAGTATTGGAACGACGTGAACCACCAGTGGATCATGCTCGGTCGCGAGATCTGCGACGCGCGCCGCCCGCTGTGCAGCGAGTGCCCGCTGGCGGACATCTGCCCGAGTGCGAGCGTGGCGGTCAAGTAAGGGCATGTGCGCCCTATGAGGTGGACTGGGCCGATTCCTTGCAAGAAAGGATGACGCCTATGAGCACGACCGATGTATACGCATTGTTTGTTCTTGTACGTACGGCTATCGCTCTTGGCTTGGAAATAGGTCGAAGAAGATAGCCGCCCCCCGCCTAAGCGGAAGCGGCCACGCTCCACCCTATAACAGTTCCGGAGTCGGCCAAACCCGTGGTCGCGGGTGCCGCCCATCTCATAGGGTAGCACGCGTTCGTTCTGCGCACGGGCTCGCGGGATGCCGGTCCTACGGTACGGTCAGCGCGTGGGGCGGATTGCGGTCTCGTAGAGCGAGAAGAAGCCGGGGATCTGGCGCGTCTCGGTGTATTCGACCATGATGCCCTCGGCGTCGAAGGCGTTGCCGCGCACCACGGCGAGCGCGTTGTACCCGGCAAGGTCGAGGTTCGCCTTGTCGGCGTCGTTGACGCCTTCCACGGTGATCGTCCGCTTGCTCGTGACGATCCGCATGCCCAGCTCGCCTTCCAGATAGGCGTAGACCGACCGGTTGACGACCTCGGGTGTGAGGCCGGGGACACGCTCTGCCAGGTAGTAGCTCTCGTCGGTTCCCACGGCCTTACCGTCGGCATAGCGGACGCGCAGGATATGGGTGAGCAGGCTGCCCGCGGGGAATCCACTCACGTCGCTCAGCTCGTCGTCCGCCTCGATCTGCTCGCAGACGGCGCATTCGGTGCGAGGGGTGAAGCCGCGACGACGGGCGATCTCGGCGAAGGTCTCGAGTCCGTCGTAGCCGCGGGCTCCTCCATGTGCGGGTCGCGGATCACGCGAACGCCTTTGCCCTGTTGCGACTGGACGTAGCCGTCCTCGGCGAGCATCCTGATTGCGCGCCGGACCGAGCTGCGCGAGCAGCCGTAGTGGGCGGTGAGCTCGGCTTCCGACGGCAAAAACGACTGGTAGGCGTATGCGCCGCGCTCGATGCGCGACTTGAGGTCCCGATAGATATCCTGAAAAACCGCTTTTGGCATGATATGTCCATCCTGTTCGTACAACACTATCGAGTTTCAGACAATCCGCAGGTAAAGTCAACCGAGCGAAATGCTTCCTCAAGCGGCACGCCCGGTCACGCAAACATGTTCGTACAAGTATCGCGCTCACGGGGGATTATCGACCGTTTACCGGAGGGCGTCGCTTGTCCGTTGATTTGTACGAACAAGCGACGCATGATACAGGCATAACTTGTACGAACATGTTTGGCAGTGCGGCCGGCAGCGCATCTGAGCAGGGGACATGCAGGTTATCATCGAAGTCATGCATCGGGTTTCGCCTATCCGATCGCACAAGCTAGAAAGGAGGAGGGCTACCATGATGCAAAAGATCCAGAAGTTCGGCGGCGCCATGTTCACGCCGGTGCTTCTGTTCGCCTTCGCGGGCGTGGTGATCGGTCTGGGCACGTTGTTCACGACCGAGGTCATCTTCGGCTCCCTGGCGGCCCCCGACACGCTGTGGTACGGCGTGTGGAACGTGATCTTGCAGGGTGGCTGGACGGTCTTCAACCAGCTGCCGCTGTTGTTTGCCGTGTCGCTGCCCATCGGCCTTGCCAACAAGCAGAACGCACGCTGCTGCATGGAAGTGCTCGTCGCCTACCTCACCTTCAACTATTTCGTATCAACGATGCTCTCGCAGTGGGGACCGACGTTCGGCGTCGACTTCGCCGCCGAGACCGGCGGCTCCAGCGGTCTTGCCATGGTCGCGAGCATCAAGACGCTCGATATGGGCATGATCGGCGCGCTCGCCATCTCCGGTATCGTCATCGCGCTGCACAACAAGTTCTTCGATTTCGAGTTGCCCGAATGGCTCGGCGTCTTTTCGGGATCCACGTTCGTCTACATGATCGCGTTCTTCGTGATGCTTCCCACCGCGCTGCTCGCCTGCCTCGTGTGGCCGCACGTCCAGGATGGCATCCGTGCTTTCCAGGGGTTCGTCGCCACGGTCGGTCTTCCCGGCGTGTGGATCTTCGCGTTCCTTGAGCGCGCGCTCATCCCGTTCGGCCTGCATCACCTGCTGTACAGCCCGTTCTACTACGATAACGCCGTGGTGAACGGCGGTATCTACGCGGCCTTCGCCAAGCAGCTGCCCGAGATCGCCGCTTCCTCCGCGCCGCTTACCGAGCTTGCTCCGTATGCCGCCTTCACGTGCTCCACGTGGTCCAAGATGTTCGGATGTCCGGGAATCGCGCTGGCCTTCTACGCGACCGCCAAGCCCGAGAAACGCCAAGAGCTGCTCGGCCTGCTGATTCCCATCACGCTCACCGCTATCTTCTGCGGCGTGACCGAGCCCATCGAGTTCACGTTCCTGTTCATCGCACCCGCGCTGTTTATCGTCCACTGCGTGCTTGCCGCCACGCTCGCCACCGCCATGAACGCGGTCGGCGTGGTGGGCGTGTTCTCCGGCGGCCTCATCGAGATCAGCTCGCTGAACCTCATTCCTCTGTGGGCCAACCACTGGACGACCTACCTCATGGGCCTTGTCGTCGGCCTGGTCTTCACCGGTATCTGGTTCATCGTGTTCCGTACGCTCATCCTCAAGTTCGACTTCAAGACTCCCGGTCGCGAGGACGACGAGGAGGAGATCAAGTTCCGCAGCAAGGCCGAGTACCGCGCCGCCAAGCAGGGTGGCGCCGCCGAGGCGCTGGCAGCCGGCGACACCGCAATCGCCGAGGAGAACCCCTACGCCGTGACCGCCGCCGCGTGCCTGGAGCTGCTGGGCGGCTCCGACAACATCGTCGACGTGACCAACTGCGTGACCCGTCTGCGCGTCAACGTGATCGACGAGACCCGCGTGGGCGAGGACGCCGACTTCAAGAGCATCGGTACGAGCGGATGCATGAAGAAGGGCAAGTCCGTCCAGGTCATCATCGGCCTCAAGGTGCCCAAGGTTCGCGACGAGTTCGAGAAGCTCCTGTAACCGAGGCCCGTGCCCCTCCCGTCGGACGGGACGGTCAGCTGCGAAACCCCGACCGTCCCGTCCGCTTCCAACGCAAGCAACCTGCCCGTCGAATCGGTCGCACCGGCGAGCAACGGCATTTCGAGCGACCGGAACCCAAGGAGGACTGACACCATGTCCAAGAAGTCGTATGCAGTCACCATTGCCGGCGGCGGCTCCACCTTCACCCCCGGCATCGCTCTGATGCTGCTCGAGGAGCACGACCGCTTCCCGGTCGACAAGATCACCTTCTACGACAACGACGCCGAACGCCAGGAGATCGTGGCGAAGGCCTGCGAGATCTACTTCCGCGAGAACGCGCCCGAGATCGAGTTCAACTACACCACCGATCCCGAGACCGCCTTCACCGGTATCGACTTCGTGCTCGCCCACATCCGCGTCGGCAAGTACGCCATGCGCGAGAAGGACGAGAAGATCCCGCTGAAGTACGGCGTGCTGGGCCAGGAGACCTGCGGACCTGGCGGCATCGCCTACGGCATGCGCTCCATCGGCGGCGTCATCGAGATCCTCGACTACATGGAGAAGTGGAGCCCCGACGCGTGGATGCTCAACTACTCCAATCCGGCCGCCATCGTGGCCGAGGCCTGCCGCGTGCTGCGTCCGGACTCCAAGATCATCAACATCTGCGACATGCCCATCGACCTGATGGACAAGATGGCCGTGATGTGCGGCATCAAGGACCGTCGCGAGCTGCAGTACAGCTACTACGGCCTGAACCACTACGGCTGGTTCACCAAGATCTACGATAAGGACGGCAACGACCTTATGCCCGAGATCAAGAAGCACATGGCCAAGAACGGCTACCTCGACGGCATCAGCCACGGGCCCGGCCAGGAGCAGCATATCGACGAGTCCTGGATCCATACCTTCGGCAAGGCCAAGGACGTCTACGCGCTCGACCCCGAGACCATCCCCAACACGTACCTCAAGTACTACGTGTTCCCGGATTACGTGGTCGAGACCTCAAATCCCGAGTACACCCGTGCCAACGAGGTCATGGACGGCCGCGAGAAGCGCGTGTTCGGCGCATGCCGCGAGGTGATCGAGAAGGGGACCGCCAAGGACTGCGGCTTCGAGGCCGATGCGCACGCCACCTACATCGTGGACCTCGCGTGCGCCCTCGCCGAGAACACGCTCGAGCGCTTCCTGCTGATCGTGCCGAACGACGGCGCGGTATCGAACTTCGATCCTACCGCCATGGTCGAGGTGCCCTGCATCGTGGGCAAGAACGGCTACGAGAAGATCTGCCAGGGCCAGGTCCCGCAGTGGCAGAAGGGCATGCTCGAGCAGCAGGTTTCCGTCGAGAAGCTCGTCGTTCAGGCCTGGGTCGAGCACAGCTACCAGAAACTGTGGCAGGCGCTGTCGCTGTCCGCGACCGTGCCTTCCGCCAAGGTCGCCAAGCTCATCCTCGACGACCTGATCGAGGCCAACAAGGGCTACTGGCCCGAGCTGCACTAAGGCTTGTGCGAAGGAGGGGCGGGCGCCGTGCGCTCACCCCTCCTTCGGGCTTCGCGGGGTTGCGCCGCGGGGTTCGGGGCCCGTCGCACCGCGAAATCGGTGCGGAAACCCCTGCGGATCTCGCTGCGGGACCCGGAATGGGGCAATTTGTTCAGATATGAAGGTTTACGAGCCGTCGATTCGATCGAAATGCGACGCGTGAATGGCGCGCCGGCGAGCGGGATAACATGTTACATTGCGATTGATATAGCAAGTTGGGACCGTACGTCGCACAGGTCATTGCTAAGGTGCCTTACCATACTTCAAATCGCTCTTTTCGACCGTTCAAACCTTCATATCTGAACAGATTGCCCACATGGAGTGGGAAGTCGGTACAATCGGGTCGGTTTCGTGGTATGCCGCCCGCCTGAGAGGGGACATCATGGCAAAGATGAGTCGCGCGCAAGCTGCCGCCCGGGGCACCAAGCGGGATGCCGATCGCACGGTGGGTGCTGCGGTCGTCGCGGCAGGGCCGAGCCGGAATCT
This sequence comes from Collinsella tanakaei, assembly GCF_021531055.1. GTDB lineage: Bacteria > Actinomycetota > Coriobacteriia > Coriobacteriales > Coriobacteriaceae > Collinsella > Collinsella tanakaei_B. The sequence continues at coordinate 95,004 of NZ_JADYTL010000007.1, forward strand.
GCACGCTCGCCCGCAGTCCACCTACGAGGCGCGCACCGCCAAGATCTTCACCGTGGTGCAGGTGCTGCTCGTGGTGGTTCCCGTGGCTATGCTCGGTTACGTGTGGCTGGCTGGCGGCGGTTCCGTCGACGGCCTGCGCGACGCCATGGAGCAGAACCCGACGATCACCGTCTCGTTCATCTCCGCCATGTGCCAGCCGCTCGTGGCGTGGTTGCTCAAGTTCGTGCGCGATCACTACCAGGCGGGCGACGGCGGATATGCCGCCGGCAACCTCATCGCCCTCATCTGCGGCGAGCTCATGCTGCAAAACGCCGTGGGCGTGTTGGGTTGCGCGTTGCTGCTGTGGCGCATCTGGAAGAAAATCCCCGGCGAGCTGGCCGCGTGGAAGGAGGACCGCGGGCTGGGCGGCATGGCGGCCGATCTGTCCGGCGCGGTCGTGGTCTGCGTGGTCGGCGCGCTGTGCGCCTTTGCGACGTGGCGGATCGGGCTGGCGTAAACGTTGCGTTATGCGCGGGTAAGGGGCGCGGGTGTCGTGGTGGCGAGTGGCCTTCGGCGCGCAAACATTTCGAAAAGATGCGGGACGTCGTGCCAAACCGACTGCCGTGATGGTACTATCCGCGTGGCAAAAATGATGGAACCGGGCCGGAAGCATATGCGCATCCGGCCCGTATGCTGAGGAAAGGGCAGAGTGCCCGTGAAGAAGAGTCTGATCGCCCTCGCCATGGGCGCGTTCGTGCTGGGCTTCGCCGAGTTCGTCATGATGGGCATCCTGCCCGTGGTGGCCGAGGGCGTGGATGTGAGCGTCGCGTGGGCGGGCAACTTCATCACCGCGTACGCCGTGGGCGTGTGCGCGGGTGCGACGATGCTCGTGGTGGGGCGCTGCGTGCCGCCGCGCACGCTTATCGTCGCGTTCATGGCGATCTGCGCCGCGGGCAACGCGCTGTCCGCGGCGTCGGGCGACCCCACGATGCTACTCGTCGGTCGCTTTATCGCCGGCCTGCCGCACGGGGCGTTCTTCGGCACGGCGACGCTCGCCTCCAAGATGCTCGCCGACCCGGGTCGCGAAGGTCAGGCGGTGGCGACGATGGTGCTCGGGCAGACCGTCGCCAACATGATCGGCGTGCCCGCCGGCACGCTCATGGCGAGTATGTTCTCGTGGCATGCACCGTTCGTGTTCGCCGCCGCGTGGGCGGTGCTCGCCGCCGTGCTGATCATGCGTTTCGTGCCGACGCTCGACGCCATCCCCGACGCGGGTCTGGCCGGTCAGTTCGCCTTTCTGAAGGCTCCGGGCCCCTGGCTCATCCTGGGCGCGGTGCTGCTCGGCAATACCGGCATCTTCTGCTGGTGGAGCTATGTGTCGCCGTGGCTGCAGCATATGGGCGGCTTTGCCGAGACGGCCGTGCCGATGCTGCTCGTGCTCGCCGGCGCGGGCATGGTCGTGGGCTCCACGCTCGGCGGGCGCGCGGGCGACCGTAAGAGCCCGGGTGTCGCCGCAGCGGCGGGTCAGGCCATGGCGGGCGTGGCGCTCGTGCTCATCTTCCTGTTCGGTCGTGGGCAGGTGCTGTGCGCGCTGTTCATGTTCCTCGTATCGGTGGGCCTGTTCTTCGTGTCCAGCCCGCAGCAGATCCTCATGGTCGAGGTCGGCGAGGGTGGCGGCGAGCTGCTCGGCGGCGCGTGCGTGCAGATCGCCTTCAACGGCGGCAACGCCATCGGCGCGCAGGTTGGCCAGATGGTGCTCAACACCGGGGCTGCCTACAATTGGATCGGGCTCGCTGGCGTGCCGTTCTCCATCGTGGCGGTGCTGCTTTTGCTCGCGTTCGCCAAGCGCTACGAGCGCTCCTACCATCTCAAGGCAACCGGCCGCGCCTGATGCAGAAGCGCGCGTGGGAAAATAGTGCCTGTCCCCATGTTCCCACGCGGGAAAATGGGGACAGGCACTATTTTCCCACGCGCGCTTTCACGTGCTGGGGTCATGCCGTTGCGCTGGGGCGCGTGACCACGAGGCGCGCGGAGAAGAACTTAGGAATCTGATGCGACTCGATGCGCTCGAACATGATGCGCGCTGCCAGCGTCTTGTCGGCGACAAGCCGCTCGAACGTAAGCAGTTCGGTCGTGGGGAAGAGCCTGCGAGCGTCTCGGCCTTGTGGATGGTAATAGACGTCAGATGTGATTTCACGCGGCGAGCCGATGTCCGCCGGAGTTCGGTGAGGTACGATAGCGGGCGATAAACGATTCGCGTGGGAAAAAGGTGCCTGTCCCCATTTTCCCGCGGACGGGAGATACGCATGCTCATACACCGCATCGCGGCGCAGCTCTATACGGCCGAGGCGCTTCAGACCATCGAGGCGGCGCTTGCCGAGGGTCAAGACGCCACGCTCGCCGTGTCACAGTCCGGGCGCACGCTCATGCTGGCCGCGCAGTTCGCGCGCGCCCCGCGGCCCACGGTCTACATCGTGTCGGGCGAGGACGCCGCCGATCGCGCCGCGCGTTCCCTTGCCGCCTACGTGGGCCTCGAGCATGTCGTGCGCTTTCCCGAGCGGACCGACTACCCGTGGAAGGCCAAGGCCGACGATGCCGTCGTGGCAGCACGTTGCGCCGCGCTCGGGCGGGTGGCGAGCGGCGAGCCCGTCATCATGGTGACTTCGGCCCGTGCCCTGCTGCGTTGCGTGCCCCCGCGCGAGAGCCGCTACTGGGCGTCGACCACCTTCGCGGTGGGCGAGGAGGTCCCCTACGAGGAGGTGCCCGCGCGCCTGGTGGGCATGGGCTACACGAACGCCGACGCCGCCGACGCGCCGGGTTTGTTCCGCGTGCATGGCGATACGGTCGACGTGTTCCCCGCTCAGGCGACCGCTCCGGTTCGCATCGAGTTTTTCGGCGACGAGATCGACCGCATCCGCCGGATGGTGAGCTCCACGGGGCAGACCATCGGCGACGAGGACGCCGTCGAGATCTTCCCCGTGCGCGAGCTCGCACTGACCGACGACGCCGTCCGTCGCATCTCCGCGGCCCTGTACGCGCCCGCAAAAAACGACACCGAGCTCGCGGCGATGCTCGAGATGATCAAAGCGCGCATCGTCACGCCCGAGCTCGACCGCTTCATGCCGCTCATGTACGAGAGCACGGCCAGCCCGCTGGCGCACGTGAGCTACGACGCGCTCGTGGTGCTCTCCGAGCCGCGCAGTCTGTTCGACGACTGCTCGCGCGCCTACGAGGACCTGGAGCGACGCGCGGGCGAGGCCAAGATCTCGCACCTGGACGGCCTGTACGTGCGCCCCCAGCAGCTCGACTTCGGCCGCCAGCAGCGCTTGAACTACGTTTCGCTCATCCGGGCGGGCGGCGCGGTGACCGCCGAGCTCAAGATCGAGCAGCCGGCGCTCGCGGGCTCGGACAACCGCTTCATCTCCCGCATCCAGGAGGTCGTCAACAATCATTACGCCACGGTCTTCGCCATCCCCGACCGCGGTGCGCGCGAGTCGATGGAGCTGTCGTTTACCGACGAGTCGATCCCCTTCGAGGAGTCGCTCCAAAACGCGCCGGAAAACGCCGGTGCCGTGGCGGGCGGTACGCAGGTGAGCGTCACCCTGCTCAAGCGGGACGCCGACAAGCTCAACGCCGCGGACCTCTCGCATGCGCCCGCCATCACGGTGCCCACGATCACGCGTGGTCGCGTGACCTTCGTGGACGTGCCCATCCCCTCGGGCGTGGTGGTGCCCGACGCGCATCTGGCGGTGTTCAGCCTCGCCGACCTCAACGCGCGCATGGACGCCAAGCGCGCCCGCGGTCGCGCGCGGCGCCACGTGGACATCACCGAGGTCACCTTCCCGTTCAAGCCGGGCGACTACGTCGTGCACGCCACGCACGGCATCGCCCTGTTCTCCGAGATCGTGCGCCAGGAGGTCGCCGGACGAGAGCGCGACTACTTCTTGCTGGAATACGCCGGCGGCGACAAGCTCTACGTGCCGCTCGAGCAGGTCGACCGCATCTCGCGCTACGTGGGCCCCGACGGCGCCAACCCGCGCCTCACCCGTCTGAACACCGCCGACTGGAGCCGCGCGACCACCAAGGCGCGCAAGAGCGCCAAGAAGCTCGCCTTCGACCTCGTCGACCTGTACACGCGCCGCAGCTCCATCACGGGCTTCGCCTTCGGGCCCGACACGCCCGAGCAGATCGAGATGGAGGAGAGCTTCCCCTACGAGCCCACACGCGACCAGCTCGAGGCCATCGCCGACATCAAGGGCGACATGGAGAGCCCCAAACCCATGGACCGTCTGCTGTGCGGCGACGTGGGCTTCGGCAAGACCGAGGTCGCCCTGCGCGCGGCGTTCAAGTGCGTGGACGGTGGGCGGCAGGTCATGGTCCTGTGCCCCACGACGATTCTGGCGCAGCAGCATTTCGAGACGTTCTTCGAGCGGTTCGCGCCGTTCGGCGTGGAGGTCGAGGTCCTGTCGCGTTTCCGCACGCCGGCGCAGCAGAAGCGTGCGCTCGCGGCGTTCGCGGAAGGCAAGGTCGACGTGCTCGTGGGCACGCATCGCCTGCTGTCGGCCGACGTGAACCCGCACAACCTGGGCCTCGTGATCATCGACGAGGAGCAGCGCTTCGGCGTACAGCACAAAGAGCAGCTCAAGAACCTGCGCGAGCAGATCGACGTGCTCACGCTGTCGGCCACGCCCATTCCGCGCACCATGCAGATGGCCATTTCGGGCGTGCGCGACATGAGCCTCATCACCACGCCGCCCACCGGCCGCCGGCCGGTCGTGGTGCACGTGGGCGAGTACGACCCCGACGTGGTGAGCGCGGCGATCCGCTTGGAGCTCGGGCGCGGCGGGCAGGTCTACTACGTGTCCAACCGCGTGAAGACCATCGACGACGCGGTCGAGCGCGTGCACGACGTGGTGCCCGAGGCGCGCGTGGGCGTGGCGCACGGCAAGATGAGCCCGCGCGAGGTCGAGGACGTGATGGTGCAGTTCGCCACGGGCGAGATCGACGTGCTGGTGGCGACCACGATCATCGAGAGCGGCATCGACAACCCGCACACCAACACGCTGATCATCGAGGATTCGCAGCGCTTGGGCCTCGCACAGCTCTACCAGCTCAAAGGCCGCGTCGGCCGCAGTGCCACGCAGGCGTACGCCTACTTCATGTTCCCCGGCGAGCTGCCGCTCACCGAGGAGGCAACCGAGCGCCTGACGGCGCTGTCCGAGTACCAGGATCTGGGCAGCGGCATGCGCATCGCGATGCGCGACCTGGAGATTCGCGGCGCGGGGTCGCTCGTGGGCGCCGAGCAGCACGGCAACCTGTCGAGCGTTGGTTTCGACCTGTTCACGCAGATGCTGGGGCAGGCCGTGGCCGAGGCACGCGGCGAGGGCGGTACCGACCTGGAGCAGGCACAGGTAGCCATCAACCTGCCGGCCGACTTCTATCTGTCCGAGGAGTACCTGCCGGCGGTCGACCATCGCGTGCTCATCTACCGCAAGCTCGCGGCTGCCGACTTGCTGTCGGTCGTGGACGAGGTGCAGGAGCAGACCGAGGCAAGCTTCGGCGAGCTGCCGCTGGCGGCGGCGAACCTGTTCGATCGCGCGCGCATCCGCATCCGGGCGGAGCGCCTGGGGCTCGAGAGCATCTCGCTCACGCAGGGACGCTTGGTCTATCAGGGGATCGACGTGCCCAAGACGGTGGCGTTCGACCTCAAGGGCAGACTCGGGGCGATCAACTACCCCAAGAGCCGCAAGTTCACGGTGCCGGCCCGTGCCGGTGCGGGTGCGGGATCGGGTATCGGTCGCGGCGTGGACACCGGCGAGAACGGCTCCGGCGTGGTTGCCGCGGCGTTGGCGATCCTCGTGCAGCTCGGAGCCTCGGGCGACGACGACTAGTCGGCAGGCGACAAGATGGGGCCAGGTGCAAACTTGTCGCTTGCCGACAAGTTTGCACCTGGCCCCATCTTGTCGCCGTCGTGTCGGCGCTATACTGAGGGCACAGTGCCCGCGTTCGCAAGGAGTTGCGCATCATGGCATACGAACAGGACCGGCGCGGCGTCGACCAGATCAGGCGCCTCGGTCGCTATGTTCTCATCCGGCGGCTCATCACGCTGTGCTGCGTCGGTATCGCCGCTTTGCTCCAAGCCTTCGTCATCCGCGTGTTCGTCGAGCCCGCCAACCTGCTGTCGGGCGGCTTTACGGGCCTTGCCATCCTCATCGACCGCATCACGCAGCTGTTCGGCGTGAGCTTTCCCACGTCGGCGGGTATGATCGCGCTCAACATCCCCGTCGCCCTCCTGTGCTGGAAAAGCATCAGCAAGCGGTTCGTGATCTTCTCGATGATCCAGGTGTTCCTGGCGAGCTTCTTCTTGCAGTTCGTTCCCTTCGAGCCGCTGCTCGACAACACGATCCTGTGCGTGCTGTTCGGCGGCGTGCTCAACGGCCTCGCGATCTCCATCGCGCTCAAAAGCGGCGCCTCGACGGCGGGTACCGACTTCATCGCCCTCATGGTGTCCAACAAGACCGGCAAGACCATCTGGGGTCAGGTGTTCCTGTTCAACTGCGTGATCCTGATCGTGTTCGGCACGATCTTCGGATGGGAGCACGCGGCGTACTCCATCGTGTTCCAGTTCCTGTCCACCAAGACGATCGACAGCTTCTACCACCGCTACGACCGCGTGACGCTGCAGATCGCCACCTATCACGCCGACGAGGTGCTCGAAGCCTATAACGACGTGTTCCACCACGGGTCGACGTGCTTCGAGGCGTACGGCGGCTACAGCAAGAAACCCGTGACCTTCATCGTGAGCGTCGTGTCCTCCTACGAATCGGAGGACGTGATCCGGCTGGTCCGGCATGTGGACCCACGCGCCGTGATCAACGTGACCAAGTCCGAGAACTTCGTGGGCAATTTCCACCGTGCGCCCGCCGACGAGCCCCTGCCTACCGAGGTCGACGAAACGCCGGCAAACGACCCTGTGCTCGAGCTTGCCTCCACGATCCGCCGCGGCATGGAGCAATCGACCGATGCTCTGGAACAGACTGCCGCTGCCCGCGCCGAGCGCGTCGCCGAGGGCCTCGCCGACGCCGCAGATCGGCTTATCGAGAAGTAGCCCGCTGGCTTTCGGGTGACGTTTACAGTCTCAAGATGTTCCGTCCCGTATCGCTCAGGCGGAAAACCGGCGGTCTTTTGCTCACCCTTACGATGAGGTTCGCCGAGATAAGCTCATCAAAGGACTTGCGCGCCGTTGGCCTGCTCACGCTCAGCCACGCGGCGACATCCGCCATACGTGTTTCGTGGAACGCGTCGAACAGCTCCATCTGCGCCGCGTAAAAGAGGACGTCGAGCGAGCGTTCGGACAGGTCGAGTTTGCAGTGGGCGATGCGTTCCTCGAGCTCGTCGAGCAGATGGCGCTTTTCATCGAGTTCGGCGATAAGCTGCTCTTGCGCCTCTGAAACGAGCCCGAGCATCGTCATGACGAAATGCGTGCCCTCCGCGCGATTGAGCTTTCGCTCAGCTGTGTCGAATGCACGATAGTAGACGCTTTTGTGTTCGGCGATCGTTCTTGACAGCGATAAAACGGTGGGCTGGGAAAGCGGCTTGCTGAGGTGCAGCGCGAGCAGATAGCGGCCCGTCCGTCCGTTCCCGTCGTAAAACGGGTGGATATAGCCGAACAGGAAATGACAGAGCAGCGCGCTGTATGTCTCCGGAATAGCTTCGGAACGTGAGAGCTCAAGCCATTGTGTGAGCATCTCCTCGATCTTCGCCTCCGGGGAAACACCGACATGCACAACCTTTCCGGTTCCGGTTTCGACCACGACCTGCCCTGTACGGAACAGGCTGTCGCCCAGCTTATCCTTCTCGTCCAGAGCGTCCACCACAATCGCGTCATACGAGCTGCGGATATCTTGAAGGGTGCGCGGGGGCTGAGGGTTGTCGATGAGTCCGAGGTAGAGTTTCGCGAACTCGAAGAACGGTGCATGGCGGCCCGGTGATCCGCCGAATGCCGATTCGCGTTGCGCCTCCTCGAGTGCCAGCTCGATATCGCGACGCGTACTGTGCACGCCTTCGATCTCGTTGCTGCAGACCACCTCATCCATGATGAGCGTCCGAATGTAGGCGCCGAGCGCCGTGGTTGGAAGGCTGCGCCACAGAGCGGATACCTTGCGTTCCCGCCTGAGCACCTGCTCGTTCATCAATGACAGTTCACGCGGGACAGCGAGGAACAGCTCTCCTGTATCCAGATGGATTCCCGTGCGGAATGTCGATTCGCTCTCGAGTCGCTGTTTGAGTAAGAGCTCATGTTTTTTGTATCTATCGGAGGAGCTGTCAGCATAGAAGAGCTTTTCAAGCGTTGCGTATGCCATATTCCCTCCTCAAATCAAGCTTTCTTTCCGATAGTCTAGCTTATTCCCGTGCTATCGGAAAGAAATCGCGAATTCTTTCCGATAGCGTTGGATTGCCCGCGTCTATCGGAAAAAATCCGACGATTCTTTCCGATAGCTATGGAATAGGGGAGCCCATCGGCAACCGGAAGCCGTTTCTTTCCGATAAGGGGGGTTGCCGTGATCCGCGGAGAGCCGATCGCCTGTCGTGCGCAACCGGCTTGGGATCACAGCCCGCGTCGGCAGCGCCGTTCGTGCTCAGCGCTACCTGCCGTCGTCCTGCAGCAGGGCGCTGCGCTTGCGGGTGGTCGACGAGCGCGGCGGCAGCTTGTTGGGGTCGGGTACGGCGGTCGGCACCGGTTCGTCCACGTGACCGTGCCACCAGCCGCCGATGAAGTTGTCGGTGCGCAGGATGTTGATCACCACGCCGGGGTCGATGTCGCGCATGAGCTTGACGATGTCCTCCGACTCATAGGTGGAAACTACCGCGTGCAGCAGATACATCTTTTCGCGGCTATACCCGCCGATGATCTCGGCGCAGCTGATGCCGTGCTGGAAGCGCTCGATGTAGGCGGTCATGATCTCGTCGGCGTACTTGGTGGTCACCTGCAGGGTGACACGGTCGTAGCGGTGGTAGAAGCTGTCGATCGATTTGGTCGAGATGAACTGGAAGACGATGGCGTACGCAGCGTTGTCCCAGCCGAACAGCGCGCCGAAGATCACGAGCACGATGCAGTTGCCCGCGAACACGAAACCCCAGATGGTCTTGCCGGTCCGGTTGGACACGAGCAGTGCGATGAAATCGGTGCCGCCCGTGGACGCACCCGCCTTGAGCGCGAGCGCGATGGAGATGCCCGACAGGAAGCCGCCGAACACCACGAGCAGCATCTTGTCATCGAGCAGCGGTTCGAAGTGGAACACCTGCAGAAACAGGGAGGACAGCGCAACCTGCATCATGGAGAACAGCACGAAGCGATGGCTGATGCTCTTCCAGCACATGATGGCCACGGGGATGTTGAGCGCGAGCATGCCGAGCGAGGTGTCGATGCGCACGCCGCCAAGCGAGGTGATGCGGTCGAGCAGTACGGCGATGCCGGTGAATCCGCTCGGCAGCAAGTCGGCGGGGTTCACGAACGCCTGGATGAGGAACGCCTGGAGCAGGGCCGACGCCGTGACGGCCACCGCGGTGATGATGCGGCGGACGACGGTGAGACGTGCGAGTTCGAGCGCGCGGTCGGAAAGGGTGTCGGCGGCTGCCACGGGTTCCTCCTTATGGATCTAGCTGGATATCGCGCCGATTCTACCTGTGTAGCTGCGCAAAAGGCAAGGCTTCCGATAGGCGATACGCTTCCGCCACGACGTCCACATACTGGGGTTTTATTCCGCCGCTCGGGCAGCGCACGGCGCGCAATCGCCCCCGGCCGGTGGAGCGTCCCTGTCGTATAATCCACTGACACGGACACAGCGCTGGATTTTGCCGCGCCGCGGGCGCGGGCGCATGTGAGGCGAGAAGGGCGGAGGTGGCAAGCGGTATGACCGACATCATGGACGAGGCGAGGCAGACGCTTTCGCGCTACTTCGGCTACGAGAGCTTCCGTCCCGGTCAGGACCGGCTGGTCCAGGCGATTCTCGCCGGTCGCGACGCCCTCGGCGTCATGCCCACCGGTGCCGGCAAATCCATCTGCTACCAGGTTCCCGCGCTCATGCTGCCCGGTATCACGTTCGTGGTGAGCCCGCTCGTCTCGCTCATGGGCGATCAAGTTCGCGCCCTCAAGGCCACCGGCGCCCGTCCGAGCTTCCTCAACTCGTCGCTTTCGCCCGCGCAGCAAAACACGGTGCTCAAGCGCGCCCGCGAGGGTTGGTACCAGATCATGTACGTGGCGCCCGAGCGCCTGCTCGAGCCGCGCTTCCTCGCGTTCGCCCAGGCTGCGGCCGCATCCGATGGCATCGGCGTGCCGCTCGTGGCGGTCGACGAGGCGCACTGCATCTCGCAGTGGGGCCAGGATTTCCGCCCGTCGTACCTGCAGATCGCGCAATTCGTCGACGCGCTGCCCGCACGTCCGGTCGTGGCGGCCTTTACCGCGACGGCGACCGAGCGCGTCCGCGCCGATATCGTCTCGATGCTCGGGTTGCACCGCCCTGAGACCGTGGTGACCGGCTTTGATCGCGCGAACCTCTTCTTCGGCGTGGAGGAGATGGGCGACAAGGCCAAGACGGTGTGGATCCGCGATTACGCGCTCGCCCACGCCGACGAGAGCGGCATCGTGTACTGCTCGACCCGCAAGGCCGTCGACGAGCTGTATCTCAAGCTCGCCCACGCGCTCGAGCCGCAGGGCGTCCATGTGGTGCGCTATCACGCGGGCATGTCCAACGCCGATCGCACGGAAAGCCAGGTCGCCTTCATCAACGACACCGCGCCGGTGATCGTGGCCACCAACGCCTTCGGCATGGGTATCGACAAGCCCAACGTGCGCTACGTGATCCACAACAACGTGCCCGAGAGCATCGAGGCCTACTATCAGGAGGCTGGCCGTGCCGGTCGCGACGGCGATCCGGCGAGCTGCTATTTGCTGTGGAACGGCAACGACTTCCGCCTGCGCCGCTACCTGATCGACCGCGAGTATGAGGGCGACGAGGTCGAGACCGAGGCGCGCGAGTTCGCGCGGCAGAACCGATACCGCCTGCTCAACGCCATGGAGGGCTACTGCCAGACGACAGGTTGTCTGCACGAGTACATCCTGCGCTACTTCGGCGACGAGGGGGCGCTCGGCGTGCACGGGCACGTGGGTGCGGGTGCCGATGCGGGCGATTCCGTGCCCGACGGAGCACCGGCCTTCACAGCGGGGGTGACCTCCGCAGGTTGCGGCACCTGTTCAAACTGCACCACGCCCTACGAGACCGAGGACGTGACCGACATCGCGCGCGCCGCGGTCCAGCTCGTACGCGAGGTCAACGGGCGGTTCGGCCGCGCGACCATCGCCGATGCGCTCCACGGTGCCAACAACGAGAAGATCCGCGGGTACCGTTTGGACGCCACGTCGGGATACGGATCGCTTCGCGCCGAGAAAACCGCCCGCATCAAAGACGTGCTCGGCCAGCTCATCGGACGCGGATACCTGGAGCAGTCGCAGGGCCAGTATCCGGTGGTCGGCCTGGGCCCGCGCGCCGTCGAGGTGCTCGTCGATAGTCCCGAGCAGCCGTTCTCGTTCACGATGAAGCGGCGGGCGGCGTACACGCGAGCCAAGACGCGCGTGCAGCGCGCGGTCGACCGGGTCCGCAGCCAGATCGAGGCCGAGCAGGATGCCGCGTGCGCGCCCACGCGTCCCCATGTGGGCGACGACGCCGAGTTGTTCGAGCGGCTGCGCGAGCTGCGGCGCGATTTTGCCGCCGAGCGCCAGTGGGCGCCGTATATGATCTGCTCGGACAAGGCGCTACGCGGTATGTGCCGTCGCCGTCCGCTCACGCGCGTCGAACTGCTCGAGGTCCCCGGTATCGGCGAGAAGAAGGCCGACGACTTCGGCGACGCGTTCCTGTCGGCCATCCAGCAGTTCGAGGACGAACAGCTGTAAGGATTCGCCGTCTACTGGGGAAGGGTGGCGGCATCGACGGGTCGAAACGTGCCGCCTACCTGCTCAATCAGAGATTGAACCGGACCCCGTGAGATAATCGACCCACGCACGCCGTCCTGATCGGGGGTCATCATGTTCTGTAGGCACTGTGGGAAGAAGTTGCCGGACGACTCGCATTTTTGCACGTACTGCGGCAAGAACGTCGAGGTGGACGACGATGCGGCTCAGGTCGGGGGCGACGCGGCGACCGTCGATGACGGCACGACCTCCGACGCTCGGGAGCCTGCGGACGATGGCGCGTCGGTCGCCGAGCCGTTGAACGATGGGCTCGCCGCGACGGACGCCGCGGTCGGTCGCGATGACGCCGCGAACGCCGGTGCCGCGACAGACACCGCATCCGCCTCCGATGACGCCGCGCACGCCGACGCCGCCGCGCCCCCAGCCGGCTTTACCTCGGATGCCCCCGCTGCGTCGCATGCGCCGAGCGCGTCCCATGCCAACGTCGCATCGACGAAGCGCTGGATACCCATCGCCATCGCGGTGGCGGTCGTGGTCATCGCCGCCATCGGTGTCGGTGTGTTCGTGCAACAGCGCGCCGAGGCCGAGCGCATCGCCCAGCAGGAGCGTGCGGAGCGCGAGCGGGAACAGGAGGAGCGCCTCGAACGGCTTTCGATCGCCCACGATGTGAGAATCGGTGTTTCCGCAAACGGATGGGATACCGATGACGGCAGCGCGCCGCTGCCGGTGCATGTCGAGGGGATGACCGACGCCGGCGACACCTACGAGGAGATCCAATTCGTCGACGGCGCCGGCGACGGCATCTCGCTTTTGCCGGGAACCTACACGATCGACGTCGCTGCATCGCCCTTTGCGGAATACGGGCGCATGTACGATTACACGGTCGACCCGTTCACGGTCGAGGTCGATGACGACCTCGAGGAAAAGACCCTGATCGACCTGTCGGATGAGATTCAGATCGAGCTCACCTATCCCGACAACCTCACGGAAGACGGTATCGAGCGGGCGCGCGAGATCGCGCTGAACGGCGGCTACGACGAGGCCGATGAGCTGGCGGACAAGGCGTACGAGCGCTATTTCGACGACGATGACGACGATGACGACCGCACGCCCTCCTCATCCACGAGCTCCTCGGGTCTCAACACGAAGACCTACGACGGCGACTTCTTCGAGATCGACTTGCCCGCAGCATGGGAGATCAATGTCGCCAGCGGTGGCGGGGACGTGCTTGCGCGTCATTCCATCAAGCTCGAGGGCGAGACCATCCTGACGATCGACGTCATGATGGGCGACGAGGACGTTTCCGGCACTATCACCGATGCGGGCGGCATGGAAAAGCTCGGGGTGACAAGCGACGGCAACGCGGTCATCGCCGTGCGCGGCAACGGGACCGTCGCCTACAACAGCATGGAGCTTATCGCGCAGACGCTCAAGACCATCGACATCGACTAGCTGCCGAGGATCGAACCGAAAAGCAGCGCGGGCGCATGAAGTCGCCCGCGCCGCGTGCTGTATGCGGCGTTGTGCTATCGCCGGCCGCCTTGCTTCGTCGTACTATCGCGGACCGCGCCCGCTCGCTGCGTGTTCCGCCCTACCACCAGGTCAGGCGCGCGATGTTGTCGCGAATGTGCTCGCAGCTGGCGTGGAAGCCCTCGCGCTCGCCGTCGGACAGGTCGAGCTCGAGCACCCGCTCCACGCCGTTGCGCCCGATGATGCACGGCAGCGACGAGAAGATCCCCTCCTCGCCGTATTGGCCGGTGAGCAGCGTGGATGCGGCGAGCACGGCGTGCTCGTCGTGGAAGATCGCCCCGACGAGTCGCACGGCGGCGCCGGCGACCGCGTACTCGGTGCAGTGCTTGCCCGCCATGGTCACGTAGCCGCCGCGTCGTGCGAGCTCCTCGATCTCAGCAAGATCAAAGCCGAAACGCTCGGGGTCGGCGGTCTCGAGCTCGGACAGCGGCACGCCGGAGATGCTCGCGGACTTCCAGGCGGCGATTTGCGAGAACCCGTGCTCGCCGATCATGTAGGCATCGATCGACTTGGGGTCCAGCCCGCCACAGGCAAGCGAGATCTGCGAGCGCAGGCGCGCCGAGTCAAGACCCGTGCCGCTGCCGATGATGCGCGCGGGATCGTAGCCGGTCAGGTGCCAGATCTCGGTCGCCACGACGTCGCAGGGGTTGGCGATGGTAAGCCAGATGCCCGCGAACCCGGCATCGACCACACGGTTGGCGAAGGTTCGACACGCGTCGGTGGTGTAGAACAGCTCGCCGTCACGGTTGGTGGACGACAGCGAGACGTCGCCCGCGGCGTTGACGATGATGCCGCAGTCGGCGAGCTCCTCATAGGCGTCGCCGCAGTTCACGATCGCGGCGTTGTAAGGGCAAAACGCCAACGAGTCGCGCAGGTCCTGGACCTCGGAGGCAAGCTTTTGCGCATCGATGTCGCACAGGCGCAGCTCGTCGACGAGCCCCTGCAGCAGCAAGGTGTTGGCGACATGCGCCCCCACGTGTCCCAATCCGATGATACCGACCGTCCGCGTGCCGCTCATAGTGCCGCCTTTCTTTCGAGCTCTACCTGCTCCCCATTGTAGCGCGGTACAATGGACGAACCGAACGCATCGTCCGTCCGACCCGCCCGGCAAGCGCCATCCCGCCGGGCACAAGGAGATCAGTCCCATGCCGATTCGCATTCCCGACGCGCTGCCCGCCACCGAGACGCTCAAAGGCGAGAACATCTTCGTCATGACCGAGTATCGGGCCATCCATCAGGATATCCGTCCGCTGCATGTGCTGATCTTGAACCTCATGCCCACCAAGATCGCCACCGAGACCCAGATCATGCGCAAGCTGTCCAACACGCCGCTGCAGATCGAGGTCGAGCTCATGCGCACCAAGAGCCACGAGGCGACGCACGTGGCGGCAAGCCACCTCGAGACGTTCTACCGCACCTTCGACGAGGTACGCGACCGCCACTACGACGGCCTCATCATCACCGGTGCGCCGGTGGAGCAGATGCCGTTCGAGCAGGTCGACTACTGGCCGGAGCTCTGCGACATCATGGCATGGTCGACGACCAACGTGCACTCCACGCTGCACATCTGCTGGGGAGCGCAGGCGGGGCTGTACTACCACTACGGGATCGACAAGTACGACCTGCCGGCCAAGGCGTCCGGCGTATTCGGACACCGGCTGGTCAAGCCGTCGAGCCCGCTCGTGCGCGGCCTGGACGACCGCTTTTGGGCGGTGCACTCGCGCAACACCGGTGTGCGTCGCGAGGACGTGGAGGCCGTGCCCGAACTCGAGGTCATCGCGGTGTCCGACGAGGTCGGGCTGTATATCGTCAAGTCCACGGACAGTCGGCGGTTCTTTATCTTCGGCCATCCCGAGTACGACGCCGATACGCTGCGGCTCGAGTACGAGCGCGACGTCAAGCGCGGCATCGATCCCGAGATCCCGGTCAACTACTTCCCCGACGACGATCCCAGCCAGCCGCCGCTCAATGTCTGGCGATCCCACGCGCAGTTGCTCTACACCAACTGGCTCAACTACTACGTCTACCAGACCACGCCCTACGACATCCGCCAGGCCGGAGGCGCGCAGTAGCGGCGCCGGACGGCGCCGCGAGTGCGTTTTTCTCGCCGCTGCGGCCCCAGGTGGGCAATTTGTTCAGATATGAAGGTTTGAGAGGCCAAAATCCGGCCGGAGTGTGGCAGACGAAAGCTGTCGTTTCAAGTTGCTTAGCGTTCTGTGCTGTGTTGGCAATATAAAGGCGTCCAGCTGTCTGGACCCCGTCGCTTTGTCGATGGCTCATCAGGCTTTAACGGCCCATTTTCCGCCTCCCAAACCTTCATATCTGAACAAATTGCCCACCTTGGTAGCGGAGCGCTAGTCGAGACAGCTTCAGAGGGGGGCTTACGCACTGATGATGCGCGGCAGCGGCCGGTCGTGCGGGTCCGTGGGCACTGCGGCAACCTGCTGCTCGGCAAACGCCACGCCGATAACCCTACAATCCTGGCGTAGCTGTGGCAGGTAGCGGTCGTAGTTCCCGCCGCCGTATCCAAGCCGGTTGCCCCGCACGTCGAAGGTGACGAGCGGCACGGCGATCAGGTCGATTTCATCCGCCGCGACAAGTGGAAAGGAAGAAGTGGCATCCGCGCCTTCGCAGGGATCGAAAACCGCCACGGGCCGAGCGATAAAGGGTGCGGGTCGCGCCACGTAGTCGCGTTCATCTACCGCTCGCATCCGCATAAGCGGCACCCCATCCTCGCGCTCCATAGCAGGAAACGCTACCCTCGCACCGTGTCCATAGGCAGCGCGTATAAAAGGGTCAAGGTCGACCTCGGAGCGCATGGCGGCATAGACGGCGACGGTTGCAGGTCCTGCCGTGGGCAAGCTATCCAGCTCGTCAAGTAGCCGATCGCAGATTGCCCGTGAGCGCTGCGCGCGCTCGTCGGCATCGATGGCATCGCGGGCAGCTAGCGCCGTCGTTCGCATGACGCGCTTCGCGTCAGCCTGTTGCACTTTTCGCACCAGCGCGAATGCCGGGGCGTAGGCGGCGACCAGGTCGTCCAGGCGCATGCGCGCGTTCGCGGGGCTCGTCGATGGCAGGCCGATCAGCTCGATGCCGCGCTCCCGTAGCAGCTCACCGTCAAAGCGGCGGCACAGGCGCGCCGCAGTGCCGCCGGTGCAGATAACACACTCGATCGGTGCTGCATCCAGGATGCGCGTCAGGTCGTTGGGTACGGGGTCGGAGATGCTCGCGTCCGATGCGCCCTCGATGGAGCAGGCTGCCAGCACATCCCACACGGCAATGCGGTGCTCCAGCAAAAACGCCGTGCGCACGTCGTTATCCACCAGCGCGTGATCGGCCAGTCCGAACAGCCGCTCCATCACGCGCCAAAAGCGGTTTTGCGGATGCCCGTAGTAAAACCCGACCTCGCGCGAGGCGGGCGAGGGCATCGTACCCAGCACGAGCACGCGCGACCGTCCGTCGAACACCGGCTCGATGGTATGGGTGACAACCTCGCTCATGGGGCACCTTTCAGGAAAACGCAGATGGGGCCGGGCGACAAGTTTGAACCCGGCCCCATCTTGTCAGGGCGACAAGTTTGTACCTGGCACCATCTTGTCGCTACGCCAGCAGGTCGACGGGCACAAGGCCGGCGCGACTGCGCTCGATGACATCGCGGCCGCCGAAGACGCAGATCGGCGCCTCCTGCGCCACGCGCGAGATGTCGTCGCCAAGCGCCCGCAGCTTTTCGGGCGTGGCGGCGAGCATATCGGCACGCAGTTCCTCGCGCCAGTGCACGGGACGCTTGGTGAAGAACTCGGCGTTCTGCCGGCGCGTGAGCGCATACGGCTTGAGCGGTGCGTCGTGGCCCGCCACGCACGACACGATAAAGCCCTCGAAGTCCTGCGCATCGGGCTCAAAGTTGCCGAGCCAGCTGCCCGCCTCGGCGATCCGCTCGATCGAGGGGTCGATCGCCGGATCGCGGTAGGTGTAAAAGCTCAGCTGGCGGTCGGCGATGGCGCGGAACCCGCAGCCGTAGGCGCCGCCCTTCACGCGGATCTCGTTCCACAGATAGTCGTAGGACAGCACCGTCGCGGCGACGCCCCAGGTGCCGTCCATCGCGATACCCATCGCGCGCGGATCGGCCGCCTTGGCCACAAAGCAGATGTCGCTCGGGATGATGAACGCCTCGCGCTTGGGTTCGGGCACGGGAACGTACAGCTCCTTGGCCGCCGCCGTGCGCTCGACAAGGTCCATCGTGCCGGCAACCGTCCAAAAGCGTTCGTAGTCCTCGTCGGACCCGGTGAAGCTCGCCACGGTGCCGGTCGAGGTGAAGATCCGCTGCTGCAGCTCGCGCAGCTGGTCGCGCAGATCGTCCACGCGCTCGTCGAAGTGCTCGAGCAGCTCGCGCAAGAAGCGGTAGAAGTCCACGCCGCCGAGCTTTTCCTGCACCACGCCGGCAGGTGACACGTACGACCAGGAGCGGGCGAGTGCCGCCTGATGGCCGGCGTTCAGGAAGCTCTGCTCCATGCCGATGCGCATCTGGGTGAGCACGTCGCGGATGCGGTCGGTATCGTCGAAGACGGTCTCGCCCCACACCTCGGCGGGGATGCTCGCCAGCATGTCGATCTTCTCGGACAGGGCGCCGGCCGCCACGGTGAGCACCGGGCGCGCGAGCTTCCAGTTGGGCTGCGCCATCACCTCGGGGGCGAAGGCCAAGAAACCCAGGTTGGACCCGATGTAGCTGTCGAGCTCCGCGGCGGAGCGGCGGCTCGTGCCCAGCTGCTTCATCAGGCGGGCGAGCACCGACACGTAGGGCAGCTCGGCGTAGCTCACATGCGTCAGGTCGAAGTACATCATGAGGTAGGCGAGCCGGTGTGTGGGGATGTCGTGCTTCAGGCACGGCAGCGGGGTGAGTGTATCCACCGTGAGCGCGGGCTCGGGGCGTGCCGGGCCGATGTCCGACACATGCAGGCGCGGCAGCGTCGCCTTCGCCTCGGGCGTGTCGGGGGTCTCCTGCACGGTGCGCAGGGTGGCTACGTTGGCGGCCACCTCGTCGCGGGAGGGCAGCTCGTCGGCCGGCAGCCGCACGATGCTCGGGTCGTCATCGGAGGCCGCCTCGCGCGGGGCCAGGTCCACGAGCGCGCAATGCTCGCTTTCGAGCACGAGCTCGCGCAGCAGGTCCTCAAAGTAGGAACCGGCAAGCTCCTCGCGCAGCTCGGCGTAGACCGGGCCGTACTTGAGCGCGAGCGTGGCGGCATCGTCGTCGTACAGCCAGGTCGACAGCACGTCGCACGCGATCGCCACACCGTCGGCCATCCCGTAGTCGCGCTGGCGCAGGTCGTACTCGTTGCTCGAGATAACGGCCTCCAGACGGTCACGGGGGATGCCCTGCTCGACCAGCGCACGGCATTCATCCTCGATGACGCGGCGGAACTCACGTGCGACCTCGGGTTGAGCGTTCTGCAAGATAATCAATTCATAGGGCTGCAAGCACGAGGCGTCGGTATAGCTCACCACGTTCCCGCCGAGTCCGGCGGCCAGGATGGCCTTCTTCACCGGCGCTTCGTTGGAACCGAGCAGGGCTTCGAAGAGGATGTCGGCGGCGATGGTGCGCTTGCGGTCGAGCGCGCAGCCCAGCACGTAGGCCATGCCCACCAGCGCGTTTTCGGGCGTGGTGGCCATCTCGACGCGCTGGTACTCGCACACGACGGGCGCCTGCCGCTCGAGCGGGTTGGGCGCGCCGGGGTTCTCCACGAGCGTGCCGGCCTCGCGCTTGGCTGCCGCCGCGGCATCGCGGGCGGCATCGGACAGATAGCGGTCGTTCAAAAACGCGAGGACGCGGTCGGCGTTCAGGTCGCCGTAGAGCACGATGTAGCTGTTGGCCAGGTTGTAGTGGCGCGCGTGTGTGTCGAGGAACTGCTCGTAGGTGAGGTTCGGGATCGCGCGGGGGTTGCCGCCCGATTCGCACGCGTAGGCGGTATCGGGGAACAGCGCGCGGCCCATGGCGTTGTCGAGCACGTCCATGGGGTCGGACAACGCGCCTTTCATCTCGTTGAACACCACGCCGTTGTAGCGCAGGCCGGAGCCGGCGTGTGCGTTGGAGCCCGCGTCGCCGGCAGAATGGTCGCCGGCGGAGGCGTCGTTCGTGCTCGCCGCATCAGCGCCGGAGCCGCCCTCGTCGAGCTCCATATGCCAGCCCTCTTGCTCGAAGATGGCGCGCTTGGCGTAGATGGCCGGGTTGAGCACGGCGTCCATGTACACGTCCATGAGGTTGAGCAGGTCCTGCTCGTTGGTGGACGCCACGGGGTAGACCGTCTTGTCCGGATAGGTCATGGCGTTCAGGAACGTCTGCATGGAGGTCTTGATCAGGTCGACGAAGGGCTCCTTGACCGGGAACTTTGCCGACCCGTTGAGCACCGAGTGCTCCAGGATGTGGAACACGCCCGTGTCGTCGACCGGCGGTGTCTTGAAGCCGATCGCGAAGGCCTTGTTCTCGTCCTCGCAGGCAAGGTAGAGCAGGCGCGCGCCGGAGGCGCCGTGGTGCATCACGTACGCGTTAGCATCGAGCTCGGGGACCTCCTCGGAGCGGATGAGGTCGAAGCCGTGCAGCCGAGTGCCCGGCGTAAGCTGCGCCGCGGCGCGATCGCGTGCGGTCTGATCTGTGGAACAACAAGTGGATTCGCCCATGGGTGTCCTTTCAAAACGGTGCATCCACAACGTTATACCCCTCCGTGGCGCGCGCGGGGTTGTCAAGATGCGAGAAAGGGCGGCTTCGTTGCGGGGCGAGGTAGGGTTGCCGGTTGCTGCGTCCCGCCGTTCGCCGTGCCCCGTTGCCGCGTGCGGGAAGGCCGCGCCTGCCCGCCGTCCATCCACGAATCATCTACAAGAGCGCGCGGGCATCGACGTTTGCCGTGCGGGCGCTCCGGCATGCCGCAGTGACTTGGAAAATATGCAAAAACGTGCTGCAACCTGCAAAAAGTATGCGCTATGGTAAACGGCGGACCACATGACGAAGCAGGGGGAAGTATGTCCGAGGACATGGACAGGATCATGCACGAGAACGTCCCGCACGGGGCCGACGCCGCCAGCCGCGCCACGCGCCGTGCCTGGCGCGACCGTCTGAACGTCCGCGCCTCGCACAAGATGCTGACCGGTGCGGCGTGCGCGCTGCTCGGCGGCGCCTTCTGGGGCTTTTCGGGCACGGCGGCAAGCGCCCTGTTCGACGTGTACCACGTGGATACCATGTGGCTCATGAGCGTGCGCCAGCTGCTGGCCGGCGCGCTGTTCATGATCATCATCCTGCTGTTCGACCGTAAGCGCTTCGTGCAGCTGTGGACCACGCGCGAGCACCGTCGCACGCAGCTGATCTTCACGTTCTTCGGCCTGCTCGCCAACCAGTTCTTCTACCTGACCGCGGTGCGGCTCACCAACGCGGGCACGGCGACGGTTTTGCAGTGTCTGCAGCTCGTGTTCATCATGGCGTATGCCTGCATCACCGCGCACCGCCGTCCGCGCAAGCGCGAGATCGCGGGCCTGCTCATGGCTTTTGTCGGCACGGTGCTCATCTCGACCGGTGGCGACCTCACCAAGCTGTCCATCCCGCCGCTGGGTCTGGCCATGGGCCTGCTCACCGCGCTCGGGGCGGCGCTCATCACCATCCTGCCCGTCAAGATCCTGCCGGTGTACGGCTCCACCATCGTGACTGGCTCGGCGATGTTCCTTTCGGGCATCGTGACCACGATCTTCGTGCAGCCGTGGAACAACGCCCCGGCGCTCGACATGGGCGGCATCGAGACGCTCGTCGTGTTTATCCTGCTCGGGTCGTTTTTGGCCTACCTGCTCTACATGCAGGGCGTCAAGGACATCGGCAGCATGCGCGCCGGACTTATCGGTACGGTCGAGCCGGTATCGGCTACGGTCACGAGCGCGCTCATGCTGGGCATCGCCTTCGCCCCGACCGACATCATCGGCTTTGTGCTCATCATCGGGATGATGTTCCTGACGGTGTAGCGGGCTTGGGTGCAAAATCGCCCGACGCGATTTCACGCTCGGGGCGTCGTTTACGCATCGAATGCAATGCCCGTACATTCTCCTGACAAATTCGTTCTTTTTGTGCTACAGGGTGGGACATCTCCGTTGATCGTTTTGCAAAATCTGCAATGGTTGCTGCGATGACCTGCGTGACCTGCCCGAATGTTAGACAACGCTGACAAGCTCCCGTGCATTCCCAAAAGAGCATGTACGAATCAGGTTACATAAACTGCGAGATGATATAGTGATGGAACGCTTCTGCACGCTGGTTGGGATATGCGTCGGGAGCGTCTTGGCGCCGCGCGGACGTGCGGCGGCAGGTGGCATATCCGAACGGATGGGCAATCGTCGCTGAGCGCGCGTTGGCTGTGCCTTCGGAGGTTGAATAGCCGGTCGGTTGGTCCCTCAGGTCGGGTCCACGGAAAACGGTATCGTGTACGCGCGTGGACGCAGGGCGTCCATATGGCTTGTCGTGCGTAAAAACCGTGCTCCGCCATGGGTCGTGGGACACGCTGCCGCCTGCGTTCGATCTTCGTCGGTATACGTCAACATCGTCGCCAAAGCGGGCGAGCAGCCGATCCACCGCATGCATATCGAAGGCCGGGTCGTACGTGGACATGTACGTGCTGCAGGTCCCCGGCGGACGCGAGCGCGCTGCGGTGGAACTGCTGCAAAAGCTGATGGGTGACGCAGTGGGCGAGTGCTTCGTCCCGCTGTGCGAGGTCATGCGCCGCAAGCATGGCGAGTGGCATCGCGAGGAGCTCAGGCTGTTCCCGGGATATGTCTTTTTGACCACATCGGATGTCGAGGGCATCGCGCAGCGTCTGCATGAGATGCCCTTTTTCGTCCGTATCGTCGGCGGGCACGACGAACGATACGTGCCGCTCTCGCATGACGAGGTGGCGTGGTTGCAAGCGCTCACCAACGTGGAGACCCACACCGTGGAGTTCTCCGAGGGTGTCATCGAGGGCGACGAGGTCAAGGTATGGAAGGGTCCGCTCAAGGGCCAGGAGGCCAAGATCGTCAAGATCGACCGTCACAAGCGGTTGGCCTGGATAGAGATAAAGATGTTCGGCCGCACCAAGGTGGTCAAGGTGGGGCTGGAGATCGTGAGCAAGTCGTAGAGCTTGTTGGTCGGGGGATTGGCATCGAAGGATGCAGCATATGAATGACACATGTGCCGGCGCCGTGGCGGAGGCTGAGTTGGCCGACGGCACAGTTGCCGAGGTTGTAGTTGAAAGAGGTCGCTCCGGGTCGCATCCGGTTATGGAGCAGCTCGCGGAGGCGGCGGCAGCAGCGGAGACCAAGCGGGAGGCAGCCGCGGTACTTACTGCGGTCAACCATACGCCCGGACTTACCGAGAGCGGCATCGCCGCGGATGTTCTGGCCGAGCTTTTGCCCGATGAGGGCGTGGTGGAACTGCCGCGGCTTTCGCATATTTCGGGCAGCTTGGGCTATCGGTTTGTAAAACGCGCGTTCGATGTCTGCTCGTGCGGCGTGGCGCTGGTGCTCTTGGCGATTCCCATGGCGGTGATCGCTCTCAAGATTAAGCAGGAGTCACCCGGTCCTGTAATCTACGCGCAGCGCCGCGTCGGCCTGAACGGTAAGGTGTTCAACCTCTACAAGTTCCGTTCGATGTATCAGGATGCCGAGGTCGCCGGTGCTCGCTGGGCGCAAGATGGCGATCCGCGCGTGACGCCGTTCGGCAAGTTCCTGCGCAATAAGCGCTTGGACGAGATTCCTCAGTTTTGGAATGTGGTCAAAGGCGACATGTCGCTCATTGGCCCGCGTCCCGAGCGTCCAGCGTTTCACGAGGTATTCTGCGAGCGCATTCGCGGCTGGGAGCAGCGCGTTGTGGTAAAGCCGGGTATCACCGGTTTGGCCCAGGTTGAGGGCGGCTACGACTTGCTTCCGAAAGAGAAGGCGAAGATCGACATCCTGTACATCGAGCACCGGAATGCCCATATGGATTGGGGGATCATCTGGCGCACGATCCGCACCATGATCAGCGGGGAGGGTGCACGGTGAGGATCCTCGTTGTCTGCCAACACTATTGGCCTGAGCCCTTCAATACAGCAGATGTCTGTGAGGAGCTTGCTCGACGTGGCCACGAGGTTGAGGTTCTTACCGGATTGCCAAATACCGGCATGGAGGGTGGCGATATTCCGGAGGAATATCGCCATGGCAGCAATCGTGTGCAGCATCGAAATGGCGTAACGATTCATCGTTCATGGCTTTGGCCGAGAAAGTCTGGGGCGAAGAATCGTGTCCTGAATTATATGAGCTTCTGGGCAAGCGCCAATCGTCTTGCTAAAAAGCTCGATCGTCATTTTAATGTTGTAATTGGCTATCAGTTCTCGCCCGTAATGCAAGTTGATCCGGGAATTACCTATGCCAAGATGACCGGGGCGCCTTTCTTGCTTTACAGCTTTGATTTATGGCCTGAAAGTTTGAAGGCGGGAGGGTTTTCTGAATCGTCCCTACCGTTTAAATGGATAAAGAGCGTTTCTCGAAGAATCTATTCAGAGGCTGACGTCCTTGCAGTTACTTCTCAAGGCTTTTTTGAATACTTTACGAAAGAGTTGGGGATTGAGCCAAAACGAGCTCTATATCTTCCCCAATATGCTGAAGATATTTTTACTGATGCCAAGAGTGGCCATGATCGTATCGACGGCTTTGACCCGAACAAGATCAATTTGGTTTTCGCGGGCAACATCGGTGCTGCGCAGTCGGTGGAGACCATCATCGAGGCGGCGGGGTTGCTCCGTGATCGCAGCAATTTCATTTTCCATATAGTGGGTTCGGGCTCATCCCTGGAAAAATGCCAGCACTTGGCAGATCGGCTCAAGCTGACAAACGTTGTTTTCCATGGTCGTCGGCCTCTCAATGAGATGCCCGCGTTTTATGCCAATGCGGATGCCATGCTTGCAACGTTTGCCGATGACTCCATCCTTGCTTTCACGCTTCCGCGAAAAGTAACAACGTATCTTGCTGCGGGGAAGCCGGTTCTGGGGACGCTTGCGGGCGAGGCGCGACGTGTGATAGAGGATGCGGGCTGCGGGTATTGCTGCAATCCCGAAGATGCGGATGGCTTGGCGGAAATATGCCTTAAATTCGAAGCCAATGAGAACCGAGATGAACTGGGAGTGAGGGCGAGGTCTTACTTCGACTCCCATTACGCGAAAGAGCTTTTCTTTGACACGCTGGAACAGACTCTGGAAGATTTGAAGGGAACAAAACATGGCGCATAGCAGCTTTGCCGGCAAGACGCTGATGATCACCGGCGGAACCGGATCGTTTGGAAATACCGTGCTCAAGCATTTCCTGGAGAGCGAGGTCGGCGAGATCCGCATCTTCTCGCGCGACGAGAAGAAGCAGGACGATATGCGTCACATGTTGCAGGCACGCCATCCGGAATATGCGAGCAAGGTGCGCTTCTTTATCGGTGACGTGCGTAATGCCCAAAGTGTGCGCGACGCCATGCGTGGCGTGGATTATATCTTCCATGCTGCTGCGCTCAAGCAGGTTCCTTCATGCGAGTTTTTCCCGATGGAAGCCGTGCGTACGAATGTCATCGGTACCGATAACGTGCTGCACGCTGCCATTGACGAGGGTGTCGAGCGCGTTGTGTGCCTCTCTACCGATAAGGCGGCCTATCCCATCAACGCCATGGGCAAGTCCAAGGCCATGATGGAATCCATCATCTACGCCAACGCGCGCAATGGTGCCGGTCGCACTACCATTTGCTGCACGCGTTACGGCAACGTGATGTGCTCTCGTGGCAGCGTTATCCCGCTGTTCATCGATCAGATTCGCGCCGGTCGCCCTGTGACGATCACCGATCCATCCATGACGCGCTTCCTCATGAACCTCGATGAGGCGGTCGATCTGGTGGAGTTCGCGTTCCTGCACGCGAACCCGGGCGATCTGTTCATTCAGAAGGCGCCGGCATCCACGATTGGCGACCTTGCGGAGGCGGTTCAGGAGCTCTTCGGCAAGACGGGCACCAAGGTGATTGGTACGCGTCATGGCGAGAAACTCTACGAGACCCTCATGACGCGAGAGGAGCGCCTGCGCGCCGAGGACATGGGCGAATACTTCCGCGTTCACTCCGATTCTCGCGACCTCAACTACGACGACTTCGTTGTCGACGGCGAGGTTAAGACGCAAGCAGATGAGCCCTATACCTCCCACAACACGCGTCGTCTTAACGTTGCCGAAACGGTCGAGAAGATCAAGACGGCGGAGTACGTCCGGCTCGCCCTCGAGGGCCGCGAGCACGAGGCGGTGCAGTGATGAGGGTCCTCGTCACCGGCGCCAGGGGGTTCGTGGGACGGAACCTCTGTGAGTCCCTCAAGGCGATACGCGACGGCAAGGATCGCAGGGAGCGCTATCAGGGCCTCCTGCCCCTGACCGTCTGGGAGTGCGACGTCGACACCCCGCGTGGGGATCTCGAGCGCTGGTGCGCGGGGGCCGACTTCGTCTTCAACCTCGCCGGGGTGAACCGCCCCGAGGACCCCGCCGACTTCATGGCCGGCAACTTCGGGTTCGCCTCGGAGCTGCTGGGCATGCTCGAGCGCGGCGGCAACCGCTGCTCCGTCATGCTCGCGAGCTCGGCGCAGGCCTCGCTCGAGGGCCGCTACGCGGGCTCCGCCTACGGCGAGTCCAAGCTGGCGGGGGAGGGGCTCTTCTTCGAGTACTCCGAGCGCACCGGCGCCCCCGTGCTCGTCTACCGGTTCCCAAACCTCTACGGCAAGTGGTGCCGACCGAGGTACAACTCCGCCGTCGCCACGTTCTGCGACGCGATAGCCAACGGCCGCCCCTACACCGTCAGCGACCCCTCCGTCGAGCTGGAGCTGCTCCACATCGACGATTTGGTCGAGGAGATGCTCTCCGCCCTGCTGGGCGAGGAGCACCGCTGCGGCTACGACGGGCTGGAGCCCGTGCCAGATCCTGCAGGGCGCTACTGCTACTGCCCCGTGACCGACCGCGCGACCCTCGGCGAGATCGTCTCCCTGCTCGAATCCTTCAAGATGAGCCGCGACGACCTGTCCGTGCCTGACCTGACGGAGGGGTCGCTCTCCAAGAAGCTCTGGTCCACCTTCGAGAGCTACTACGGCGCGGGGTCGCTCGCGTACCCGCTGCGCGCGAACCGCGACGAGCGCGGGTCGTTCACGGAGTTCCTGCGCACGCCCGAGCGGGGGCAGGTGTCCGTGAACGTCTCCAAGCCCGGCGTGACCAAGGGCAACCACTGGCACCACACGAAGTGGGAGCGCTTTCTGGTGGTCTCCGGCGAGGCCCTCGTCCGCCTGCGCCGCGTCGGGCTCGACGAGAGCGGCGAGCCGTACCCCGTGGACGAGTACCGCGTGAGCGGAGATAACCCGATCGTGGTCGAGATGGCGCCCGGCATGACGCACAGCATCACCAACCTGTCCGCGACCGACGACCTCGTGACCGTCATGTGGGCCAACGAGCCCTTCGACCCCGAGGACCCCGACACCTTCCACGAGGAGGTATAGGTGACCAAAAAAATCAAAGTTGCACTTATTGGTCCAGTTCCTCCTCCTGCTGGCGGGATTGCATCTTGGACTCTACGTATGCTCAGTTCGGATATTGCAGCTAAAGATATAGATTTCATTCACATTGATGAGAGTGTTTCAGCGGGAAGAGAGATTTTTGGTTTAGAAGCAAAGAGAAGCCTTCCTAAAGAGCTCGCAAGATGCCGACGTATATGGAATGACCTAGAAAATGCGATTATTAATGAGTCGGCAGAGTTAGTTCATGCCAATATTCCGGCAGCTCCCTTAAGCATGCTGCGTGAGTTGATATGTGCGATGATTGCGAACAGGCATAATATACCGTTTGTGATACACTTTAGATGCACTGTACCGGTCTACGCCTCGAATCCGATTGCTCTATTTTTGCTTAAGAGCTTGTTGGTTCGGTCAAGTGCAGTAGTGGTGTTGAACGAAGCATCCAAAGTATTTGTTGAAAAAATGACCGATACTCCTGTATATTTGATTCCGAACTTCATTTCTTCCGAAGAACTTGCCTTAGCTGTTAAGAGCGCTCATTCATATAATGGATCGCTCAGTAAGGTTCTGTATACAGGTGGAATTATAGAATCAAAAGGTGCATATGATATTCTAGAAATTGCTAAGGCTATGCCGGAAATCGAATTTCGGCTAGCCGGGAAAGGTGGGTTCCCAGTTGATGCCGTCATCCCTAAAAACATTAGAATTCTTGGCCAATTAAGCAGAGAGTCAATATGCGCAGAATACAAAGAGGCCGATGCATTCATTTTTCTATCTCGATTTAGGGGAGAGGGATTTTCTAATTCACTGGCTGAGGCGATGGCCTTCGCCCTCCCTTGCATAGTATCTGATTGGGCTGCAAATGCTGATATGATCAACCCAAATGGAGGTATTGTGGTTGATTATCGCAATATTAACAGTGTTGTCCAGTCACTTAAGTATCTCAACAGCCCGAATCATAGACGTGAAATGGGCAGAGCAAACCAGAAAAAAGTCATGGAACTATATTCCGAAGATGTGGTGATGTATCAGTATCTTAAGTTATATCGGTTGTTATCAGGGAAATAATGACCAACCTTGTAACCAGGGTTTATTAAGTCGCTATATTCCGCTGGTGAGGGGATTTGATTCTAATATGAAAATTACTTGCCTAATCGATAGCTTGGTAAGCGGCGGCGCTCAGAGACAATTAATTAACCTTGCAAAGCTACTTAAGGACAGTGGACATGTAATTGACTTTTTAGTTTACCGCGACCACAGCTTTTTTGCCGAATTGCTGCATTCGTTTGGAATTACTGAAGTAAAGATTCAATCAACCAATAACTTGGACTTGCTTATTAAAGTTAGGAAGTATTTAAAGTCAACGAGTCCTGATGTCTTAATCTCGTTTTTGGAGACTCCTAATTTTATCGCCTGTTTCTCCTCGATGGGAAAACACAGCTGGAAGCTGATTACGAATGAGCTCAGTGCGAAGGAAGCTTCCTTTACTTCCCAAAGGGCTATGCTTTTTAAGCGCTTTGAGAAATACTCAGATGCAATAGTGTGCAATTCTAAACAGGCCTGTAAGCTTTGGAACCAGTATCTCCCACAATACAGTCAGAAAATGAGGGTAATCTACAACCCTCTTGTGATTGAAGAAAGCGCCTTGGTTGCTCCACTTTGGCACCCTAGAAGGGCTGGTAAACTCAGAATCGTAGTAACAGCTAGTTATCAATACTTGAAAAATCCGGTTGAACTTGCGCGTGCTGTTCTTATGCTTGACGAGAGGGAGCGGTCCGTTTTGCAAATTGACTGGTATGGGAGGTCTGAAGTCGTCAAAGGAGATACTCGCGCCTTTGACGAAACTGAATCGATAGTCAGTGAATATGGAATTTCAGGATGCCTCAGATTGCACGAGGCAATCCATGATATATACCCTGCGATTGCCTCTGCAGATATTGTTGGTCTGTTTAGCACTGTTGAAGGTTTACCCAATGCTATATGCGAGGGAATGTATTTTGGAAAGCCAATCGTGATGACCCCTATTTCAGACTTCGAGATCCTTGCAGGCCATGGAAATGGAATTATTGCTGACGGATTTGATGCCCCGGCGATTGCTTCTGCATTGAAAAAAGCGATTGCGTTATCCGATGATGAGATTATTAATATGGGTGAAAAATCTCGAGAGCTCGCGCTGTCCATGTTTGCTCCAGACATTATTTGTGAGCAGTGGAATACCTTGTTGCGAGATCTGACGGATGAAGCCTGTCAATAGATGAAATATCGAAAAAAGCATATTAGACATAGTTTCAATCTTACTATAGTTAGGTGACAAATGAATAGCGTCACAGATATACAGGAACATGCTAAACAATTCCTGGTAGATGAGGTTGCGAAGGAGGCAGAGGGGCTCCGACGGCA
This sequence comes from Collinsella tanakaei, assembly GCF_021531055.1. Taxonomy (GTDB): domain Bacteria; phylum Actinomycetota; class Coriobacteriia; order Coriobacteriales; family Coriobacteriaceae; genus Collinsella; species Collinsella tanakaei_B. The sequence continues at coordinate 124,428 of NZ_JADYTL010000007.1, forward strand.
ACGCTCAAGAAAGCTCTTGCTTGCGTCCGGTACCGCAATCGCTGCTAAAGCTCTTGCAATGCTGGCTCCTCTTATTACCATTCAAGTAACATTTAACTACTTGGGTCAAGAGGTATACGGGTTGTGGAATACAGGCGCATCGTTCTTTGCGCTATTTGCCTATGCCGACCTTGGCTTGGGAAGCGGAGTCGCAACAGAGCTGGGCAAAGCATCGGGTAAGGAGAATTCTGTTGAGCAATGTCGCAGGATAATATCTAGTGCGTACACCGTATTAATCATTGTAGCAACTGCTATTTTAATATTATTCTGCATGATATATCCCCTATGCGACTGGGGCGCATTTCTAAACGCAGAAAGTGAGCGGACTTTGGCACTTGTTGGTGGAGTCGTGCTTGCTATAGTCATGCCTCGAATCTTGAGCATCCCGCTGTCTCTTGTTCAAAGAACTCAGATTGCGCTTCAAGATGGATTTAATAGCTATCTCTGGCAATGTGTTGGTAGTATTTTAAGTATCGCAGCAGTGTACGTTATTAACTGGATGGATCTTGGCTCGCTAGCCATTATTTGGGCCAACTCTATGATTAACGTATTTGTTCTACTTGCCAATACGATTTATTATTACATTTTTAGAAAACGCGCGCTTGCCCCAAGCTTCTCTTTAGTAAACTGGGAGACCATGAAGCGGCTTCTTCGTTTGGGCTTAGGTTTCTTCGCGCTCTCATTTCTTACAAATCTTGGACTTACGCTAGATAGTTATATCGTCGGGGTCTCACAAAACTTGAGCGAGGCTGCTTCCTATTCGATTCTATATAAGGTTGTCCAAGTTGTTACGGCGGTATGCACGCTGATTTCCAACAATTTGTGGGGTGCTAATGGAGAGGCGATGGCGCGAGGGGATTACTCATGGGTTAAAACAAATACAATAAAGATGTCATTGCTGTTTTTTGTTGTGACCTTAAGTATATCGATCACGGTCTTTCTCTTTGTGAATCCAGCTGTGACGCTATTGCTTCATAAGAATTTATCGTTTAGCCCATTTTTAGTTTCAGGTATGTGTCTCATGCAAATCATTCTAGCGACACTATCTCCACATTTTATGGTTCTAAATTCAGCTGGTTGCGTAAAGATTCAGATGGTTCTATTCGGAGCCTACACTCCATTGTCGTTTTTTTTGAAGTTAATCTTATGTCAGGTGTATGGAGCGAGCGTCGTTCCATGGGTTGGGGCGATATGTTATTTGATGATCATTGTGCCAGGCGTGCTCTTTGCAGAAAAAAGGATTCTAGCGGGAAGGGTCTAAGGATGACCGAGACTCCCGAAATTATTCAAAGGCTTGCACCCAGAAGCAACATTATTGTTGGTCTGCGTCTTAGAGACATTGGGTTTCTTCTAGGAATCTTAATGATAGTGGTGTCTCAACTATTACGATACCAAGCAGCACCTTGGACTCCAATATTGACAGCAAATGATGGGATACAGCAGCTTGGAATTTCAACAACGTTAACCGCAGGGCTGTCATTTTGCGCCTCTATCATCATGTTGATCGCGTCCCTCAGTGCCTTCTCGGCTAACAGGGATAGAATCCCACAGCCTCTCTCATGGTCCGTCTTTGCCTGTCTTGCTTTAGCTGCGCTCTGGATTATTGTTTCTGCAATAAATGACGGGATGTCGGATTTAGTTTATAAAACAGGAACGCCCCTCGTATTGGTGTCCGTTGCCATGGTCTTTTGCGGCTTTGATAATCATTTAATATCTATTATATATCGCTTATGTCCGTTTGGTGCAGCATTCTTTGCGGCCCTTGCGGGGATAAGCTTTATTCAGGCGTATATGACATATGGATGGACAGTTTTTGGAAGCTCTTCCACTTTTGTATATTTTATTGCTTCATTTTGGCTATCAAGCTTAGTGATATGTAGATCAATTATTGAAGGAAAGAGAGTATTTTTCGTATACATTCTTCTTGGGATTCTTTTATTGGAAGCGGTTTTGCTTCATTCGCGAAGCTGGGTGATACAAGTCTTTTTATTGTTGCTGGGATATACCTTCCTATCTTCTTCGGATCCATTGTTGAAACGAGTATTCAAGGTTGCATTATTAGCAACGATATTGTTCGTAGCCTATAGGGTACTCGTTTCTCAGTTTGATGATTTCCTAATTGCATTTCTAGATAAGCTAGGCTCAGATACGAGATCCGAGCAATATAGAATTGTATTTTCACAGATTACTCCTCGTATTTGGCTGCTAGGTGGTGGTTTAAACGCTACCTATCGATTTGGATCTGTTATGACCGGAAGCATTGATAATCAGTATCTATATCTCGCCTACCATTGGGGAATATTTACCGTCATATCATATGTTTTCCCTTTGTTATATGCCGTTCTCAGCGGGTTGCGAAATATCGATGATATCGAGGTGAGAACGAATACATTCGTTTTAATACTATGGATGTGCGCTCTTGGCGGCCTGTCAGTGTACAACGTGCTTTCGATAAATATTCCAACCCTAATCCTTCCAATGATAGGGGGATTTGTAGTAAACCGAATACATATTATTGGCCAGGTGATTCAACAGTGAGCAAGAAACATCCTTTGGCGCTATACGTTGGTAGATTCGGTCATCCAGATATCAGTGCTTCAGGGCAACGTGTATATAACGTCGGAGTAATGCTGCGTGACAGTGGGTGGGACGTTAAATATATAACTGCGGCACATGGTTCGAAAAGCTGCTACTACGATGGGTTCTCATTTCAATCAGTAGCCCCGAAGGGGCATGTTTCTAAGGCCCGAGCGCTGTGCAATCTGGTATTTGAAGGCGATCTTATTCGGGCAGCTGTTGAAATGTGCGCAGAGTTTTCTCCTTCGATAGTTATTTTATATAACGCAAGCGGGCTTTTACAACAGCGATTGATGCGAGTATGCAGAAAGCTTGAAATAGCAGTTTTTGGCGATGTGACCGAATGGTACAGCGCTTCAACTTATATGGATTTCGCCAACCTAATTCGAGTCTGTTCTGTTGATTGGCGTATTCGACATTCCGACATCCATCTAGCGGGAGTAATTTCGATAAGCACGTTCTTACATAACTATTATCAAAAGCGGGGGGTTCGCTCGTTTGAGCTTCCACCTGTTTTTGGAGATGACGCTTTTGTCGAGCGTACTAATAGGAGAGACGGCCCTCTTCGCATCATTTATGCTGGATCGCCAGCGCAGAAGGATAATCTAAGTTCTGTTCTTAAGGCCTATTGTATGAGAGTGGCAAAAGGTGACTCAATAGAGTTCGACGTAGTGGGGCTTACGGAGGGACAACTTAGGGATTTGTTTCCGGATGTGATTAAGCCTGGACCCTTACCGTCAGGGTTGAAAGCGTGGGGTAGACAGCCAAGGCATGTAGTACTCCAAATGCTCGCAAGTGCCGACATCTGTTTCTTGATTCGTGAATCGAAGCGTTATGCGCGAGCTGGTTTTTCGACCAAGTTTGCTGAATGCATGTGCTCTGGTGTTCTTATGGCATGTAACACGGTGGGTGGGGCTGACCTACTGCTAGAAGATGGCGTTAACGGCTTCATCGTTGATGGGTCTAATGCAGAATCTATTGCGGCGATAATCGATGAAGTATCTCACATGAGGACAGAAGACCTTAGTCTAATGAGTCGGTCTACCGTTCATTTTGCTCGACGCACGTTTTCTCGTGACGCCTATACAAGTTATTTGAATGAGTTCTTGAGTGTCTAAAACATAACAATAGTACATAGAGAAAGCTTTTCATTAATGCGCATACTAATAATATTTGACGACTATTTCGGTGGAGCAGGTAATGTTGCCCAGCTATTAGCTCGAGAATTACGAGAAGATAATGATGTAACTTTAATGCCCACCAACGAGCACACCTCTCCTCGTTATGAGTTGAGTAACATACGCCTTGCTCCATATAGACTACAGGTCCGCAAATCGGATTTCCTGTTCCTCGGGAAGCGCATCTTAACCCCACTGCGCTGCTCAATTCTAGAGCATAGCCCTGATTTAGTTATCTCATTTCTGGATATTATCAATACCCTTGTTTGCCTGTCTTTAAGAGATGAAAACGTTGCGCTGATAGTTTCTGAGCGCAATGATCCAATCAAATCTGCCCCGTCGCCCCCTTGGGGGATTATGAGAAGACATGCGTATGAAAGAGCGGATATTATCACTGTGCAATTCCCTTCCTTCATCTCGTCATTAGGTAAGAAGCTCGAAAGGAAAGTGCGCGTAACTCCAAATATAATTCAACCTGCACCGCATAAAACTGTGCCTGCTGTTCACCATCCTCTTCGATTGGTTTCCGTAGGTAGGTTGACTCATCAGAAAAGATTCGATCGAATGCTTGCAATAATGGGGCGGTTTATTCAAAGCCATCCCGATGCGACGCTTTCTATCTATGGCGACGGCGAACTTCGCGAACAGCTTTCGTTGCAGGTAAAAGAGAGCGGACTCTCCGAGAACGTTCTCTTCATGGGTGTCACATCGGACGTTCATGCGGCATTGATAGAATCAGATGTTTTCTTGATGACCTCACAATTTGAGGGGTTTCCCAATGCGTTAAGTGAAGCTCTTGCCGTCGGACTACCTTCCGTCTCTTATGCGTGCCATCAGGGAATCCGAGATTTGGTTGGAGAAGGGGGGATAGTTGTTGAGGAGGGGGATGTAGACTCCTATTTAGGCGCATTGAACGAATTGGCAACGTCTAACGTGTCTTGGATGAGGTGTTCCAGAGGGGCATTGGATTCCGCTGATCGTTATGGAGCTACAAGAGTTGTCCCGCAATGGAAACAATGTATGTCTGATGCAATGAGGCTGGCTGCATCTCGAAAATAAACGTTGGGGAGTGTCTTATGTCACTACTGAGCTGGATGAGTAACCGCAGGTTCCTGAAGCGCCAAGCCGATGCCGTGGCGCGCGGCCTGATGATAGGGACGGGGTGCGAAATACTCAATGATTGGGATTTTGGATCTGAGCCATATCTGGTCACTATCGGTAATAATGTTAGGATTGCTTCTGGTGTAAAGATTGTCACCCATGATGGGGGAGTTTGGACCCTGCGACATCTCTATCCTGAGCTTTCAGAGATAGATAGATTCGGAAGGGTAAAAATCAACGATAACTGTCATATTGGGCTTAACGCAATTATTCTGCCTGGTGTCACTATTGGAAGCAACTGCATTGTGGGGGCAGGCGCGGTTGTAACGAAAGACGTTCCTTCCGGATCGGTTGCGGTTGGAGTTCCAGCGCGTGTGATAGGCAGCATTGAAGACTATAAAAGCAAACATGAGTCTGAGTTTGTGCGCACAAAAAAGCTATCTCCAAGTGAAAAGCGTGAATATGTTGAAATTCGCTTTTAACGTGCACGACCTCGACGGTTTTTTGGCAGAATAGCGGGAGGAATAGATGAAACGTACAGTTTTAGTTACCGGTGCGGCCGGTTTCATTGGCGCGTTCCTGTCGGCACGGCTCGTCTGCGAGAGCTGGGACGTCGTCGGGTTCGATAACGTCAATAGCTATTACGATCCCGGCATCAAGGAGGACCGCATCCGCATGGTGGAGGCCGCGGCCGCGGAGGGGCCGGGCTCCTTCCGGCTTGTTCGCGGCGACCTCTGCGACGCGGCGCTGGTGGAGCGGCTCTTCGCGGAGCACTCCTTTGACGTCGTGGTCAACCTCGCCGCCCAGGCGGGCGTGCGCTACTCCATCGACAACCCCAGGGCCTACGTGGACTCCAACCTCGTCGGGTTCTTCAACGTTCTCGAGGCGTGCCGGCACCATCCCGTGAAGCACCTGGTGTACGCGAGCTCGAGCTCCGTCTACGGCGGCAACGAGAAGGTGCCCTTCTCCGAGTCCGACCGGGTCGACCACCCGGTGTCGCTCTACGCCGCCACCAAGAAGGCCAACGAGCTCATGGCGCACGCCTACTCCAAGCTCTACGGCATCCCGGCCACGGGCCTCAGGTTCTTCACGGTCTACGGCCCCATGGGGCGTCCCGACATGGCGTACTTCAAGTTCGCTGACACGCTCCGTGCGGGCGGGACGATAAAGATCTACAACATGGGCGACTGCCGGCGCGACTTCACCTACGTCGACGACATCGTCGAGGGCGTTGCGCGCGTGATCGCGCGGCCGCCGGCCGACTGCGGCACCGGCGCCCGCTACGCCGTCTACAACATAGGCAACTCGGAGCCGGTGCAGCTGCTGGAGTTCGTCGACACGCTCCAGCGCGTCCTCGTGGAGGAGGGGGTCCTCCCGGAGGGCTACGACTTCGAGGCGCACCGGGAGCTCGCCCCCATGCAGCCCGGCGACGTGGTGGAGACCTACGCCGACTGCTCCGTCCTCGAGCGCGACTTCGGCTACCGGCCGGCGACCGCGCTCGAGGACGGCCTCCGCTCGTTCGCGAAGTGGTACCGGGGGTACTACGAATGCGGGGTGAGATAGATGCCCGGCTCAATCGAGGTCGTCATCGGTCCGAACGGCTACGGCAAGACCACTTATCTTGAGAAGAGGCGGCAGGACCTCCTCGACGCGGGGGTCGACCCGCGCGAGATCCTCTTCCTCCCATCCGAGATCAAGCTCCTCGACGAAGTTAAGGACTCCGTGGACAGCTCGCAGACAATGGAGTACCTCATGTCGGAGATGCTCGAGACGCCCGCGTACATAGAGAAGCGGGACGAGCTGTTCGATGAGCTCGACAGCGCGATAGCGGCGAACGTTGGCGCGTTGAACGCGATGCTCGACGAGGTGCTTTCGCTCAACAGATCCGTGCGCTCGGGGGACTTCATCTCGCCGAACCCGAGAAAGAGGTTCATCAAGTATCCGGTTGCCATCAATCAAAGGGACGTCAAGGAGAAAATGGGCAGCGGTCAGCGCATGCAGCTGCTGCTTAAGTTCGCGGAAAACAGCAGGAAGGAGCATATCTTCCTCGACGAACCAGAGAAGTACTCCCATCCATCGCTCCTGAACGGCACGGCGAGGGCGATCAACGGTCTCGTCAGCGCCGGCAAGTCCGTGTGCATCGCGACGCACTCCCCGAAGCTCGTCTCGATGCTGGAGGTCAGCTTCGGGGACATCCGGATCATCAACGACGCCACGCACGAACCGAAGGAAATCGACTTCGACGGGGCGGTCGCAGAGGCAAGTAAGCTGGTACCCGGTGGCTCCCTGCCCGCCGATTGCAAGAGGTACTACGGCAGCGGCGCCTCCTTCCGCGAGTGCCTGGAGAGGCGCCACGCGCGGCCATTCATCGAGTCGCTGTTCTCCAGGCACGTCTACCTCTGCGAGGGCGCAAACGACGAGCTGTTTGTCATCGAGGCGCTGAAACAGCTCGGGGGCTACTACGATGATTACAGCGTGGTGAAGACGTGGGGCAAGCCTAACATGCCCGTGTTCATCGCCCTGTACAAGGGGCTCGATGTCGGCTTCAGCGTCGTTTTCGACATTGATGACGAGCTGAAGTTCCCGCACGACAAGGTGAACCATGCCATTCGTCAGCTTGCGGCTGGTCATACGGTCGTTGAATTCGCCCCCAATCTCGAAGCGGAACTTGGCTACCAAGCGACTGGATCCAAGAAGGGGGATTCCCTCGCCCTGCTTGACTATCTTGAAAGCACGGGAATTGATCCAAAGTTCGACCCGAGAGAGATATAGCTGACAAATCAATTGCGGCGCAACAGCCGAATGATCGTTATTCGTTCCCTGACAATTGGAGATCGACATGAAGATCGCAGTCGCAGGCACAGGCTACGTCGGCCTGTCCATCGCCGTCCTGCTCGCGCAGCACCACGAGGTGAGCGCCCTGGACATCGTCCCCGCGAAGGTGGAGATGCTCAACCGCCTCGAGTCGCCCATCCGCGACGCGGAGATCGAGCGGTTCCTGGCCGAGGCGGGGAGGGGGGAGAGGCCCCTCGGTCTGAGCGCCACGGCCGACCCCGCCGAGGCGTACGCGGGCGCTGAGTTCGCGGTCGTCGCCACGCCCACGAACTACGACCCCGACAGGAACTTCTTCGACACCTCGGCCGTGGAGGCGGCGATCGACGCGGTGCGCGCGGTGAACCCCGGCGCGTGGGTCGTCGTCAAGTCCACCGTTCCCGTCGGCTACACCGAGCGCCTGCGCGCCGAGCGCGGGGACTCCCGCATCATCTTCTCGCCGGAGTTCCTGCGCGAGGGACATGCGCTCTTCGACAATCTTCATCCCAGTCGCATTGTAGTGGGTGCGCCCGCGGATGACGTTGAAGCTCGTGCTGCTGCGGAACGCTTCGCCGCCCTGCTTTCTGAGGGCGCCGATCCCGCTGAGCACGATCGCGCGAACGAGGATGGCTCGACTGGCATTCCCGAACTTGTACTCGGCCTTACGGAGGCCGAGGCGGTCAAGCTCTTCGCCAACACCTACCTGGCGCTCCGCGTCTCCTACTTCAACGAGCTCGACACCTATTGTGAAGTGCGTGGCCTTTCCACCGCCGACGTCATCCGCGGTGTGTGTCTCGAGCCGCGCATCGGATCGTTCTACAACAACCCGTCCTTCGGCTACGGCGGATATTGTCTGCCCAAGGACACCAAACAGCTGCTTGCCAACTATAAGGACGTGCCTCAGAACCTCATCGAGGCCATCGTGGATTCCAACCGCACACGCAAAGATCACGTTGCGGACGAGGTGCTCACGCGCGTGAATGAGCTCGTGTACGCGGGCGTGTCCGCGCCGACTGTGGGTGTGTATCGTCTCACCATGAAGAGCGGATCGGATAACTTCCGCGCATCTTCTGTCCAGGGCATCATGAAGCGCGTGAAGGCCAAGGGCGTGCCCGTGGTGGTCTATGAGCCCACGCTTGACGACGAGACGTTCTTCGGTTCCGAGGTCACACACGATCTCGCGGCTTTCAAGAAGCGCTGCGACCTGATCATCGCTAACCGATGGAGTGATGAGCTTTCGGACGTGTCGGACAAGGTCTACACGCGTGATCTATTCCGTAGGGATTAAGCTAAGTACGAGACTCTGCTTTGTTGAAAGGGTGAGACCATGCCCCTCCGCACCGACTACTCGGACGTCTCCTTCAAGAACGACGGCCGCCTGAAGCTCCTCGTCATCGTGGGCACGCGCCCGGAGGTCATCCGCCTCTCGGAGGTCATCAAGAAGTGCCGCCGGCACTTCGACTGCCTGCTCGCGCACACCGGGCAGAACTACGATTACACGCTGAACGGCATCTTCTTCCGCGACCTCTCGCTGGACGACCCGGACGTCTACATGGACGCGGTGGGGGAGGACCTGGGCTCGACCATCGGCAACATCATCGACGCCTCCTACAAGCTCATGGCGCAGGTCAAGCCTGACGCCCTGCTCGTGCTGGGCGACACGAACTCGTGCCTCTCGGCCATCCCCGCCAAGCGCCTGCACATCCCCATCTTCCATATGGAGGCGGGCAACCGCTGCAAGGACGAGTGCCTGCCGGAGGAGACCAACCGCCGCATCGTGGACGTGATCTCCGACGTGAACCTTGCCTACTCCGAGCACGCGCGCCGCTATCTTGCCGCCACCGGCTGCGCGCCGGAGCGCACCTACGTGACGGGCTCGCCCATGGCCGAGGTGCTGCGCGCGAACCTGGGGCAGATCGACGCGTCGGACGTGCTCGACCGCGAGGGCCTGGAGCCCGGCGGCTACTTCCTGCTCTCAGCCCACCGCGAGGAGAACATCGACACGGAGGCCAACTTCCGCTCGCTGTTCGGCGCCATTAACGCGCTCGCGGAGGAGTACGGCAGGCCGATCCTCTACAGCTGCCACCCGCGCAGCCGCAAGCGCCTGGAGGCCACCGGCTTTGCGCTCCACCCGCTCGTCCGCACGCACGAGCCCATGGGCTTCCACGACTACAACCGCCTGCAGTCGAGCGCCTTCTGCGTGGTCTCGGACTCCGGCACCCTGCCCGAGGAGTCGAGCTTCTTCGCCTCCATCGGCCGTCCATTCCCGGCTGTCTGCATCCGCACCTCCACGGAGCGCCCCGAGGCGCTCGATAAGGGCTGCTTCACGCTCGCGGGCATCGATGAGCGCGGCCTGCTCAACGCTGTGCGCACCGCGGTCGCCCTCGACGCGGAGGGGTCGCTGCCCGCCGCTCCCGTGCCGGACTACGCCGACGAGAACGTCTCCACCAAGGTCGTGAAGATCATCCAGTCCTACACGGGCATCGTCGACCGCATGGTGTGGAGGAAGTACTAGTCAGAGCGAATCGATCTGCGCGTTTCCTTGCGCCGATATGGCATGATGGCGGGTTCATCCACGGTCGTGGGTGAGCCCGTTTTGCTTATGAGCCCGAGAAGGTGCCTGCTTCGACTGATGGGAATCTGACCTACTGACCATCGCGCAGTTTTTGTTAGGCAAATAGCATCTGATCAGCTCAAATAGGGCGAGACAAAATGTTCCGACAGTGCTGAGCCAACTAATGAACTCGGCTAAGGCTTTGGTGGCCGGGTCGCCGTTTTCGCAGAAAACGGCTGATGCCAGCAGCAGCATTGCGATCGTGAAATTGCGCCATTCCGGCTTGAGGCTCCCGTCTTGTTCGAGTGAGTAGTTAAGTTCACACCAGAGCACAACAATGAGAATGTTAGTTATCATGAGCCAGCGTGTCACAGTGCTTTCCGACTCGTGCAGTTCGGCGACGCAGTGATTTGCTGCAGGCGAAATGCAGACAGCAAAGAGAAGCGGATAGGCCAGCTTAGTTACCAAGGGAATTCCGAGACGGCACTCTTGCTTTGCTAGATTGGTGCCGCGTCTCTTAAATTGTACGATTTCCAACGCACGAAATAACAAATGGATACCAAGGAACGGTGCAGCGCAGGATCCAAAGAAGAGCGCTGCACTTGGAGTTAGGACTCGGATTTGCGAGAGGACGAAGATCAAGAAGCAGGCGATCGCTCCAAGCGCAAGGCACCATCGTGGGAGGCGGTAAGAGGTGGGTCCGCCTATGGTTCGGACAGGAAAGGCCATTCTCGAGCTCCTTCAGTTTGCACCTGTGCTTGTTTTGCCGAATTCTCGGTTTGCGAAAATCCTTATAGGAGCCACGCTTAAGGCGTGTCTCATACAAACAAGTCGTTCTTTAGCTGCTCAATGTCGGGACAGCAGTAATGCACCTAACGATTTGATGTTTTAGCAAGAGTAGGCCATCTCCGAGGAGGCCGCAATTTAAAATTGCGATAGTAGGATGGCAAAAACACTATATCTTGAGTCCCTAGTGCGTTTTGTCCTGCACCTTACGCAAAGCGCCAGTTCAAAAGCTTTCATTTAATTCTAGATATTGCGTAGTGTCGCATAGGGATGTGTGCTTGACGGGGGACAGCTTCTTGAAGCAACTCCCTCGCGCACGGCCATCTCGAGGCCGCCTACGGTAGCAGCATCATGGACGACGTGCTGGCCCTCGAGAAGGTCGTTCTCGCCATCCAGATGCTCCGGCTCGGGCTGAAGGACGAGGGCGTCGTCCGAATGGTCGATATTGCTCGGAGGAGATAGCCCACCCCTCCGCCCGGGGGCCGACGGCGACCGCTGGTATCATGTCCTCAGAACAACCGCGGCCGCCGCGCCGCAGAGCAGCCTGGGGGTGGACGGATGCAGAGCCCCGTCGTCACGAACAACATAGAGACGCTCTCCTCCACGCGAGAGAATCACTACTTCGACCGTAAGAGCGCGAGGATCAAGCCTGAGGACCTCGCCCGGCACGTCGTGGCCTTCGCCAACGCGTCGGGCGGGAAGATCGTCGTGGGCATAGAGGACGACGGGACCGTGACCGGCTTCGCCCGCCAGGGCGCCCGCGACCCCGAGCGCTTCGAGCAGTGCGCCATCACCGACTGCTCCCCGGCGCCCGACGTCTCCTTCACGCGCGTGCCCACCGCCAACTCCTCCGGCGAGGACGACTTCGTGCTCGTCATGGACGTCGAGCCGTCGACCAACCGCGTCATCACGCGGCGCAAGGACGGCGCGGTGTTCCTGCGGCAGGGCGACCAGAGCAAGGCGCTCGGCTACGAGCAGATACGCGCGCTCGAGTACGACAAGAACCAGCGCGTCTTCGAGGACGAGCTCGTCGAGGACTCCGGAATCGGGGACGTGGACCGCGAGGTCCTCGCTCGCTACAAGGAGATCCTCGGCACGGACGCCTCCGACGAGCAGGTCCTCCGCTCCAGGCGCTTCATGCGCGACGGGCGCCTCACTGTGGCGGGGCTCCTGCTCTTCGGCGAGTGCCCGGCCGCTTTCCTCCCGCAGGCGCGCGTGCGCGTGCTCCGCTTCGACGGGACCAAGATGGAGACCGGCGAGCGGCTGAACACGACCAAGGACGTCACGTTCGACGGGCCCATCCCCAAGATCGTCGACGGGGCCTTCTCCCTCATCTCCGGGATGCTGAGGGAATTCCAGTTCCTCGGGAGCGACGGCAGGTTCCAGACCGTCCCCGAGTACCCCGAGTTCGCCTGGTTCGAAGGCTTGGTCAACGCCGTCACCCACCGCGACTACGCCTACGCGGGAGACTACATCCGGGTCTCCATGTACGACGACAGGCTCGAGATCCTGAGCCCGGGCAGGCTCCCCAACACGGTCACGCTCGACAACATGTGCGAGACGCGCTACTCGAGGAATCCCAGGATCGCGCGCACCCTCGTGGAGTTCGGCTGGGTCCGGGAGCTCAACGAGGGCGTGAAGCGCATCTACACCGAGATGCAGAGGCTCCTGCTCAACGACCCGGTCTTCAGCGAGCCGGACGGGACGAAGGTCCAGCTCACGCTGGAGAACAACATCGTCGCGAGGACCCTCAGGCAGCGGGACGCCCTCGAGGACAGGATTTCCCGGGAGGTTTTGGATGGCCTCGGCGAGTACGAGCTTGTTGCGGTTCAGGCTGCTTATGCGAGGGGCCGCGTGACGACGAAGGGGCTTGCGGAGCTCATAGGCAGGAGTGCAAAATCTTCCTCTGCCATTCTTAAGAGTCTTGATGCCAAGGGTGTGCTTGTTTGGCACGGCACCTCAAGGACCGACCCTGCGCAGTACTACTCGCTCCCATAGGCCTTCGGAGTAACTTCGGAGTATTTCGGAGTAACTTCGGAGTAGCTTCGAAGGGCTTCGGCCGCCTGCGCGTGGCAAGACGGCGCCAGAAAGATCCTTTACCTGTGGGTTCATCCTCGATTCCGGGGCTCAAGGGCTGATTGGCGAAGCGCTGGAAGGTTCGGAGTAACTTCGGAGTATTTCGGAGTAGCTCCGAAGCGGTGCGCTAGGCGAGAAGGTGGAAAGAGGGTTGATTCTCGCTACGCTGAGCCACTGTGCATGGTGTCTCGTCGCCTTTTCGTTCTCGCAAAAGGTTCAAGGGTAATTTGGCATGCAATGTGAGCACAGCGGTCCGAGGGGTTTCCACGTGGCGCTCGATACAACGGAGGCATGAGGGGGGAGAGTAGAATAGCCAAAGGGTCATCTGCATCTGAAGTGGAGTTCGCCATGACGAGCGCATTCAGCCCCCGCCGCATTCTCGTCACCGGCGGCTGCGGTTTCATCGGGTCCAACTTCGTGCGCTGGGTGGTGCGCGAGCAGCCCGGCGTGCACATGACCGTGCTGGACAAGCTCACCTACGCCGGCAACCCCGAGAACATCGCTGGCCTGCCCGCCGACCGCGTGGAGCTCGTGGTGGGTGACATCTGCGACGCCGCGCTCGTGAATCGGCTGGTCGAGCGTGCGGACGCCGTGGTGCACTTTGCTGCCGAGTCGCACAACGACAACTCAATTGCAGACCCGGAGCCGTTCGTCCGCACCAACGTGAACGGCACGTATGCCCTCATCGAGGCGTGCCGCAAGTACGACGTGCGCTACCATCACGTTTCCACCGACGAGGTTTACGGCGACCTCGCGCTCGACGACCCGGCCCGCTTCACCGAGGAGACACCGTACCGGCCGAGTTCGCCCTACAGCTCCACCAAGGCGGCATCCGACATGCTCGTGCGCGCGTGGGTGCGCACCTACGGCCTGCGCGCCACCATTTCCAACTGCTCCAACAATTACGGCCCCTACCAGCACGTGGAGAAGTTCATCCCGCGGCAGATCACCAACATCCTGTGCGGTATGCGACCCGTGCTCTACGGCGACGGGCGCAACGTGCGCGATTGGATCCACGTGGACGACCACAGTTCCGCGCTGTGGGAGGTCCTCACGTGCGGGCGTATCGGCGAGACGTACCTCGTCGGCGCCGACGGCGAGCGCAGCAACATCGAGGTGCTCCGTGCGATCCTGCACGTCATGGGCCGTCCGGAGGACGAGTTCGACCGGGTGCGCGACCGTCCCGGCCACGACCGCCGCTACGCGATCGACCCCACCAAGATCCGCCGCGAGCTGGGCTGGTGGCCCGTCCATACCGACTTCGAGGCGGGTCTCGCCGAGACGATACCGTGGTACCGCGACAACGAGCCCTGGTGGCGCCCCGCCAAGGAGGAAACCGAAGCTAAGTACGCTACGCAGGCCTGATGGTGCGCAGAAAAACGTCAGACGTACTTTCACGCCATTTGTGCCCATGGGTTTGTCTCACCTACAGGCGTCTATATGAGACAAACCCATGGGAAAAAGAATCGGGTGAAAAAACGTCAGACGTAATCCCGCCAACGCACCCCCTCGTTGCCAGGATGCCCGTCGCCACATCCGGTTATGATTCGTAACAATCATGGCCCGCGGCGTTGACTCTCCTGTTCGACCTGCTATCCTCATATCATTGGAGTGAGGTCGGGTCCTCAGCTCAATAGAATAGAAGGAGTACTCCTCATGAAGAAGATCGTTTCCATGGTCGCTGCCGCCATGATGGTCATGGCTCTGCCTGGCGTCGCCGTTGCAGCGCAGTTCAGCAGTCCGAGCGGTACCACCGTTACCGCCCCCGGCACCAACGTCGCCCTGTCCGTCTCCGGCGATGTGTCGAGCGCGAGCGGCAGCGGCTACATTTCGGTCGAGCCCTCCTCGGTCGTTGCTTCCAACGTGCCCGAGGGCGTGACCCCGCTGGCGTCCTTCGAGGTCGTCGCCGAGGGCGATGCCGAGTTCACCGAGCTCACCCTCGTCTTCAGCGTGGGCACCCAGTACGCCGGCGCCGACGCCACCGTCTACATCACCCATGGTGACGGCTCCAACGACGTGATGGAGACCACCGTCGCCGCCGACGGCACCGTGTCCATCACCGTCGACCGTCTCTCCGTCTTCAGCATCGTGGTCGACGAGTCCACGGTTCCGGCTGACGGCGAGGGCGTTGCCACCGACACCTCTGCCACCTCTCCCGCCACGGGCGTCGTCATCGCTCCCGTTGCCGCCATCACCGCCGCCGCCGCTGCCGGTGCCGGTGCGGTTGCCGTGACGATCCGCAAGAAGGTCACCAAGTAACCTGGCCTTTGCGCACTGACGGCAATGGTGTGCCGTATGTATGAGGGACCCGTTACCGCGGGTCCCTTTTTGCACGTAGAGGGGTATCACAGCAAGGGCACCGTGGTTTGAGGGCGGATGCGCGTCCGGACCTGCGCCGCATGTTCCGGCCTGCGCGGCAGGTTCCGCTGGGTTCCAGCCCCGGTTCGCAAGCCCCACAGGTTCCGCCGGGCCTCAGCCTCGGTTCCCAAGCCCCGCCGGGCCCCAGCCCTGCTCCCCAGCCCCTCATCGCACGAAAGGATCGTATGGACGATCGAGATACGCAGGATTCGCCGACTTCGTCGCCGCAGCCCAAGCGGAAAGGCATCGCGCCGTTGGTGGCGCTGCTGGTCGTGCTCGTGGTTATCGCGGTGTCGGGCGGCGTGTACCTCTATTCGCTGCACGCTTCCGCGGAGCGCGAGCTCGCCCGGCAGCAGGAGCTCGGTACGCCCGACGCCCCTGAGGCGGATGCCGAGGCCGAGCCGGAGCCCGAGTTGCCCGACAACCCGATCGACTTCGGCGCGCTCAAGGCGGAGAACTCCGACGTGTACGCGTGGGTCTCGGTTCCCGGCACGGACGTGGACTTCCCGGTGGTCCAAAGCACGGTGGACGATAACTTCTACCTTCGCCGCGGCCTGGACAAGGAGTACTCCGACTACGGGACCATCTTCAGCCAGAGCATGAACGCGACCGATTTCTCCGATCCGGTGACCGTGCTGTATGGCCATAACTCCATCGACGGCATGATGTTCGCGTCGCTCCATCGCTTTGAGGACAAGGAGTTCTTCGACGAGCACGAGGACATGTACATCTACATGCCCGGGCACATCCTCACGTACCGGATCATCGCTGCCTACCGCTACGACGACCGACACATTCTCAACAGCTTCGACATGTCCGATACCAAGGTGCGCCGGGAGTATTTCGATTCAGTGCTCGATCCGACCTCTATGGTCGTGAACGTCCGCGAGGGCGCGACGCTCGATGTGGACGATAAGATCGTGCAGCTCAGTACGTGCCCGACCGAAGGCTCGGTCAGCGGCAACCGCTATCTTGTGACGGGGGTTCTCGTTGACGACCAGCAGACCAAATAACGAAGAGGCGCGCGAGGACGGTCTCGCGGCTCCGGCCCGCTCGGGCAGGCACTTCAAGGCTTCCGCTCCTGCGGAGGCGCCGATCGACGCGGCCGGCATGGGGGAGGAGCTGCCGTCCGCGTCTGCGCCCCAGGTGGCGGCGGGCGGTGATGACCTGCCGGCTCCTTCGGCGCCGGGCAGGCGTTTTAAGCCGAAGCCGGCGGTGCCGGATGCGGATGAGGACGAGCCCGCTGCCGTGGGTGCGCGTTTCGCCGCGCCTTCGACGGCTGCGGGTGAGGTTGAGTCGGCCGCTGCTGCGGCGACCACCGATGTCGCGCCCGCTGCCGACGCCGCACCTGCCGCTGACGCTACGCCTGACGCGGGTGAGCCCGTCACCGATCACGAGCCAGACGACGGCGACGAGCCGGTGAAGGCCGTCCGCTTTGACGCCGCCGAGCCCGACAAACCTGCGCGCCGCAAGATGCCGCTGCCGCTCAAGGTGGTGCTCGTCCTTGTGGCGGTGCTGGCGGTTGCCGGCGGCGGCACCGCGCTTGCGCTTAAGCTGATGATCGATCGCGGTGGCGAGGCGCTGCACGAGGCGTCGAACCCCGAGGACATCCAGACCTCGGAGAACGCCGACACCCAGGACGACGGTCTGACGGTCGAGTACAACGGCACGACCTATCGCTACAACGAGAACATCGTGTCCATCGTCGTCATGGGGTATGACCGTCGCGAAGATGTGAGCGTGACCGGTGCCGCGGGACAGGCTGACGCCGTGATGGTCGTGGCATTCGACATGCGCACGGGCGAGATGCGCATCATCGGCATCCCGCGCGACACCATGGTCGATGTTGACGAGAACGTGGGCGACTCGTTTATGGGCCAGGATAAGATGCAGCTTGCTCTGTCGTTCAGTTATGGTGATGGATATGAGTCGAGCAGCGAGAACGTGGTCCGCGCCGTTTCGCGCATCCTGTACAACATGCCCATGAACTATTACGTTGCTCTCGACATGCAGGGGATTGGTCCCATCAACGACGCGGTTGGCGGTGTTTCGCTCACTCCGATCGAGACCATCCCCGATACGTCGATTGTCAAAGATGTGCCGACGACGTTGTATGGATATGAGGCCATGCGGTACGTGCAGTATCGAGACATCACGCAGCTCGAAAGCTCGCTCGACCGCCAGGCGCGTCAATCCCAGTACCTCAAGGCCTTCTTCTCGCAGGCCATCGCCACGGCGGCGGGCGACCCGGCGGCACTCGTCGGACTCTACCGGACCGCGCTCGACTACGGCTTCACCAATATGGGCATCAGCGAGTTCGCCTTCCTGGCGGCGATCCTCGTGGAGCACGGCATGGACGACCTCGATGTCACGACACTCAAGGGCACGGCGGAGAAGGGCTCCCAGTACGTGGAGTACACGCTCGATCAGGACAGCGTGTACGAGACGGTGCTCGACGTGTACTACACTCCCGTGGAAGATGCGGAATAGTGTGAAAAACGTCAGTCGTTGCTTCACGCCGTTTGCGCCCATGGGTTTGTTCACCTTCCAGGTGGACGACAAGGGCCAGATCGTGAACGAGTCCGGTGAGGGCTACACCGTCGGGGACGGCAAGCTCACCATCGTCGCCAACGACACGCCCATCGAGGCCAAGATCGTGAAGACGGACGAGGCAGGCATTTCGCTGCCCGGCGCCACCTTCACGATCACGAACACGGCCGACGCCGATGACGTCAAGACCGTGACGACGGACAGAAGGGCAGCTTCGAGCTCGACTCCCACTGGCTGGTCGCAGGCAACACGTACACCATCGAGGAGACCAGTGCGCCCGATACCTACGAGCTGGCCGGTAAGGCTACCTTCGAGGTGATGGATGACGGCAGCATCGTGTTCCTGAACGATGACGATGATGACCCGAGCACCGCTATCAAGGGCGAGGGCGGTTCCGGTACGTATCTGTCCACTAACGACGAGGGCGTCGCGGTCATCACGGCTACCGATACCGGTATCGCGGTGCAGCTGACCAAGGTCGCCAAGGGCGGCACTCCGACGCTCGCGGGCGCGGTGTTCGAGCTTGCCGAGAACGGTGCGGTTATCGATACCCTTGAGCTCGGCGATGCGGGCATGACCGCCCTGCCTGGCCTGGTGGCCGGCCACACCTACACGCTGACCGAGACGGTCGCGCCGGCGGGCTTTGAGCTCAACGGAACGCCGTACGAGTTCACGGTCAAGGCCGATGGCACCATCGAGGCGGACGATCAGGCCGGCTACAGCTTCGACGGCGACGCCACCATCACCATCACCGCCGAGGATACGCCGATCGAGGTCACGCTCAACAAGGCCGATCTGGGCGACGAGCTGCTGGAAGGCGCGGTCTTCGAGATCGCCGGAACCTTCGCCGACGGCACGGGTAAGCCGGGCGACGCCGCTCCGCGCACTCTTACGCTCGAGAACGGCACCATCACGATCGAGAACCTGATCGCCACGCGCGACGGCGGAACCGAGTACGTGTACGAGCTGACCGAGAAGACGGCCCCTGCGGGCTACGAGCTCGTCGACCCGTTCCGGTTCACGGTGGACGTCGACGGTAACGCGGTTCCCGTCGACGACGAGCGCCCGGATGCCGATAGCTCCGGCTACGACGTCGAGGACGACGCGCTCACCGCGCACGACACCCCGGTCGAGGCAAAGCTCGTGAAGGTGGACGAGGCGGACGAGCCGCTCCCCGGTGCGATCTTCGAGATCACCGGCACCTTTACCGGCGACCTCGCCGATCAGGATTCGCTGATGCTCGAGGCTACGGCTGACGACGGCGCGGTGACGATCCCCACGGCCGTGCTCATAGCAGGCAACACCTACACGGTGCGCGAGGTTACCGCGCCCGCAGGGTATGAGCTTGCCGGTACGGCTACGTTCACCGTCAATGCCGACGGCACCCTGACGTTCACGGATGCTGACGGTGACGGCAGCGCCGACATCGCGGACGGCACCGGTACCTATGTGACCGACGAATCCGACGGTATCGCGGTGATCACCGCGACCGACCTGCTCGCCGAGCTCACGGTGAGCAAGATCAACGGCGAGAGCAGCCTGCTGCCGGGCGCCACGATCACGCTCACCGAGGTTCTGGCCGAGGACGCTCCGGAAGGCGCTCAGCCGCAGAGCTTCCAGGCGACGACCGACGAAACCGGCACGGTGACCTTCACCGGCCTGGTCGCTGGCACGACCTACGAGCTCGCCGAGACCGCCGCTCCCGCCGGTTACGAGCGGGTGGAAGAGACCATGCTGATCGTCGTCCAGCCTGACGGCACGGTGGTGGCCGCGAGCGATACCTCTTCGCCGGCATTCACCATCGGCCAGGACGGCGAATCGATCTCGATTCTCAACCAGCAGGTCGGCATCACGCTCGTGAAGCGCGACGCGCAGGGTCACGGTCTGGTGGGCGCCGAGTTCACCATGACCGGTGAGTTCCCGGATGGCACCACCGAGCGGACGTTCGTGTCCGACGAGTACGGCGTGGTGTTCGGCGAGCTGTCGCTGATCGGCTCCGCCGAGGGTACGCCCTACGTGCTGACCGAGACCAAGGCGCCCGCGGGCTTCGAGCTGCTCGCGCCGGTGACCATCCTCGTGTTCGAGGACGGCACGGTCGCGGTGGACGACAGCACCACCCAGGCGCCGCTCGAGCAGATCGCCGTGAGCAACGACGACGCGACCTCCATGATCGCGTTTGAGGACACGGCCATCGAGCTGACGTTCACGAAGACGGACGCTGCGGGCAACGCGCTCGCCGGCGCGACGTTCCACGTGACCGGTACGTTTGCCGATGGCTCCACCGAGTGCACGGTGGTCAGCTCCGACGACGGCACGATCGATCTGCCGCAGCTGATGGCAGGGGAGACCTACACCGTCGAGGAGACGGATACGCCCACGGGTTACCTGCTGATCGAGGGTACGTTCTCGTTCACGGTGACCGAAGACGGCATGATCGAGGCCGAGAGCACGGCGACGAGCCAGCTCTTCGGCGGCTGGACGGCCGGTTACACGGTGTCCGATGACGGCTTGACGTTGACGGCGATCAACGTCGCGGCACCCGACGAGCAGCTGCCCGGCGACCTGCCCACCACCGGCGATTCCGCACGGTTCGTGGGGCTCATCGCCGCAGCGGGCGTGGTGCTGCTCGGCGCAGGCCTGGCGTATCGCCATCGCCGCAAGTTCGCCGACAAGCGCTAAGCGCGGCGAGCGCACATAGGCTCGAGTAGTGGGGCGCGGCGTATCGCCGCGCCCCACTTTTGTGCCCGCCGCCCGCGCCGTCCGCCGTAGC
>NZ_JADYTL010000008.1 GCF_021531055.1 Collinsella tanakaei
CCGCCGAGCCCCGTCCACATGACGTCCCGTCGCACGAAAACCCCTGCCCCACCTCCGCGCCACGCGATGGGTATACTGCGGACAACGGACGGGAGGTCACGATGTTCAGCCCCTTCAAAGACGACCGCGGCGCACCCAAGGCGCTTACCGACATCACCTATGCCGACCTCGAGCAGCTGCGCGATCTCGAAGAGGGCTACGTCCTCGAGTTCAAGCGGAGCTACTCCCCCACTGTTGCCAAGAAGATCCCCAAGATCATCGCCTCGTTCGCCAACTCGTCGGGCGGCTGGCTCGTCATCGGCATCGCCGACGACGATCGCAGCCTGTGTCCGGTGCCGCGCCTCGGCGCCGACTACAGCCAGATGATCGGCGAGCTATGCCGGCGCCACGTGAGCCCGACGCCGCGCTTCGACGTGCGATTCGTGACGGACCCGGCCGCCCCGGATCAGGGCGTCATCGTCGTGCAGGTCTTCGAGGGCGATTTCCCTCCGTACGTTGCCGACGGCGTGGTCGACGTGCGCGAGGGGTCCACATCGGGCCCTGCGGTGGGATCGGCCCTCGTCGAACTGTACGGCAAGGCGACGAGGCGGCGCGCCGAGATCGCCGCGTTCTGCCACCGCTCGGTGTTCTACGCCGCCGCGGATACACCGCTGTTCAACCTCTACATGTTCCGTATGGGAAAGCGCGTCTCGGATACGCCGACGCGCGATACCATCAACGAGCATGCGCAGACCATGCGGGCGGCGTTTCGCCGCATGGGGCTCGCCTGTCGCGTCCACCATGCACACGATTCACTCATCTTCAGCGTTCCCACCCGCGACGACCCGCGCATCCCCCACTCGGCCATCGAGCTGTTCGCCGACGAATCGATGAAGCTCTCCGTCCCCGCCATCCTGCTTACGAACGCCGAGCGAGAGCGCATCGTTGCCCGCTTCGCGTTCGAGGACGTTAAGGCCGACGACACCGAGCGCAACCCACCCCAGCGCGCCACGGAGCTGCGCATCATGAGCTCTGCCGACACACTCGCCCGTGTGACCCGCATGGCGTCGATCCTCGACCGCTACGTACGCGGGCGCACGCTCGCCTGGCAGCAGTACGCCGTCGCCTATGAGCTCGAGAACCTCGCCGGCGTGGTGCTGTGGAGCGAGGAGCCGAGCTACCTGGACTACGTCCGCACGCGCGGGCCGCTGTTCTGCGCGACCACCGACTGCCTGTCGCGCGTGCGCTACCTCGACGACGGCGCTCACGATTCGTTCCGCGCGCGGCAGTTCGCCGGCAGCCACTTCTTCGAGGCGTGCGGCCTTCCGCTGGGCTCACCCGACCCGACCGACAGCGCCCTCGTGGAGGCCCTGCTGCGCAGCGCCCACGGAGCCGCCAAGCCGTAACGGCGCGGAAAACGTCTGACCCGATTTCGCGCCGCAACCTGATTTCGCGCCGACGAACGGGCACGCACATGAAAAAGGGGTCGCGGATGCGACCCCTTCGCGGTTCACCATGTGAAAGTCGTCTGGCGTGCTTTCACGCCGGCCGGTGGGTTAGCGCTTGAGACCGCCGCGCTCGTCGATGGCCTCCCAGAAGGCGTCGCGGAAACGCGGGTCCTCGGCAGCCATCAGGGCGTTCGTGGCCACCCAGCCGGAGGGGGTGCCGGTATCGAAGCCCGAGAGCGGATCGATGACGACGGCGTACATGGCCTCGCGCTCGAGGCTGCGCGCCATGGCGTCGGTCAGCTGGACCTCGCCGCCCTTGCCGGGCTGCTGGTCGCCCAGAAGGTCCATGACGAGCGGGCTCAGCAGGTAGCGGCCCACGATGTAGAGGTTCGAGGGCGCCTCGTCGGCGGCGGGCTTCTCCACCAGGCCGGAGATACGCCACACCGCACCGGGCTCGTCGTCGGCGACGTTGTCGGCACCGGGCAGCGAGCCCACACGCTCGCCCCCGATGATGCCGTAGCGCGACACCTCGTCGGGCGCGCACGGGGCGACCGCGATCACGGAAGCGCCGGCATGGGCGGCCGAGACCTCCATCATCTTGGTGCAGATGTCGCGGCTGGGAACGACGTAGTCGCCGAGCAGCACGAGGAAGCTCTCACCGGCGACGGCGTCGGCGGCCGAACGGATCGCGTGACCTAGGCCGCGTGGCTCGTACTGGTAGCGGAAGTCGACGGGCATGTTGCCGGCGTTGGCGACGGCGTCGGCGTAGGCCGCCTTGCCGCGCTCGCGCAGCAGGCCCTCGAGCGAACGATCGGGCTGGAAGTAGCTGAGGAGCTCGGGCTTGCCCGGAGAGGTGACGATGATGACGTCGTCGATGTCCTCCGGCTCGAGCGCCTCCTCGACCACGTACTGGATGACCGGCTTGTCGAGCACCGGCAGCATCTCCTTGGGCGTGCACTTGGTCGAGGGCAAAAAGCGGGTCCCGAGGCCCGCTGCGGGTATGATGGCCTTCATGGTCGGTAACGATTCCTTTCGAAGCGCGGCACCTCGCGAGAAGCGTGCCGGCCGTCATGACGCCGTGCCTTTTATCTGGCGTCCACGGATTCTTGTGCGAGGGTACCCCAAAACCCCAGCCCCGTGCAGACGACATGGAAAACTGCGCCGGAAATGCGCAGACATCGAGCATTTGCCGAGAATCGGTACACGTTTTGTGCACTGCATACCGAAAACGGGCCAGTCCGCACGCGATGATGGGACGAAACGGACAGGCCGCCTCGCCCCATCTCCCATGCGAACGGATGAAAAGCCGGCGGGTAGCCGCGCGCCATCCCCACGCGCACGCTGCAGCCCACGCGCTAGAGCCCGACGTTGCCGCTATTCACGCCCGCCTGCGCGTCGCCGAGTGGCAGCCACTCGACCACGTGCTCGATATACCGGTTCCAAAACGCCCAGTTGTGACCGCCGGGGCCTTCCTCATACGTCACGTCGTACCCCAACGCGCGCAGGCGGCGCAGGGTCTCGAGATTCGCCTCGTACAGGCCGTCGTCCACGCCGCATGCCAGGTAGATCTTGGGGAGCGGTGCGCTGCTCTCGACGAGCTGCTCGGCAAGCCACGTGGGGTCCTTGTCGCTACCCCGCACGGCGTCGGCATCCCCGTACACCGCCTCCGTGAACGCCCGGGACTCGAAGAAGCGCGACACGTCGTCGGTGCGCTCGGCGAACCCGTCGACCAGAAACGCGCCGGAAAGCGACGCGATGCGCCCGAACGTGCCCGCATAGCGAAAGCCGTTGCGAAACGCCCCGTACCCGCCCATCGACAGGCCGCCGATGAAGGTGTCCTCGCGCCGCGTGGACAGCGGGAACATCGCGCGCGTGAGCGCCACGAGCTCCTCGCCGATGAACCGGCCGTAGTAGTCGTGACTCGCGGGCTGGTCGACATAGGCGCGATTGTCGCCCGACGGCATGACCACGGCCAGGTCGCGCTCCTCCGCCCAGCGCTGGATGCACGAGCCGCTCACCCAGTCGGTGTAGTTGCCGAAGATGCCGTGCAGCAGGTAGAGAGTCTTGAAGCCGCCATCAGGCACGTGCGGCGAAAACGCCCCGGTCGCACCGTCGCGCATCAGGGCGTCGGTCTGCTTGTCGACCGGCAGGATCACGTTGACCGGCACGGTGCGCATCAGCGCGCCGGAAAACAGGTTCACGGTGATGAGCGCCATGGCCCCTCCCCTTCAAACGGACGGCGGGCGGACGCCGATCCTCGACATCCGCCCGCCGGACGACGGCTATCCCAGCAGCTCGCGCACCCGCTCGATCTGCTCCGGCGTCGCCTGGAGCGCCGGATCGGAGATCTTGGTCGAGATGGGCAGGCCCTTGACCATCACCGCCGCCTTGATGGACGAGATGAACAGGTCGCACACATCGTAGACCGCCATGAGCCGCGAGATGCGCTCGGCGCAGGCGATAGCACCGGCAAAGTCGCCCGCTTGGTAGGCGGCGTGCATGCGCGCGAACAGCTCCGGCTCCACGTTGGTGAGACCGCACAGCACGCCGTTGCCACCCGACACGCGGTTGACCAGATAGTACTCGTCGAAGCCCGACAGCACGGAGAAGTCGGGGTTCACCGCGCGCACCGCCGCGATGACCTTACGCGTATGGCTGATGGTGTCCACGGTGTCCTTGATGCCGCAGATGTTGGGATACGCGCGGGCGAGATCGGCCACGAGCTCGGGCGACAGGTCGGTACCCGTGCGCGCCGGGAAGTTGTAGAGGACGATCGGCAGGGAGGTCGCCTGCGCGATGGCGCCGAAGTACTCCTTGGCGGTCGCGTCGGTCGGTCCGAAGTAATAGGGGGACACCGCCACGATGCCGTCGGCGCCCGTCTGCTCGGCGAAGCGCGTGAAGTCGAGCACGCGCGCCATCACCGTGTCGCCCACACCGGCGAGCACCTTCATGCGCCCGGCGACGCGCTCGACGGCGAAGGCGAGCGCGGCCTTCTTGTCCTCGAGCGAATACGCGTAGAACTCGCCGATGCTGCCGAACAGCAGCACGCCGTCGATACCCGCGTCGGCCAGATGGTCGAGATGGGCGCCCCACAGCTCGTAGTCGATCTTCCCCTCGTCGTCGGCGATGGTGATCGACGGGCAGTAGATTCCCTCGAACATGTCGTTTCCTCCCTTGGCTATCCGGGACCGCGCGGCCCCGGCGACGATGGACCTACAGCGAAAGGCCGTAGGCGCGCACCGCGTTGTTCATGAAAAAGTCCTCGTCGTCGCCGAACGTATCGCGCAGCAGGCCGAAATGCTCGGCGAACGTGGAGTACAGCTCGACCACCGGCCAGTTGGACGCGTACAGCAGGCGATCGGCGGCAAACGTCTCGCGCACGAAGGCGAGCAGCTCGGCGACGAAACCCGCATCGGCGGTGGGATAGCCCGACACCTTGACGTAAAGGTTGGGCAGCGACGCCATGCGCTCCATCACCGAACACCACGCATCGCTCAGGCACTCGACGTTGCCCAGGTGGTTGAGGATCACCGTCGCCTCCGGCACCTGGGAGAACGACTCGTAGGCGTCCTCGAGCTCGTCGACGCGGTTGCATGACTCGAACGGCTTGCCGGCGGCGGCGAGCGCGCGCAGACCCTCGATGAAGCTCGGCTCCAGGCAACGCCCGCGCGGCTCGGCATCGATATGCAGCGGCTCGCGGATGCCCGTCGCATGCAGCGGCACGCGCATCCACGGGCTCACCTCGCTGCGCAGCATCGCGGCGAGCACGCGCGGCTCATGCGCCATGAGGTCGAAGACGATGCCGTCCTCGGCGACCGGGTCGGCGCAGTCGACCTCCACGTACACGCCGCCGGTGAACTCCACGCCCGGAAGCTCGGCATAGGCGGCGGCCAAATCGTCGAACCGATACGTGTGCGAGATGGTCCCGTCGGTGCCCGTAAGCCACGGCAGACTTTGGGTGACGAGGTCCCAGACATGGAAATGCGAATCGATGACCTTCAGATCGGACATGGGCTCCCCTTCTTCCCTGCGTTCCGCGCCCGGCGTGCCCGCCGCGCGTGGAATCGCCCATCGTGCCGTGGCGCATGCGCGGGCGCAAGCACCCGCACGGCCACCCTTACGTCAGGGCGCGATCCAGGTCGACGTAGCCGCCGTCGACGTTCAGCCACTGCCCCGTGGTGTGCGACGCGCGGTCGGACAACAGGAAGCACACGGTGTCGGCGATCTCCTCGACCGTGGTCATGCGATGGCCCAGCGGGATCTTGTCGGTGATGAGCCGCAGACGCGCCTCCTGCGCCGCCTCGTCGCCGAACGTCTGGATCCACTTGGCGTACAGCGGCGTCCACGCCTCGGCGACGACGATGGCGTTCACGCGCACCTCGTCTTCGGCGAGGGCGGCCGCCCACTCGCGCGTGAGACCCAGGATGGCGCCTTTCGCCGCGGCGTAGGCGCTCGTCTTGCCCTGGCCGGTGAGCGCCACCTTGGACGAGATGTTCACGATGGAGCCCTTCGACTCCTTGAGATACGGCAACGCCTGGTGGACGAGCTCGTAGTAGTGCGTGAGGTTGCCGTGCAGCGAGGCCTCGAAGTCCCGCCAGCTCGTCGTCTCCACATCGAGGTTGTCGTTGCGCCCGGCGTTGTTCACGATGCCGTCGATGCGACCGTACTTGCGGTAGGTCTCCTCGACGATCGGCGCGATCGCGTCGGTGTCCGATAGGTCGATGAAGTGGATGTCGAACGTATCGGTGATCTGGGAGAGCTCGGCGGTGAACTCGTCCTCCACGCCGTCCTTGCGGTTCAGGACGACCGGGATGGCGCCCTCGCGGGCCAGCTGGAAGACGATGCCCTTGCCGATTCCCTTGAATCCTCCCGTGACGATGACGACGTTGCCCTCAAGATGCAGATTCATGTCCATCCCTTCCATCGGATGCGGTGAGCATGGTTGATATGTCAACTATGACACATCGGCGGCCGCTTCGGGCGCACGGTTACATATAGTTGCAGATGTGCGGCAGCGCGGTCTCGGTGTAGCCGAGCGCCTCGGCGCAGGTGGGCTCGCCGCAGCAGACGTCGATGATCCGGTCGATGAAGCGATCGCGCAGCTCGAGCATGCTGTCGGGACCGTAGATCGTGGCACTCGCGTCGAAGTCGGTGTTGTCGGCCATGGTGGCAGCCGTGCGCGGGTTTGCCGTCAGGCGGTAGACCGGCGCGATGGAATTGCCCGTGGGCGTGCCTAAACCGGTGGAGAAGACGACGAGCTGGCAGCCGCCGGCGACGAGCCCCATGACGGAGGAGGGGTCGTTGCCCGGGGTGTCCATGATGACGAGGCCCTCGTGCGCGGCGAGCTGCGCGGCATATGGGTACACCGCCGTGATGGGGCTGTGGCCGCCCTTGTGGATGCAGCCGAGGGACTTCTCCTCGAGCGTGGTGAGGCCGCCGGCCATGTTGCCGGGGCTGGGGTTGCCCTCGCGCATCTCGGCGCCGAACATCTGCACGTAGGCCTCGTAATCGGCGACGATCTTCAGGATCTGCGCCCCGACCTCGGGCGTCGCGGCCCGGCGCGCGAGGATGTGCTCGCCGCCGAACAGCTCGGGCGTCTCGCACAGAACCGAGGTACCGCCCTGGGCGACCAGCCAATCGGAAACCTCGCCGATGAGCGGGTTGGAGCCAAGGCCGCTCGAGGTGTCGGAGCCGCCGCAGTTGGTCCCGAGGACGAGCTCGGAGATCGGGCACTCGACACGGCGCTCGAGGGCGGCCGCGGCGGCGAGCTCGCGTGCGATGCGCGTGCCCTCCTCGACGGCCTTGATGGAACCGCCGACCTGCTGGATGACGAGCGTGCGGACCGGCTTGTCGGTACGGGCGCGGATCGCGTCGACGACCAGGTCGTTTTGACAGCCCTCGCAGCCGAGCGAGACGGCGAGCACCGAGTGGATGTTGGGGTTCGCGGCCATGCCGGCCATCGTGTCGATGGTCACCTGCTGATCGACGTTCACCTGCGAGCAGCCGTTCTGATTGTGGAAGGACACGCAACCCGCAACCGCGTCGGCGATGCGCTCGGTGGTGTCCGAGGCGCAGATGCTCGTGGGCAGGATGAGCACGTGATTGCGGATGCCCACGCGGCCGTCCGAGCGGCGATAGCCCCAAAAGGTGCGGGTGGCATGCGTCTCCATATCGGCGTGCCCGGCGGAGGCGGTATCCTGCAGCGCGGCGTCGGCGTCCTTGAGCTCGTCGGAGCTCGCGCAGTTGTGCGTATGGACGTGGGCGCCCGCGGCGATGTCGCCCGTGGCCACACCGATGTACTCGCCGTACTTCACGACCTTGTCGCCGCGAGCGATATCGGCGCGCGCGATCTTGTGGAACAGCGGGATGTCCTCGACCACGGCGAGCCTGTGCGTGGCACCGTCGGCGGTCACGTACACCGCCTGCGCGCCCGCCTCGAGCGCCTCGATGGCGATGACGACGTTGTCCTTGGGATCGATGAGCACCGCATTCCTCATGGCGTGCCCCTTTCCGGTCGCGGCTCGTTCGTGCCACCCAGTATACGTGGGACCGCCGCAAAATGGGCCGGCGCACCAAATCCCGGCGTGAAATCCGGCCGCGGGTGCGACCCCACGCCCGCGAAGTAAATAAAAACAGGGGCCCGGTTACCCGGACCCCTGTAAAACAGCGGTTATGCTGCGAACTCGAGCAGACGGATCGCCTGCAGGAAGTTACTTGAGGGAGACGGCAGCGCCAGCAGCCTCGAGCTTCTCCTTGGCGGCCTCGGCGTCCTCCTTCTTGACACCCTCGAGAACGGCCTTGGGAGCGCCCTCGACGACCTCCTTGGCCTCCTTGAGGCCAAGGGAGGTGAGCTCACGGACGACCTTGATGACCTGGATCTTGTTGTCGCCGAAGCCCTCGAGCACGACGTCGAACTCGGTCTTCTCCTCCTCGGCAGCGCCAGCGCCACCAGCGGGGGCGGCCACGACGGCAGCCGGAGCGGCGGCGGACACGCCGAAGGTGTCCTCGATAGCCTTGACGAGCTCGGAAGCCTCGAGCAGGGTCATTTCCTTCAGAGCCTCGATGATCTCATCGGTGGTAAGCTTAGCCATTTTAAGCAATCCTTTCGGTTTCCCTGCTATGCAGGGAGATCTTTCTTGCATGGCGCGGGATGCGCCGGACTGGTGCGGGCGTGTGCCCGCGGGCAGGCGACCTTAGGCCGCCTTCTGCTCGGAAACCTGCTGGATCGAGCGAGCGAGACCGCTGGAGACGCCGTTGACGCAAACAGCGATGTCGCGGGCGAAGCCGGAGATAAGGCCGGCGATCTGGCCCAGGAGCTGGTCCTTGGTCGGCAGCTCGGCGATGGCGTTGACCTCCTCGGCGGAGACGGCCTTGCCCTCGGAGATACCGCCCTTGATCTCGAGCACGCCCTTGGACTTCGTCGCGAAGTCCTTGAGGGCCTTGGCAGCCTCGACGGGCTCGTTCTCATAGAACACGTAGGCGACGGGGCCGACGAGGATGTCGTCGATCTCGGGCTGGCCCTGGTTCTTGAGCGCGATGCGAACGAGGTTGTTCTTGTAGACCTTCATCTCGGCACCGGTCTCGCGCAGCGTGTGACGCAGCGTCTCGGCCTGCTTCACGGTGAGGCCGTTGTAGTTGACGACGAACACACCGTTGTTGCTCTCGATGCGGGACTCGATCTCGGCGACCTTGTCGATCTTGTACTGCTGTGGCATGTGGATTACACCTCCTCCTCTTTTTCTCTCGGCACAAACCCGTGCGAAGACGTGACGGGGGCATGTCTTGAGAAAAAGAAGCCCCCGCGCTGCATAGAGCGACGGGGGCGAGAAGACATATCTGCTCGACCACCTCGGCTGGCGGGTTACCCCTTTGAGCCTCGGGGCGCATGTGCGACCCTGCGGCACCGGCTGTCTCTGGCAGCGGATTCGTGCGTGAACCGTATGTAGTATGCACAACGCCGCAGCGCGCGTCAAGCGTCGCGCCCCGCGCACAAACCCTCCACGCCCCAAGAATGTAATAAAACCCCAGGGGTTATATTACATCCAGGAAAACGTCCGCAGTCCCCTCCCAATGCCGCCAGGTGACTCATGTAATAAAACCCCGGGGGTTTTATTACATGCAGGGGACGTCAGGAGACGAATGCCGCCAGGCGACGGAGCGCCTCGTCGAGGTCCCCGTCCGACACGCAAAACGACAGGCGCACATGGCCGGGGGCGCCGAAGCACGATCCGGGCACGAGCCCCACGCCCGCCTCGACGATCGCGCGCTCGCAGAACTCCTCATCGTCCATACCCGTCGCCGTGATATCGGGAAACGCGTAGAACGCGCCGCGCGGGCGACGCGTCGGCAGCCCCATGGCGCGCAGCCCGTCGACCACACGATCGCGACGTCGCCGGTAGATCTCGACCATCGGCGCGGGGTCGCAACCGAGCGCGACCTCGGCGGGCGCCATGCAGAACATCACGGACGACGAGGCGGCGCTCTGGTGCGCCTTGGCGATCTGGGACACCAGCGGTTCGGCCGCCGCGATCCAGCCCATGCGCCACCCCGTCATGGCCCACGGCTTGGAGAAGCTGTCGATCACGACGGTCCGGTCGCGCAGCTCCGGATGACGCGTCGCGAAGCACTCGCACGCGCCGTCGTACACGAGCCGGTTGTACACGTCGTCGCTGATCACGTAGACGCCGAACTCCCCCGCCACGCGCGCGACCGCGTCGAGCGATGCCGCATCGAGCATGCAGCCGGTCGGGTTGTTGGGCGAGTTGATGACGATGGCCTTCGTGGCGGGCGTGACCAGCGCGCGC
The DNA here is from genome assembly GCF_021531055.1 of Collinsella tanakaei. Lineage (GTDB taxonomy): Bacteria > Actinomycetota > Coriobacteriia > Coriobacteriales > Coriobacteriaceae > Collinsella > Collinsella tanakaei_B. The sequence goes on from NZ_JADYTL010000008.1 coordinate 10,232, forward strand.
AAAGCGTCCTCGTCGATCTGGAAATCCCACGGGGAGGTGTCGAGCCGCACGGGGCGGGCGTGGTTCATGCGCGTGACCGCCTCGTAGGACACGAAGGCGGGCACCGGGATGATGACCTCGTCGCCGGGATTCAGCAACGCGAGCAACGTCGACGAGATCGCCTCGGTCGCGCCGAGCGTCACCACGACCTCCTCCGGCGCGAACGCGAGGCCCTGTTCCGCCATGTACCCGGAGATGGCCTCACGCAGCGCGGGCGTGCCCGCATTGGGCGCGTAGTGGGTCTCACCGCGGTCGAGCGCCGCCTTGGCCTCGGCGCGGATCGCCTTGGGCGTATCGAACTCCGGCTCGCCGAGCGCGAGCGAGATGCAGTCGGGCGTCTGCGCCGCCAACGTGCTGATGCGTCGGATGGCGGAGGGTTGCATGGCGACGATGGCCGAGTTGACGGGGCGAGGTGAAGCTGCCATGGCGGACCTCCGGATGCTGCGTGGATCGAAGTGGTGGCGTCTATTGTCTCATGACAGGCGGCGTTGGGCGCGCGAACGGGTCCCTGGCGCCCCATCGTTTCGGATCGGTTACGCACGCGGACGCGCCTGCGGGCATCCGAGCGGCTACAATGACCAGGATGGCCGAGGTTCACATGATGATGAGGGGGAAGATGGACGACACGCTGCGACACGTCGTGCTCGTCGACGCCGACGGCGACGCCGGGGCGGCGCGCCTGCTGCTCGACGACTTCGCCGACGCCCTGTGCGCATATGCGCGCATGGGCGGGGCCGAACCCCCGACCGTCACATGGGCCGATGACGGAACATGCGAGGACGACGCCCTCGATTGCGGGGTCGTCGCGTTCCGCATCCGGGAGGGAACACCCGCATCGCGGCCGACCGACGCGCTGGATATGGTCGGTGCCCCGAACGGCATGCCTTGTTACCTGCTGTGCTGCACCGACGACTTCGATCCGGCAGATGCCCTTCCCTCCGTCACGGCATATGCTCGGGAATGCGAGGCGGCGGGCCTTATCTGTCGTGGCGGCGTCATCGTGGGCGGCGGCGCCCTCGTGCCACGTACCGCCAAAAGCCCCCGCATGGGAACACTGCGCCGGTGGCGCTCGGAGGCGACGGACGCCCTGATCGCCGCCGTTCGCCTGCAATGCGGTGTCGACGAGGCGGCGGCGATCACGCGCGACACGACGCGCCGGCGCGAGCAGGGCTTCATCCTCGCCCGCTGCCCGATCCCCCGCTGGGCCTATCGCCTCTTCCTCCGCTGACGCGTCCCCCACGTCTCGCATGTCCCAAAAGGGGCATGCGGCAATCGAACATCTGTTTGCGTCTGTGGTATGATGATAGGTCACCTAGAGGTGAGTCGAGACGGGAGAGGAGGACCTATGGCGGACGTGCAGCGCATCATCGAGCAGATCCTGAACGCAGAGCGCCTCAAGCGCAGTTCCCATTTCTCCGAACGCGTCTACACGGACGAGCCGATTCTGACGACCGGTCGCCAGATGGCCTCCTACCTGCCCGACCGCTACCGCGAGATGCGCGCGATCTCACGCTGGCAGCCGGACCCCCAGGGCAACAGGGGACGCTGGCTCACGGAAGCGGAGCTGTTCTACCGCCAAGGCGTCTTCATGGAGGACTTCGAGGACGACTGCCCCTATCACGGCACGTTCAAGTCGTTCTTCCCCACCTACAACGCCATGAGCGACCGACAGCTGCGCGGATACTTCACCTGGCGCGCAGCGGTGCGTAAAGGACACATCGAGGAGACGTCCCTCTCCTTCGCCTACGTCTATATCTACGAGCTGCTGTGCGGTATCGGGGTGACGAGCGCCGAGGAGGGTTTCTCCAAGCTGACGACGTTTTGGGAGGCATACCGCGGCTTTGCCCCCGAGATCGACCGGTACCTGCGCGTATGGACCCAAGACTACGTCGTCTACCACGGTCTCGACCCGCAGCTTTTGGCTGATTGGAAAAGCGTCGCCTTCGACCGCAAACTCATCGAACTCCAGCGCCTCACCGACGAGGCCCTCGCGCGTCTCGGGCGCGCGCAAGGCGGCGGCGCCAAACGAAACCACGCCGGCTCACTGCTGCCCCCCGACACCGCATTCGAGGAGCGGCTGCTCGACGCGATCGACGCGCTGTCGACCTACCGCATCGCCGGCTCCAAGCTCTATCGCCACGACCCTGACGGCGTCCGCCACGTCGCCTGCGCCGTCTACGTGCAACTCGCCGCGTACTACCTGCGACAGCGCAAGCACGGCATCATCGAGAGCCTGTTCGGCACGATGTCGGCACTGCCCTACACCATGTTCGCCTCCGCCGTGTTCTTCGAGCGCGCGCGGCACCCCGACACCGTCTTCGAACTCGACGAGATCCATCGTTTCACCTGCGCAAACGGCCTGTGGACGTGCGAGCGCGTACACGGCAACCGCGGACGCAGCGCCAAGATCGGCGACGCGATGCATGCCGTCGACCGCATGTTTCGCGAAGCGGTCGCCTTCGACGCCCCGCTCAAGGACGAGGGCTCTCCCAAGTACCTCAGGCGCATCGTCGAGCGCGAAATCGAAGGCTGGCTTAGCTGGCACAGCGCGCATGCGCCGCGCGTGATCGACATCGACCTGGCGAAACTCTCCGGCATCCGCAGCGCCGCCGCCCAGACGCGCGAGGCGCTGCTGATCGACGAGGAACGCGAAGAGGCGGATGCCGGTACGGACGCGCATGATGAGGTGATTGTCGACGCGGACGAGACCCCGCACGTAGACGGCACCGCGTCCGCACCCGATGCTACGATGGATGCGGCCGACGTCGGTAAGGTCGAGCAGATGGCCACGGCGGCGCCCGACGAGCCGCGCGCGCCCGTCGAGAAGCCGCCCGTCGCCGAGGCACCCGAGGCGCACGGGCCGCTGTCGCCCACCCAAGCCGCCTACGCGCGCGCCCTGCTCGCAGGAGATGCAGCAGCGGCCCGCACGGCAGCGGAGGCGAGCCGCGCGTCGGAGGACATGCTCGTCGATGCGATCAACGAGGCTCTGTTCGACACCCTCGGCGACACCGCGATCGAATTCGGGGCGGACGGCCCGCAGATCGTCGAGGACTACCGGGAAGATGTGGAGGAGCTGCTCGCATGAGTGATATGAACGCAACCGCGCCGCGTGTACCCAAGCGCGTCGCCGCCGTCATCCTGAACTCCCTGAAGGGCGGCGTGGTGCCCCGCATCGGCCTGCCCTACATCACCGTCGGGCGCGAGGTGGAGATCCGGGCGCTGCTCACCGACCTCGATCTCATCGCCGACGGCGGCGCCTCGTTCCGCTTCCTGGTGGGCCGCTACGGCGCGGGCAAGAGCTTTTTGCTGCAAACCATCCGCACACACGCCATGGGCGAGAATTTCGTCGTCGCCGACGCGGACCTGTCGCCCGAACGCCGCCTGCAAGGCGGCCAGGGACAGGGTCTTGCCACCTACCGCGAGCTCATCCGCAACCTCTCCACCAAAACGCGCCCCGAGGGCGGCGCGCTGGGCCTCGTACTCGACCGTTGGGTCACCCGCCTACAGGACGAGGGAGGCGACGGCATCCTCGAGCGCGCCCGCGCGAGCGTCGCCAACCTCGAGGAGCTCGTCCACGGGTTCGATTTCTCGCGGATGCTCATGCGTTATCTGCAGGCGAGCCTCGAGGGGGACGACGAGGTCAAATCGTGCGTCATGCGGTGGCTGCGCGGCGAGTACCGCACCAAGACCGAGGCCCGCACCGACCTGGGGTGTTCCACGGTCATCACCGACGACGACTGGTACGACTACATCAAGCTCATCGCCGCGTTCCTCACAAACGCCGGCTACCGCGGCCTGCTCGTGCTCATCGACGAGCTCGTCAACCTGTACAAGATCCCCAACGCCATCACCCGCCAGTACAACTACGAGAAGATCCTCACCATGTACAACGACACCCTGCAGGGCAAGGCGCATCACCTGGGGATCATCATGGGCGGCACGCCGACCTCCATCGAGGACCGTCGACGCGGCGTGTTTTCCTACGAGGCGCTGCGCAGCCGCCTCACGCAGGGGCGCTTTGCCCGCGAGGACATGCGCGACATGCTGGCGCCCATCATCCGACTGCATCCGCTCACCTACGAGGAGCTGCTCGTCCTCATCGAGAAGCTCGGGCAGATCCATGCCGGTTACTTCGGGTATGAGAACACGATCGGCGACGAGGACCTCGTGGCGTTTCTGAAGATCGAGTTCGGTCGCGTGGGCGCCGACACGCACCTCACCCCGCGCGAGGTGATCCGCGACTTCATCGAGCTGCTCGACATCGCCTACCAAAACCCCGATACCGACATCTCGGCGCTGCTGCGCGACGAGGGTGCCGTGACGGGTGCAGTCGGGGCCCCCGCGACCGACGACGGCGACGCCCCCTTCGCCGAGTTCACGATCTAAGCGGGGACGAAACAGTCGATTTGGTCTACCCAGATCTCTCGATGTTACGAAGTGCGTGTTTGAATCCGGAACCGCTTTGTATACCGCCCCCGCAGCAATTTCTGTACCTGCACTTATAATGCCGGGGCGAGTGCGTCTACTCGGGATTTCCCAAACGAAGCACTCACTTTGCAAATGCGTGACGGAATATGCCGAATCCCGGCACCGCCACGCCGTCTTGCCCCGTCATTCGGATCAAATCAGTCAGACAGCAGTGCCCAAAAGAAACGCGGCCGCCTCCCGATAGGAAGACGGCCGCGTTCGCATCATATCGAAGCGGATGACCCTTACGCCTCGGTATCAGGCGTCAGAGCCTCGTGGGCCTCGGCGACGGCGTCGGACTTGCCGTCCTCGGGGCGCTCGAGCTCGGGGATCCAGTCGATGTAGGCATCGTCCGGCGCGTTCTTGTGCGGCGAGCGCTTGGCGTAGGCCTTCACCATGGCAGCGGTCTTGGTGATGGACTGCAGCGTGCCGGCACCGGCTACGCAACCGCCCGGGCACGCCATGCCCTCGAGCAGGTAGCCGTCGTACTTGCCCTTGATGGCGTCCTTGAGCATCTTGCGGCAGTTGTCCAGACCCTCGGCGTTGGCGATCTTGACGATGCGCGAGGGATCGTCGCGATGGATGGCGTTGACCACGGCGTTGGCCACGCCACCGGCGACGGCGAAGTTACGGCCGTCGGTGGAAGCGACCTCGAAGTCGCTCGAGCCCTCGCCCGCGAGCTTGGTGTAGTCGATGTTCTTGGCCTCCATCATGCCCGCCATCTCCTCGAAGGTGAGCACGAAATCGACCTCGGACTTGACGGACTTGCGCTGGGCCTCGAGCTTCTTGGCCGAGCACGGTCCGACGAACACGATCTTGGCATCGGGATGCTGCTTGCGGATGAGGCGCGCGGTGAGCGTCATGGGCGTGAGGGCCATCGAGATGCAATCGGCATGCTCGGGGAACTCCATCTTGGCCATGACCGACCACGCGGGGCAGCACGAGGTACCCATGAACGGGATCTTCTCGGGGACCTCCTCGAGGAAGTCGCCGGCCTCCTGCACGGCGCACAGGTCGGCGCCGAGCGCGACCTCCTCCATGCCGGAGAAGCCGAGCTCCTTGAAGGCCTGGCGCAGCTTGTCGACGTTGCCCTTGCCGCCGAACTGGCCGACGAAGGCGGGCGCGACCTCGGCGATGACCTCCTTGCCCTCGCGGATGGCGTGGATGACCTGGAAGATCTGGCTCTTGTCGGCGATGGCGCCGAACGGGCAGTTGACCAGGCACTGGCCGCAGGAGACGCACTTGTCGTAGTCGATCTTGGCACGGCCCTGCTCATCGGAGCCGATGGCGTTCATGCCGCAGGCGGCGGCGCAGGGGCGCTCGTAGTGGTGGATGGCCGAATACGGGCACACGGTCGCGCAGCGGCCGCACTTGATGCACTTGGACTGGTCGATGTGAGCCTTGCCGTCAACGAACGAGATGGCGCCCTTGGGGCAGATCTCGCGGCAGGGGTGCGCCATGCAACCCTGGCAGGCGTCGCTCACGCGGTAGACGTTGTCCTCGCACGCGTTGCAGGCGAAATTGATGACGTTGATCAGCGGCGGCTCATAGTAGGTCTCGGGCTTGGCCGCCTCGGCCACGCCCTCGGAGAGCATGGCGGGCTTGTCCACGCCCTGCAGCGGCAGACCCATCGCCAGACGGATGCGCTCGCCCACGACGGCGCGCTCGATGAAGACGCTCTCGCGGTAGGTGGCCACGTCGCCCGGGATGATCTCGTAGGGCAGGTTGTCGACCCAGCCGTAGTCGTCGGTGTCGACGATACCGTCGCCGTCGACGTCGACGCCGCCCTGGTAGGCGATGCGCGCGACCTCTTTGAAGACGGTGCGCCGGATCTTGGTGAGGTTGGTGTCAACCCCGCGCATGGCGTTGCTCATATCGGATTCCCCTCTCGGAGGTTTTTACAGGCTTCACCATTTTATAATCGCCGGCGGCGATTTGTCCGCACTTTGCCGTCTTAAAAATCGAATTGGTGCACAAGACAAACACGCGCCCTCCGAAAGCCCGCGCGCCATGCGTATAATCGGGGGCAGCGACCCGTCTGCCACCCGCCCGATACCCGATTCGACACGCGCGACAGATGTCCGCCATCGTATGTGCGCGCTGTGCGCTCCGTTTTCTTCCGAAAGAAGGCACGCTCATGAAGCACCTGTCCCACCTCTCCGTCCCTCTGAACCGCCGTGCGCTCATCGCGTCCGCCGGCCTCGGTGCGGCGTCGCTCGGCGCCCTGCTCGCCGGCTGCGGCTCCGCACCCGCCGAGAACGGCTCTGCTACCGGCAGCGCACCTGCCGAGGCCGGCAGCGCCGAGACCTCCGAGGGTGTCGAGGTCCATGTCGCCTCGCTCAAGGGCCCGACCTCCATCGGACTCGTCACGTTCATGGACCAGGCCAAGAACCCCGATATGTTCACCAACAGCTACGACTTCCAGATCATGACCGCCGCCGACGAGATCTTGCCCCTGGTCATCAAGGGCGACATCGACATCGCGCTCATCCCGGCAAACGCCGCCTCCGTGCTGTACAACAAGACCGAGCAGGGCATCACCTGCCTGGACATCAACACGCTCGGCGTGCTGTCCGTGGTGACCGGCGACACGTCGGTGACGAGCTTCGAGGACCTCGAGGGCCGTACCGTCTACCTCACCGGCAAGGGGACGACGCCCGAGTACACCATGAACTACCTGCTCGACGCCGCCGGCATCGCCGATTCCGTGACGCTCGAGTTCAAGAGCGAGGCCGCCGAGGTCGTGAGCGTGCTCGCCGCCGACGCCACCGCCGTGGGCGTGCTGCCGCAGCCCTTCGTGACCGCCGCGCTCACCAAGAACGACGCGCTCGGCGCCCCCGTCGACCTCACCGACGTCTGGGCACGGTATGCCGAGGAGGGCAGCCAGCTCGTGACCGGCGTCACCGTGGTGCGCAACGAGTTTTTGGACGAGCATCCGCAGGCCGTGACGGAGTTCGTGGTCTCGCAGGCCGCCTCCGTCGACACCGTGAACGACGACCCCGCGACCGCCGCCCCGCTCGTGGTGGAAGCCGGCATCATCGATGCCGAGCCCGTGGCCGAGAAGGCCATCCCGGCATGCCATCTGGTGTGCATCACGGGCTCCGAGATGCAGGAGGCGCTGTCCGGCTACCTCAAGGTCCTCTACGATGCCGACCCCGCATCCGTGGGCGGCGCCCTGCCCGAGGACCTGTTCTACACCGCCTACGAGGGATAACGATCGCGGCGGCGGGGCGCCACGCGGACGCTCCGCCGCCGCATGCAAATGCGCAAGCACCGACCGCGGAAGGGCCATGGGGGAAACCGAACCGACAACCAAGACGCGCCATCGCCTGACCGGAGCGCTCGCCGTCCTGTTCTGGATCGGCGTCTGGCAGGTGGCGAGCATGGCGATCGCCAGCGAGTTCATCCTCGCCGGCCCGATCGATGCCGCCTGCGCGCTCATACGGCTCATCCCTTCATCCGCCTTCTGGGAGCACGTCGGCTTTTCCACCCTGCGCATCGTGGGCGGCACGGTCGCTAGCTACATCCTCGCGATCGCACTCGCGTCTCTCGCATGGAGGAGCCGGGTGGCGCGCACCCTCGTCTCGCCGGCGCTCTCGGCCATCAAAAGCACACCGGTCGCCTGCGTGGTCGTCGTGCTGCTCATCTGGTTCGGCTCGGTGAACGTCAGCGCGATCGCCGTGTTCCTCATGGCGCTGCCCGGCGTCTACTTCTCGGTGCTCAAGGGATTGGACGAACTCGACCGGCACCTCGTCGAGCTGTTCGACCTCTTTCGTGCGCGGACGGTCGTGCGTCTGTGCGCGCTGATATGGCCGGGCGTGATGCCCTACCTCATCGCCGCGAGCGAGACCGTGCTCTCCATGAGTTGGAAGGCCGGTATCGCCGCGGAGCTCATCGGCGTGCCCGACGGCTCCATCGGCGAGCGAATCTATCAGGCAAAGCTTCTGCTCGAAACGGCCGATCTGTTCGCATGGACGATCGTCGTGGTGGCGCTCGCCTGGGTCTTCGAACGCGCGGTGCTCGCGCTCATGCGCGGCAGCTGGCCCGCGCTGGGCAGGTGGGCGGCGCGGCGCGGCGACGCGGCAGATGCGTCCGCCCCTCGGGACACCCACCTTGCAGCCGAGCACCTCGTCGTCGGCCATCAGGGGCGTGCGGCGTGCCCTGCGCTCGACATGGATATGCACGCCGGAGAGGTTCTTTGCCTCATGGGTCCGTCCGGCGCGGGAAAGACGACGTTGCTCGATACGATCTGCGGCTTGCTGGCCCCGCTCGACGGCAACCTTCGCATTCCCACCGACACGCGCTATGCCGCGGTCTTCCAAGACATCCGGCTGGTGGACGAGCTTTCCGCCATCGAGAACGTCCGCCTGTTCGCCACGACGGACACCGACGCGCGCGCGATGCTCGCCGAGCTTTTGCCCGACGATGTACTCGACAAGCCCGTGCGCGAGCTGTCGGGCGGTCAGCGCCGCCGCGTGGAGCTTGCGCGCGCGTTCGCGGCGCCTGCCGACATCGTGGCGCTCGATGAGCCGTTCGGCGGCCTCGACCGCGCGACGCACGAGACGGTCCTCGCGTTCATCGCCCGGCATCGCGACGAGCGCATCCTCATCGTGAGCACGCATGACGAAGGCGATGCTCTGGCGCTCGGGGCTCCGATCCTGCGCATCGGATAGCGCCGCCACACGACCGACTAGCCGCGTCGCGCTGCTTGCTCATGCCGACGCGGGTCGTACCGCCAAATCGTGTAGCTTTGCGGATGCGCGTAGACGCGCACGGTGCGCCCGGACGGCAAGCGGTGATCTTGGATGCTCCCCTGCTTGAGCACCTGCCAGCCGCTCCGTCCCAGATAGGCGTAACGCTCGCCGTTATCCGACATGTGCACGACCGTGACCGCTTGGCGCGCTTGGCGCTCGAGCCGGTCCAAGAAGCGCACGAGCACCGCGGTATCGAAGGGATTGAACAGGTAGAAGTGCGTGTACGGCGCAAGCGACTCGTCCAGCACGCTGCCGCATCTGACCTCGAACCGCGGATACGCCGATGCCCATGAGGCGGCCTCGCGGGCAAGCTCCGGATCGAGCTCGAGGCCCGTCACGCGCGCCGGGCAGCCGACGTCCACGCAGTAGGCGAGCACGCGCCCGAGCGCGCACCCGACGTCGAGCAGGTGCGACTGGACATCGAGGCCCATTGCGGGCAACAGCTCCTCGAGCACGAAGTAGGGCGTCGCGGTGGGGTCGTGGGCGCCTGCCGAGGCGAGCGTCGTCGCCGCGTCGCATGCAAGCGACCTGCCGCAGATCGCCCGGTCGCGTTCCACGTCGGCGGCGAACAAGTCCATCTTGGCGCGGTCCCCCTCCATGGGCGCACGCAGATTTCCAGCCATGACCCTCCCTCCACGTTCCGTCACCCATCGACGGAAAAGGCGCCCTACATATAGAACATATGTTCTATATTGTGCTATCATACCTCCATCGAGCGGGCGGTGCCCTCCAAATCTCGCAGGGAGATGGGAGGGATCCCATGCTCAGGAACCTCACCTGGCTGCTGCTTGCGGCAGCCGTGCTGCTGGCGCACATGACGATTCTGATGCTCATCGTCAGATAGCCGTTTGTGGGTGAGCCCTGAAAACGGGAACAGCCGCCTGGTGCAAGGCGGCTGTTCTGTGCGGGCTTAACCCACAAAACCCAACTTGCAGGGGCTTGAAACCTTCTGCTCGTACTGAGTATACCCTTTTCGCATCCCTGCGTGCGTGGGTATCACGAGGTGGGAAAATGGTGCCTGTCCCTATTTTCCCACCCGGGAAAATAGGGACAGGCACCATTTTCCCATGTGAGAGGTGTAGGACGAAGGGAGGAACGACGTGGGGGTTTTCGACCGATACGCACCGTTCGTGCAGGACTTCATCTACAGCCATGATTGGGAGAGCCTGCGGTCCATCCAGGTGGCCGCGGCCGACGCAATCTTCAACACCGATGAGAACGTCCTGCTCACCGCGCAAACCGCGTCGGGCAAGACCGAAGCGGCGTTCTTCCCTATCCTCACCCTGTTCGACAAGGATCCGCCCGCAAGCGTCGGCGCGCTGTACATCGGTCCGCTGAAGGCGCTCATCAACGACCAGTTCTACCGCCTCAACGACCTGTGTGAGGAAGCCCACATCCCCGTGTGGCACTGGCATGGGGACGTGGCGGCGTCGCACAAGCGCAAACTGCTCAAAGAACCCTCGGGTATCCTGCAGATCACGCCGGAATCGCTCGAGGCGTTGCTGCTCCACAAGCACGCCGCCGTCGGACGGCTGTTCGGCGATCTGCGCTTCGTGGTCATCGACGAGGTGCATTCGCTGCTGCGCGGCGACCGCGGCGGGCAGACGCTCTGCCTGATCGAACGCCTGTCGCGCATGGCGGGCGTCAACCCGCGCCGCGTCGGCCTTTCCGCCACCATCGGCGACCCCGAGCGGACCGGCGCGTTCCTGTCGGCAGGCACCGGGCGCGGTTGCATCATCCCCCGCTTCGAGGAGCCGCGCCGCACCTGGCGGCTGTCGATGGAGCATTTCTACATCACCGGGCCGCAGGCGACCGAACGCGCCCGCCAGGATGCGTCACCGCTCGAAGCCGAGGTGGTGAGCTGTGAGCGACTCGGCGCCGGTGCGCCCTCGCTCGACGATCTGCTCGCCAACGCCCAGAACCCGAGCTCCGACGCCATGCTGGCAAAACGCGACGCAACCGCGCAAGGGGCGTCGGATGCGCAGGGAACCGCTGCCGGATCTCCCGACGAGATCGGCATACCTCCCGTCACGGAGACGGAACTCATGGTGGCCACCGACACCGCCCCCGCCGATGCGGATCCCGGCCTCGGCTACATCTTCGAGCACACGCGCGGCCGCAAGTGCCTCGTGTTCGTCAACTCGCGCGAGGAGGCCGAGGGCGTCTGCACCATCCTGCGCCAGTATTGCGAGGCGAACCACGAGCCCGACCGCTTCCTCATCCACCACGGCAACCTCTCCGCCTCGTACCGCGAGACCGCCGAGGAGATCATGCGCGACGAGGAGCTCGCGCTCACGACCGTCACGACCGCCACCCTCGAGCTGGGCATCGACATCGGCCGCCTCGAGCGGGCGTTCCAGATCGACGCGCCGTTCACCGTCTCGTCGTTCTTGCAGCGCATGGGGCGCACGGGCAGGCGCGACCTACCACCCGAGATGCACTTCGTCATGCGCGAGGAGCAGCCAGAACCGCGCTCGATGCTCCCCGAGACCATCCCGTGGAAACTGCTGCAGGGCATCGCGCTCGTGCAGCTCTACCGCGAGGACAAATGGGTCGAGCCCCCGCAGCTCGACCGCCTCCCCTACAGCCTGCTCTACCACCAGGTCATGGCGACGCTTGCGAGCTGCGGCGAGCTCACGCCGGCGGAACTTGCCGGCCGCGTGCTCACCCTGTCGTACTTCCACCGTGTGAGCCCCGACGACCTGCGCGTCCTGCTGCGCCACCTCATCGAGACCGACCATATCGAGCAGACCGAGGGCGGCGGTCTCATCGTCGGCATCGCCGGCGAACGCATCACCAACTCGTTCAAGTTCTATGCGGTGTTCCAGGAAAACGAGGAGTTCACGGTGCGTTCCGAATCCGCCGAACTCGGTACCATCGTGAACCCGCCGCCCGCCGGTGAGCGCATCGCCATCGCCGGCCACTGCTGGATCGTGGAGGAGGTGGACTGGAAGCGCCATCTGGTCTACTGCACGCAGGTCAAGGGGCGCGTGCCGGCCTACTTCGGCGACTGCCCGGGAGACATCGACACCCATGTGCTCGAGCGCATGCGGCAAGCCCTCACCGAGAGCTGCGGCTACCCCTATCTCATGGCCAACGCGCGGGCCCGCCTGCGCCAAGCGCGTCACGTGGCGGCCAACGCCCACCTTACCGATCGCCCGCTCATCAACCTGGGCGGCGACACGTGGGCACTGCTGCCCTGGCTGGGAAGCTACGCGTTCTTGGCGCTCGAGCGCCTGCTCAAGATCAAGTGCGCAGGAGAGCTCGGACTGAAGGGCCTCGATCCCTCGCGCCCCTACTTCATGCAATTCCGCATGAAGGCCGATGAATCGACGTTCTACCAAGTGGTCTGCGCCGAAGCGCAGGTCGACTTCGATCCGCTCGATTTGGTGTATCCCGGCGAGGTGCCCTACTTCGACAAATACGACGAGATGCTTCCCGCCGAGCTCGTGCGCAAGGGATTCGCCGAGGGCGTGCTGGATATCGAAGGCATGCGGGAGCGCGTGCGCGAATGGGAGGCGTTCATCTGACGGCATCGGACAGGACGGTCGCCTCCGCTCTGTCCGCAAGCCGGCGCGTACCTAAAGCGTTCCGCGCAGGATATACGCATCCGGATCGTACGCCTCGCCGAGCACCTCCGCCACCAGGTCCTCGCAGTACGCCACGCTGAAATCCCCGCAGCCGTCGGAATAGCGCACGACGTTTTGCTCGGCGAGCTCGTCGGTGTACTCGGACAGCAGGTAAACCCCCATCGAATCGTCCCAGGCACGATGGGTCACCAAAGGCGTCATCGAATACTCGACGACGCGCGAGCCCGCCGAGGTCTTCTCGAACGTCAGCTTGGCCATACCGCCGACCATGCGCGGCTTGTCGACTTGGCTGGAGATGTAGTTCCCGAGCGACCAGAACACGGGGACCTGTTTGCCATCTGCCCCTTCCAGCACCTCGACGGGTTGGATGACATGCGGATGCGTCCCGATGATCGCATCGACGCCCGCATCGAGCAGCACGCCCGCCCATTTGAGCTCGGTCGGATGAGGTTCATGAACGTACTCCTCGCCCCAATGGGGGCATGCCACCACGATGTCGGCTCCCGCCTCGCGTGCTCGCTCGACATCGCCGTCGATGTCGCTCGTCTCGAACACGTTCAGGCACCACGTTTTATCGGATGGCGGATACAGCTCGTTGGTGTAGGCGGTGTAGGAAAGGATCGCGACCTTGATGCCGTTGCGCTCGATGATCTTCGGCGTCCGAGCGACCTTCTCGGTGTCGGCGATACCCGGTACGAGCACCTCGGGATGGTGCTCGCGCCAATACTCCACCGTCCAGCAGATCCCCTCGTAGCCGTGGTCGAGCGCATGGTTGGTCGCGGACACGGCGACATCGACGCCCGCTTTGACCTCGGCATCGCCCAGCTCCTGTGGGCTGTTGAAATACGGGAAGTCCTCAAGTCCGTGCTCGGTGCCGCCCAAGATGGTCTCCTGGTTGACCATGGCGATATCGGCATCGGCGAACTCATCGGCCATATGGGTGAAGAGATGGTCGTAGTTATAGGTTCCGTCTTCACGCTCGCCGCTTTGCCATACGCTCCGATGTATGAGCATGTCGCCAACCATCATGAGCGTCGCCGTCTTGACCGGAGCGGCACTGTCGTAGATGGTCGGCACGTCCGATTTGACAGAGGCGCGGTCGGCATCACTGCCAGATGGAGCAAGGCCCTCGAGTGCGCATCCCGGCAGTGCGGCGACCCCGGCAATCAGCGAACAGGCGAAGGCACGACGCGAGACGGACGGCAGCCATCGACGTCCATCATCGCGGTGCGTCTTATCGGCTTGTCCTCGCCCCATCGCGCGGCTCCTTACCCCGGATACAGCTGTCACCATGATAGCAGCCACCGACTTGCGACCGAACGCAAAGCGGGCGCACGCCGGTTGCCGGCGCGCGCCCGCTCACGGGGGCGCCTTGTGTGTCCTACAGGGCGATCGCCGTCTCGTAGGCGGTCCAGATCGCCTCCATGACGTTGGCGGGACGGATCGCATCGCCGATCAGATGCAGGTGCGCGGCGTCGACCGTCTTGGCAAGCTGATCGTACAGCTCCTGGTTGGCCGTGTACCCGACGCAGGCGACGATGTGGTCGGCCGGAATCTTGTGCATGAGCTTTTCGCCCTGCGGGCCGAGCGCGAACATGCGCTTGGCGCGATTCGCGCAGTTGGGATAGTTCTTCTCGGTCTCCTCGACGTAGGCCACGCCGTCCTCGTACTTCTGCACGACGGCGTTCTTGATGACGCGGACGTGATAGTAGTCGAGCAAGTCCATGAGCATGTTGTAGTTGGCCGCCGCCAGACCGAAGGTATTCAGGATCGTCTCGGTCATCTCGACGATGGTGACGTGCTTGCCCTTGCGGCCCAGGTCGTAGGCGATCTCGCAGCCAGTCAAGCCGCCGCCCACGATGACGACGTCGTCGCCCTCGAACTCGTCGTGCGCCGACAGCGTATCGATCGCATAGGTGACGTTCGGACTGTCGAACCCGGGCGTGTCGAGGTGGCGCTCGGTGGCACCGGTCGCCACGTAGACCTCATCGTAGCCCGCGACCGTATCGGCCGTGGCCTCGGTGTTCAGGTGCACGTTCACGCCCAGATCGACCATCTGCTTCTTGTACCACGCGAGCAGTCTGCGGTCGTCCTCCTTGAAGTCGAGCAATGCCGCCCAGACGAAGACGCCGCCCAGCTCGCCGGTCTTCTCGAACAGGTCGACCGTGTGCCCGCGCAGGGCGCTCACGCGCGCGGCCTCCATGCCGCCCAGGCCGCCGCCCACCACGGCGACGCGCCTGACGGTCTCGGCGGGCGTGATGGCCATGCTCTTCTCGCGGCCGCACGCGGGGTTGACCGCGCAGCTGATGTCCTTGTGCTGGAAGATGCGCGACAGGCATCCCTGATGGCAGGAGATGCACGGACGGATGTCGTCGAGCCTACCCTCGCGGAACTTGTTGGCGATCTCGGGGTCGGCGAGCTGCGGGCGACCCATGCCCATCATGTCGATCTTGCCCTCGGCGATGACCTTCTCGGCAAGATCGGGGTCGTCGAAGCGGCCGGCGCACACCACGGGGATGTCCACGACCTCCTTGACCTTCATGACGTCGTCCAGGTTGCACGCCTTGGGCATGTAGACCGGCGGATGCGGCCAGTACCAGGAGTCGTAGGAACCGTTGTCGCAGTTGAGCATGGCGTAGCCGTAGCTCTCGAGCAGGCGCGCCATCTCGAGGCTCTCCTCCAGATCGCGGCCGACCTCGACGAACTTTTCGCCGGGCAGCGCGCCGCGGTTGAAGTCCTTGACGTAGCTGCGCACGCTGTAGCGCAGCGACACGGGGAAGTCGTCGCCGCACTGCTCGTGGATGGCCTCGACAATCTCGCGGGCAAAGCGCAGGCGGTTCTCCAAGCTGCCGCCGTACTCGTCGGTGCGGCGGTTGTAGAACGAGATGGCGAACTGGTCGAGCAGATAGCCCTCGTGCACGGCGTGGATCTCGACGCCGTCACCGCCGGCGCGCTTGACGAGCGACGCCGCCGTGGCGAAGTTGCGCACGTAGGCGTGGATCTCGTCCTTGGTGATGCCGCGGTTGGTGATGGTGGGATCCCATACGTTCTGGATGGGTGCGGGCGCGGGCAACGTATCGGTGGGTGCATCGCCCTCGAACCACGCCGCGCGGCCGGTCATAGCCGTGAGTTGGATGAAGATGCGCGAACCCTGCTCGTGGATGCCGTTGGTGAGGTAGCTGAGCTTCTCGACGTACTCCTCCGGGAAGTTCACCGGGTTCATGCCGGGCAGCGGGATGATGGGCACAAGACCCGTGATGATAAGGCCCGTGCCGCCCTTGGCGCGCTCGATGTAGTAGTCGGCGCCGTCCTTGGTGTAGGCGCCCGTCTTGAGGTCCATGAGACGCGGTGAGAACACGCCCATGGGCATCATGGCGATGCGGTTGGGCACCTCGACGTTGCCGATCTTGATGGGGCTGAACAGGTTCGGATAGTGAGCTGACATAGGGTCTCCCTTTCCATGCGATGGAATCCGATACCTCGCATGGTACCCGCGCGGTGTGCGTGCCTCTCACGTTTACCGAATTCGGTTTGGTAAACGTGAGAAGCATGGCGGGGAGCGGCTGTGCTCGGGCAGGCATCATGCCTTGCGACGCGTTCCCGCCGTCGTTGCGCTAGGATTGAAGCGATCGGTCTGGTGGTGACCATGATCGGTACGTAACGGACCCGGCGCGGTACAGTCAGGAGATGCGATGGCAGAGACCGGCAAGCGGGCGCTTCAGGCGCGCGAGACCAAGCGCGCGATCTTCAAATGCGCGCTCAACCTGTTTGCGGAGCACCCCTACGAGCAGGTATCGGTCAAGGACATCTGCGATGCGGCGGGAGTTTCCGTCGGAGCGTTCTACCACCACTTCGAGGGCAAGGATAACCTGCTCGACGAGGGTTATCGCGTGTTTGACCAACAGCTCGAGCAAGATTGGGACGCGCGCCAAACGGCGGGAGCCCTCGAGGACATCCATTTTCTCATCGATCATCAGATGCGCTCCATGGAGGCCATGGGCGGATTCGCCGCGGCGCAGTACTTTAAGAACCAGCTCTCGGTCGACCACAGCTACATGCTCGACGCGCACCGCGTGCTGAACATCAAGCTGATCGAGTCGCTGCGGCGCGCCATCGGGGACGGCGTGCTTGCCGGCGACCCCGACACGATCGCCGAGGAGATCCTCTGCGTGACCCGCGGCATCATCTACGACTGGAACCTGCACGGCCACGACTACGACCTCGTTACCCGCGGACGGCACCTGGTGGATATCCTGCTGGAGCATTATCGGGTGGGGTGACGAAGGCGACACGGAACCAGCGCGTCCGAAAGATGGATGTCGACTGGGCCCGCGGTGGGCAATGAACGCTCGGATCAGGATGCGGCTACAAGCTATAGCGCGCCTTCACATCCGCGATAAAGGAGTCCCCGTCGACGTACTCGCCCGCGTCGTACGCTTTCTCCGCATCGTCGAGTTTGGCGAGAAGGCGCTCCTTCAACAGAGCGCGAACTTCTTCGATGCCAAGCGTTCGCTCGCCGGCACGTCTGCGCGCCTCGGCCTCGAGAACTGCTCTGCGCTGTTCCAAATCGCAGCAACAAGTTTCGAGCGCTTCGACTTCCATGTTTGCCGAATCCCCAACACCATGGTGAGGACGCTTGTCGGGCTGTCCTACGAATCCGTTCATCAATCCTCCAGCACCTCGCCCAAGAACTCCCGGTCAAACGGAACGGCATCGGGCCAGGCGTACGCGGCGTCCGAGGCGACCACCAGGTAGTTGTCCTCGCCGGCGAAAAGCTCCTCGGTCACCGGCAGAACCCACGCGTACGCGAACACCGCGGAGAGCGTGGCCACGACGTCGCGCAGAAACGTCACGTCGGTCCCCTCCCCGCGCGAGACGACGTTGGTGATGTAGATGCCGCCCGGCGTCAGGCACGCGCGCGCGGCACGCATCGCCTCGATCGTGGCGAGGCCGCGTACGGGTTCCGCGCCCGAGAAGGTGTCGTTGACGATGAGGTCGTACGTCGTCCCCTCGGCAGCACCGCGCTCGAGCGTCACCCGCCCGTCATCGCACACGAGCTGCAGGCGTGCGCCCACGATGTGCTCGAGCTCGTCGAGGAAGAACAGGCGCCGCGCTAGGCTCGTCACCTCCGGGTCGATCTCCACGACGGTCATCGCAAGATCCGGATGCTCGGTCAGAGCGTACTTCGGCCATGCGTACCCACCGCCACCGAGTGCGAGCACGCGCGAGATACCGTGACCCGAGGCCGCGCGCATCGCATCCTCGACATCGAAGACGACGCTGAAACCCCGCTGATAGGCAAAGACCGGCTCGAAGCGGCGCTCGTCGAGGTAGGTCGCCGACTGGTACACGCCACGCGTGCGCAGGATGCGAGCCAGGGAGCCGTCAGCCAACCGCCGCGTACGGACGAACGCGAACCCGCCCGCCGTGTGCGCGACATGAGGATCGAAGCGCAGGTACACGATCGCGATAACCGACGAGAGCGCGAACAGCAGCGCCATGGCCCATGCCGCCGCCCCGCTCATGCCGCCCACCGTGAACGCGATCGCGATGAAGAGGATCACCACGACGTCGACGACCTCGGTCGGAAGGCCGCCGCCCGCGCGGCGCCGCTCGGATACCTCGCGCTGCGAGATCTGTCTGCCCATTACAGCTCCCTTTGCTGGTAAAGCCCGTGGTCTGCAAACCCAAGATGCCTGTAGTATTCCCGCGTGCCCACCGCGCTGATCACGTTGATGCGCCGATAGCCCGCATCCTGTGCCAGAGAACATGCGCGCTCGATCAGGCGCTTGCCGAGTCCCAGGTGCTGGGCGGCGCGACCGTCGGCGCCAACGCGCGTCGCCATGCCGTAGACGTGCACCTCGCGGATCATCGCCTCGCCCGCAGCCACGGGAAGCTCGGCGGCATGAGCTTCGACGTAGGCTTGCTCGGGCAGCGAGAGACGCAGGAACCCAGCGATGCGACCGTCCGCGCACACCCACTGCAGGAAATGCTCCGTCGTGTTTTCCGTCTTGTACGAGACGGTGTCCAAACGCAGGTCGTTCACGTCGACCGTCCGCATGCCGATCTCGCGGAAGCGGATTTCCTGCACGTCGGGATGGACCGGGGCGCCATCGTCGGTGCGCGACGAGAGCCGCGCTTCGACGAGCTGGCGCAGGTTAGGCTTCTTGTTGCCCGCCACGATGTCGTCGGAGGAGAAGTCGCGGATCATGCGGGAGATACGGCAGAACGCCGGCGTCGCGAGCACATCCTCGACGAGCACATCGAGCAATTCCTCCTCGGAATAGGGTACCCACAAGCCGTCGCGATACCGCTCGGCCAGGCGCGCGCTACCGATCAGCGCGCAGGGGTAGAGCTTCACCTCGTCAGGCTGGTACGCCGGGTCGCGCATCAGACGCGCGTAGTCGCGCTTGTCGTCGGCCGGCGTCGCGCCGAGCAGGTTGGCCATCGCGTGCGCGTGGATCTTGAACCCGAAGGCGCGCAGCAGCGCGAACGCCTCGGCGATACGTTCGATGGAGATCCCGCGCTCGTTGATATCCAAGATGCGCTGGTCGGTACTTTGCACGCCCATCTGGATCTTGGTCGCGCCCAGCCGGCGGATGAGCGTGAGCGTCTCGGGCGTGATGGCGTCCGGGCGCGTCTCCACAACCAGGCCGACGACGCGATGGCGAGCGGTCTCGTTGATGCGTTGCTGGCGCTCCAGCTCCTCGAGGGTCGCCGTCTGGGCGGATGCCGCCCGCTGCCACGCCCCGCTGTGCCCGTACAGTTGCGCAACCGCCCGGTTGTAGCTGCACGAACCGGCATCGACCGCAGCCTGGGCCTCGGCAGATGCCGCCGCGAGCCCGTGCTCGTCGGCCGTGATACCACAGGAGCGATACCACGCGCGACGCTCGACGACCCCCGCCGGCACGTCGGAGGAGCTCGCGAGCACAGCCCCCTTGTCCTCGCCGGGCGCGGCAAGCATGGGATTTGCCGCCACGCCGGAGATGGCGTCGTCGTTCAAGGCGCGGAACAGCTCGGTCACGAACCATATCTGGTAGTCGCGCGGATAGTCGCTCCACGTGCCGCCCAGGATGATGAGCTCGATCTTGTCGGTGGCGTGCCCCATCTGCGAAAGCGCGGTCAGACGGGTCGACACCTGCAGGTAGGGGTCGAAGCAGTTCTGCTCCGCGCGGGCGCAGGCCGGCTCATCGTGCAGGTAGCTTTTGGGCATGCGCACGTCGTTGGGGCAGTACAGGCAATCGCTGCCGCACGGCCAGGGCTTGGTGATGACCGTGATGGTCGCCACGCCCGAGGCGGAACGGCGCGGCTTCATACGGATGGCGCGCAGCAGGGCGCGCTCCAGCTCCGGCGTCACGTTCCAGCTGCGCCAACGCTCGGGCTCCTCGCGCTTGACGCGCTGGTAGAACGGCAGCAACCGGCGCTTGGCGAAGGCGCGCTTGTCGCCGCCGGTGCGCTTGGCCTGCGCATGCACGAGCTTGACGAGCACGGCGTCGTCGACCGTCTCGCCGCGGCGTAGCATCTCGAGTATGTTCACGATGATGTCTTCCATGTAGCGCATTGTACTATGGCGCAGGCGGCAGGACGGCAGCGGGCGGCACGACAGGACCCGTAAAACGGCCAAACAGGCCAGCGCGGGCCCCTGTTGCGCTTGGCAGAAGCCGACATCGCGTTTACGGTTCGGTTTTAGGCGGCACCTCCGAGTATCCGGAAATGCGGCAATGCGCTTACCAGCATGTTTTCCGGACGAAAGGAAGGGTCTACTCGACCAACCCCTTTCAAACCGAACCCTAAACGGGGGTATGGTCCAAGACGCTACAATGAAGCGAAAACCGACTGGCCGAACGGCCCGCATCGTGCCCGAAAGGAGGCGCCGTGGACGCACAGCTCGCCCGCGAGCTCATCGCATGCAACAACGAGTTCTACCGGCACCACGCCGCATCGTTCTCGGCCACCCGCCAGGCACCCTGGCAGGGCTGGGCGCGCGTTGTCGAAGCGGCGCGGGCGCTCACCGAGCCGTCCGACACCCTTCGTGTGCTCGATGTCGCCTGTGGCAACCTGCGTTTCGAGCGATTCCTCGCCGAGCAGATGCCCGCAACCGAGCTCTCGTGTCTTGCCGTGGACGACACACCCGAGCTCGCCGACGACGCATCCGCGATCCGCGGCGTCCGCACGCGCACCGTCGATGTGCTCGAGGCGCTGCTCGACGGGCGCGATCCGCTCGACGGTGCCGGGACGTTCGACCTAACGGCCTGCTTTGGCTTTTTGCATCATGTGCCGGGCGGGAATCTCCGCCGCGCATTGCTCGACACCCTTGTGCGCCACACCTGCGCCGACGGCATCATCGCGCTTTCCCTCTGGCAGTTCATGGACGACCCGCGCCTGGCGCGCAAAGCGCGTGCTGCCGAAGAAGCGATGCGCGAGCAGGGCTTTCCCGTCGACGCACTCGACGCGGACGACCATTTCCTCGGCTGGCAGGACAGCATCCAGCCCGTCCGCTACTGCCATCATTTCAGCGAGACGGAAATCGATGCGCTTTCGGCCCACCTCTCCCAGCGCGGCGCCCGCGAAATCGACCGCTTCTCGGCGGACGGCCGCTCCGGCACGCTCAACCGCTACCTTATCTGCCGGATAGAAGATCCAAGTCGCCTATGATTGCACGTCTCACCGACCCTGCAACCGCCAGTTCCCTGTTCGATGGCTGGAACGAAACCGTAATATGGTCCTGCCTCCAAGGAATCATGGGATGCGTGCTCGCCGACGATCCGACACGGCCACAATCCGCCGCGGCCGTTCTTGGCGACTTCGCCTTTCTCGCTGGAGCCGCGAATCCTGAGCTCATCCGCACCGTCCGCTCACACGGCGAACCCCGCCCCTTGATCCTCGTTCCCCGCGATGCGGCATGGTCCGCGTGCATCGAAGCGGAAATTAAAGGCAACGCCACGCGCATCACCCGGTTTGCCACACGCAAGGATCCGGCGGACCTCGATCGCACCCGCCTGCTCGACCTTGCGCGCGACATCCCTCACGGCATCGTGCTCTCCCCCATCGACGCGCATCTGCATCGGGCATGCGCCGGTGCCGACTGGAGCTGTGACCTCGTGTCGCAGTTTCCCAAGTACGAGGACTTTCAGCACCTCGCCCTGGGTATCGTCGCGGTCGAGAGCGGCGTGCCGGTGGCAGGCGCCTCAACCTACGCACGCTTTCGCGACGGCATCGAAATCGAGGCCGACACGCACCCCGACAGACGACGCCAGGGTCTCGCGCGGGCATGTGCCGCCGCGCTCATCGTCGCCGCGCTGGATCAGGGTCTCTACCCGAGCTGGGACGCCCACACGCGCGCGTCCCTCGCATTGGCCGAGCAGCTCGGATATCGCTTCGACTATGCATACGACGCGTATCTTGTCAGCTCAAGCCGTTAATCGTATACAATCCACGAGCACGAACATCCGATAGCAGGGAACGCCATGGGCCTCACGCATATCCGCACGCCGAAGAACTTCGACCTCGACGAGCGCATCGAGCGCTACGCCGACGCCATCGAACGCAACGCACCCGCCTATGCCGGACGCTGGGCCGAGGCGTGCTGGCAGCTCGATACGGACGCCGCCTGCGGCACCGGCTTTACGCGCGTCCACCTCGACTTGGGCTGCGGCAAGGGTACGTTCATCGCGCAGTGTGCGCGTCGCGATCCCGACACGCTGTTCATCGGCATGGACGTCGAACCCATCTGCATCGCCTACGCCGCACAGCGCATCGTCGAAGAGGGCCTGCGAAACGCCGTCGTCGTGCCGCTCGGGGCACAGGCGCTGCCGCGCATCTTCGGCACGGGCGAGCTCGCGGCCATCACGCTCAACTTCCCCACGCCCCACCCCAAGCGCCACCACGCCGCCAAGCGCTTGGTGAACGTCGACCACCTGCTGCTCTACCGTCCCCTGCTCGCGGCGTCAGGCACCGTGACGCTGCGCACCGACAGCCTGCCGCTCTGGGAGTATGCCAAGGGCCAGTTCGACGCCGCCGGCTACGATACACAGTGGGTGTCGGCGGACGTCCGCCACGAGCACCCCGGCTTTCCCGAAACCGAGTACGAGCAGCGCCTGACCGAGCGCGGCGCCGCCGTGTACGGCATCTGCGCCACGCCGGGGCAAGAGCCCGACGAGACGCGCATCGAGGCGGGACGTGCCGCCGAGCAGAGCCTGATGTGCTACCTGCCCGACGACCTGTCGTCCCTCGACTACGTGCCCCTCGGCATGGAGGCGGCCGTCGAGAACTTCCGCAACCGCGAGCGCAAGGGCAAGGCGCGTATCCCCGGATCGCGCAGCTAGGACATAAAGCCCACGATAGGCCATAATGGGGAGCGGAAACGACAAGACGAGGAGCGTACCCAACGTGACGCAGACACACACCGCACCCATCACCGCATCCGCCAGCTCGTTTGCCGGCGGCACCGGCGAGCTCCAGACGGGCTCGCTCGGAGCCCTCGTCCCCTGCTGGTGGGAGCCCGAGGACGGCAGCGAGCCTGAGCCGTGGCTCACGCCCGACCAGGCCTTCGAGCGCTTCTTCGTATGGGCGGCCGATCAGGGCATCGAGCTGTGGGCGCATCAGGAGGAGGCCCTCATGGACCTCGCCGCCGGCGACCACGTGATCTTGGGCACGCCGACCGGCTCGGGCAAGTCGCTCGTCGCGCTCGGCATGCTGTACATGGCCATCGCGCAGGGCAAACGCGCCTACTACACCGCGCCGATCAAGGCGCTCGTCTCCGAGAAGTTCTTCGACCTGGTCGAGGTGCTCGGCCGCGACAACGTGGGCATGATCACCGGCGACACGCACATCAACACCGCCGCGCCCGTCATCTGCTGCACGGCCGAGATCCTCGCCAACCAGGCCCTGCGCGAAGGCGAGGACTCCGACGTGGGCAGCGTCGCGATGGACGAGTTCCACTACTTCGCCGACCCCGACCGCGGTTGGGCGTGGCAGGTCCCCCTGCTCACCCTGCCGCACGCGCAGTTCATGCTCATGAGCGCCACGCTCGGAGACGTCACCCAGATCGCGGAGGCCCTGCGCGAGCGCACGGGCGCCGAGGTCGACGTCGTCGCCGACGCGCCGCGCCCGGTGCCGCTGTCCTACGAATACGTCAAGACCTCCCTCGAGGGCACCGTGGAGCTCGCATTGCGCCGCGGCGAGGCCCCGCTCTACATCGTCCACTTCTCGCAGGATGCGGCGCTTTCCACGGCAAGCTCGCTGGCGAACTTCGGCGTGGCGAGCAAGGAGCAGCGCGAGGCCATCAAGGAGGCGGCGAAGGGCACCCGCTTCACCACCGCCTTCGGCAAGATCTTGAAGCGCCTGCTCTCGTGCGGTGTGGGCGTGCACCACGCCGGCATGCTGCCGCGCTACCGCCTGCTCGTCGAGAAGCTCGCCCAGCAGGGCCTGCTGCCCGTCATCTGCGGCACCGACACGCTCGGCGTCGGCATCAACGTGCCCATCCACACCGTCGTGCTCACCGCGCTCACCAAGTTCGACGGCCATCGCATGCGCCGCCTGCGCGCCCGCGAGTTCCACCAGATCGCGGGACGTGCCGGCCGCGCGGGCTTCGACACCGAGGGCTGCGTCATCGCCGAGGCACCGGAGCACGAGATCGAGAACGCCAAGCTCGTCGCCAAGGCCGGCGACGACCCCAAGAAGCTGCGCAAGCTCAAGAAGAAAAAGCCGCCCGAGGGCTTCGTCACCTGGAACGAGGGCACCTTCACCAAGCTCATCGAGACGGCGCCCGAGACCCTCAAGCCGCGGTTGCGCATCACACACTCCATGGTGCTCGCCCAGGTGGAACAAGGCGGGGATGCACGTGCCCACGTGGGCGAACTGATCGAGCGCTCCCTGCAGACGCCCGAGGAAAAGCTCGCGCTCGCCACCCGAGCCGACGAGATCTTCGCCACCCTCATCGACAGCGGGGTCGTCGTGCGCGATGAGCTCGAGGACGGCACGCCCGACTACGCGCTCACCGTCGACCTGCCCGACGACTTCGCCTTGGACCAGCCGCTCTCGCCGTTCCTGCTCGCCGCGCTCGAGCTGCTCGATCCGGACAGCGAGACCTACACCTACGACCTGATCTCCATGGTGGAGGCCACGCTCGAGGACCCCAAGCAGGTGCTCCGAGCCCAGGAGCGCGCCGCGCGCGACCGCGCCATGGCCGAGATGAAGGCCGATGGCATCGATTACGAGGAGCGCCTGGAGAAGATCGCCGACGTCACCTACCCCAAGCCGCTCGAGGATCTGCTCGATACCGCCTTTGCCGAGTACTGCACGAAGGTCCCCTGGGCCGCCGACTACGCGCTGTCGCCCAAGTCGGTCCTGCGCGACATGCTCGAGAGCGCCGCGGACTTCAAGGGCTATATCCAAAAGCTGGGCATCGCCCGCTCGGAGGGCATCCTGCTGCGCTACCTTGCCGAGGCGTTCCGCTCGCTCGATCGCACCGTGCCGCTCGAGAAGCGCAACGAGCAGCTCTCGGACATCATCTCATGGCTCGGCTTCATGGTCCGCTCCGTGGACTCGAGCCTCGTGGACGAATGGGAGGCCGCCGGCGACCCCGCCGCGCTGGACGTCGCGCCGCCCACCGCGGCCGACGCCGTGGTGGCCGATCGCCGCGGCTGCACCCTGCTCGTGCGCAACGCCCTGTTCCGTCGCGTGCGTCTGGCTGCCGAGGGCAAGACCGACGAGCTCGGCGCGCTCGACGGCGACTGGGGCATGACCGAGATGCGCTGGGCGCGGGCACTCGAGGCCTACCATGCCGAGCATGAGGAGATCCTGCTCGACGCCGACGCGCGCTCGGCGGCCTTCCTCTCGATCGACGAAGCCGATGAGCAGGCGGAGCATGTCTGGCACGTCCACCAGATCTTCTCGGACGAACAGGGCGACCACGACTTCGGCATCATGGCCGACGTCGACCTCGATGCCACCGCCGAGGAGGGCGAGGCGGTGTTTTGCAACTACCGCGTGGGATTTATCGAGGACCTGCTGGACTCGTAGGTACTCGTCGCCCCGCGCGGGTGGGGATCTGCCGAACGCGTCCGCCCTGCTGGTAGCACGTGCCAGCAGGGCGGACGTTCATGTAGCAGGTGTGAGGACTATCGCCCGAGCTCGACGGTGTAGAGCGGCTTATACGTCGCGCCCGACTGGTCGAGCGTGCTTTTGAACAGCGTAGCGCGCGTAAGCTCGCATGGCTCGGGAAACACCAGCCCGTCGAGTCCGGAGCGCGGGATGCGCGCACGACGCGCGAGCGTGACATGGGGCATAAACGGCTTGTCGTCGAACGAAAGTCCCTGGTCGCGCAGGCGATCGCGCACGCAGGCGGCCGCCTCCATGAGCGCGGGGGCCTGCGCGATACCGAGCCACAGCGTCGCATCGCTCGCGCGACCGAACTTGCCCAGCCCGGTCGCCGCACACGGTATCGGGCAAAGGCCCGAGCACGCCTCATCGAGCGCGTCGATGGCGCGGCGTGCGTCATCCTCGCCGATATCGCCTAAAAACGCGATGGTGATGTGGTAGTTTTCCGCCGGCATAAAGCGCCCGGGCACCGCGGCGGACAGCTGTCGAGCCAACCGAACGGTATCATCGATGAACCGATCCGGCAGCTCGAACGCGACGAACGCCCTCACCGTATCTCCTTGTCCTTTGCGCCCTGTCGTGCGGCACAAAATGGGTTGAAACGAACACGTCCCGATTCAACCCGTTACTCCGCCGCGGCCTCCGCCTTCATCGACTTCGCCTGTCGAAACGCCAGAACATCGGCGAGTTTCACGCTGCGATGATGATTGAGGCCCAAACGGATGCCGGGAAGCTCCCCGCGATCGAGCATGCGCGTCACCGTGCGACGCGAGACGCCGAGGATCTCGGCGGCCTGACCGGTGGTGATCACCGTCTCGCCCGAGGCGTCAGCCGCCGGGGCGACATCATATCCAAGGCCTGCGGCCAGGGTCACGATGAAATCGTATTCTTTGCGACTGAGCTCATGACGTCCACCCTCGGGATCGATTAGGGCGGGTCCCAGATTCTCGGGCATAGCTCCTCCTCGCTCACAAAGCCGACGTCTCGATTGTATGACGCACGACCCTACCGAACAGGTAGACTTCTGCCAACGGGGCAAAGCGGCCACGTGAGCGCGACGAATGTCCCAAAAGGGGCCAGGAGAAAATTGGGACACGGCAGCCAGGCCGCCGTGTCCCCAATCCCATGCGGGAGGCCTTACTCCATGTCGAGGGGCATCTTGTAAGACGGAGCCGGGAAGGCGCGGCTGATGAGCGCGAGATCCTCGTCGGTCAGCTCAATCCGGTCGGCGGCGGCGTTCTCGAGCGTGTGCTCGGGACGCGAACTGCGCGGAATGGCGATCGTGTCACCACCGCGGATGTCCCACGCGAGCACGACCTGCGGAATC
Source organism: Collinsella tanakaei (assembly GCF_021531055.1). Taxonomy (GTDB): domain Bacteria; phylum Actinomycetota; class Coriobacteriia; order Coriobacteriales; family Coriobacteriaceae; genus Collinsella; species Collinsella tanakaei_B. Next base: position 37,510 of record NZ_JADYTL010000008.1, read on the forward strand.
GTCGCGTTGTGACGGCGCGCCACCTCGGCGAGCTCCGGCGAGTCGAACAGGCGACCGCGCAGCGTGCCGGCCTGCGCGAGCGGGCAATACGCCATGAGTGCGACGTCGTGGTCGCGCATCCACGGCAGCAGATCGTACTCGATGCCGCGGGACGCGGGATGGTAGAGCACCTGGTTGACCTGGCAGTTGCTACCGCCCGGCACGCGCCAGAGCTCCTCCATCTCGTCGGTGTCCAGGTTCGAGACGCCCCAGGCGCGGATCTTGCCCTCCGCGACGAGCTCCTCCATGCAGGCGACCGTCTCGGCGAGCGGCACGGGGCCCATCCAGTGCAGCAGGTACAGGTCGAGGTAGTCGACCCCCAGGTTATCGAGGGTGTTGTCGCAGCTCTCGAAGATGTCGGGGCGCCCGGCGTTGCTCGGAAGCACCTTGGAGACGATGAACAGCTCCTCGCGGTCGAGCGTCTTGGCAAGCGAGCCGTCCTCGTCGCGCAGCGGGCCGCCCGCAACCGAGGTGCCGTCGAGCGCGTCGCAGATCAGGCGCTCGCTCCGGCCGTTGCCGTACATCTCGGCCGTATCGATGAGCGTCATGCCCGCGCGCACGCCGGCGCGCAGCGCGAGCGCCTCGCGATCGTGCGTGGCACGGCTGTCGCCCAGATACCACGTCCCCTGCCCCAGCGCCGGCACTCGATCGCCGTTCGCCAAGGTGACGGTATGACGCTGCGTGGTAACGAAATCGGACATGGTGGCACTCCTCATCTACCCGGTCGTCCCGTGTGGTTTCCATGCCACAACGTAGCACGGAACGCAACCGCGCACCATGGTTCGCGGAACAGGAGTGCCCGCACCCGCACGCGGGGCTTACGCGAGATAGTCCATGAGCGCCGCAAGCTCCCGCTCGGCATCCGTGCGGCCGATCCGATACGCATGCTCGAGTATCTCGGGGTCGCGCACCACCATGGGCATCTGGACCGACTCGCTCGGACGGATCACGAAGACCTTGCCCGCGCGCTCGAGCCCGGCGAGCTCCTCCTCGCACTTGTTATAGCGAACATGCCGATCGGCAAGGAGCTCCACGAGCTTGGGATAACGGCGAAGCCACACGCGCAGCAGCGGCATCAGGCTGTTGGGCTGCTTGACGAAGCCCGCCGGTTGGGTGAGCACCACGACCGTGCGGTCGTAGCCCTGCTCGAGCATCCAACGGAACGGCACGGAATCGGCCACGCCGCCGTCGAGCAGGCGCCTGCCCTCGAGCTCGACGGGATGCGACACCATGGGGATGGAGGCTGAGGCGCGGATCCACTCGATATCGCCCACATCGCCCGGACCGAGGTCGTGGTAGACCGCCTCGCCGGTGTCGATGTCGGTGGCGACCACCGTGAAGCGCATGGGGTTGGCGGCAAACGTCTCGCTGTCGAACACGTCGAGTTTCCAGGGCAGCTCCCCGTAGGCGAAGTCGCGGCTGAACAGGTCGCCTTTGAAGATCCAGTTGCGCAAGCTGCAGTAACGCGGATCGGCGCAGTACTTCTTGTTGTAGCGCAGCGTGCGCCCGATCTGCAGGGACTTGAAGTTGCAGCCGAACGTGGCGCCCGCCGACACGCCCACGGTCGCATCGGCCGTGATGCCGTGCTCCATCCACACGTCGAGCACGCCCGCCGTGTAGATGCCGCGAAACCCGCCGCCCTCGAGCACCACGCCGACGGTCGGCGTCTCGCCTGCCTTCCGATACCCCATCTGTCCGTCCTTTCCGATATCACGAAGGACAGTATAGCCCCGTGGCGGGCCGGGAGCGCAAAGGGGTGGCCACCGCATCGGCGACCACCCCATGGAAAGCATCTTCGACAAGTCTGCGACAGGTTTGCACCCGGCCCCATCTTGTCGCGACAAGTTTGTACCTGGCACCATCTTGTCGCATTTGGCTATATATTCGCGCGAAGGCGGGCGCGTATGATGGGCTGTATCGTCGGGGCCGCCCGGCGACACCCGCTCGCTTTGCCGGAGGTCCCCATGCCCTTGGAATACGCATCGATCGCGCTCGGCGTCGTCGCCATCCTGCTCGGATTCAGCCCGATCATCCCCACGCAGGTGCTGGGCGTCGTGCTCGGCATCGCGGGCATCGTCGCCTCGCGGCGCGCCCGCAAGGCGGACTACCGCAAGGACCTGCCCGCAACCGTCGGGTTCGTCTGTTCGATCGCCGGCATCGTGGTCAGCGCCGTCACGCCGCTGTTCGCCCTTATCATCGCCGCGGCGCAGGGTGCCATCGGCTAACCCGGGCGACAAGTTTGTACCTGGCACCATCTTGTCGGGGCGAGTTTGCGACAAGTTTGAACCCGGCCCCATCTTGTCCCATCTTGTCGCGACAAGTTTGCACCTGGCACCATCTTGTCGCTTAGCGCGGCAAGACGATGCAGTCGTAGCGGACCGCCTTGCCGGCGACCGTGTGGCTCGGCTTGACGCCGGCGAGCTGTGGGCCCTTCACCGGCCGCTTGATGACGACCTTGCGCGGGCGGGCGGCACGGGCGGCCTCGAGCAAAAGCTCCGGGTCCGCGCACGGTCGCTCCAGGTGATGCAGAAGCTGGAACTTCTTCTTGACGGCGGCGCTTTTGGTCCGCTCGGGAAACATCGGATCGAGATAGACGACGTCGGGGTTCTCCCCCGCTTGCGCCATGCGACGTAGGCCCTCGATGCTGTCGCCCTCCACCAGCCACATGCGGCAGACGATGCCGGCAAGATCCGAGTCGTCCTCGGCACGGCGCAGCGCATCGGCGAGCAGCGCCGCGATCACGCGGTCGCGCTCGAACAGCGTCACGGTAAAACCCGCCGCCGCCAGCAAAAGCGCATCGGCACCCAGACCCGCCGTGGCATCCACCGCCGTCGGCGCGTCGACACCCTTGACCTTGGCCGCACGCACCAGCAGCTCACGGGAGAGGTTCGCGGGCTTCAGGCGCGGCAGCATGTCGCGCAGATCGGCGCACAGCGCCATGGACCCGTCGGTGAGGGTCAGCCCGTCGCCGCCCAGCTCCAAGCGCAGCGGATACGCGGATAGATCGTCGCCCTCGTCCAGCAGCGACACCCCGAGATGCTCGGCAAGCCGCACCGCCGCCCCTCCGTCGGCATCGGCACGCACGACGACCGCGAGCTTGTCGCGAAGCGCGTCTTCCGTCCTGTCGTCCATCGATGCCTCCCGTTCGGTCCTCCACTCCGCAACCATGCGGCCTCCCAGCAAGCATACGACGTGTTTCGCCGCCAACGACGCACCGCATCCATTTTCCACCCCGTTTCCGAGTGGACACTCGTTGGAGTTCGACCGGCCGCACGCTCCTCGCCTATCGCACTGCGGCACAATGGAAGCATCGGGCCGGCGCCCGAGCGCACGCGATCGCGTCAATGCGAGCCGCCCGCGACGAAGCCACCCGGCCCGTCGCACATCATGGACACGAGGAGCAGCTATGTCGAGCAGGAAGCCATCGGCCAAGACCAAGCAGATCGCCGCCTTCAAGGCGCAGTCCGGCGGGCTCGACGACCTGTTCGCGCGCGAGGAACAGCACCGCGAGGACCTCGCCGCCAAACGCGACGAGGCCCTCTATCGCAAAGCGTGTGCGTCCAAGAACCGCTACGCGACCCGCGCCGAGGCCGAGGAGACGATCCGCCTGTGCGAGGCGCACGGCACGCGCGGTCTGCACTGCTACAAATGCGACTACTGCGGCGGTTGGCACCTGACGTCCAAGCCGCAGCGGCGATAACGCGAACGCCGGGGCGGACCGCAAAGCGTCCCGTCCCGGCGTCCTACCGACATCGGCAACCCTGCTCGCCGACGACCGGTCTTCTCGGCACCGACGCCGGCCCCCTGCCGGACGGCATCGGTTCACCTGCTATCGGGTATCAGCCCTCCTGCTTGCCAAACGTCCTGATCGCCGGCGTGGTCGCCAAACCGAGCAGCACGATCACCGCACCCACGGCGTAGGCGATGCGTGTGGACTCGAAGCGGGCCTGAGCTTGGGCCTTGACGAGCGCCTGGCGCTCGACGGGCGACATGGGTATGTCCTTGATCTGCGACTCGAACTCGGCATCGCTGCCCAGATCGATCGTCATGCCTGCGAGCTCCCGCTTGACCGCGGACGACACCGACGGATCCGCATCGACCTTGGCGCGGACCGAGCTCGTGATACCGAACAGCAGGATCGCGCCGAGCAGCGCCACGCCGATCGCCTGGCCGACGTTGCGCATGGTGGTCTGGATGCCGCCGGACTGCGACGCCTCGCGCTCGGGCAGGGCGAGCGCCACGATGTTGCTCGCGTGCGACGACACAGTACCCGCGCCGACGCCCGCCATGAACGCACCGAGGTAGACGCCGAGCGTGCTGCACCCGTCGATGGTGACCGCTAACGCCATGATGCCGAGCGCGAGCGCCATGGCCACATAGCCCGTCTGGATCACGCGGCGCGGGTTGGCGCGCGGCAGCAGCTTGGGGATGCCGAGCGCGAGCGCGAAGGTCGGCACGCCGGTCACGATCGAAATGGTGCCCACGTCGATGGGCGACCAGCCCGCCACGAGCTGCAGGTACGGTGCCATGAGGATGGACTGCGCGCCCATGAAGAAAAACGTGAGGGCATTTGCCACCAGGCCCGCAAGGACTTGAGGCGTCTTGAGGAACGCGCTCGGCAACAGCGCGATGCCGTTTTTACGCTCGACCTCGCCCTCGACGTGCACGAGCAGCGCGAGCACCACCAGGCCGCACGCGATGAGCGGCAGGGCCGGCGAAATGCCGAAGATCGTGAACGGGCAGCCGGACAGCGGGGTGACGAGGCCCCACGACGAGATGCCGGACATGCCGATGAGGAACATGAACAGGCCGGAGGCGGCAAGCGCCACACCCATGCCGTCGAATTTGAGCTTCTCGTCGACCTGATGCGTATCGGGCAGGGTGAGCGAGATGACGAACACCGTCACGAAGTAGACGCCGAGCGTGAGGAAGGTCGCCCGCATGCCCGCGGTCTCCATGACGACGCCCAGGATGAGCGGCAGCACCGCCGACAGGCCGGACGCCGCGCCGATGCAGCCGAACGCCACCATGCGGTTGCGCCCGCGGTAGAGCAGCGGGATCAAACCGAGCACGGACGGGATCATGAAGCTCGCGCCGAATCCGACGAGCACGCGCCCGACCCAGATGAACATCGTCATGTTGGGCGCGAAGGCCAAGGAGACCTCGCCCGCCGCGCACAATAGCGTGCCGATACGGAAGCTCTTCTTCCATCCGATGATGGTGCCGGCAAGGCCGCCGGCGATCATGAACGCGCCGCCGACAAGCGGATAGACCATGTTGGCGAGCTGGATCTCGGAGGTCGTGGCGCCCAGCTCATGCGTGAGCGCCGACGTGGCGAGCGACAGCGCGCCGTTGTCGCCCGTGGCGCCCATCTGGGCGAGGATGAGGATGACGATGGGAAGCACGAGGAACTTCTCGGCTCCCGCCGGCTTGGTATGGCCGGGATGCGCGATGGTTGCTGAATGCATGATCGCTCCTTTGTTCGGTATGCGGCCACCTCCCCCAGCAGGGGCGACATAGCATCTGGCCGGGGGTTCGGCGGCATCGGGATCGAGGGGATGGGGGTATGGTGGGAGGTGGCTAGGCCGCAGGCTCCGCGATGATGGGCGCGGAACCGGAAAGGTCGCAGGCAGCCAACGGGTAGGCGCGGATCTGCGGGTCGTCATAGGTGGCGTGGTAGTACGTGAGGGTCTTCGCGGCAAAGCAGCTCGTGTAGAGTGTCTTTTCGTACGAACCGTCGGCCATGCGGGCACATCCTTCGGGCACGGCCACCGAGCCGAGCGTGCGGAACAGGCGCGTGACGTTGTCCGCCTCGTCCTCCTGCTTGGGATAGTGGCTGTTCACGAAGGCAACCTTGACGAAGCGCGACGGACCGCTGTAGTCGCCCGGCGTCCCTTGCATCCCCAAGCCCGAACCGAAGGGCGTGAGGTCGGCGGCGTCCCACGCGGTATGCGCCGGCGCATCGTCGGACAGCACGAGGTAGTTGCGCAGGTTCTGGCGTTGCCAGCCGAAATCCGGCTCGTTGGTGAGCACGTCGACGTCGTCTTCCCACACGCGCAGACCATCTTCCATGCACTCCACGACGACGCTGCCGGTGGCATCGCCGACGATCCAATGGAGGTTGGCGACCGGCAGCTGCTCGTTGACCGGCTTGGCGACGACCGTCACATCCGCGAGCGCGCGACGGACCTCATCGAGGGTCGAGAAGTTACGGGCGACCCAATACGGGAACTCGTAGGCGGCGACGTTGACGGAACCCTCCACGGGCTCTGCCGCATAGCGCGCCGACTGGGGGAAGTTCAGGCCCGCCACGGCAAGCCCCGCGTCGTTGCCGCAGTCGAAGTACAGCGGGATACCGGCGACGACGATACCCATGCCGATCACGGCATGACCGCGCGCAGGGTCGCCCGGGCGATCGAACGCCGACGGCACGGTCGCGGCAGGGGGCGTCACCACCACCCGCTCGCCATAGCCCTGCGTCCAATCGAGGTTACGGCCAAAGAACATGTTGCCTGCCGTGTCGGTGAAGCGGATGCCCGTGCACATGGGGCGACCCCTTTCCTGCCCGCGCGGCACGTTGCCGCCGACCGGGCACCTGGGTGATAGATACCGCTCTATTACCCATCGGTGTTATAGGGATTTATGAAGGCAGGCTTAAGACCTCTTACGCTTTACAAAAGCGGTCAGTTGGGGACGTGTTCGTTTCAACCCCTCATGGGTCAGTTGGGGACGTGTTCGTTTCAACCCTTTTGACTGTATCCGTTTCGTCCGTCTTACGCACCTTGGCGGCGACAAATGGGCTCTCACTGCACATGCGGGCTTGCAGGCGCGCGCTACGGAGGGGCTCCGAGGCGCCCGTCGCGTTTATGGTTCGGTTTTAGACGGGTCTGTTAAGTATACAAACCTATTCGTACAAGTTTTACCTGCGGTTTTCTCGGTTCAAGACGACTAGCTACTCTGAGATGCCCACCAAAACCGAACCATAAACAGGACTATCGTTTTTCTCACCCTTGAATTGGTGAGAATTGTCCGCTTTGTCCGTCTATCAAACGGGTCCGTTGGGGACGTACGTTGGGGACGTGTTCGTTTCAACCCCTCATGGGTCCGTTGGGGACGTGTTCGTTTCAACCCATTCTTTCGGCTTGCGTATGCGCCGCCGAAAAAGACGGCGGCGATGCCCGCTTTGGACATCGCCGCCGCACCGTTACTTGCCCTTCACCATGGTGAGCGAGATCTTTCCGCGCTCGCGGTCCACGCGCTCGACCCACACCTTCACCGTATCGCCCACGGCCACCACATCGCTCGGATGCTTGACGAAGCGCGTCGAGAGCTTGGAGATGTGCACGAGGCCGTCCTGGTGCACGCCCACGTCCACGAACGCACCGAAGTCGACCACGTTGCGCACGGTACCGGTGAGCTCCATGCCGGGCTGCAGATCGTCGATGGAAAGCGCCGCGCGGCTGAACACGACCTCCGGCGCATCGTCACGCGGGTCGCGGCCGGGCTTTTTAAGCTCGTCGAGGATATCGAACAATGTGAGCAGGCCGCACCCCAGCTCGCCGGCGAGTGCGGAGACGCTGCCCACGCGCTGCTCGATGTCGGGAACACCGCCTGCGGCAAGATCCGTCGGCGCCACGTCGGCGCGGCGCAGCACCTCGCGCGCCACGGCGTAGCTCTCCGGATGCACCGCGGTCGCATCGAGCGGATTGGCGCCACCGGCGATGCGCAAAAAGCCCGCCGCGTTCTGGAACGCCTTGGGACCGAGCTTGGGCACCTCCTTGAGCTGACGGCGGTCGGTAAACGCGCCGTGCTCCTCGCGATAGGCCACGATGTTGTGGGCGACCGTCGGCGTGATGCCCGAGACGTACGCGAGCAGGCTCGCGCTCGCGGTGTTCACGTCCACGCCCACGCGGTTCACGACGTCCTCCACCACGTGCCCGAGCGTGCGCGAAAGCTCCGTCTGGTCAAGGTCGTGCTGATACTGTCCCACACCGATGGACTGCGGCGGGATCTTGACGAGCTCGGCGAGCGGATCCTGCAGACGCCGGCCCAGGCTCATGGCACCGCGCGTGGTCACGTCCAGGTCCGGATACTCGCGGCTTGCGAGCTCGCTCGCGGAATACACGGAGGCACCGGCTTCGTTCACGATGGTGTAGCGCAGCTCAGGCGCCGTTTCCGCGATGAAGCCCGAGACGACCTCTTCCGTCTCGCGGCTCGCCGTGCCGTTGCCGATCACGATGGTGTTGATGCCGTAGCGCTTCACCAGACGCGCCAGCTCGCGCTTCGTACCGGCAACATCGCGGCGCGGCGGCGTGGGGTACACGACACCGTGGTCGAGCAACTTGCCCGTCTCGTCGAGCACGGCCACCTTGCAGCCGGTGCGGTAGCCGGGATCGAGCGAGATGATGCGCGCCCCGCGCACCGGACGGGCGGACAGCAGGCTCTCGAGGTTCTTGGCAAAGACGCGGATCGCCTCGGTCTGCGCACGCACGGTCAGACGGGCACGCAGCTCGCGCTCGAGCGAGGGGGCCATGAGGCGCCTGTAGCCGTCGGCGACCGCGGCGTCGAGCACCGGCGCGAACCCTCCCTGGCGGCGCGGCCACCGGCTTCCCAGACGAGCGACCGCCTCCTGCGCGTCCACGCCCACGCGCACGCGAAGCTTGCCCTCACGCTCGCCGCGGTCGATCGCGAGGATGCGGTGGTTGGGGATCTTTCGCGCCGGCTCGGAGAAGTCGTAGTAGGGCTCGTAGGGCGTCTTCTCGTCGGCATCAACCGCGACGGCGACGATCTCACCCGTATTCTCGGTGAACGAGCGCAGGTCGGCGACGTTCTCCGGGTCCTCGGCCACGGTCTCGGCGACGATGTCCTGCGCGCCGGCGAGCGCCTTCTCCGGCGTGTCGTAGCCGGCTTCCGCCGCCTCGGGCGTCACGAAGGGAGCCGCCGCCTCGAGCGGCGAGCCCTTGGAGGTAACCTGCATGATGATCATGTTCGCGAGCGGCTCGAGCCCCGCCTCGCGCGCCTTCTGCGCGCGCGTCTGGCGCTTCTTGCGGTAGGGTTTGTAGAGGTCCTCCACGCGCTGCAGCTGCGCGGCGGCGCGGATCTCGGCTTCGAGCTCCGGCGTGAGCTTGCCCTGCGCGCCGATGAGCAGGATGACATCCTCTTTGCGCTGCTCGAGATTCCGCAGGTAGGTAAGACGATCGTCGAGCGTGCGCAGCGCGACGTCGTCCATGCCGCCCGTGGCCTCCTTGCGGTAGCGCGCGATGAACGGGATGGTGTTCCCCTCGTCGATGAGCGCGACGGCGGCCTCGACGGCAGCGGGCTTGAGGTTCAGCTCTTGCGCGAGCGCGGCGATGATATCCATGGACGGACTCCGGTTCGGTCGGGTGCAGAAGCCGAATAAGGATACCCGCCCGCCCGGACAAGAGCAAACCCGCATGACGGAACAAATGTAAAATAACCCCAGGGGTTATTTTACATTCCAACCACGCAGAAGGCAGAGGTCCACCGTGAACATCACCTGGAACGCCGCGGACTACGCGAAGAATTTCTCGTTCGTGCCCTCCTATGGCGCGTCGGTCATCGACCTCATCGACATAAAGCCCGGCGCGCGCTGCCTTGATCTGGGCTGCGGCAACGGAACGCTTACCCACGAGCTCGCACAGCGCGGCCTCGATGCGTTCGGCATGGACGCGTCGCCCGACATGGTCGAGCTGGCGCGCCGCAACCATCCCGACCTGAGGTTCATACTCGGCGATGCCACATCCTTCGTGCTCGAGAGTCCGGTCGACGTGGTATTCTCGAACGCAGTGCTCCACTGGATCGACCGTGAACGGCAAGGTGAGGCGCTGGAGCACATCGCATCCGCGTTGGTGCCGGAGGGTCAGTTCGTGTTCGAATGCGGCGGCCGCGGCTGCGGTGGGCGCGTCCATGCCGCACTGGCACAGGCCTTCGAGCGGCACGGCCTTGCCTACGAGCTGCCGTTTTTCTTCCCCACCATCGGCGAATACGCATCGCTCGTCGAGGCAGCGGGCATGCGCATCACCGATGCGGTCCTCTTTGACCGGCCGACCGCACTCGAGGGGACCGACGGCATGGCCGACTGGATCCGCATGTTCGTCAAGCGACCGTTCGAGGGCGTGCCGGCGCCACTCGGCGACGAGATCATCGCCGAGGCGGTCGAGACACTGCGTCCGAACATGCTCCACGGCGACACGTGGTATGTCGACTACGTCCGCCTTCGCATGCGCGCCGTCAAGCACGCCGGCTAAAACAGGCGAACGCACAGAGCAGACCCAGCTGTCGCAGCTCCGCGTCCGAACGCAACTACGGCCCCGCACGCTGCAACACCACAGCAAACCGTCGTCCCGCACGTCGGCGCTATAATGAACGCGTCATCTCGGCATACGACGGGAGGCCGCCACATGTTCCGTATGACCAACCCGCTGCCCTCTTCCGCGATTCCCGCAACGCGCGCAACGGATCATTCGAGCCGGCCCTTCCCCTTTCTTACTACCGCATGCGTGCTGTTCATCTGCGCGGCAGTGGTCGCCCTCACCGGTTGCTCGAACCTCGGCGAGTTCAACGAGCGCGCCATCGTCCGACAAGCGGAGAGCTATTACGCCGAAAAGTATGGCGAGCACGTTGGAGTGGCAGATCTTTGGGAAGACCGCTCCTACCAGCTGTTCGGCTATCGGTCGAGCGGCCAAGCATTCTGCACCATGGAGGACGGTGCCTGCGTGCTCGTGGATTTCGAGGAGGGCGTGGTCGGCGACAACCGGCAGCAGGACGAAATCGTGGCGGCCTATGAAGATCGCTTCCGCAACGCCCTCATGCGCGGAAAACAAGGGCTCGAAGACGCCGGTTGCGATGTCGCGCTCGTACTCGTAAACGGCATCTCGCCCGAAAACGAGGGCTTTTTCGAAGAGAGCATCTCGGTGGAAACCTGGCGGCAGCATGAGGACGCCCCCGAGCAAACAGGCTCGTTCTTCTATGCGCGCTATACGGGCGACGAGCGCTTCTTTGAACAGGAGTCGTCCCGTGTCCATCTGGGAATACCCTCGGTCGAATTCGAGATATCGGGCACGGACGCCGACTACGAGCACGCCTTCCCCACGAACGTCCCCGCCCGTCCGGCCTGGGTCGACCCCATCGACGAGGCGTGCCGATCCCTGCTTCCGCTCACGAACGGCACCCCCGAGACGAAGGTGACCGTCTACCAGAAAGGGTATCGCGATTATGCCCGCATGGAACGTGGGCAGAGCGGGATCCTCGGCGAGCTGAGTCCCTTCGATAACGTCGATGCAGCGGGCAATTGGCTCATCGTCGACTGGGTCTCCTTGGGCAAGGGTATCTACGTCACCTCCGACGAGGCCGGCGTGCGCCTGCGCGCAGACGATGCGACGCTGCATGTAGCCGACAGCTCCTACACCCTCGATGAACTGGTTGAATGCGGCCGCCTTGATGAGCGGGAAAGCCGCACGTACCTGCCCGAGGCCTTTGAAACGTATCGGGTCGAGACCCGTTCCGGCTATTTCGCCTCGCTGCCGGCGCACATCCGTGACAAGGGCTGGTTCAGCGTGAATATCGCTTACGACAACACCGATCCCGAAACGGAACTTGCGCAGCTCGGTATCGATGCCGACGCGCTTACGCCCTCGCTTTATACCGTCAAGATCAACCCCGACGCAGAGGATTCCGAGGACGAGCCTCCCCTCGAGGTGGGCATCATGCGTACCGAGACGTTCCCGAACGGCTTCCAGTACACGAGCACGGCGTTGTTTGAGGATGAACAGCTGATGCTAGCGAGGGCGTAGGCATCGCTGCGCCAACGCCGCAACACCCATGCACATGTAATAAAACCCCTGGGGTTATTTTACACATGGCATGTGTAAAATAACCCCAGGGGTTTTATTACATCATCTGCTATCCAGTGCGAAATCCATTCCGCGGTACACGCGTACGGGATTGCCGCGCTCGAGGTCGGCGTGCGCACGCCATGCAGCATCGCGCTGTCGAGCAGACGCCTCATCCATACGAGCTTGCAAAAGCGGTGCAAGGCGGTGCATGGCCTCCCGCCGGTTCGCGCCCTGCGTGCGCTCGCTCGTGCACGTTACCGTGATCCCACTCGGCTCGTGAATAAGACGCACCCCTGTCTCAACCTTATTGACGTTCTGCCCGCCCGGCCCTCCAGAGTGAAAGCGCTCGAAACGTACATCCTTGGAATCGACTATGATCTCGGGCTTTTCGACCTCGGGAAGGGCACTGCAACCAATGAACCAATTCTTGCGCCTATGGTTTGGCCGAAACGGGCTCTCGCACACCCAAAGGATCGTGCCGCAAAACGCAGAAAGATCCTGCTTGGAAGAAAACGTTATCGACGTAAAACAGTCTTCGTGGCGGGCAGGGTGCGCGTCGACAACCTCTATATCTGGAAACTTCGCTTGCAGAGCCTGGAACACGCCACCAACCGCATAAGCACACTCAAGCGGCCCGCCAATTCCTGACGTTAATTGAAGAATCATGCTTCATCCCGTCACATCCTGTAGTTGTACATCGGCTTTAAGGTATCGATAACATCTACCGTTTCCCCAATAGCGCTACGGATCTGTCCAAGCTCTCGATATGCAAAGGGAGCTTCGTCGAGTGTTTCGGCGGACATCGTGCTACTCCAAATACCACGCATCTCGCGCTTGAATTCAGAAAGCGTATGGCAATCTGCCGCATCGCTCCGCTTGAGAATGCGCCCCGCACCATGAGGGGCGGAGTAGTTCCATGCCTCGTTACCGCGCCCCACGCCCAGAATGATGCCATCGCGCATGTTCGCAGGTATAAGTACGGTTTCTCCCGAGCGCGCAGAAATGGCGCCCTTGCGCAAGATACCGTCGCTTCCAATGAAATTATGGGCGCACGTTATCGTCGTCGAGCCATTCGCCTGAGGCGCCGCCTTCCACTTCATACCCCTCATAATCCGTCGTAACATGGCACGACGGCTCGGCTCGGCGAAGCGACACACAAGGCGCATGTCGGCCAGATACTCGTCGAGCAGATCGCCTTCAAGCCAGACCATCTCTCGCGGCACTTGTACGCCCGCGGCGAAGAGCTTCACCCGTCCCGCCAGCATGTACCAATCGTAGACCTGCGTACCCAAAATGCGACTTCCACTGTGGACCACAAGAAAGACCCTGCCGTCCTGCCCGCGATTCAGTTCGACAAAGTGATTGCCGCCGCCAAGCGTCCCCACAGCGCGAAGTACGCGCTTAACTTGCACATGTTCGCGGCAACATAGACCCTCAAGCAGCTCTTTCGTTTCCAAAATCTCTGTATCGGCGCCCTCTCTCCGCGAATTGCCGGGCAACAGACGCACGTTTTCGCGCACGACCTTATCGAGCCTTGCGAAATCGATACCTCGCTTAACCTTAACCTCGACGGCGGAAATCCCGCAGCCGATGTCGTTGCCCACAAGCGCGGGCAGCACCCTATCTCCTACGGTCATCGTGAGCCCGATCGGCCCCACCTTGCCCGCATGCACATCGGGCATGATGCGAATCCTCGAGCCGGAGCACGCTTCTGTATCGCATATCATCTGGATTTGCGCACGTGCATGGTCGTCGATGACATGCGCGTCACCGCTTACGGTATACACAGTCGCCGCCGCATGGGCGCCCTCTATCTGAATCATCGGCATCCTTTCCAAACTCCGACTTCGCCGCACACGCCCAGCATGCGCCCAAGCAACTCGATATCCACATCCCCGAGGTAAGGCCTCATGCTTATAAAGCCCCTTTCGGAGCGTCTTTCGCAACATGCGTGCATCTGATAGGCGTAGCTTATGGAAGAACATGGGTAAAATTCGTCCCATCAGCTGAGTAAGATGAGGCGTAACGACCTAAACGACATGCCAAGAAATGGAGGCGAGATGTTCGGAATCAAGGGAGCGAACGCCACCGCCACCTGCTACGCCACGCAGATAGAAGATGCCGCCATCGAGCAGATCCGCACCATGTGCGATCAAGAATTCGTGCGCGGCTCGCGTATCGCCATCATGCCCGACGCGCATCCAGGCGCAGGCTGCACCATCGGCACCACCATGACCATCGTCGACAAGGTGGTTCCCAACTTGGTGGGCGTGGACATTGGCTGCGGCATGTACACGGTGAGCCTGGGACGCGAACAACTTGACCTCGCGCGCATCGATGAAGCGTGTCATTTCGTGCCATCGGGCAGGAACATCTGGGACGGGCGCCAGGAGCGCTTCCCTCTTACCGACTTTCGCTGCTACCGGTCACTCAAGGACGCAAAGCGCTTGGGTCGAGCCTTGGGTACACTCGGCGGCGGCAACCACTTCATCGAAATCGACCGAGCACCAGATGGCGAGCAGTTCCTCGTCGTGCATTCCGGCAGCCGAAACCTCGGAACGCAAGTCGCCACGCTGTACCAAAACATCGCCATCGACCTCAACCGCGGCAAAGGCGAGCTCTTCAAGCAGCGCGAAGCGTTGATCGTGCGCTACAAGGCAGAAGGTCGCCGCAGCGAAATCCAACCAGCGCTCAAAGAGCTGAACCGCTCGTTCGAGGCGAAGGAGCTCACCGCACCGGCGGAACTCTGCTGGCTCTACGGCGAATGGCTCGACGACTACCTGCACGACATGGAACTCTGCCAGCAGTTCGCGCGACGCAACCGTGAGCTCATCGCGCGCGTGGTGCTCGAGTGCGCAGGAATCACGCCGGGCGAGTCGTTCCACACCACACACAACTACATCGATACGTCCGAGCGCATCCTGCGCAAGGGCGCTATTGCCGCACACAAGGGCGAGCGCGTGCTCATCCCCATCAACATGCGCGATGGCAGCATCATCGCCACGGGGCGCGGCAATGCGGACTGGAACTGGTCCGCGCCGCACGGTGCGGGACGTCTGTTCTCGCGCACCGAGGCAAAACGGCGGCTGAACATGGAGGACTTCAAAGCCGCCATGGAGGGCATCTACACCACCTCAGTGCGTGAGGGCACACTCGACGAGGCGCCCATGGCGTACAAATCCATCGACGACATCATCGGCCCCATCGCGGATTCCGTGGACATCGAGGCGATCATCAAGCCGATCTACAACTTCAAGGCGTAGGCACCGGAGCTCCCGTGATTCGGCGGCGTACGAGGAAAGCTATAATGCGGCGTAACGGTATCGCTCTAGAGAGGTTGCGTCGCATGAACCCTAAGCAGCCCAAGAAGATGCTCATCCTCGATATCCTCGAGGTGCTGCGCAAGCACTCGGATGCCGATCATCGGCTGAGCCAGCGAGATGTTATCGATCTGCTCGAGCGCGACTTCGGCATGAAAGCAGACCGCAAGGCCATCGCGCGCAACATAGCCGATCTCATCGACGATGGGTACCCGATTGGCTACCGCGAGGTGCCACGTACAACGCGCAATTCCAAGACGGGCGAGGAGCGCACCGCGAATATCGTGACCGATTACTATCTTGAGCACGACTTTACCGATGCGGAACTTCGCCTGCTCATCGACGGCCTTATCTTCTCGCGGCATATCTCCCCCGCCCAACGGCGCGGCCTCATCGATAAGCTTGAGAATCTTTCCAGCAAGTACTTCAAGTCGCACATGACGCACGTGAACGCCATGCCCAAGGACCGCACGGACAACAAGCAGCTCTTCTATACCATCGAGCTGCTCGACGAGGCCATCAGTCGCAAGCGGAAGGTCTCCTTCAAGTACCTCTCCATCGGCACGGACAAGAAGGCGCACCCGCGCTGCCGCCCCGACGGAACCGAGCGCGTCTACGTGTGCACGCCCTACCAGATGGCCGTCAACGAGGGAAAGTACTACCTCATCTGCAACTACGACAAGTACGACGACATCACCAACTACCGGATCGACCGCATCATGGACCTGGAGATCCTTGACGAGCGCGGCAAGCCGTTCAGCTCCCTTGGCAAGGCTGGCGGCAAGAACCTCGACCTCGGCAAGTACATGCGCGAGCACATCCACATGTACGCCGGCGGCACCGCGCGCGTGACGTTTAGGATCGTGCGTCGCATGGCAGGCGACATCGTCGACATCTTTGGCGACGGCGTGCGCTTCTTCAACGAGACGGACGACCACGTGGACGTCGAGGCCTACGTGAACGAGAGCGCCATGGTCCGCTTTGGCCGCAGCAACGCCCCGGACGTGGTGGTGCTGTCGCCGCAGCACCTGGCGGACGAGATTGGCCGGCAACTACATGCGGCTGCGGAGGCGTATGAATTAGAAAAGGAACTGGAGTAGGAGCCATCGTGCTGTGAATCAATTCTCCGCCGCAGCACTATTCTCTTTCTTTATGCAGTCGTGCTATTCTCCGCTTCATCACATACCAATTCAGGGCGGAGAGCGACTTACACGCGTGCCTCTCGAGACCAATGAGGAATTCATCAACGAACTCATCATCACAGAGATCGCGGTGCTCTTTAAAGAAAGTAAGTAACTTGCTGTATGGGATCAAGGTATACTTCGTCCCGCTCACGTGCTCTGAAATAGTAGTTTTTTCATAGTCGGGAACAAACAGGAAAAAGCCAGCATTCTTCGGATGTTCTTTAGACTCATTCTCTACTATTTTTATATAGTTATCGAGCTGTGACTTTGAACCATCAGCACTCAATCCGTTTATTCCGGATCGTATTTTATTTTCAATAACAATGATATTTGTACTGTTTTCGAGCCATAAATCGATATGCTTGTACTCTCTCCTTACTACCCACTCTCCTCCATCTTGCGAGATGCTAGGTCCAAGTACTTCTTTGGCAAACTGGTCAACTACTCCCGTGAAACGAAAGTAATGTGCAAGCAGATTAGAGAACACCAACTCGTCGTACTCCTTGTGAATCACTTCAAGAAACGATTTTCGCGTTAACAGCTCGTCGCCTCCCTTAGCATTGCCTACAGGAAGCATCGATTCATATTGCGGCTTCTCCCAGTTATCCTCGTTTTCGATTATGGAGCGAAGCGTTTCATACCAGTTATTCTGACAAGACGCTAAACCAGTTTCGAGATTGGATTTCGAATAATATCGACGCACTCTTTGAACAAGCTCATGGTTATCAACTTTCCTAGGAAGAGTAAATTCTTCCTTTTTTGGAACGAAATAGTTATCTTCGTCAACAACCCAGATGCGGCCTAGTGATTTGTCAGCTTCGCTTCGATAGGTGTTCCTGCTGAACAAATCTCCGAATGTAATATCTCCAGCTTCAATATTATCGGCAAGAGGAATGGGAAGGATAGGGCCTTTTGCACAGGCAAGCACCTCATACCCCCACTTCCCGAGATAGCGGACAAATAGCACTGCATCTATCTCCTTGTAGCGGGAAATGTCACTCCCATTTGGTATAAACAGATATTTTTTGCCATTAAATGCAGGAAGATAGTTAATCGCTTCATGACCGACGTTTTCGCCTTCATTTAAATATCCGCCTGCAAATAGTTTGCTGACCAAAATTGTTCCATTCGCACTCATAGACCCTCTATTTCTCCTGAGCTGATTCTGGATTCTATTTCCTTAGCGACTCTCACCTGAGCAGCTCGTCATGCGAGCCCGTTCGAGTGAGTACGAGCTGAAGCTCATCCTCGTTGATGCGGTAAATCAAAAGCCAATCGCCCGAGATGTGTAACTCTCGATACCCGTTCCACTCACCCTTGAGTGCGTGATCGCGGTATCGGGTTCTCAGCGCATCCGCATCTTGGGCGACAAGCGTCTGTACCGCTGCCTCGAAGAGGCTCATGTTGTAATGCTTCTTGACCAGCGCCTTGTAGTCGCGCTTGAAGCGCGGGGTACGGAGGATGGACTTAATCATTGAGATCCGCCATGAGGTCTTCGACACTCTCGAACTTCTCGCCTATCCCATGTTCCGCCTCATAGCGCGCCTCGAGGTTCGCCAGACGCTTCTCCGCCTCGCAGAACTCGCGGTAATCGTGAACGCTGATGATGAAGTACGTCGGCTCGCTGTTCTTCAGCACGGTGACGGGGACACCGTCGGCGACCTTCGCAAACTCGGCGCTGGCTCCTCCCCTGCTGAACTTGCTGATGGGAACCATGGTGTCGAGAGGGACGGTAATCTGGCTCATCTGATGCCTCCTATTCACATGTATCTTTTCATGTGAATAGTATACCCAGAGCAGCGCGACATGAGCCATAGATGCTCTCATCAAAATGCGACTCCTCTAGCGTCATACGTCACTCGCCTTGATTACTCAGTAAACAAAGGATTTGAGTCCTTCATCGCAGCCTCGATTCCAAACCTTTCCATGCATGCATCGGAAACAAGAGAGAGGTCATCTCGGAGAATCCGCTGTGTCTCCGCCGGATACCTCACCACTTCATCGCAAAACCTCTTGAAACCCAGCGAACACATTGCCGCAGGCGAAATACTCAGCCCAAAATCCATCTTCCCGCTATCGAAGAACGAATGCTTGAGCTTACACATTTCTCGCTCCATATGCACCCTGGCATCAGAGAACTTCAGTTCAGAGAAAAGGAAGTCGATGTTTGCCTCGGACAGCTGAATCCAATACGGAATCCTAACCGTATCGATGTGCAGGTGCCTGAATAGCGCATCCTGCTCTTCATCCTTAACAATCTTAAACGGCTTTGTGTAGTGGCTGATGTCATCAACCTCAACAATGATTCGCAAGCTCTCTGAGAATGCTGCCGGCTTGACATGCTTTCTTATTTTAAGCACGCCTCCAGCCGACAGCTCTTCTTGGATGGTCTCGGGAATTGGAATGCAGTATCTCCAATCTTTGACGTCTGGAAAGATCGCATATAGGTATTGCGACAGAGGCGAGTGCCGGCGAGAGTCAAAGAATTCGCCACAGAACTTGCGCAGATACTTCCAACGAGCGCTTTCTGCATCTTCGCGAGCGCTCTTCCTTATGTCCTCAAACTTACCCATATCACTTCAGTCCGTCACGTTCGATCAGCCAATCTCTGGCCTGCCAACCAGCGTGAACACGTACACCTCGAGGCTCGGGTTAAGCTTGCCGAGCATGCGGAGAATCTCGTTCAGCGTCGAGCCGGACGTGTTGACGTCATCGACCACCAACACGCTGGCGCCATGCATGTCGCGCAGCTTCTCGTACTGTATAACCTGCTCTTTGTTGAACCCGAGGAAGTTCATGATGTAGGGGCGATACTTCGTCTTGACCGCCTTTGATAGCGAGAAGTACTCCCCTGCGCGGATCGACGGAAGAAGCACTCTCCTTATGTAGCACCTCATCTGGTGATACCTGCTGTCAAAGCCGTGATCGCTCTTGAACGCGTACCGCCGGTCGAACTTCTCCCAATCAAAACCAACCTCCGAAGGCGGTTGCTTCACAAGCTCCAGAGAGACGCCCTCGATCTCATGCGATGTCCATTCGTCAATCTGCTCGACCATCTTATTTACGAGTGGGCTTCGCCCCGAAACGGGATACACGAAGAAGTCGATCGTCGCTAGGTTTACTTGCTCGTTCAGGAGAGCAAGCGGCGCGTTGATGAACTTCCTGAGATAACCCTCTGGGATGACGTTCTGCCCCAATCCCTTGATGTCCTCAAGAAACGCCCGACGGTCCGATGGGCGCGCGTCTGGCTTGAACTCATAGCCAAACCAGTAGGCTCTTCCCTTGAACGTGCCGCGAACGAGCGTCGGCGCTCGAAGGTCAACGACGCTCATGAGGCTCTCGGTGTCCCAATGGTACTGTTTGACACCGTTTTCCACCGTCATGTGCGCAGCGCCGTGATGGCTTCCCGCATCAGCCATAAGTTCACCTTTCACCTGTCTCTTGCCGTACAAAACCGAGCAACTCCCGATAGCCCTTTGACCCGGAGGCGACACCCAAGATGGTGTCGAGAAGATCTCTCGCGGCGGGCCTGAATGCATGCCCTTCCCTACGAAGAAGCACGCCAAGAAGAAGCGCACCGGCACGCTTGTTGCCATCAGTGAACGGATGCTGGGTCACGATCTCAAAACAAAGGCGTGCGATCTTCTCCTCTGGGGTCGGGTAGAGCCCGACGCCGCCGAAGGTCTGCCAGGGTTGTGCGAGCGCTGCGTCAAGCAAGCCTGCATCCCTCAGGCCCATCGAGCCACCAAACCGTTCGATAGCACGCCTATGCAGGGCAAAGGCAATCTCTCTGGAGAACGGCCCCGTCATCTAGCAAGCTCCTCGAAAACGTCCGCATACTCGTCCATGAACTCGTCTGCGTCCTCGATGTAGCCGAAGCCCTTCCCGGCGTCTACGTCGCTCATCGCCCGTCCTTCCCGCAAGTTAAATGAACTCCAAATAGAAAGCTACTGAGGGCTATGGGACAGAAACGACTCATGCTAATCCATACCCTGAGATGTAGTCAGGAAGCCCCCGTACAAAGGAGCAGACATGGATCCGTTCAACCCGGCAACTTTTGCAGAGGGCGTACAGCCCCTCGACGTCCTCGACTTTGTCGACTCCCCCGCTATTCGCACCCACTGGGAGAAAATCGGTTGGAACCCATCTCCCATCGAAGCGTCTTTTATCATCTGGTACAGCCGCAATCGCACGATTGCCGAGAAGCACGCCGCATGGCGCAACCTCATCGAGACCACACCGGACGTCATCTTCCCTAGGCACATGTCGCATCTCAAAGGTGAGAACCTCCATGCGTTCCTTGAGACATACATGCGAGCCCAAGAGCAGCTCCTAAACGACCTTCGCTCGTCGGAGCCTGGAGAGGCGTGTTGTTGGTTCTTCCAAAAGCGCAGGATCAGCAATAGGTACGACGCATACTTGCACCCGTCATTCGAGAGGGCGATCCGCGAGTTGCGCGACTGTATCAACGATAAGGACTGGGGGCTCGACTACGACCGGTTCTTCATCACTAAGCGGCGCTTTGCCGACGACTTCAACGATTGGAGCTGCGACCGCGACGTGAGCGTACTGGTCTCGCCGAATCTGGAGCCCATTGCCTTTGTCTACGAGAACACGTGCCCTCTGACCCAAGAGGAGCATCACATATTTTGGCTTGGTTTTCAGGAGATGTGGTTCAACTTTCCGCTTCCGTTCAAACGGGGCGACATTCTTGTGCGCCGCTCCGGCATCTACTGTGACGAGCGCCGCTTTACCCTGAATCAGGATGCGACGCTCGACCCGACACGGGATGACGATGCGAAGATTCTCAGGCTCCGGAAGGGACACAGCGACCACAGGGACATGCTGGTCCGCGGGCACACGGTTGACGAGAAGAGCGGCGTCGTGCGGTTCCACAACTTCTTTCAAGACCTTCTCTCGCTGGAGCCGTGCGACGGAGAGCTCGAAGGCTTTGAACGGAAGCTTGAGCCGCTGAGTCGCTTTTTCCGTGGGGAGATCGACCTCAAGCGCTGCCTACAGGAGTGCGAGGCGTTGCACGCCCAGGTGCGTGAGGAGCTCGAAGCTAAGCGCAGGAAGGCCCAGCTCAAGGAGGTCCGCCGCATGTACGAGACGCAGTCAGACGAGCTGTGTTATGCCATGTTACCGCTCGAGCTTCTCAACCTTCTCAGATGATTGCCAAGGCGTGGTTGGTCAGGAGACAGACTGAACCAGCCACGCCTCGTACGCCCGCTGCATGACGCGAGCCTTGTCCGTCTTGGAACGCTCATCCTCCTGTTGGGCCAGCGCAAGCTCGTAGAGCTCGCTTTGCTCGAAGGCGCTCGTGTCCCACTGCCCCGCCTGGATGCGCGCCCACACGACGTCAGCGAGCCTTTCAAGGGTGCGCACCTCCTCGTCCGACGCCGTAACGGAGAGCGGAGGATGAAGTTCGCCGGTGTCCTTCTCGGGCTCCACGTAGAAGTCGCCCATGGAGACGACCTCGTAGCCCTCGAACTGGGGCGAGGACTCCACGAGCAGCTTGTAGAACCTCAACTGGCGCTCATAATCATCGGAGACCTTGTAGCTAAAACCGGTCTTGTAGTCGACGATGCGCACCGTCCTTGCGGCATCATCAATGAGCAGCAGGTCAAGGTAGCCAAAGAGCAGGGTTCCTGCAGCGGTTGGAGCAGACAGCTTGGCTTCCGTGACCCTCCTATAGCCCCTTGCGTTCTCAAGGAGCCAGGGTACAAAGCTCGTACAGATTCGCTCGAAGCGCTGCTCGTAGCGAGAGACGTCCGCGGCGGGGAAGTCCATCCAGCGGACCCTCTGGCGATGAGTTGCCATGACCTCGTCCAGTGAGGCTCCCTTTGGTACCATGACCCGATTTACTATGTCCTCCATCATCGCGTGCACGATGTTGCCGAACTCAAGCTGGATCTGAGGAGCCTCAGGCAACCGCAAGACCTGGCGCTCGGGGAACGAAAGACTGTTCGCGCAACCTTCCTTGTAGCAGACAAAGCCATTGAGGGCAGAGGCCGAGAGATGCTTCACATCCTTGTTGGCGTCAAGCAGGGCAACGAGCTCGGGCGTGTCCAGCCGGTAGCTGTCGTGCCACTCGGTTGCGATTGCCACGTCAAGGGCGTGAGGATCCGGGTCGACCTCGCGAGCCTCGACCACGCCTGAGAGCTCACGCACGGTTGACCCGGCGGCGCGATAGAGCTCCAGATGGCGCTTCGCGCGCGTCAGGGCTACGAAGAGAAGGCGCCGTGCATCATCCTCGTCCTTCTCGTCACCAATAAGCAGGTTGGAGGGGTAGAGGCTCCCTCTGTTGGCCCCCTTGTGCCAGGTAGCGTCATCGGCGTCGACAAGATAGACGCAATCGAACTCAAGGCCCTTGGAGCTGTGAGCAGACGTCAGCCGCACAGCTCCGGGGGCATCGAGGCTGACGCTCGCTTCGATGGTCACGCCGTACTTCTGGGCCGATTCGAGCAGAGCCTCAACGTCGGGCAAGCGGAGCGTCCGGCCAAGCCCGCCTGCCTGCGCGAGCTCTCCCTCCACAAAGTCGAGCAGGGCCCGCATGCCGGCGTTGAACTCCGCTGCCGCAAGCGGGTCCTTCTCGCCCAGGCGTCGGTAGTACGCCATCGGGCGCGCTGCCATCCTGAAAAGCAGCTCACGCACCGGTGAGCTCGGTGCTTCCGCTGCCCAAGTCATGAGGCTTTCGTATAGGCCACGGATGCGCTCGTTTTGCGTGTGCTCCATGGCGAGCAGCCAGTCGCCGTGGTGCTCCCTGCGCGCGTTGAGGGCAAAGCGCACCGAGCTCGGGTGGTCGCCACCCAGCTCGGGCGCGCACACGATCTGGGGCAGACAGCTCGCGGCAACCTGCGTCCGCCCCTGCGAGAGCGCGCAGACACAGCGGACCAGTGCGAGCATGGTCTGCATGCGCTCGGATGCAAAGAGGTCCTGCGTCTGACGGTACGAGAAGGGCACATCCTCCGCAACAAGATACGGGATGAGCGCCTTCAGAACGGCATGCTTGGGCGAGATCACCGCGATCGCCTTATCGGGATCATCGCAGGTATTGAGGTAGCCGCCATCGAAGCGCTCGCGGATGTCACGCGCCAGGGCGGCATACTCCTCCGCCTTACTCTGAAAGACGGTCTCGGAGAACTCGGTCTGGTCTCCCCGGGGGCAGTTGGCCCGAATCGCTTTGTCCTCGCTTGCGGCGAGACGGCGCTCAACCTGCACCGCCACCCGCTGGCCAAGTTCGACGATGTCCGGAGTGGAGCGGTAGTTGGTCATGAGCACGACACTCTGCGGGTAGTAGCGATCGACGAACTGGTTGATGCACTCGATGGTCGCGCCCTGGAAGCGCATGATAGCCTGGTCGTCATCGCCCACCGCCATGACGTTGGGGCACGCGAGGCCCTCGCAGAGGAGCTCGACGATTCTCATCTGAGCGCCGTTGGTGTCCTGAAACTCGTCCACCTGGATATAGGTATAGGTGTCCTGAAGCTCCTGACGCAGGTTGTCGTCTTCCTCGACTGCCTTTACAAAGTCGGCGATCATGTCGTCAAAGTCGTAGAGGTGCTGGCTGTCGAGGATTTCCTGGTAGCGCTGGGCAACCGAGCAGGCAGCAAGAAGCCGCTCGCTCTCCTTCCGAATGCGGAGGCGCCTCCCCTCTCTGTTGCTTCCCTCGAAGAACGTCTTCCGGACGCTTGTGTAGCCCGTGGTCTTCCCGTTCTCGTCCACGAGCTCGGTACGTCGCACGGTGTTGCGCAGACTTGTGGTAAAGGGCACGTAGATTCCAGGAGTGATGACTACGGGACGCTTGAGCTCGTCAGGAGCATCCCCGCAGGCACGCTCGATCTCTGCCTCAAAGCGCTCCGCGACGCGCACGCTCGCCGTCATAGCGGCGATGTCGCAAAGCGAGGAGTTTTGCTCAAGCCAATCCACGGCATGGATGTTCTGCTCGGCAATCTTGGAAAGCGTCTCGTAGGAAATACCGCTGCGCTTGACCTTTGAGACAAAGGCGAGCATCTCCCGCGAGAAGTGCGCAACGCCGCCCCTACCGATGCTTGAGAGCGGAGACCCAAACGGCAGCGTCTTGAGCAGTTCGTCCATGACCTCCGCTTGTCGAAGGTTCGTGACGAGCTGGTCGGAGGCGGGACGGGGAAAGCTTTCCGGATGAGCCACACGGATGCTGCTGGCAAACCCGTGGAAGGTGCTCACCTGAATGCCGTACGCGTCTCTGCCGATAAGCTCGATCAGGCGGGAGCGCATGGCATCGGCGCCAGCCTCGGTATACGTGAGGCAGAGGATGTTCTTGGGAGCGGCGTCGCGCTTGATGAGGATGTTGGCCGCCCTCAGGCTCAGAAGCTGCGTCTTGCCCGTACCGGGGCCGGCTATCACCAACAGCGGACCATCCAAGTACTCGACCGCCCGCCGTTGCTCGTCATTCAATCTATCGAGCGCCGTTCGGAGCTCCCGCGTCATCTTCATATGCGCCCCATCCTTCACATGAGCGAACTAGACCACCCGCGCGTCAAGCGACGAAAACGAACAAGCTTGCATCAGCTATCTGGACCATCGAATTATCTCATGAACAACCCGCTTACGAATATGCAAGCTCAGGCCCTGCGCACGGACAGTCTAAGGTTAAGCATGCACCTTATTTGACCCACACCCATGGCTACAGCAGATTAGGTATTACGTCGTGTTGTAATAAAACCCCTGGGGTTATTTTACATGCAAAAGCGGGCGTCCCCGTGCAGGACGCCCGCCCATGGGATGCGATGCTACGTCTAGCGTTTTTCACCTGTTACTTGCGACGCTTTAGGAGCACGCCGGCGCCCAGGGCCAGCACACCGACGAGGGCGACACCGATCACGCCCACCATGACCATGTCGCCGGTGGCGGGAAGGATCTCCTTGTCCTTCGCCCACTTGACGTAGTCGGGATCCTTCTTTCCGCAGACGGTGCAGACGCCGTCCTCGAAATCGTGGCCGGTCGCGGCGATCGTTCCCGTCGCCTTCGCGGAATACTCGACGCCGTCGAGCTTCACCGTTCCCTTATAGAGGCGCTCGCCCGTCTTGGTGCAGGTCGGCTTCGTCTTCACGGTCACCTTCGGCGTCGCCGTCAGCACCTTGGTATGGTCGGCATCGCGCTCGCATGTGAAGGTCGCCACGAACTTCTCGCCGTCCTCGGACCAGCACCACGTCGGCTCGCCCCACTCGTGACCGGAAGCGTCGACCGCCTTGCCCTTCTCGAGCACCTTGTCGCAAAGCTCGCAGACCTTGTCGCCCGTATAGCCCTTCTCGGTGCACGTCGGATCCACCGCGCCCACGGTCGTCACCTTGTGGTCGAGTTTGGAGCCCTTATCGGTACGCGTATCGGTCGCACCGCAACCGTTGTCGCAGGTCGCCGTCTCCGTGCCGTCCTTCGTACACGTCGCATCGTCGTTGGACACGTAAGTCGTGAAGCTGTGCTCCAGCGCGCGGACGACCTTGCCCGTGGCGATCTCGTATCCGCAGATGGAGCACGTCGTATCGCCCGTGTAGCCATCCTTGGTGCACGTGGCGTCCTTCTTGCCTTCGACCACAGTTGTATGCTCGGCATAGTTCAGCTTGGCACCGCACCCGTTTTCACACGCATGCCAATGGCCGTGCTCGTCGCTCGACCATGTGGCCGCGGGAACGTGATCGGTCGCGGGATCGACGGTCTGTTCCTCCGCGATCTCGTCCGTGCCGGCGGCGTCGCGGTAATAGCACCCACAGCCGTCGCAGTACCAGTACGCGATGTTGCCGTCATCGGTGCACGTGGGCGCCTTGGCCTCGACTTCGATCAGCTGGTGGTCGTGTGTCACGGTCAAGGTGGCGACCTCGCTCGTCACGGAACCGCCCTCGCCCGTCACCACGCAACGGAACACGTATCCGTCCATGTCGACGGTCACGCCGGAATACGTGCAGCTCTCGGCGGTGGCACCGTCCAGATTTACCCACGTCGTACCGCCATCGGCACTGTACTGCCACTGATAGCTCAAGCCGGTACCACTGGCCACGATCGAGGCGGTGGCATCCCCGCCAGCCGCGACGGTAACGTCATCCGGCTGCTCCTCGATCGCCGTCGGGACAACGCTCACAGGATCGGGCGTATCGATGCGCTCGGCACCGACGACAGTGCCCGCGCCGGCAATGGTACCCGCAGCGGTCACTGAACCGAGAACCTCCAAGGTCCCTTCGTTCGTCAACGTCACACCCTCGGGAATCGTGAGGATCGTATCTTCCGGCACGGTGAGGGTCTGCCCCTCGCCAACGACCAGATCGCCCGTCAAGGTCGCGTCACCGTGGACGGCACCCGCATCGCCATTGAAAACGATAAGGCCGGAGCCATCTTCATCCGAAGGCGCGATTCCCAGCTCATCCACGATGGCCTGCAGCGCATCGTCGGGCACGGCATCCCGGATAACGAGAAGCCCCTCGCCGTTGTAATGCACGTCGCACTCTTCTTCGCCGGCAGGAATCAACGCACCGGCATCGTCAATCGTCCAGTAGCCGCCCGCCGGTTCCACCGTATCGGTAACCGGAGGATTTCCGGGCTCGTCCCCCACCGCGACCGCCGTCGCGGGTGCACATACGCCGACAGCGAACGCAACCAACGCGAATACCAAGAACCTGCGGAGCTTCACATCCATCTTCATGGTGAACTCCTTCCAGCCTCAGCACCGGACGGCGCACCTTACCCGCTTGTATTGTTCCCCGGAACCCGCATTCCACGCATCGCCCCAGCTTGAGCGGTAGAAGCAGTAGGGCGAACGCATCGCTGCGCACGATACGAAGCTCAAGGCGCGAGCATACCGATTTCGAGCCGACCTCTCGACATCTTGCCGAAGCAGCACGAGTCTCAACGTTATATGGTGCTAAATATTGAAATGTATTTCAATTTCAGTGATACTATCGACTATAATTAAAATGCATTTCAAATTGGAGCTTCCATGCCGTACATCGATCGCCCAACTTACCTCGCAAAGCTCCGCCGATGGCGCGATAGAGACGTCATCAAAGTAATCTCAGGCATCCGCAGGTGCGGCAAGTCGACCCTTATGGAGCTCTGGAAAGAGGAGCTCATCTCGTCAGGCGTGGCTCCGCAACGCATCGTGCACCTCAACCTCGAGCTCTTGGAAAACGAGCACCTGCTTGAGTACCACGCACTGCACGCCGAGGTACTCCAACATATAGTACCTGGTCAAACAACCTATGTCATCATCGATGAGGTCCAAAACGTCCCCTCATTCGAGAAAGCCGTCGACAGTCTCTATGCACGACCGGGAATTGACCTCTACATCACAGGCTCGAATTCCAAGCTCCTTCGAGGGACACTTGCCACACTCCTCTCCGGCCGTTATATAGAAATCGAGATGCTTCCCCTTTCATTTGCCGAGTATCGATTCGCCTTCGGCGATGATGGGCGCAGCCTTATGCGGAGCTGGTCCGATTACCTTCACGACGGCTCGCTCCCCGCTGTAACCGCAATCGCCGGAAACGATGCCCTCGTGCATGACTACCTATCGGGAATCCTCAATACCGTACTGCTAAAGGACGTCGCCGAACGGCTCAACGTTGCCAATGCCGCCAACCTAAACGCCGTCACCGATTTCCTGTTCGATAACATCGGCAACCTCTCCACGCCCAAAGGCATAGCCGACGCCATGACCTCCGCTGGAAACAAGATATCGTCTGCTACCGTCTCCGACTACGTGCAAGGCCTGTGCGCAAGCTACTTATTTTACGAAGTCGCACGTTTCGATCTGCGCGGAAAACGAATCCTCAAGCAAGAGAGGAAATACTATGCTACCGACCTGGGCATGCGTCGTTTATCCTGCTCGGACACGGTACGGGATACAGGACGGATACTCGAGAATGTCGTATATCTCGAACTTCGCAGACGCGAAGGTGAGGTATACGTCGGAAAACTACCGGGGAGCGAAATCGACTTTGTAACGAACGGCCCCTCGGGTAAGGCCTACTACCAGGTGGCAGAATCCGTCGCTGACTCTCGCACGCTCGAGCGCGAGATAGCGCCCCTCGCCGCGCTGCGAGACAACCATCCAAAGTACCTCATCACCCTGGACGACGTGCGGCCCGTCTCGCACGAGGGCATACGCCAGGTATACGCCCTCGACTGGCTGCTCGATCGGTAGGGCTTTCACGGCAAAGGGCGGGCGCCCGTCTCCGAGCGCCCGCCCCGTCGTCAATCGGTTGTACCGCCCTAGCGCCTGCGCCTCATGAGCACGCCCGCGGCGAGCACGGCGGCACCGCCGAGGGCGGGCACTGCCGCGAGGAGCGCGGACGCGTCCCCCGTCGCGGGGATGAGGGAGCCGCCCCCGTCGGCAGCTCCGGGCTGCTCGGGAGTCTCAGGCTCGGCGGGCTGCTCGGGTTCCTCGGACTCGCCAGGATCACCGGGCTCCTCAGGCTCGCCGGGCCGCTCGGGTTCGCCAGGATCACCGGGCTGATCGGGCTCCTCGGGCTCCTCGGTCCCTCCAGGCTGCTCGGGCTCCTGATAGTCCGGGTCCTCCGCTCCGCAGTCGACGCACGTGCCGTCCTCGTAAGTGTGACCGGCGGCGGGAATCTCCACGTACGTCGTGTAGTCGCAGCCCTCACAGGTAACGTACGCCTCCCAGCCGGGCTCGGTGCAGGTGGGCGCCTTGGCGTCGTGGCGCACCAGTTCATGATCCTCGTAACCCGCGACGACGTTCGTGTCATTTGCCGGCATCGTGAAGGTTGTCGTGGCGTCGTGCCGATCCTCGAACTTGCCGCCGCCCGTGTCCACCACGTACCAACCGGTGAAGTGTCCGTAGTCGTCATACTCCTCGGTGGAGATGGTCACCTCGGCACCCTCGGCATACATACCGCCACCCGTGCCGCCCTGGACGCGAAGCTCGTAGAGGGGTGTGGCGGGCTCGATCCGCAGGTAGGTGCTCTTATCCTCAGCGTAGGAATACGAATCGTCCTCAGCGCGTACAACCTCACCTGTCGGCGATGTCGCCCACTGATACCACGCGGGATTGCTGCCGAAGCTGACGCTGCCGCCGTTCTTGGACACGTAGATGGCGCCGTCACCGCCCTTAAGCGTGGTGGTGCCGCCCGTGAACTCGGCCACGCCGTTGGTCATGAGGGCATAGGTGATGTCGGCGTCGTCAGACTGGGAAACGGTCGCGTCCACGGTGCCGCCGCTGATGCGGACGGCGTTGTTGCCGTAGAGTGCACCCATGACGCTCTCATCCGGGTCGGTGGTCACATCGACCGTAACCTTGCCGCCGGAGATGACGAGCTCGTCGCTGGCACCGATATACCAGCCACCCGTGGCATCGATATCGGTCGTTTCACCGGAGATGGTCACGGAGCCGCCAGCGATAGGACGCCCGGTTGCGATGACCTCGATCTGCGAATCCGTGATGGAGAGGTCCTGCTTCGCGTAGATCGCATCGGTACCGGAAACGTTGAGATCGGACTCGCTAATCGAGATACCGCCCCTTTGAGCATTAACGGTCATCTTGCCCGAAAGCACGAGATCCGAGCAGTTCTCGATAACCACGTCCTTGCCGTCGGAGTACAACGCGGCGTTGCCCGCTGTAACCGTCCCCGTCGCGTTATCGAGCTCGACGGTGCCGGCAGCGGCGAGACCGTGCGCCACATTCGTCAACGTGAGCTGGGCACCATCTTTAACCGTAAGGTCACCGGTGGTGTAGGTCGCATAGCTCTCCGGCGCGTTGAGGGTAAGCGAGCCGCCGCTCACCTCGATACCGCCGGCAAGCGCATAGAGCGCATAGCTGTTAGCAGAGGTCGTGGTGACGGTGCTGTTCGTAAACGTCATCGGGCTATCGTTGTCCCAAATGTAGACAGCGATCGTTCCGTCACACGTGGCATTGAGGGTCGAGTTGGTCGCGGTGATCGGCCCCTGCGCGTCGATGGCAAAGTAGTCGCCGATCGAATTGACCGTGAGCGAACTGTCCGTGACGGAGATGCCGTTCTTGCCATAGAACCGCCCCGTCGCCTCCACCTTCGCGCCGTCCTCGATGGAAACCGTCGCTTGACCGCTCACGGCGGTTCGGCCTGCTGCCGTCCCCACGACATCGAGTACGGTACCGTTCCCCGTCACCGTGAGCTGCTGCTGGGAATACACGGTGGCCCCGGCTTCCACGTAAGCGCCCGAACCGATCGTCACCGTACCCGTGTCGGCATGGATGGCGTAATGCCCTTCATCGCCTACCGGCGCATCCGTATCGTTTGTCGTGGCCTCGAGCTTCGTGTTCTCGTCCATCACCTCGACATTCTTCTGTGCCCATACGGCATAGTAGGCATCGACGCCCTCGACCTTCACGTTCACCTGCGCACCGTTCCCGATGGCAACGCTCCCGCCGTTGCTATGGATACCGCCCTCGCCGGAAGTCACGACGAGCTCCGCCCCATCGATGGTGATATCTTCCTGGGACTGCACCGCAGCACAACCCAAAGCGGTTTCCTTGACGGTCAGAGAGCCCTCACCGGTTATGGTAAGCGGAGACCCCCAACGAGCCCAGATGGAGCCACACGAATTTTCCCCCACAAGCTCTATGGTGATCGGACCGACATCGACAGTCTGATCGGTCTCGATGGCAAGTCCAGCTTGATCGGTACCCGTGATCTTCGCGCCGTTAAGTGTGAGTGTCTGCGTCTTCGGGTCGTAAGACACCGTGTTGTCGCCGAGCACATCCGCCGCGTTCTCGCTCGTCACGTCAACACCGCCGACGGACAGACCGTACTCGACCACCGGAGTCTTCCAAGCCGCGCTCGCCGCGCTCTTCGCGCTGGTTTCGCTCGCACGATACTCGTAGTTTTCCTCGGGACCCCAGGCGCGAACGTCGAAGGCGTAGGTAGCGCCGTTTTTCGGCGCGGTAACGACGGACGTGAGCTCGCAGCTGGTATCCGCGATGGTAGTAGAACCCACCTGGCTCGTGCTGCCGTCTGCGGTCGTCTCGTAGAAGGTGACCCGGTACTCCGCAGCGTTCGCGACGGCGTCCCACGAAGCGGTGAACCCGCCGCCCGTCCAGGTGAGGTTGGAGGGCGTAGCGAGCTGCACGAGCTGCCCGGTCGTGTAGAGGTAGCTATAGGTGCCCTCCGCGCGGCCGACCTCCTTCATGGTGTCGTCTTGCTGCTTCTCGTAGTACACGAACGTAACGGGATGGTATCCGTTAAGACCTTCGACACTTCCCGCGATGGCGTAGAACTGCTCCGCAGCCTGGAAGAGGTTCTCGATATCGTAGGAGTACTCCCCGTTCACGGGGGGCATGCACGAATCGTCGCTATTCGGCCCGAACATCAGAGGATAAAGGTCGATCCCGCTGTAATACTCCCCCTCTGCATCCCAGTGCAGCACGCCGTCATCGTCAAGCCACGCATTCGGCGTGAAGTCTTGCGCGAACGCCGTCGCCGGAAGCAACAGTATCGCCGCCAGCAAGCAGGTCAGCACCGCCACGACCCTCTTTCCCATAACCTACCGTCCTTTTCGCCAATCCATTCCGAACGACGGAATACACAGAAACATGTCTGATTTTCAGCGAGAACGGTACCGAGCGCATCACCCTCCCGAAGGGAAAAACGGGCGAGCTCCCTCGTCAGGACAGCATGAATTTGCCCAGATCTTGCCGTCGTGAGATGCCGAGCTTGGTGAGCGAGCGCGAGATGTAGCTCTTCACGGTGTTCACCGAGACGCCCATATGCTGTGCGATCTCTTGGTTCGTCCAGCCGCGCGCGGCGAGCATGGACGCGGCGAACTCCGTGGTGGTGAGGCCGTCTGCCACGTCGTCGCCGGTCGCAGGGTTATGAATGCGGCGCCAGCCGGCGGAAAAGCAATACGTGATCTCGATGATGCGCCTGAAATCCTCCGGCCACCCGGGCTTGATTGCGGCCTCGAGCATGCCGCCGAGAAGCCCGTGATGTTCGCCGAAAGGCTCGATGAGGTCATCCGGCCGCGCGAGCTCCCACGCTGCGAGCAGGTGCTCACGGGCACGTTCGACCTCGCGCAGGCTCATGAGATCCATGACGGCGATGAGGTGCAGGTAGATGGAGGGAATGGGATAGACGTCCTCCTGCGTCATGAGCACGGTCTGGGCGATGCCGAGGCTCTGCGCGTAGTCGCCCGCGAGGTACACGGCATGCGCCTGCACATAGCACGCGAACGCCCGCAGCCCGGGCGGCAGGAGCGGCAGCACGTCCTGCGCATGAGGCAGCCCCTCGGGTGCGGGCAGATGCAGAAGCACGCTCGCAGCCTGGGCGATGAACGCCTCCGCGGCGCGCAGCTGCGGATTCTCGGCGAATGCCGCCACGATCGCGCCGCGCGCCTTCTCGAGCGCATCTCGCGCCCGCTCGATACGGCCGAGCGGCAGGTTCGCGTAGGCGCAGATAAGGCAAGCCGAAAGTCGAGAGTCGAAGTCCTCGCTCTCCAGATAACGCTCCGCCACGGCAACGGCCTTATCGGGCATGCCGCTAAAGTAAGCGTACTCCGCACGAGCGATGTCGCGACGCGACCCTTCCTCGAAGGATTCCACGAACTCCCTGCAATGACCCAACTCGAACGCCGTGTTCATGAGCGGCATGAGGTTCGCGTGCGCACCCCGCGCGCGTCGCGGTCGCTGAGGGGCGGCGGGCCCGACACCGGCGCGGCGCGGATCGTCGGGTTTGCGCGCGTTCACGGGAATCCCCCATGAACCGCCGAACTTCCCGGCGCCCTCGATGCGACCCTCCGCGCACAGCCTCTGTACCAGACGCTCCGTCACGTTCCAGCGGCGCGCGGCCTCCTTCACGCTTATGTACTCCATGCCAGCCCTCGACCCTGCGCAGTTGCGCGCTCCAGCACGATTCCATTCGTTTCGACGAACACTATGGCACAAGACCGGCATCGAGTTCTATTCGTCGGTGCGAACAGTTTCGCACTGATTGGCGTAAGGAAACGTGGGCTCCCACAGGCATGCTCTCACCTATGTAGTGCACTTTTGGCGATCGCGGACGCCCCGTACTTTCGTCTGCTATTTGGCATCCACAGATGCGAAAAGACGTCCACCCTCATTTCACCAATCACATTTGAGCCATTGCAAGCTGCCTGCAGATGTAGCATCCGTTGACATACTCATAATGAATTCTCGCAACAAGGCATCCGATAGAGCCAAGGGACGTTATTTGGCTGTTAACGCACCAATCTTCGCTTTTTTACGAAAATTGGCGCGTTAATAATCTACTCCCTAGCTGCTCTTGGAGCTGCTGGTTCTGAACGACTAGGTTGGCTATCGACTGGTTGAGGGCGGCAACGTCCCTGTCGTGCTTTGTCTCAAGCTCGCCAATCTCGTTCTGCAGCTGGACGGCTACATCTTCGTCCAAGAGTTCCCGCATATCCGTATACCAAGATTCGAAGCTGGAAACTATGGCGTCCAAGTCGAAGCGTAGGTTTATCCAAGGGCAATCGGTAGTTCCCCGCAAGTCCTCACCATTTCGTCGGTGAGGTACTGGGCGTTGGCGGGAACGGTGATCTTTGCCAAGAGCAGGTCGAAGAGTGAGCCTGAGCGGGCGTATAAGGGACTTCCCCGCCCCTCAGCGCCCTCTAGGTACTCAAATAGACGCCGCGCTTCTCGGAGTCGAAGCGGAGGGCTATGTAGTCCACCCGCTCCTCTGCGTTACCGTTGGAAAGGGTGAACTGCTTATTCTCTGTGCTCTGGTAGAAGCGCCCCTTGATAAAAGCGTCACCCGGATTCACGACCACCGCGAATGAGTTCTCGATAGGCTCAACCAGAAGGGCGGTTGAGACGTTCGGGATAATCCCATCACCCCAGAACCCCGAGAACATAGCGGCGAAATCGTCAGAGCTGTAAACCCTGCCTGGGGTTCCGTCCTCGTTCTGCTGCGCGTCCTATAATAACCCCAGCGACTTTTTTACATCGAGAACCGCGACGCGCAGTCGCTTGGCTACCTCGCCACAGGCGTTTTATTCGAAGCCGTATAGGGATACCCGCCCACCCGGACAAGGACAAACCCGCAGGATGGAGGGGCGAGCCATTGGAGTCGGGTCCGTGTGACTCAAACCCCCCTAACGACGCGACGGCCTCCTACGACGTACCGCCCCTCGACGTGCGCATCTTGCGCACGAACACGCTCGAAAACGGCTTTCAGTACATGAACACCACGCCGGACGAAGGTGGGCAGCTGCTGTCGGCAAGGGTAAAAGCGCCCACCCAGCACAACGTTAAATCCAGCCTCGGCCGGCCCATCGAGCCGATCGGACGGTGCCAGCGACCCGTCGTGTCACTTTTCGTAGCACGTCGCGATATCGATGAGGTGGACGTACACGCCGCACACCTTACCTTGGGCGTCGTAGCCGAAGTAGACCGGGTAGACCCCGTCGCCCCAACCGGCGGTAAACGCGGCGAGGTTGCACTCCGTCCCCGGCACGGTCCAGTTGACCCAGTCGCCACCCTCGCGCTGGTAGCGGGGGTGCTCGCGCGCGCTCTCGTCGAGCAAGTCGAAG
Organism: Collinsella tanakaei; assembly: GCF_021531055.1. GTDB lineage: Bacteria > Actinomycetota > Coriobacteriia > Coriobacteriales > Coriobacteriaceae > Collinsella > Collinsella tanakaei_B. Next base: position 72,433 of record NZ_JADYTL010000008.1, read on the forward strand.
AACAGGTCGTTGTAGGGATCGATGCTCTCGTCTTCCTCCAAACGCTTCGCCCAATACGCCCGGAACGCCTCCTGGGTGCGGACGTCCGCAATGCACCCCATGCCTGCATCCACGAAGAAGCCGAAGAACGTATCGTCCTCAAGGTCTTCAAGATCCTCGTCGCCCACCGTACCCAGATCGTAGCGAACCGGCCGCTCGTCGCTAATCGCCATCTTGACGCAAGCATAGCGGTCGCCATAGAGCTCGCTCGACACGACGCAGATCGTTACCGTATAGGTTCCGGCGGGAACGGTCTGGAGATACGGGCGGGCATCTTCTAGCTCGACAAGCGGGTCGCAAGCGATGAGCTCTCCCGTGGGAATGGAAACGGAACCGATGTTTAGCACGTCGACCGTCATGCCCCCGATAGCCGTTTCCGTGAAATAGGCTTCGAGGTCGATTGTGCAGGCAAGCCGTTCTTTAACGGATTCGTAGCGGTGCAGCCATTCCGACGTGGGCATAGCAGGCTCCCTTCCATCCCAAGACACAAGCGCTGTACGGGCAAGCTCAAAGCGCGTCTTGATCGCTCGCCCTCGCATGCCCTTTGGTGATGATTCTACCCGGATCGACGTTGCGTTCGATGTACGTCCAGAACGCTTCGCTTCCCCGCATGAGCGCCTCGACGGACACGCGGCGACGCCCCGCCCACACGGTCATCTTGGCGAGCGCGCCCGTGCTGCTGTTCGGGTTCACGCGACGCACGACCCTCGTGATGTCGGCAACTTCGAACTGCCACGCGCGGCCGAAGCACGGACGGACGGTCACCACACCCTGGCGCACGACGACCCGGAACCGCGGCCACAACACTCCGGCGATGATAAAAGGTGCGATAAGGAGCGCGAATATAACCGCTCCGGCAGGCGGCAGTTCGCCGGCAAGCGCAAACCCCGCGGGAACGAGGCAGAGCAGCGCTGCGCCACCGAGCATGAGCCGGGCGAAACCCTTTGGCACCGTGACGATGATGCTGTCTTCCATGTTGAGCGACGCCCTTGACCTGCGACCTTCGATACGTCCAGCGCTTCCCCGTGCTGATGTAAAAATACCCCAGGGGTTTTTTAACATTCGTCTCCAGCGACTCAACGTCTCGCCCAAATGGGTTGGATTGAACCCGTCCCCAACCAACCCATCCCGCCAAAGACTCAGGGGCGACCGCGAAATCGCAGGACGCCCCGTGTAAAAAAGTCGCTGGGGTTATTTTACATGGGGGTTATTTTACATGCGCTATTCCCACTCGATACTAGCAGTTGGTTGAGCTTGAATTTCGCAGCTCCGTTTGGGCAGGTCAGGGCTTTGTTGATTCGGTTGTCAGATTTCTTGCGGGCTTGCATGGAAGAATCTTGGAAGAATCGGGACGCTGGTTCTCAGGATGGAGAGACGCGTCCCTCCCCGACTCAGAACACCTTCGACACCGCGGCCACCGCCTCCTTCTTTGCGTCGAGGTTAACGTGCGTATAGATGTCCATCGTGATCTGGGAGCTGTAATGGCCCGCGAGCTCCTGCATGACCTTCGGGTGCACGCCGTTGAGCGCGAGCAGGGTGAGGTAGGAGTGCCTCAGCTCGTGGAAGCTCCAGCCGTCGAGCCCAAAGCGCTCGCGGTCGATCGACCACCAGCGGCTGAGGGAGCCAGGCGTCACGCGTTCGCCGTAGTGCGTGGCGATGACGGGGGTCTCCTCGGTCTGCTCCAGGTAGCCCTCCTCCGGCTTGCGCCACTGGTTCGTCTTCGCGAACTGCTCTGCCTGGGCGGCCTTCTGTCTGAGCAGCGCCTCGCGCGTCACCTCGGGCAGGGGTAGCAGGCGCATGCCGGCCTTGGTCTTGGTCTCCTTGAGGTTGCCGAGCCCGTCGAAGCTGTGGCTCACGTCGACGATCCCGTTCTCGAAGTCGATGTCCTTCCATGACAGGCCGCAGACCTCACCGCGCCTGAGCCCCATCGTGATGGCGACGAGATAGGCGCACTCGCGCGGCACCTCGGGGTCGAGCCCCTCGATGAGCTCCTGGATCTGCTCGGGCTTCATGGCGCGCTTCTCGCGCGTGTCCATCTTGGGAGGGTTGGCTGCGTCGCACGGGTTCTTCACGAGGATCCCCTCCTTGATGGCGTGCTCGAACACGAGCGTTATGTTGTCGTGGATCTGGTTGACGTAGGATCCGCTCGAAGGTCTTCCGGAAAGCGTGTCGCCCTTGAGCATCGCGATGTACATGTCGTCGAGCATTGCGGGCGTGACGGCGGCTAGGTTGACCTTCCCGATGTGGCGGATGGCGGCCCTGAACTGCCACTCCTGCCGCACCTGCGTGGTGGGGGCGACCTCCTTCTTGGCGGCGCGGATCTCGAGGTAGCGCATGCAGTACTCTTCGAAGGTGTAGGACGTACGGCCCTGCACCTCGTCGTGCTCGATCTCCTTGATGAACTCGCGCAGGTCGGCCTTTGCCTTGGTGAAGGTCCCCTCGACCACACGCGTCTTCTGCTGGTACTTCCCCGTGCGCGGGTTGAGCCCGATGGGCACGCGGAGCTGCCACTTGCGGCACTTGGACTTTGGCTTGTCCTTCTCCATCTGGATGATGGAGCCCTCGCCGGTGACCTTTGCCATGGCTACTCACCGTCCCCGACGACGACGTAGGGCGGGCGGTAGTGCCACTCGAGGTCGCGGGCGAGCTCGCGCTGCCAGGGCTCGTCGAGGTGCAGGGCCTCGCCCGGGGCGGCGACGAGGGCGACGACGGGGACCTCGTTCCCGGAGCCGTCCGTGAGGGAGAAGGAGACGACGCTGAGGTTCTTCTCTTCCTTGGCCATGGCGCTCACCGCCTTCCCTGGGAGCGGGCGGCGCGCTCGCCGAGCTCCACGTAGGAGAGGTAGCTGTCCACGAGGGCGCGGCCCTCGGGGCTGAGGGCTTCGTAGCGGGGCTGGATGCCCTCGGGCTCGGGCGCGTCGATGTCCTCGCGGCCGATGACGAGGTCGATGGAGCAGCCCAGCTTGTCCGCGATTTGCCACGCGGCGGGCAGCGGGATGCCGCAGTCGGCGCCGTCGCCGGCGCGCTCGTAGCGCGCGTAGGTGGAGCCGGGGATGCCGAGCGCCTCGGCGAACTCCTTCGCGGAGCGGTAGCCCGCCTCGCGGCGCAGGCGCTGGAGTGTTCTTTTGCCGCTGATGGGCTTGTAGGGGGTTTGGGAGGTTGCAGTCAGTGACATATACTTGTCACCGTCCCTTCTGGATTTGCCTCTGGACCGGACGCCGGGCCCGTGGGAGTGCCAGCTCCCGCGGGCCCACCTGTTTCTGGGCCTCTACTCCCTCGCGTCACCTCCCCTCGCGCTCTCCGCGGAGTCGTACTCGACCATGACGCCGTGGTCGACGGAGCCCCACAGCACATGCATGCCGTCGAGCTCGAACTCGCCGTGGGTGCGGTCGTAGGCCGCCATGATCTTCTCGATGGTCCTGTTGTCGATGAGCTCCTGCGCCTTGAGCGGGTGCTTGCCGCGCTTCTTCGCCGCCTGCTCCCGGAGGAAGGACTCGAAGGCGGCGCGCGCCGCCTCGGCGCTGTCGAACGCGACGAGCTCGCCGAAGGCGGCGCCGTCGCGCATCTGGGAGAGCATCTGCTGCTCGTACTGGTAGCAGAGCGCCTCGTAGGGGCGCTCCTCCTCGCGGCGCCTGCGCTCTCGGATCTTGGCGTCCTTCATGAGCACGAACTCGCGGAGCTCGTCGGCGAGCTGCCGCGCCTCGGGCGTGAGCCCGTCGTATTCGAGCTGCACCTCGCCGCGCATGCACGCGGGGTCGGGCGCCTCGCGGTCGACGATGGCGTCGATGGTGGTGCCGAAGATGTCCGCGAGCTGCCGGGCCGCGCCCATGGGGATCTTGTCGGGGTTGGACTCGTAGCGCGCGTAGGTGGAGGTCGGTATCTCGTACTCCACCGCGAACTCGTTGGAGTTCTTGTAGCCCGCCGCCTTGCGGAGCTTCAGAAGGTTGCTCGCCATGCCCTCCGCCTCTCTCGGATGTGTTCGTCCTGTGGAGGGGTGCCCTCGGTCCCTCCGTCTCGTTGTTACGCTTCGCAACAGATTCTATCACTCGCTGACAATCCGTTCAATCGTATAGGGTCATTCTACCTCAAAACTTGCAAAGAATCTCACTTGTTGACAATTCCTGTGATATTCTACCGCTGCACGGCGACGAAACGTGCCACTTCGTGACAGACGGGGCGGAGCCGAGCGTGCGGTCCAGAGGCAAATCGGATGAGAGGGAGCGAGAGATGAGTTTCGAGGAGCTGCCGTACTTCATGACCCCCAAGCAGCTCGCCGACGTGACGGGCGAGCACGAGGGATCCATCACGCGCGGAATACGCGAGGGGCGGATCCCCGCCGACAAGGTGAACGGTCGCTGGCGGATCTGCCGCGACGTGATCTTCAAGAACGCGAAGAAAGGGGCCTCGCATGACGGAGAGGGCCGCGAGTAGCCCACGCGGGGCGGGCTCCGTCGCCGACGCGCTGGCACGCGTCCCTGCGGAGCTCAAGGCCGAGGCGCGCTGGGTGTGCTGGCGGCGCGAGGAGCGCGGCGGCAAGACGACGAAGCTGCCGGTGTGCGCGGCGAACGGGCGCATGGCCAAGAGCACCGACCCGGCGACCTGGGCGACATTCGAGGAGGCCGTGGCGGCCGTCAGCCGCTGGCGCTGCGACGGCGTGGGGTTCGTCTTCGGGCCCGACCGCGCCTTCACGGGGCTCGACCTCGACCACGTGATCGAGGACGGGGTTTTGGATGCCGCGTACCGCTGGGTGGTCGAGGAGGCAGGCACCTACACGGAGGTCTCGCCCTCCGGCGACGGCCTGCACCTGATCTTCCGGGGCGCGAAGCCCGACTGGGCTCAGCGCTCGAGGAAGGGGCAGCCCGGCGGGCGCGTGGTGGAGATGTACGACCACGACCGCTACTTCACGGTGACGGGGGACGTCTTCGAGGGTCGCGGTGCGCTGGGCTCCAACCCCGAGGTCGTCGAGAGGGCGTACCGCACCTGGATCGAGCCGGAGCGGGCCGCCGCGCAGCCGACGCTCTCGGAGGCGCCCACGGCCGGCGCGGACATGGACGACGAGGCGCTGCTGGGGCGCATGTACGCCTCCCGCAGCGGTGACGCGATCCGCGCCCTCATGGCCGGCGACTGCTCGGCGCAGGGCGGCGACCGATCGGCGGCCGACATGGCGCTGTGCTCGCACCTCGCCTTCTGGTGCGCGGGCGACGCCGCGCGCATGGACCGGATCTTCCGCAGGAGCGGCCTCATGCGCGACAAGTGGGACAGCCGCCGGGGCGGCACCACGTACGGCGCGCAGACGATAGAGCGGGCCGTGGAGGGCTGCACGGAGTTCTACCGGCCGAGGGAGCGGCGGGCCGACCGTCCTTCTCGCCAAGCGCGTCCTTCTCGCGCCAATGACAAGAACATGTGTTCGACCGCTGTGCCGGGCACGGACGGAGGAGCCTCCCCCGACGAGGAGGCGCCGGACTTCGAGAGCGCGCCCTCGGTGGAGGGGTGGTTCGTCGACGCGCGCGGGCGGCTGTGGGTGCGCGGGCGCGACGGGGAGCTCGCGCGCTCGGTGACGTCGACGGCGCCCTGGGTCGCGGCCGACCTCGTGGACGTGGACACCGGAGACGTGCGCGCCCTCGTGCGCGTGACGGTCCCCGGCGGCGTGTGCGAGCGGGCGCTCGACCGCGAGGTGCTGCTCAACCAGAGCAAGGTGATCGGCGCGCTCGCGCCGCTCGGGGCCAACGTCTCGTCCGCGAACGCGAAGGACGTCGTGCGCTACCTGACCGACGTGGAGCGCCGCTTCGGCTGGGCGCGGCCGCGCGCGAGGAGCGTCGTGCACCTGGGGTGGGCGGACGGCCCTCTATCCGCCTTCATGCCCTACGACCTGGGCGAGGGCGGCGTGCGCTTCGACCCCAGCCCGGACGAGGCGGTGAAGGCACGACCCTTCATGGAGCCGGCGGGCACGCTCGCGGCGTGGGTGGAGGGCGTGGCGCCGGCGCGGGCGGCCTCCATGGCGTTCCGCTGCGTGCTGGCGGCGAGCTTCGCCTCGCCCCTGGTGTCGCTCCTGGGCGTGCAGACCTTCATCGTCTACCTCTGGGGGCGCTCGCGCTCCGGCAAGACGCCGACGCTCAAGGCGGCGGGCTCGGTGTGGGGCGACCCCACCGAGGGCGCGGACAGCTACTTCCGCACCTTCGCGGACACGCCCAAGAGCATCGTGCGCGCGGCGGCGCTGCTCCACGACATACCCGTGATCATCGACGAGCTGCAGAGCAAGGGCGCCGTGGGCGGCCAGGCGGGCAAGCGCCAGGTCGTGGAGGACCTGCTCTACTCGCTCTCGCTCGGGCACGAGCGCGGCGCGCTGAACAGCGACCGGACGATGATGAGGGCGGGCTCGTGGCGCTGCCTGACGATAGCCACGGGCGAGATCCCCATCGTGGGCTCCTCCACGCAGCAGGGCGCGGCGAACCGCACCCTCGAGCTCTGCGCCGAGCCCTTCGGGGACGTGCGCGCCGCCCAGGCCATGCACCACCTCGTCTCCGCGCAGCACGGAACCGCGGGGCGGGCATACGTGGCGGCGCTGAGGCGAAACGACGCGGCCTTCTACGCGGGGCAGTTCTCCTCCGTGCGCGACGCCGTGTGCGCCGCCGCCGGCGGGCACCCGCAGGCCGACAACGTGGCGCTGCTCGCGCTCGCGGACGCCCTCGCGCAGTTCTACGTGTTCGCGCCGGGCAGCGACTGGGCGGCGTGCCTGGAGGGCGCGATGCTGATGGCACGCTGGGCGCTCGTGAACGCCACGGGCGCCGACGGCGGCGACACCGACGTGAAGGCGATCCAGTTCGTGGCCGAGTGGCTGGTGCGCAACCGCCTGCACTTCGAGAGCTCGGCGGAGATGGACCGGCTCGAGCGCTGGGGCTCGGTGGAACAGTACCGGGACCGCCCCGGCTTCTGCTGGTGGGTCTTCTCGTCCGTGCTCGACCAGGCGCTCGCGGGCGCCAACTTCGACCGGCAGAAGACGCTCAGGCGCATGGCCGACGAGGGCGTGCTGCTGCCGGGCTCCGGGCGCGGGTTCACGCGGCAGAAGCGCTTCGGCGACTCGCGGGTGTACTGCGTGTGCGTGGACAACGCGGCGCTGGAGGCCATGCTCGAGCGCTCGGCGGGCGCGCCGCCCTCGGTGGCGCCGTCTCAAGGGGGCGGGCCATGCTGAGACACGGGTCGAGACGCCCCTGGCGGCTGGTGAGGGCGCGCGTCCCCTCCTCATGTCTCAACGTCTTGACGGGGACGAGACATGGGGGGCTCTCGCGCGCGGGCGGGCGCACGCGCGCGCATGCGCGCGCGGGGGCCTTGGGTGCTGTTTCGGTCGAGACGTTGAGACGGGCGGCGTTCTCGCTGGTGGCGGGGGTGTTCTGCGTCTCAGGCGGGCGCGAGACGGGGGCGCGGCGCGGCTTGAGACGCGGCGGGAGGTGGATGCCGTGAGCTGGTGGACGGAGGAGCAGGACGACGTCCTGCGCGAGGTGAGCTTCCGGGGCGCGGCCTACGCGGCCGCCGAGATCGAGCGCAGGTGCGGCGTTGCCCACTCCGTGCGGGCGGTGGAGATGCGCGCGTCGCGGATCCACTGCTCGCTCGCCGTGCAGACGGTGTGCCCTCAGTGCGGGGCCGTGGGCGTAAAGATCAACCGGCAGACCGGGATGTGCCCGCTCTGCACCGAGCGCTACCACCTGGAGCAGGAGCGCGCCTTCAACGAGCAGCTGGAGCGCGAGCGGGCGCACGCCGAGGAGTCCGCCGAGCTCGAGGAGGTTCGGCGCGAGCGGGACATGATGCGACAGCGCAACTCGCGGCTGTGCAGGAAGTACGGGCTCAAGGGACGAAGGGAGCGGAAGAAGTAAGGCTGGACGGGTAAAATGGCCTTGATCGCGGCGCGCTGTTTGACTCACCTGCGAGACATGCAGGCGCCACGTCTGAAGCTCCCCCTCGGGGTGCCTGAGGCGCGTGAGAACGCAACAGGGGCGGAAGGCGGATCAAGAGGGGCTGGCGCGGGTGAGACCCCCGCGCAAGCGCCTCAAGCGGGGCATCTCGATTGAGCCTTTACGGTCCCTTCGGGGTGCCCTTTTTCGTCGCCTTTGTGACGCGCCTGGAGAATCCACCGTGAGAGGCTCTATCGACTTCCACGGGGGTGATTCGCATGGCGAGGCGTCCGAAGCTGACGCAGGAGATGGTGGACGAGGCTATTGCGCTCAAGGCGGACGGCCTCTCCAACGGCGACATCATCTGCGCGCTGGGCATCCACGAGTCGACGTTCTACCGCTGGATCGGAGATCCCAAGAACAAGCTGCAGCGCGCGTTAAGCGAGGGGCTAAAAAAGGAGGAGTCGGCGTTCAAGCGGACGCTACTCACCACGATCCGCTCGGCGGCACTGGCGCGCAACCAGTACTGGACGGCGGCGGCGTGGCTGCTGGAGCGCAAGTACCCCGACGAGTTCGGCAAGGCGGAGCGCAAGGGCGACGAGGGCCGCGAGGACGCGGCGCCGAGGATCGTGCTCGGCGTGGTGGCCCAGCCGGTGCAGCAGACGCTGCCGCTGGACGGGCTCGGCGAGGGGCGCGCCGATGATTGACGCCTCCTCGCTCGTGATCCCGGCCTTCCACGACGTGCTCGGCGACGTGATGGCCCACGGGCACACGCACTACTGGCTGCACGGCGGACGCGGCTCCACGAAGAGCTCGTTCATCAGCGTGTGCATCGTCCTTCTCCTCCTGGCGCGACCGGAGGCGAACGCCGTGGTGGTGCGGCGCTTCTCGAACACGCTGCGCGACTCGGTGTTCCAGCAGGTGACGTGGGCCATCGCGGAGCTGGGGCTCGAGCGGTGGTTCCGGGCCCGCATCTCGCCGATGGAGATCACGTACCTGCCCACGGGGCAGCGCGTCGTGTTCCGCGGGGCCGACGACCCCTTGAAGCTCAAGGGCGTGAAGTTCACGCGCGGGTACTGCGCGGTGACGTGGTTCGAGGAGCTGGACCAGTTCGACGGAATCGACGCGGTGCGCTCCATCCTGAACTCGCTCAGGCGCGGCGGCGAGGACTTCTGGATCTTCTACAGCTACAACCCGCCGAGGACGCTCTGGAGCTGGGTGAACCGCGAGAAGCTGGAGCGGGAGCGGCGGGCGGACACGCTCGTGCGGCAGAGCTCGTACCTCGACGTCGTCGAGAGCCACCCGGAGTGGCTGGGCGGGCCCTTCGTGGAGGAGGCGGAGTACCTGCGCGAGGTCGACGAGCAGGCGTGGCGCTCGGAGTACCTAGGCGAGGTCACGGGGACCGGGGGCTCTGTCTTCAACAACGTGGTCTCGGTGCGCCTGTCCGACGCGGCGTGCCGGGGCTTCTCGCGCACGCGGTGCGGCGTGGACTGGGGCTGGTTTCCGGATCCCTGGCGGTTCGTGCGCTGCGGGTGGGAGCCCGGAGAGCGCAGGCTCACGATCTTCGGCGAGCTGTCGGCGAACCGCAAGACGCCTACCGAGACGGCGGCGCTGGTGGCGGGCGCGCTCACCTACGCGGACGCTCCGGGCGAGGACGCCTACCTCCACGACGAGCTAATCTGGTGCGACGACACGCCGGACGGCAAGCAGAGCATGGCCGTGTGGCGGCGCGAGGCGGGGCTGCGGGTGCGCCCTGCGAGGAAGAGCAACATGCGCAGGCTCTCCTACGAGTGGCTGGCGGGGCTCCGCGAGATCGTGATCGACCCGGAGCGGGCGCCCCTGGCTTACGAGGAGTTCAGACTCAAGGAGTACGACCGCGACCGCGACGGGACGTGGCTGGACGACATTCCCGATGGCAACGACCACTCGATCGACGCGGTGCGCTACGCGATGATGGACGACGTGCTGAGGGGGTAGCGGCGCGGGCGTTCTTCTCGGCAGCTAAATGATGGTGCATGTATGTATGGACGTGCGATAGCCGGAAATGGTCGCCGCGCGTTCTTCTCGCCTAAAATGAACTAGTAAATTGCAGCTATGCGGGCAGGTGTGCCATGAACATCCCTCTGAACAGCATCCTCAACCTCACGGAAGAGCGGATTGAGAACAGCAAGATCGAGCTGAACATGAACGACGGAAAGACCAAGGAGCCGTTCATCGACCGATGGCTCGACCGTCCGGAGGACGAAAGAGCGGCCGGCCTGGCCAAGAGGTGCTCGTACTGGACCTGGTACAGGCCGGACCGAAGGAACTTCCGGGAGGGCAACTGGGTGTTCAGCTTCATGCGCCTCTACCGCCAGGACGAGTGGCTTTTCGTGTCTGCCGCCGAGATTGTGGACACACCTGAGTACGGGAGCGAGAACGGATATGCGACGGTACGGATTCTCGAGACCTACGCGCCCCTGTTCGGGAGACTCATCATCAACCTCCACAAGGGCAACAAGTTCTCGCTCTACGTGTTCAGGCTCGACAAGTTCCTCGGCGAGGCGACGGTGAAGGAGATCCTGCCTGCGCTCTACAGCGGCGACACGTTTAGCGGTTACGACCGCGTGCACCTGCCCTACGCGAAGCTCGATCGCATATTCAGGCGCGAGATCATGCCCTCGTACTACGACGCCCTGGAGAGCGTGACGGGGGTGTACTGCCTCACGGACACCAAGACCGGCAAGCTCTACGTTGGCTCCGCCACCGGCGAGGGCGGCGTGGCGGCGCGCTGGGGCAGCTACCTGGACTCCAAGCACGGCGGCAACAAGAAGCTGAGAGAGCTCTACGAGCGCGAGGGCGAGGGGTACTTCCGAGAGAACTTCGAGTTCACGCTGCTCGAGTACTTCGGCATGAGCTACGACCCGCAGAAGGTGCTGGAACGGGAGCAGTGGTGGAAGGACTGCCTCGGCACGCGTGCCCACGGATACAACGATAACTAGACGGGCGTTCTTCTCGACAAATTGAAATAGTGCCTGGACGCATGGGGTGTGCGGCAGCCGGAAGTGGGTGCCGCACGTTCTTCTCGCCATATTAAGCCGGCGAATTCAGTTGGCTACTGAATTTCGGGGGGGTGCTTCTCGCCTGCGTTGTTTTGCCCTTGTGACTGACGCTTGTAATGGGGGCGTTCGGGCGAGAGGAGGATGGGCATGGACGCTCACGATAACGAGTACTGGGTGCCGAAGCACGTGAGGGAGTGGCTGAGGTCGCTCGGGTTTACGCTGCCGCTGGAGGACATGGAGCCGCACATACGCGCCTGGGACAGGTGGATGCGGGCGCTCGGGGACTTCTACGACTATCGGGACACCGACGGCGTGGGGCGGGTGTACGAGGTGCACCGGCGTTCCATTCATCCCGCCATGCGGGTGTGCCGGGAGTGGGGCTCGCTGCTCCTCAACGACAGGACGCAGGTGGCGTGCGACGACCAGGTATGCACGGACTGGCTCGCGGCGTGGATGGCGCGCACGGGCTTTCTCGCCTCGGCGCAGGAGTGCGTGGTGCGGGCGTTCGGCCTGGGGACGGGCGCCTGGGCGCTCTGGGTGGACGCCGGCGCGGGCGAGGTTCGCGTGCGGCGCTACGACGCGCGGATGGTGGTGCCGCTCACGTGGGACGAGGAGGGCGTGACGGAGTGCGCGTTCGTCACGCGGGCGTTCTGGCGGGGCAAGGCCATCGACCAGGTGCAGCTGCATCTAAAAGGTGCTGACAGCACGTTCTTCTCGCCAAGCGAAAAACTGGGACGCGTGTCTGCGGCGGCTCGTTCTTCTCGTCCAGGTTCTTCTCCCCTTGAAAACGGCGGAACTGAGGGAACGTACCGGATCGTGACGGCCTGCTTCGACCGCGACGGGAACCGCGTCGAGCCGGAGGGCGTTTGCCCGGTGTACGATACGGGCTCGTCGTGGCCGACCTTCTCGATCGTCAAGCCGGCCATCGACAACACGCGCGTGGACATGTCGCCGTACGGGCAGTCGGTGTTCGCGGACGCGGTGGACGCGATCCAGGCGGTCGACCTCTGCTACGACGCGATGATGTCGGAGATCGACAACGGCAAGATGCGCGTGTTCCTCTCGGACGTGATGTTCGATACGGAGCGCGACGGCAAGGGCGGGCGCGTCTCCATCCCGTTCGGCAAGGCGGACTGCACGGTGTTCCGGAAGGTCATGTCGACCGAGGACACGATCCACGAGTTCGCGCCGACGCTGCGCACGGAGGCGCAGGCGCGGGCGTTCAGGGTCGCGCTGCAGACGCTCGGCGACCTGTGCGGGTTCGGCATCAACTACTTCGACCTGGAGAACGTCGGCTACGTGAAGACGGCCACGGAGGTGTCGGCCGACAACTCGGCGCTGATGAGGAACATCCGACGGCACGAGCGCGCGCTCGAGGGCGCCGTCGCGGGGATCTGCCGGGCGCTGCTCGCGGCCGAGCGCAGGCTCGGGGTGGAGCTGCCCGACGAGGGGCTCGTGCGGGTGACGTTCGACGACAGCATCATCACGGACACGACGGCCGAGAAGCGCCAGGACATGGACGAGGTGGCCGCGGGGCTCATGGAGCCGTGGGAGTACCGGGCGAAGTGGTACGGCGAGGACGAGGCCACGGCGAGGCGCAGAGGGGCTGCTGCCGGATCTGGCGCGGGCGATGGCGGGTCGGAGCACGTTGACGCAGCCCAGGCAGGGGTGCCGGGGCGCGGGCGCCGCCGCGAGGAGCAGGCGACGGCCGCGCCGGCGCGATGAGAGGGCGCCCAAGGCGAGGGGCGCTGACGCTCCGGCGCACGCGCACGCGGGCGTGGGAGCGGCCGCGCCCCGACCCTTGGGGTGAGGGCTGCGGCGCCGGCGCGGACGGCGGCTGCGACCCGGCGCACGCGTTCCGGCTCCCCGGACTGGGCGGACGGGATCGTCTCGGGTCAGGAAGGCCCCGATGTCGCCGCAGGCGGCTTCGGGGCCGTCGCGGGCTCTGATTCCCTCGAGGATCCGGAGCGCCGCTCACGAGCGCGTGACGGCCGTGCGGGAGTCTGGGGGCGACGTCGCCACGGAGTCGCACTCGCTGCTCCTCGGTAAGGCCGCAAGGACATCCACACCCCACCACCACCCGCGAACGAGAGCGAGAGAGCAGCAGCCCATCTGCCGTAGCGGAGTGCGCGCCGCCGCGAGGAACCGACCCGACCTGCGCACGTCAACCTCCCGGCAGGCCATGCCCAGAGCGGAGGCTGTGTATGCGCAGCGCCGCGAGGGACAGACGGCGCAGCCGGAGTGTGCGACCGCCGCGAAGGGCAGACGGCGCAGCCGGCTGACCTGAGCCGGGAGCGACACGCAGGCGGAGCCGGCTGGCCCGAGCCGCGGAGCGATACACAGCCGGAGCGGCGGGCATGGCCGTGAGCGGAGTCTTCCGCGCAGGGCGGGGCGGTTTCCGAGCCGTGCGCGCAACGGAGCGGAGGCAGGTGGGCTGCGGACGGCACTCGACGGGCAGCGGGTGGTGGTGGGGTGTGGCACTGGGGATCGTCGGTTGAAGGCGCGCTGTTCTTCTCGTTCTTCTCGTTCTTCTCGTTCTTCTCGTTCTTCTCGTTCTTCTCGTTCTTCTCGTTCTTCTCGTTCGGCTTGTTTACAAGGGGCAGGTGCTCCAGCGGGAGCCTCTGTTCCGGTCCGGTCTCTGGTTCGTTACGCCTGAAACCGTTTACCAAAGGATTGCTGAGCGGCTTGGTGGCGAGAGCAACATGGCTTTCGGCTATGTCCCGCAGCCGGGGGGCTTTGCATTTCCTTCGCTACGAATACGAGGACATCGCTTCTACTCCAAAAGGGTCTTCCGCCCCTCTTCATGTAACTGGTTAGGGCTGCACTACCGTCGAGCAGGTCCAGGCTGCGTTTAGTCGTGTAAGACTCCCAGAACCTGGAGTGTATGGGAACGCGCTTCGCGAGGCGCTGTATGGCTAAGCGCAGTGAACGCAAAACAACAAAATGTCCCTCGAATGCCAACATGCGAAACGGAAGTTTGGCCGAGAAGCAGGTTTGCCGCATGCTGGTAATATGATGTCAGACGATGGGTTATATCGAGCCGTCCAGTCCACCCTGCTGCCACTTCTCCAGCGCCTGCTCAACAATCGACCATTCACCCTCGGTCAGGGGACTCATCTTCAACGCAACCTTTTCATCGTCCGATTCAAGCAGCTCTTCCTGGTCTACATTGCAGGCAGAAGCGTACACACTCGTTGCCCCCTCCCCATCTATCGACCCGTCAGTGAATACAATTATTGTGCGCGGGCTTGTCTCGTTCGCCCTAAGCGTAAACAGTATCTTGCACAGCATCGCTTCATTGTTCTCTGACAGTGCAACAAAGGTAGGCTCAGAATTAGCCTTATTCATTTCCGTCTCCAAAACCACGTCTTTCTCCTAAACGTCAAATGAAGCCTACTGTTCGATCTTTTCCGGAGTCTTGGATCAGTGTTTCGACGCCCTCGTCTACGTCACTTAGGTAGAGTTCCCTCTTATCTGGGTGTTTCTGTGCGGCGGTAATGACGGACAAATCGAACAGTTTGCGAACCGTTCGAGCCGCAGCAAATCCGCGAGTTCCCCTAAGCCTCCCCATGCGTGCCGGAAGTCGCTCGATAACTTCTGGCTCAATAGAAAAATGCTTCGCATTCCCGAACTGGCAATAAATCATCGCGAGCTCTTCATCCGAGTAGCCATCGAAACGAACGGTGAACTCGAATCGACTTTCCAATCCTGGATTTGACATCAGAAATTCATTCATCTCCGGTTCATAACCGGCCGCAATAACCACAACACGATCGCGAAGCCTGTCCATTGCCTCAGTAATGGCGGAGATAGCCTCTTGCCCGAAGTCGTTTCCGTCCCCGAGAGCTATGGAGTAGGCCTCGTCGAGAAACAGGACTCCGCCGTCGGCCCTGTCGAACGCTTGTCTGACAAACTTGGGCGTCTCGCCTACGTGGTTAGAAATCATCTCAGCCGCAGACACTTGAACAAGTCTTCCTGTCCGTGTGATGCCTTGCTGCCCACAGTACTGAGCAAACCTACTTGCCAGCTCGGTCTTCCCAGTGCCCGGCGCTCCAACAAAGCACATATTCTTGCACTCTAGGACGTTCTCGCCGTAAACGGCAATCGTGTCCGCAACGCGCTGAATCAGGCGACGCTGCTTAGTGAGGCCCACGAGCCCTTCGAAAGCGTCCGCCTTGTCAGACGGGAGCACACTGCTAGAGCTTATGGGCTCCTTCGAGCCAACACTAGCATCAACTAGCCTAGCCATCGAAATCGATTTTGGATTAGAGGCTCGTGGCGAAAAGGAAGTCCATCTGATTATCCCGATGTCAAGAATCGATGCTAGCTGATCCGCCGCTTCAGTCATGCCCTTGTACATGAGTGGGACAACGTAGCCGTCTCCTTCTGCAGCTTTTGCCCTTGAGCAAGATATGCGAGTACCTGCATCACGTAGATAATTAATTGCATCAACGACATCTTTGACTTGTTCGAAGGTGCAGCTCAACGTTCCAAGCATATAGGTACTCATCCTCATTCCAATCTATCGAGTGGCCGTATCGAGTGGCCGTATTGCTGATTGCATACGTATGATGCTCGGCATGGTTCCACGGCAACTCGCTAAAGATCGTCGATATCAAAGATGTCAAGTAGCTTGTCCAGCTTCATCGCATCGTTAAATCCGTCGTTTGGGCCTCCGAGGAACTGCTCGAGTTCCTCATGGTTGCACTCCAAAAAGTCCCTAGCTGCCCCAAGAAAACGATCAAGCGCCTCAGAGCTCAGATCGCAGTTGAAGGTAGCGGAGTAAAGCGTCTCGCCATCGCGGGGGTCAACACACAGCGGTGCCCATTCCGAGCTCTCGATACCCTTGCGAGCCACCTCGTAAAAAGCCTCCCTGCGTCGACCATCATCTTCAATTCCTTGGCAAACGATGACCCTTGCCCATACTCGCTTCCCCCTCTCGAGGTTTACCTTGACCCTGTACCTCTCATCTCCCGCCGAAAGGGTCCCCTCTGCCTCGGACAGTCCGCACGGAAAGAGGTCGAGCACATTACTTGTTAGGTTCATCCTTGGGAGCCTGGTTCCGTTCATGTAATCACCATCCTTAGCCACATCATTTGGAGGGTTAAAGTGAGTCTCGTATTTGCTGCAAGATGGTGCTCCGCCTCTGGAGAGTAGAGCCATCGTTGACGACTTCCTCGAAAGCGTTAGTTTCCCCAAGCGCAATACGAATGAGGGGCCCGCGCAAGTCGAACGCCGTTTTGATAGGCATCTGCAAAATCGTGGGCATGGACCATGCACCTATTCGACTAGTAATTTGGTAGTGGATGGACTCTCCCCGGTTCCAGGCCCAATCTGAAGCGGTCTGCCCGACGGGTACCGTGGTAAAGCCCCCATGCTTGATCTTGAACGTCTCGCAGTAATTGGCGAACGCCCACAGCTCAATCTCGTTCTCCTCCGTTACCGTGATACCAAGATCGACTCCAACCCGAATCGTTCCGCAGGAGAAATCAGGTGCAACGTAGACTTCGTGGTTGCCAACGCAAGATACAGCCATGTAGTCGGACCCACCAATTCGCTCCAAGTCAACATCCTCAAAGATTTCTCTGAACCTATCTTCAGCCGCATCCGCTTGATGCTCGTTATGCTTCGGCGGCAGCTCGAACTGTCGAACGTGCATAGCTCAACCTCCTCAGGACAACTTGGACTCAGGATTCACTGGTAAGAAAGTCCACGGATCAACTGCAATCCGAGCTGGCTTGCCCTCCTCAAGGTATTCGGACTTCACAACGGAAACTTCAGCAAGCTCCCGCCCGAACGAATCCCCAACCGAACAGAGTCGGACAATGGAAGTTGCCGGGAAAAATGGCAGCACGTCCCTATTCTCTGGATAGGATGCTGTTGAAACTATCGTCACCTGCTGATCGGTAAAGCTCCTGAGAGCTCGCACGACGCTTATCAGATCACCCTTTGAAGACTCGACCAGCTCAATCGAGTCAATCACGACGAGAAGGTCCTCATCGGATGAGTCTCGTTCCTGCTCAATGATTTCCCAAAGCATCGTTGTAGAAACCAGATCTGTCGTCCAAAGACTAATCGGCAACTTTCGGATTCGGTCGACACCCTCCAGCGCCCTAATACGTCCCTCGGTCGATGAAACGACTTCATGGGTTGTGATTCCCATCTCGATGCTCACCAAGCGCTCGACTGCGGAAGCGGCGCCTCTTAAGGGGATGAAAAGAGTCCTTTGACCGTGCTTGGCGGCGCACAAGACAGTATGCGCCGCAACCGCACCGGTAATCTTATCGGCAGCAGCAACAGTAAGACTTCCCGGCTTGAGTCCCCCAACGGCGGAAAAGATGCCGATAGTCTTCAGGTCGAAGCCGCAATAGCGTGGCATGTCCGTAATGTACGAAGTGAGCTCGGTTTCGAGCAACGAATGGAAGTCATGCATTGTTTCGTCCTTGCGATTACAAGCAATAAGTTACACAAAAGGTGACCTGGGGATTCAAGAGGCTATAAGCTAACATCCCTTCCGAGCTTTGTTGCGGTTGGAATTAGTATGCTTTCCCTGGTCAACCCAGTTGGGGTTACCATTCATCTTCTTCTGAGAACGTCCCTTATCTCGATTCGTGTGCTTGTCCCACGTTGAGGGGCGAGCGTTCTTCGTGTGCTCCGATGACATGTGTCTCTCCTATAAAACAAAATCGGAAAATGAATTAATGAGTCCGCCGCCAACCATTCTGGTCTCTGTCATAGCGGTCATGGCCTCTAGGGCTATCGGACTTGACAAATGCGACTCCAGGGCCGTCCTGGCGCACTTTGATAACGCTGGTATCATCCGCCGCGACATCGTAGCCATTTACCATATCGCGAAGCTGGCTCTCCAGCGTGTAGGCCGCCGGATCGAAAGGCTTCCTCTTGCTCATGTTTCCTCCAATTCCTTCTGTCTTAGCCGCAAATGCGGAGGCTGGTGCTTCGCCCATAAAAATAGACGGTTGCAACCAAATTCTTCGACAGCTCTGGTTGATACCGTGAGCAATCGGTTGATAATTGGGATAGTTTTCAGGTTAGTTTTGCATTGGGGTAGAGGCGAACCATGGTTGAGCTCAATTCGATGGAGACGGCAGAATTACTCGAATCTTGCCTTCACGTGTCTGCAAACAAAATAGAGATTTCGTCGGGACACACCATTAGGGCGAGCACTCTCAAGAGTTGGCGCGGAAAGATTATTAAAATCCAATCATCAAACCAGGAAAAGATTCGAAAGTATCTCATTAAACAAATTACGGGCCCACACGGCTATCTGATTATCCTTGACATATGCTTGTGGTTAGTTCGAAACGGAAGACGGTCTGACTGCAGCTGCCTTATCAGTTCCATTGCATCATACCTAAAGAACGCCGGTCTTGAGGATTCGGCTCTAGACCTGAGCAGTGTAGCTTTGTCACTAGATTTGTCCCTTCTTCGAGGGATACTTCTGCCGTTGGTTGAAGATGAGGCAACGAGCTACATTCGTCCTTTGGCCGAACTCACGGTTGACTTCTTTTCGTTTGGCACTGTGGAAACCGATAGCGAGCTTAGGACTCCGGATAAAGCAGGGGCTCTGATGACGAAAAGCAACTTCACTCCCGATGCTAAGCAACAGAAAGGCAATCGAGTTATCGGATTGACAGTCTATAGCCCCGTCAGCGTAAAAGTCTATCTAGAAGACAAGATGCACCTTGTCATGATTCTTGATCGCAACAGAACCCATTTCGGAACTGCGCACACTCATGAAGGTAGTAAGGGGATGAAGAATTGGTCAACCGAAGAGTCCTTGCGAGCCAGCTTCGATTATCAAAGCTGCACCATAGTGGTTCCCGAGGAGTTCACGCTCATATTTAAGGCAAAGGGGTTCGAAAAGATCGTTCATATGTTAGCGCCCGAAGGTGATTTTATTGACTTCAAACTGAGACCTCTGCTTGAGGACAAAGAGATTATTGCGTCTTTTGATAGACAGGATGCAATAAAGATTCTTACAACAACTCCCTTTCGCCCCACGACTCTATATGAGTACGCTTTCCAACAGCTTTCTTATGTTGGAACCGAGGAAGATATTGCCCTCTTGCAGGATACTTTAGAATTTCTCAGCAGCCACTGCCGTAGCGCCAATTCGATGCTCGCATATCCGACAGCATGCTGTGCAGAGGCCCTTTCAAACGTTACTATTAATTGCGGCGTTAACGCGCAGGAATCGTTTGAGCAGATTAGTTCGGCATATGAACAATACCCAGCTAAAGAGACGTTCGGACGAATCTTTGATAAGGCTCTCACCAACTTGAAGGATTTTCTTTAGCAGGACGGTTCGGGATACCCGAGTAGAAATCATCTTTCGCTTAGCGCCAACGTCATATATCGCCAAGCATTCATGTGCATAGACCAAAGGTCGAGCAAGAAGTGGCCCCCTCTGAAGGGGGCCAAAGGTTAGTTGTCGCTACCCATGCACGCGTAACCGCACTCTTGTCCGTAGTCGCCGGCGCAGGTCTCTACTCCATAATCAATTCGGTCTTCCTCGACCACAGGAGAATAGATGAGTTCCATTTCAACCTCCTCTCCTCGCTGCATCTAACAGATTCGTTACCTGCCATTTTACGATATTATCCATCTCAGAGCATTCAGGGCTATCTATACCGAGAACATTTTTTACCCTGCACCCACCTTGGCAAATCGGG
Source organism: Collinsella tanakaei (assembly GCF_021531055.1). GTDB lineage: Bacteria > Actinomycetota > Coriobacteriia > Coriobacteriales > Coriobacteriaceae > Collinsella > Collinsella tanakaei_B. The sequence goes on from NZ_JADYTL010000008.1 coordinate 92,091, forward strand.
ACATAGGGACATTCAATACATCGATCTGAAAGCTCTCCCAAAAACGCCTCGTCAAATGTGTTGCCCGAATCGTATCCCGAATGGATTGTTCCAACAGCGTGCTCACTGTGCCCCAAACAGTGTTCGCATCTATACAAGTTTAAATCGGGGCCAATACAGGCAAACGTACGACGCATTGCTCCGCAAGATGCCTTGCGGAGCTCTGGATATCGTCCCTGTATGAGAGCTCCCTCTGACATATGCGCCAATTCGTCAGAAATCTTCCTGAATTCTCTAGGCGTATACACCGCTTCAACGCTACACGAAGAACAGTTTGTGATTGGGGCGAAATATATTTTAGCGTTTTTTGCCACTGCCTCATTTGAAAGAAGCTCGAGGTACAGTGCTTTTGCATCTGTTTCGTTGTCCTTATGGATATTGATTCTTACCGTAACCTCAATCAGCTCAGCAATGCTGTTTAGATTCCTTAGCACTTTATCGTACGCTGACGGTGAGACTCCCTTATCTTTAGCATATCTCTCTCTGGTGCCATCCATACTAATCTGGCAACGAATCAAGTTTGTTGACTCCACTAATTCCTTCACAGCATTTTGAGTCAGGAGAATGCCATTAGATACTATTGCTGACTCTAATCTTATGCCCATTGTCGAGCAAAAGGCATTTACCTTTCCTCCGATGAGCGCTATCTGCTCAAGCGCTAGGGTCGGCTCTCCACCAAACCAAGTGAGGTGAAGCACTTCACAACAATCATTTTGCGAAACCTGAGATTCAATATAATGAACAACCGCCTCGCACTCTTCGGTAGTCATCGTGTGCGCGCTTCGCTTGTCTTCGAAGCAATACCAGCAGTTGCAGTTGCATCGCATCGTTGGAGCTATTACATATTGCATATGCTTGGGACACTTGTTTTCTATAAAAGCTCGTCGCTGTAAACAGAAATCGGCGCTTTCGTCAAAGCCAGAGCCAACAATGAACTGATGGCTGATTAACCGACGACACTCCTCATCATTCTCAAAATCTTGAGCAAGCATAGCGCCGTCTAGAAATCTGTTATCTATCCATGCAATATGCAGATTGCGCAAGTTACAAATAAGCGATCTGTCGCCATCAACATCGAGCAGAATGTTGTATTTGGAAGGGACGAGCGAAACCTTTCCTGCCATGTTTACCACATCCCAAGAATCCCACAATTGATGGCGCTTACATAATCATACTAAACACTCGCAACAACCCGTAGTCTGTTTGTGACGCCCTCATAGCCTGTACCCAATACAGCCGGGTGCAGGCTATTTCTTTACCTGCCGCGAGATGGGAGGCACGCCTATGGGTGGCGAGGACGATGGCAAGGCCGCGCAGGCGCAGGTCGCGGGTGAGCCGCAGGCACAGGGCGTTGAGGCGGCGGCGCAGCAGGCGCAGGTGACGGGCGGCGCCGGCAGCGCCGGTGGTGACGACGCCGACAAGGCCCGCGCGGACTACGAGGCGGCGCTGAGGGAGCGCGACGAGCGGATCGCGGCACTCGAGGGCGAGATCGCGGAGGCGGCCAAGACGGCGGAGTCTGCCGAGAAACTGCGCAAGGAGATGGACGAGCTGCGACGCCAGGGCGAGGAGCAGCGCGTCGGGTTCGAGCTGCAGATGGCCGGAGCGCGGAACGTGAAGGCGGCGAGGGCGCTTCTCGCCGACTACGAGGGCGACGTCGAGAAGCTCAAGGCTGGCGAGCCGTGGCTCTTCGGCGCGGGGGCGACCGCCCCGGTGCCAGCGGGCGCCACGGGGCTGCCGAACGCGGGCGTGGCCACGGACGAGGGCGCGACCATGAGACGCTGGCGCGGCATCGCCGGCCTTCCCGAGGACAAGGAGTAGCGAACCATGGCAAACAGCATCGCATACGTAAGGAACTACACGAACGTCCTGGACGAGGTATACAAGCGAGCGGCGTGCTCGGCGTGCCTGAACAGCCCCCGCCGCATGGCGCGCGCGGGGCGCAACGCCAAGGAGATCATGGTCCCCAAGATCGAGGTCTCGGGGCTCGGCGACTACACGCGAAACGTCGGGTACAAGACGGGCTCGATCACCTACGAGTTCGAGACGAAGACGTTCAACTACGACCGAGGGATCAGGCTGCTCGCCGACGTGATGGACGTGGAGGAGGCGGGCGTCCTCGACTGCTTCGTGGCGGCGGGCTCCGAGCTGCAGCGCACGCAGGTGGCGCCGGAGGCCGACGCGTTCACGTTCTCAGAGATCGCGGGGCACGAGGGCGTCACGCCCGCCGTCGAGGACTTCGCGGACGCGGACGCCGAGGACGTGCTGGCGTCGCTCCGCGCGGCCACGAACGAGATGGACGAGGCGGAGGTGACGACCGGCTCGCGCATCCTCTTCATCACGCCGACGCTCAAGGGCACGCTGGACGACTTCTCGCTCGCGAACCCCGCGCGCTCGAACCGCGTGCTCGAGCGCTTCAGCCGCGTGGTGGAGGTGCCGCAGACGCGGTTCTTCTCGGCCATCGCGCTGAACTCGGGCGAGGAGGACCAGTTCGGGTACTCCCGCGCCGAGGGCGAGTACGTGCAGACCGAGGACTCCTCGATCGTGAGCGGCAAGACGTACTACACGCTCTCGGGGAGCACGTACACGCCGGTGGCCTCGCCCGCCTCGGGCAGCCTGTCCTCGTACTACGAGCTCGTGGGCGCGGGCGCGCCGATCAACTACATGGTGGTGGAGAAGTCCGCCGTCATCAAGTTCGACAAGCACGTGGCGTCGAGGGTTTTCTCGCCGGACGAGCTGGAGAACCTGGACAGCTACATGATGAAGTACCGCAAGTACGGCATCGTGGAGCTTCTGGACAACAAGCTGGACGGCGTGCACGTCTCCTGCGCGCCGCTGGCGTGAGCGAGGGGCTGACGGGCGCGGCCGGCTGCGGCCCCGCGCCCGTCTCCTACGACTTCTACCTCGACGGATACGGCGGGGCTCTGACCGCCGAGGCCCTCGCGGATGCGCTGCCGGCGGCGGTTCGCTGCGTGGGCGGCCTGACCGGGCGGCGCGAGCCCGATCCCAGCTGGGGAGAGGGCGACGCGGACGCCTGGCGGCGCGCCGTGTGCGCGGCGGCCGACGCCCTCGCCGAGTACGGCGAGGGGCGTGTGGGCGGCTTCTCCATCGGGTCCTTCTCGGTGACGAACTACCGCGACGAGGGCACGACGGGCGCCGAGGTGGCGCGCGAGGCCGCGCTCGCGGAGCTGGCGGGGACGGGGCTCGCGTTCGCGGGGGTGAGGTAGGTGCGCTACCTGCGGCCGATACCGAGGCGGCTCCTGCCCGACGACATGATTGTGCGCCTCACCACCGAGGACGGAGGGCGCGGCGAGAGTCGGCTCGTGCGGCACGTGAGGTTCGAGCGCTCCGAGGAGACCGTCTCCGACGCGCACCGCTCCGCCGACGCGGGGCGCGGCACGGTCTACGTGGACGCGGTGAACTCCGAGGGCGCCTTCGAGGTACCCGCCGGGTCGCGCGTGCTCGTGGGCGCCGGGCCGTCGATGCTCGTCAAGGCGTGCAGGAGGTGCTGCGTGGTGCGCGGCCAGGTGCACCACTGGGAGCTGGAGGTGGGCTGATGGCATGCTCCGACCCTCTGGGCGCGTACGTGCCCTCCGACTGGGACGCCGAGGGCGGCGGGGTCGCCGACGTCGTGGCGACGCTGCTGGGGGCGCTGGGCTACGGCAACGTGTTCTGCTCGCCGCCGCCGGCGCGGGTGTGCTGCGAGCCGATCGTGCTGACCCAGGGCGCCTTCGAGCGCGACGCGCGGCTCGCGGACGGAGCGGAGCGCGGGCGGGTGCCCGTGGGCGTGCTCGTGTGCTGCGAGGACCCGCGCGACTCCGAGGCGACCTGCCGCGCGGTGGAGCGCGACCTGAGGCGCGAGTCCTGGACGGGCGCCGGAGACGGGTGGCACTGCAGGGTCTGCGCGGCGGACTCCGGCGGCTCCGCGCCGAGGGGGCGCGACGGCTCCGGGCGCTGGCTCTGGGGGTTCGATCTGATTCTGACGTTGGAGGTCGACCATGGCTGACAGGGTTAGGGCCGGTCGCGGCGTGGACGACCGCGACGTGGTGCGCAAGAGCAACCCGCTCCAGCGGGCGGCGCAGGGCGCGCGGGAGCGGGCCGCCTCCGCGGAGACCGACCGCATGGGGCGCGAGCAGCAGCGGCGCGCGACGGCCTACGGGCGGGCGCGGGGTCGGCTGTGAGCTCGATCGTCTACAACGGTCACGACTTCTCGCCGTACGTGACGGCCGAGCTGGTGGAGCCGGCGGGGCACGCGCTCTCGCCGCGCACGCTCCCGGTGCCGGGGCGGCCGGGCGCGGTCCTTCTGGGCTGCGAGCTGCCGCCGAGGGCGCTGCGCGTGCGCCTCTTCCTGGACGCCGGGGTCTCTCTCGGCGCGGACGAGCGCTCGGAGATTCGGCACGAGCTGTACGGGTGGCTCTGCGCTCCCGACGGCGCGGAGCTGGAGCTGCCCGGCGAGCCGGGGCTGACGTGGCGCGACGCGGTGGTGACGGGGGTGTCCGACTGGGACTCGCTCTTCGAGGACGGCTCCTGCGAGGTCGAGTTCACGTGCCTCGACCCGGTTGCCTACGGCGACGAGGTGACGAGCGCGGGGACGGCGCTCACCGTGGACGGCACGTGGGCGACGTGGCCGGTGGTTACGCTGACGGCGCTGGCGGGCGACTCCGTGAAGGTTGCCGACGAGCTGGGACGCTATGTGCTGGTGGAGCGCGACTTCTCCGCCGGAGACGTGGTGGTGATGGACTTCGCCGCCGAGGCCGTGGCGGTGGAGGGCGCCGACGCCTCGGCCGACGTGGCCGTGGAGAGCACGTTCTTCTCGCTTGACCCCGGCGCGCACACGCTGACCTTCTCCGGGTGCTCCGCCCACACGGTGAGCTGGACGGAGAGGTGGCTCTGATGGTGCCGACGCTGTACCTCTTCGACCGCTTCGACGAGCGGCTGGGTATCCTGCCCGCCGTGGGCGGGATTACGCACGTCGAGGAGGTCGGCGGCGAGGACACGATCGAGTTCGACTGCCTGGCCGCCCCCGAGAAGGGCGAGCGGCTGCTGTGGCGCGACCCGCAGGACGGTTGCTGGCGCGAGCACGTGGTCGTGCGCACCGACGAGCCGCTGGGAGCGCCCGCGCACGTCTACGCGGAGTCCTCGCTCTGCGAGCTGCTGGGCGACTTCGTGGAGGAGGCGCAGCTGGTGGGCAAGACGGCCACGCAGGCGCTGGCGGCTGTTCTCGCGCACACGCGCTGGACGGTCGGCGACGTGGGCGTGGGCGCGACGGAGCGCGGGTGCCTGATCTACCACGTGAACGCGCTCGCGGCGCTGCGCCGCGTCGAGGAGGTGTGGGGCGGCGAGGCCGAGGCCGTGATCGCGGTTTCCGGCGGGCGCGTGAGCTCGCGGACGGTGGACCTCCCGGCGCGGCGGGGCACGTGGCGCGGGGCGCGCTTCTCCTATGGAAAGACGCTCGCCGCGTGCACGCGCACGGTGCTCGAGGACGAGGTGTTCACGGCGCTCTACGGCTACGGGAAGGGCCTGCCGATCTACGACGAGCAGGGCGTGGCGACGGGCGGGTTCACGCGGCGGCTGACCTTCGGGTCCGTGAACGACGGCGCGAACTGGGTCGGCGACGAGGACGCGCGGCTCGTGTGGGGGCGCTGGGACGCGGCGCGCGAGGCCAAGGTGCACCGGTTCGGGCACGTGGTGTTCCCCGACTGCGAGGACGCCTCCGAGCTGAAGGCGCTGACGCTGGCGGCGCTCGCGGCGGCGTGCGAGCCGCGCGTCTCCTACGAGGTGGACGTCGCGGCCGTTGACGGCGGCGCGGGCGTGCGCCTGGGCGACGACGTGGCGGTCATCGACTCGTCGCGCTCTCCCGCGTGGCACCTGCGCGCCCGCTGCGTGCGGCGCGTGCGCGAGCTCGGCGAGGGCGCACCCTCGGTGCGGCTCACGCTGGGCACGGTCGAGCGCACTACGTGGGCGGCCTCGGCCGACGTGGCCGCGCGCGTGACGGCCGTCGAGGAGACGGCGGCGACGGCGTCCGACACGGTGGCCTCTTATGAGGATCTTGGCAGCGAGGAGTTCTGACATGAGTGACGAGAGCACGTTCCCGCTGGACGGCGACGGGCTGCGCGAGGTCGTATGGGACGAGTGCGACGCGCCCTTCGCGGGGCCGTTCGTCGCCTCGCCCGCGGACGCGGTGGGGCGCGGGATCGCGCTCGCGGTCACGCGCGGCGGCGAGGCGGTGGACCTCACGGGTGCCTCCCTGTACCTGCTTTGGCGCCACCGCGAGCTGCGCGTGCGCGGCTGCGAGCCCCTCGAGGAGGTCGACGCCGAGGCAGGCAAGTTCCGCGTGTTCTGGCCGGCGGCGATGGCGGCCGCCGAGGGGACCGTCGACGCGCAGGTCATGGTCTCCTGGGACGAGCGGGCGCTCTCCTCGCTCTCCTTCACGGTGCTGGTGGGGCCCGCGCTCGTCGGCGGCGAGGGCGGGGGCTCCGACGGCTACTCGATGTTCCTCGACGCCATACAGAAGTACGAGAACGCCGACGCCCTCATCTCCGAGGCCGTAGCCAGGGCACAGGAGGCCGTGACGACCGCGCAGGGAGCCGTGGCCACGGCCGGACAGGCGGTCGAGGCGGCGCAGGGAGCCTCCGGGGCGGTCGCCGCCGCGAACGCCGCCGCCGCTGCCGCGACGCAGGCCAGGGAGGAGCTGCTTGCGGCGGCGGGGCGCGGGGACTTCGACGGGGCGGACGGCCTGCCGGGCGCCGACGGCGAGGACGGGGCTCCCGGTGCCGACGGGCAGGACGGCACCGACGGCGTGAGCCCCACGGCCAAGGTGGAGCAGACCGAGGCGGGCGCGGTGGTGACCATCACGGACGCCACGGGCACCACCACGGCGACCCTCACGCACGGCCCCAAGGGAGACAAGGGCGACAACGGGGAGAAGGGCGACAAGGGCGACCCCTTCGAGTACTCCGACTTCACCGCGGAGCAACTGGAGGCCCTGCGCGGCCCCAAGGGCGACAAGATGACGCTCGACGACCTCACCGAGGAGGAGATCGAATCCCTGCGCGGAGAGAAGGGTGACAAGGGCGACCCGTTCACCTACGAGGACTTCACACCCGAGCAGCTGGAGGCGCTGCGCGGTCCCCGGGGCGTGCAGGGGTCCCCAGGCCCACAGGGCGAGCCCGGCGAGGCGTTCACCTATGCGGACTTCACCGAGGAGCAGTTGGCGGCGCTGCAGGGGCCTCAGGGCGTCCAGGGGCCTCCCGGAACCGACGGCAGCGACGGTGCCCCAGGGGCGAATGGCGCCGACGGCGTGAGCTGCACGCACTCGTGGGCCGGGTCGGTGCTCACCGTGACGAGCGCAAGCGGAACGAGCTCCGCCGACCTGCGCGGCCCAAAGGGCGACGCGTTTACCTACGCGGACTTCACCGCCGAGCAGCTCGAGGGGCTGCGTGGCGAGGACGGGGTCGACGGCGCACCCGGCGCCGACGGCCAGGACGGTGCACCGGGGACGGACGGCCAGGACGGGGCCGACGCCGAGATCTTGGGCGCGACCGCCACGGTGGACGCCTCCACGGGCACTCCCTCCGTAACCGTGACGCTCGGCGGCACTCCCGGGGCGCGCACGTTCGCCTTCGCCTTCTCCGGCCTCAAGGGCGAAACCGGCGAGCAGGGGCCGCAGGGCGCGCCCGGCCAGGACGGCTCCGACGGCGCGCCGGGCACGACGCCCGACCTCTCGGCCTACGCGACGAAGCAGTACGTCGACCAGGCGATCGCCGACCTTGACGACCTGAGCGGGGTGGAGTTCTGATGGCCGTGGGGACGATCCAGAAGTCCGTCTTCACCGACATCGCCAACGCGATACGGGTGCAGAACGGCGGTACGGGCACCTACCTGCCCTCGGAGATGGCGGCGGCGGTGCTCGCGCTCGACGGGATCCAGGCGGGGACGCCGTACCAGGCGGTGGCGGCGACGGGCACGGGCGTGATCTCCGACTCCGTGTTCGACGCGATAGCCGACGCGATCCGCGCGCAAAACGGGCTTGCCGAGACGTACAAGCCGAGCGAGATGGCGCCGGCGATCCTCGCGCTCTCCTGGGACACCGGCGTCAAGATCCGCGCGCTGCTGCTCTCGGACGGGACGCTCGAGTTCAACTACCGCGACGGGCGGTCCTCGTCGGTGCCCGGCGCGGTCATCCTCAAGGCATGGGAGGTCGACCCGGAGGGCTACTCTTCGGCGGGCTCGAGGCCCTGGGACGACGACAAGCTCTCCGTCACGCGGGCGGTCATCGACGAGGACATGGGGGGCAGCGCCCTCGCCAGCGCCGCCTACCTCTTCCACGGCTGCGAGAACCTCGTGGAGGTGGAGGGGTTCGGCCACCTCACCTCGCCAACCAACATGAACCAGATGTTCGTGAGCTGCGCCTCGCTCGAGACGATATGGGCCGACAGCTTCTACGGGTCCGTCGAGAGCGGAACCCTCATGTTCAGCGGGTGCCGGCGCCTCGTCGGGGAGAGGGGCTACGTCCCGGAGCAGACAGACGACCACCTGAACCTGCACTTCGAGTCGAGCGGCGTGCTGACCCACCCCGACGAGTCGGAGGACGAGCGCGAGTGGTTCCGCTGCTTCCTCTACGCGGACGGCGAGCTCGTGCTGACGGCGGCGACCGCGCCCGAGACGGGGCGGGAGCTGGTCTCGTCGGGGCGCCTGTGCGCGAACGCCCGGTACAACTCGGTGGGCTACCAGCCCTGGTACGACCACCGCGACGACGTGGAGGCGGTGGAGATCGCCGCCGACATGGCGACCTACGGCCACGTGAACACGAACTACTGGTTCTACGGGCACCAGTCGATCACCGACGTGACGGGGGTGGGGAACCTCCACGGCGTGCGCGAGATGCAGCACACCTTCAACAGCTGCACGGGGCTCACGGAGATCGACCTCTCCGGGCTCGACCCGTCCTCGCTCGAGGACCTCGCCTACACCTTCGGCGGGTGCGCCTCGCTCGTGACGATTTGGGCGGACGCTGACTGGGCGCTGCCGACCTCCGGGGTGTCGGGCTTCCAGACCTTCTACCAGTGCACGTCGCTCGTGGGCGGGGCGGGCACGACCTACGCTAGCTCGCGCGCGGGCTACCAGTACATGAGGATCGACGGCGTGGGCGGCGCGGGGTACCTCACGGCGAAGAGCTCTTGACAGGCACCCCTCCGGCGCGTGCGGCGCCTGCGCCGCATGTGCCGGAGGGGTGGACGCGCCGCCGCAGGGGCTCGGGACGAACCCGCCATGCGGGCGGCGCGAGGGGCGGGGCGTCACAGCTCCCTCTACCTTACTTGCGTTACTACAACCTTTGCTGTCACCAACACGAGCGCCAGGGCAAAGAACTGCCAACTTTTCTGCATCGTCCTATTTGCCTGTCCAATCGCCGCGTTCCTAATCTCCCCGCTCTCCTCCATTAGCATCTTTCGCTCGTCCTGTGTCAACTCCGGCCTTGCAAGCCGTGCCTCGTTCTCGTCGGCCTGCAGGCTGATGATCTCCATGGAGCGCTTCGACGCGGCCGCCTCCGCATCCACGATCTTAGCCATGATGGTTTGGGCGAGCTCGTATACGTTGTTAGGCGTTTCGAGCTCCTCCTGCTCCTTCTCTTCCTTCAGATACCACATTGCGTTACCTTTCTTTTGCATATAGGGCGACTATGCCCTATATTCTAACTGGACATTCGGCAGCTGCTGTGTTGGATTCTATGACGTTCTGTAAGAAAGGGATAGGAACTATCTTTTCCGAAAAATGCCCTATATGAGAAGGAGGCCAAATGCCTAAGACTGAGATGAAGATTCCCATTCAGGGGAAATGGATGAAGAGCGTAATTAAGCGGCGTGGTTTCACTATCTATTCGCTCGGTAGATCCGTCGAACGGGGCGGAATTGGCAAAGATATCAGGACGATTCGGCGCGCCGTCTCTGAGAACAAAATCACTCCCCAGCTTCTCGACCTCATTGCCCGCGCAATAGACGTCCATCCCGACTTCCTTGCCGGCAAGTACTGCTGGACCCTTGAGCTTCCCGTCATGGACTACGAGGGCGTTAGGGACTACTGGCTCGAGAACTACCTGAATCCTGATCACTTTCCCTATATCCTTGCCGAGCAGCAGAAGCTCGGGTCCTATCGACAGCTGCTCAACACGCTGCTCATGCACGGTGTGACCAAGGAAGACTTCCTTGAGAAAAGTCGACCCGATCGCGACAAGATGGCAGACCAGCTGGACCTCGCCGTCACTAGGGTTCTGAAGCAGTGGTTCCCCTCTTGCTACCGAGGCGACACCGTCGACTACGCCGAAGCGATGGAGTGGCGTGACGAAAGGGATGTCTACGAGGCCATGCTGGAATACCTCGAAGAGAGGGGCATCGTGAAGGTCGATTACCCCGGCGAGAACTAGGCTCCCAACAGGTGCCCCAACCCAAGCGCGGCGTCACATCTCCGACGCCGCGCTTTTTTGTTACCCCGAGTCCCTACTGTGAACTCTTTTGTGAAGTGACGGAAGGCGACGCTTCTCAACATATCAGCAGCTAAACATGACCGTTTGTGACCACGGTCGACACTTCTCCCAGAAGGGCGGGGCGCTCCCGTCCAGGGAGGAGGCGCGCATGGAGTCGGTTATCGCGGCGCTCGTGACGGGGATGCTGACCCTCGCCGGGGTGCTCGTGTCCAACTCGCGCAGCCGCGCGGTCATGGAGGTCAAGATCGACAACCTGACGCGGCAGGTCGAGAAGCACAACCGCATGGTCGAGCGCACTTACGCCCTGGAGCAGGACGTCGCCGTCGTGAAGGCGGAGATCGAGAATCTGCGGAAGGGGCAATGATGGAGGCTTTCCTGACATCCAACGAGTGGCCATGGAGACTCGCGCGAACCGTCGTGCAGGGCGTGCTCGGCGTGGTCGTGGCCAACGTGGACATGCTCGTGGGCTGCGCGGTGCTGGAGCCCGAGTGGCGCGCGATCGTGGTGGCGCTCGTGATGGCCGTGCTGTCGCCGGTGATGGCAGAGCTCGGCGCGGCGCTGCCTTCGGGCGGTGGTCCCGATGAGTGACGGGCGCGAGTTCGCGAGCGAGGAGGAGCGCTGGGAGGCGCTGCGCGGCGAGGGCGTCGAGGCAGCCGCGCCCGACGGCTGGGAGCCCGACGAGGGCGAGGACGGCGGCTTCGAGGAGGTGCCCGATGGCGTATAGCATCCTCTTCAAGCAGTGCGGCTCTGACCACATGACGCGCGGGCGCTCCCGCGCGATCGACCGCATCGTGGTCCACTTCACGGCGACGCTCGCCTCCGCGCGCAACAACGCGACGTACTTCGCCCGGAACGAGGGCCAGGGCGCCTCCGCGCACTACTTCGTCGACGACATCACGCCCGAGATCTACCAGAGCGTGGCCGAGGGCGACACCGCCTGGCACGCCGGCGACTGGCAGATGAACTGCCGCGCGATCGGCATCGAGGTCGTGTCGGCCGGCGAGGACTTCAGCGCGACCGAGGTCGAGAAGCTGGGCTGGCTCGTGAGGAAGCTCATGGCCAAGTACGGCATCGGCGCCTCCGGGGTCATCCGCCACTACGACGTGACGGGCAAGCTGTGCCCCGCGCCCTACGTGGACGCTGGTAGGTGGGCGGTGCTGCGTGCGGCGATCACGGGTGGCAGCTCAAGCGCTGCTGTCAGCGGTGGGAGCGGCGGCACGCCGTCCGGGACCACGGCGGAGCTCGCGCAGGCGGTTATCCGGGGCGAGTACGGCAACGGGGACGCGCGCCGCGACGCCCTGGGCAGCCGCTACGGCGAGGTGCAGGAGGAGGTGAACCGCATCCTCGCTGGGGGCGGCTCCGTGTCGGCGCCGCAGGCTTCCGGCGACAGCGTTGACGACCTCGCTCGCCGCGTGATCGCGGGCGAGTTCGGGAACGGGAAGGCGCGGAGGGCCGCGCTGGGTGACCGCTACGCCGAGGTCCAGGCGCGCGTGAACGAGATGCTGGGCGCTGGGGGCTCCGGCGAGCAGTCTGGCGGCGCGGACGTCGAGGCGCTCGCTCAGGCCGTCATACGCGGCGAGTACGGCAACGGCGAGGAGCGAAAGCGCCGACTGGGCTCGCTCTACGACGCCGTGCAGGCCCGCGTGAACGAGATCCTGCTGTGACGCGGGAGGACGTGGGCTGGGGGCTCGCCGTGGCGCTCTCGGTCGTGCTCATCGTCGCCGTGCTGCCGCTCGTGCCGGTCATGTGGCTGGCGGGCAGGCTGGGCGACCGGATCGGGTGAGCCGGGGCCCCGCGAGGGGCCCCTTCGTCACGGGTTGCAGTTGCCGCAGGGGTCGTAGCCCTGGGCGATGACGTCGTCTCGCGTGTCGGTTACGGTCTGCTTGTTCTTCTCGCTCATGCGGTCTACGGACGAGCACTCGGGATAGTGGAACTTCCTCGTGTTGGTGTTGAGGACGTAGGTGCGCTCCTCCCCCTGCGTCGTGGCCTCGGGGGCCTGGGCCTCCGGGGCCTCCTCGCGCCAGCTCTCGCCCGTGGCGTAGTCGATGCCGACGCCCGGCTGGACGTTGTAGCAGAAGACGTTGAAGGCGACGCCCATGCCGGCGTCGTCGAGCGAGCGCGCCTCCATGTGGACGCCCCGGCAGACGAGCTCGTCTCCGACGAAGACGGGCTCGACGCGGTAGAGGACGTGGCCTCCCGTGCGGTCCACGTAGTCGGCGACCTCGTTCTCGAAGGGGAGCATGCCCTCCGTGTTCATGTAGCGGGTGCCGGTGACGAGGTTCTCCTCGTTAGCGTTCTCGGCGGTGAGCTGCCAGCCGATGAGGTGGCAGCGGTTGTAGAGGTAGCGTCCGTCCACGAGGTCGTCGTAGCGCACGGTGTGCCAGCCGGTGGGCTTGACCATGCCAATGCTGCCGCGCTCCTCGCCCTCGGCGGGCATGGTGGACGGACTCACCACGGCGACGGCGGCGCCGCAGCGGCCGAGCTCGTCGAGCGGGGCATAGGACTCGCTCTGGGCGGGGATGTCATCCTCGCCGATGGTGGGGACGTTGTCGTTGATCGCGGCGTAGGGGCTGCCGTCGTAGGCGGGGACCTGGGAGAGGTCGAAGACGACGGGCTCCGCCAGCTGCCCGCCATCGGACGGCGCCGGCTCTGGTGCCCCCGGTTCCTCAGGGTCCTCCGTCGCCTGGGCGGGTTGCTCCTGGCTTGCCGGTGCCTCGGCCGAGCCGGTGGCGGGGGCCTCGTCCCCCGAGCATGCCGGGAGCACGAGGAGAGCGAGCACGAGGAGCGCGGTGAGAAGGATGCCGCGCGCTTTCTCAATCCGCTCGGTGAATTCGCTCGCCGCGTTTCTCATCTTCTGCTCCCTTCGTTGCTGCATAGGGTAATTATCCTCCCGCTCGGGGCATTCTTCGAGCGGAGCGTCACTTCTCGGCACTTCACAAAGCTATACACAGGGACGCCCCCGCATCCCGTTGGTTGGATGCGGGGGCGCCAGTCGCTAGAAGGTCGGCCTGTCGCGGTGCCGCGGGCCGTCCATGAGCATGCGGTACCACCAGTCGCGGTCTTTGTACCCGCTTTGACCGAGGCTGTCGAGGAGCTTCGTCTGTTCGACTTCCCCAAGCTCCGCAAAGCTGTCCCTCATGTCGTTTTCCATGGCGACCTTGCTTCTGATCATGTCGTCCAAGATCTCCCTGAGTTCATCGATGTCGAAGCTCTGCGGGGAGATCTCGACGAGCTCCGCACGAAAGTGTGCGTAGTCCTCGAGTTCCATCATTTCCTTAAGTTCTTTCTCACTCATCATGGGCTCCTCCGTTTCCGTATTGATTGGCTTTAACCTTGCCCCCACCTCTCCGAAGCCCTCTTCCATGGAAGAATTCATGGAAGAATCATCCCGAACGGAGCGTTTTGAAGTGAGAGAAAGGGTTTTCCTCCTTCGGAGAAAAACCCTTTCTTACCTGCGAAAATGTTGGTTTCTGGTTCAGAGCGTTGCGAAGCGTCAGACCTCGAAAATCACTCCCACTCGATCGTGCCGACGGGCTTCGGTGTGAGATCGTAAGTAACGCGGCAGATGCTCGGCACCTCGGCGAGAATGCAGTCGGTGATCTTCTTGAGCAGCGCCCAATCGAGCTCCGGCACCGTTGCGGTCATGGCATCCACCGTGTTCACGGCACGGATGATCGCCGGCCACGCATAGAGGCGCTTGCCATCGCGCACGCCCGTGGCGCGCATGTCCGGCACCACCACGAAGTACTGCCACACCTTACCGGCGAGCCCGGCGTTGGCGAACTCCTCGCGCAGGATGGCATCTGCCTCGCGCAGGGCTGCCAAGCGGTCGCGCGTGATGGCGCCGAGGCACCGCACGCCCAGGCCGGGGCCGGGGAACGGCTGGCGCTCGACCATGGACTCGGGCAGTCCGAGCTCGCGGCCGACGACGCGCACCTCATCCTTGAAGAGCAGGCGCACGGGCTCCACGAGCTCGAACTGCAGGTCGTCGGGCAGGCCGCCCACGTTGTGGTGGGCCTTCACGCCGTCGGACTCGAGGATGTCGGGGTAGATGGTGCCCTGCGCCAGGAAGCTCACCTGGTCGCCGACCTTGCGGGCCTCCTCCTCGAACACGCGGATGAACTCGGCGCCGATGATCTTACGCTTCTTCTCGGGCTCCTCCACGCCGGCGAGCAAATCGAGGAAGCGGTCCGTGGCATCCACGTAGACGAGATTCGCGTCCATCTGGTTCTTGAACACGTCGATGACCTGCTCGGACTCGCCCTTGCGCATGAGGCCATGGTTCACGTGCACGCAGATGAGCTGCTTGCCCACCGCCTTGATGAGCAGTGCCGCGACCACGGAGGAGTCGACGCCGCCCGAGAGCGCCAACAGCACGTTCTTGTCGCCGATCTGCTCACGGCACGCCGCCACCTGCTCGTCGATGAACGCCTGCGCGAGCTCGGGCGTGGTGATGCGGACCATGTCGTCGGGACGCTTGTTGGGATCCATGGGCTCCTCCTTTGCCGAAAATGACCGTTACCGCGCATTGTATCCGAGACGAGGGTTCGCATCACCGCCGCGTCCGGCAGCCGCACGGTCCTTTCTGCCAGCGGAGACGCGCATATCGCAGGTGCATGCGACACCGTGCGAGCTGGTACCATGACAGCAGACGATCACACCGGACGCCCCGCACCACCGAAGGGAAATCCCATGCTCGACGTATGCCGCGTGCTCAAAAGCGCCGTTGCGCCCAAGCCAGGCGAGCTGACACCGCTGATCACCCCTTGGGGCGAGCAGCTCGATCGCGCCCACCCTCTACCGGAGCATCCCCGCCCCACCCTCGTGCGCGACCGATGGGCATCGCTCAACGGCCCGTGGGAATACGCATTCGCCACACTCGATCATGCCGAGCGCGATCGCACCCTCACCGCCCGCGAGGCGACCGAGACGGTCCGCACGGCGCGCATGCCGCATGCATTCGATGGCACCATCACCGTGCCGTTCTCCCCCGAGGCGCCCTTGTCCGGTGTCGGCCGTGTGCTTTCGCCACGCGAGCTGCTTTGGTACCGACGCAGCTTCGAGATGCCCGCGCTCAGCTCACACGAGCGCCTCATCGTGCACTTCGAAGCGGTCGACTGGATCTGCGCGCTGTTCGTGAACGGTCGACTCGCGGCGACGCACCAAGGCGGCTATCTCCCCTTCTCCCTCGACATCACGCCGTTTCTCGCCGGCGCCGATACCGACATCGAGCTTGCGCTCTGCGTCTACGATCCCAGCGACGCCGGCACGCAACCGCGCGGCAAACAGCGCCTCGAGTCGAACGGCATCTGGTACACGCCGCAAAGTGGAATCTGGCAAAGCGTATGGTACGAGGTCGTTCCCGACGCTTACGTAGCATCGCTCACACTCGACGGCGCAGCAGACGGAACGCTGCGCATAGACGCCCTCATTTGCGATCCGGATGCTCGGCTCGATGACGATTCGCAGCTCGTCGTATCCGTCAGCGACCACACGGGCACCGCAGTCGCCCGCGGCATCCTCGCGCTCGTGCGGACTGACCGCACGCATGATGCGTGGGAAGTGCACGGAAACATCCTTGTGGAGCGCCCGCACCTGTGGCGCCCCGACGACCCGTACCTCTACGATGTCCGAGCAGCACTCATCCCGAAGGCAGACGAAGCCCCCGTGGATTCCGCGAGCAGCTACTGCGGCCTTCGCTCCGTCGAGATACGACGCGACCGCGAGGGCATCCCCCGCTTCTTCCTCAACGGTGAGCCGCTGTTCCTCAAAGGGGTGCTCGACCAGGGTTACTGGCCCGACGGCCTCATGACCGCCCCGTCCGATGCGGCCCTTGTCCACGATATCGAGCAGCTCAAAGATGCCGGTTTCAACATGCTTCGCAAGCACATCAAGGTCGAGGTGGCGCGCTGGTACTATCACTGCGATCGCATAGGCATGCTCGTATGGCAAGACGCGGTATCTGGTGGAAGCTCCTATAGCCCGTGGTACTCAAGCCGCAGGCCCACGCTGTTCTCCGCATCCTGGGGCGCCTTCCGTGACGACACGCCCAGACACCGCCGCGCGCTTGCCGCAGATGACGAAGAATATCGCACCGAATGGCGCGAGACCTGCACCGGTATGGTCAACCTGCTTGCCGGCCATCCGTCGATCGTCACCTGGGTGCTGTTCAACGAAGGCTGGGGCCAGTTCGACGCGAACAAGGCCGCCGAGCAGGTTCACCAACTCGACCCGTCACGCCCCATCGACGCTGTGAGCGGCTGGTATGACCAACATTGCGGAGACTACCTTTCGCACCACAACTACTTCCGTCCACTCACCGTCGGCCGGGATCGTCATGCACTTCAAGGTTACGCCGCCGACCGTGGATGCCGGGCATTCGTGATATCGGAGTTCGGCGGTTGGACGCAGCGCATCGAGGGACATGCCGCCACGGCGAGCAGCTACGGCTATGGCAACTTCGGTGCCGTGGACGCTTGGCGTGAGGCGGTGCACCAAACGCTCGCACAGGCCGAAGCGCTCGCACCTCGCGGCCTTGCCGGCTACGTCTACACGCAGCTTTCAGACGTGGAGGGCGAGCTCAACGGCATCCTCACCTACGACCGGCGCGTCAACAAGCTCCTCGGCTAGCCTATTCGTCCTCGCCGTGAGCCTCGACCTCGGCACTATCCGCAGCATCCGCATCCTCCGTGCCCGCCGCGCCACGCGCTTCGTCGAACTTCGCCTTCATCGTGGGATTTCCCCACGTGAGCTTGCGAATCGTGAGCCCCTGGGCCTTGTCGTTGGCCAGACGCAGGTTGTTCTCGGACGAGATCAGGTTGTCCTTCACCTTCTGCAGGTGCTTGATGGTGGTGTCGATCTCGTCGATCGCGGTCTGGAACTTACGGCTCGCCAGCTCGAAATTCTTGGAGAATCCATCCTGGAACTTGCCGAGCTTCTCCTCGAACTTCGTCACATCGATGTTCTGCTGGCGCACGATGGCGAGCTCCTGCTTGTACTTCAGCGAGTTCAGGGCGGCATTGCGCAGCAGCGTGATGATGGGGATGAAGAACTGGGGACGGATCACGTACATCTTGGGATACCGGTAGCCCACGTCGACGATACCCGCGTTGTACAGCTCGCTTTCGGGTTCGAGCAGGCTCACGAGGATCGCGTATTCGCAGCCCTTCTTAGTGCGATCCGTATCGAGCTTCTTGAAGAAGTCCTCGTTTTTGTGCTTGGTCGCCGTGGCGTCGTTCTCGTTTTTCATCTCGAACATGATCGAGATGATCTCGTTACCGTCCTCGTCAGTCTCACGGAAGATGAAGTCGCCCTTGGTGCCCTCGGACGCATCGTTATCTTTCTCGAAATAGGCGTGGGGAAACGCCGTCATGCGCAGGCGGTTGAACTCGGTCTCGCAGTGCTGCTCGAGCGACTCCCCCACCATCTTGGTGGACAGGCGGACCTTCATGTCCTTCAGGCGCTCGATCTCGTCGTCCTTGTAGCGCAGCAGCTCCTCGGTGTTCTTGCGAACCTGGGCGAGCTCGAGGCTATGCGCCGTCTCCATCTGCTGCTTTTCGGCGTCGCGCACCGCCAGCTCGCGGGCAAGCTCGGCACGTGCCTCATCGCGCTCGCGCTCCGATGCGGCGACCGCCTGCGTCACCGCGAGCTCACGCTCGGCGGAACCGGCGGCAAGCTGCTGCTTGAGCTCGGCGATCTGGGCATCGCGGTCGGACAGGCTGCGCTGGTACTCCTCGCGCGCGGCGTTCTCCGCCGCCCGCGCCTCCTCACGCGCCTGCGAGCCGGCCTGCTGCACCGCCATGCTCTGCGCATCGGCGGCCGCGGCCAGTTTCGCGTTCAGCTCCGCGATCTGCGCGTCGCGCGCGGCGATGTCGCGCTCGAGTTCCTGACGTGCGCTCGCCTGCTCCAAGGCCGATGCGTCCTGCTGCTGCTTGAGCTGCGCCTGGAGTTGGTCGATCGTGCGCTGAAGCTCGGCCGACGTCTTACCCGCCTGCTCGCGCGCCTCCGCTGCCGCCTTGTCGCTCGCAAGGGCACGCTCCTGCTCTGCCGAGGTGAGCTTGGCGGTCAGCTCGGCGATCTTCGCGTCACGTTCGGACAGGCTGTCGGCAAGCTGACCGGCGGCAGTCGCCTTGAGCTCGGCGACTTGCGCGTCATGCTCAGCCTGGATGCTCTGGATGCGCTTGTCGGCCTCGGAGCGCTCCAGCTGGAGCGCCTGCTCGTGCTCGCGGTGCATGATCGCCTCGCGCTCATGGAGGTCATGCGAAAACTGCTCGTCGCGTACCTGACGCACGATGTCCGCATAGCTGTTCTCATCGACCGTAAAGACGGCACCGCACTTCGGGCACTTGATCTCGTTCATATCCGCACTCCTCGTCTGCACGTCGCGCTTCTCATCCGAATGCTACTACACCCATACCGCATACCAAAGCCGGCAGCTCGCTTGCGCGCTCGGCGATCAGCGGGCGTCCGTCACGTACAGGCCGGCGCGCACCTGATGCCACGGGCTCCGCTCGGGTGCCACCTGCTGCACGCGGCACTCGAACGCATCGCCGTGCCCGAAGAACAACATGGTCGAGAGGAACTCGTTGTGATCTGCCGGCACGTATCCCAGCTTGACGCCGTCGAATCGCACCGCGACCGCCGCGGGATCATGCGGGCTGTCCGTCTCGGGCACGAGCGTGAGCTTTGCGCCCGGCTTCAGCTGGTCGAGCACGGTCGCACCATCCCAGTACTGGAATCCCGCGACATGGAACGAAAAGAGATTGCGTGACGGTTCGTACATGATGGCCTCCTTGGCTCGTAAGTGCCCCGCATGCGTGGGCATTTCCCCATGCCATCAATCTACAACCCCGCGTGGACATATAATCGCCCATCGCCTATGTGCAACGGAAACGGGCCCGACCGCACGCCACACGTGTGCAGTCGGACCCGTCCCCGTTGTCGCCCGGCAAGGCGGTGCGCTGTCATCGTCACGCACAGTGGCAAGCGTTCTTACTCCTCGTCCGCGCGCAGGTCGTCGGCGTCGATCGCCTGTATCCAGGCGATGTAGACGTTGGGATAGTGACCGTAGAGGACCTGCATGGGGTCGACGTCGGCCAACAGGTCGTGCACGAGCGAGGCGATGCCGCCCACCGTGGTGATGTCGTCGGCCGTCGGCACCTCGCGCGCGATGTCCTCGATCAGCTTGTCCACGCGCTCGCGGTCCTCGGGCACATACGGGCTCTCAGTGCCCACGTTGGCCTTGAACGCCGCGCGCATCTCGTCGTAATGCTCGTTGAACGCCTCGTCGCCGTAGCCGGGCAGCCACAGGTCGTGGCCGTAGCGGGCGTATCCCCAGGCCGCCAGCGGCAGACGCGGCACCATGTCGCTCGGGTTCATGATGTTGAAGATGTTGTCGTACAGCTCGTCGTGCACGTTGCCGAACTCCGTGACCTCCGGCGTGGCGAACGTGTAGCAGTAGATGTTCTCCAGCGGCGCGAGCACGCGCAGGCCGGTGGTCATGTCGTCGGCGTACGACGCGGCGAGGTTCGCCGTCGCGGCGCCGCGGGAGTGACCCGTGAACAGCAGGGCGACGTCATCGCCGCCACCGTCCTCGGACAGACGCTCGGCCAGATCGTTTACGATCTCGTCGGCGGCGCGCATGAAGCCCTCGTGATCGATGGCGTCCATCTCGTAGTCGGCCGCGTCGCCCATGTTGAAGTCGCTCAACCACTCGGACCCGTAGCTGCCGCGCACGGAGACCAGGTAGAGGGTCTTCTCGGCGCCGTCGGTGTTCTTCACGCGCTTGGTGGCGACCGAGTACGCCACGACGTCGTCCGTGCCGGCGAAGAAGTCGACGATCTCGTCGAACACCTCGCTGCGATACTGGTAGGACGCGGTCGAGATGTCATCGAAGCCGAGCGCGGCGAGGGCCTGTTCCATGTAGGCGGGTGCGTTGGATCCGGCCTGGTAGTAGCCCGATTCCGAGTTGGCGATGGCCGAGAGCACCGAGCACGTGGTGGCGAGCTCGTGGTTGTAGACGGTCGGATCCTCGAAGAACCACGCGTCATCCCATGCTATGTCGGTCGCCACCTGGTGGCCGTCGGTCTCGGCCATGCTCGTGTACTCCACGTGCGCCGTGAAGGCGCCGGTACGGCCGGAGGAATCCTCGAGGGCTTCGGGCGCACTCGGGGCCTGAACCGCGCCGAGACCCAAGCGCTCCTGCTCCTGGCGATGGTGGACGGCCACGTTGACGGCGATGGCCGATCCGATCACCAGCACGGCGAGCACCGCCATGATGCGGACGAGCCATGTGTGGCGGCGGTAGAACGAGGGACGCTTCGCGGGCGACTCCGACTCCTTGACGTCCGTCTTGGGCGCCTGCTCGTCTTGGATGCGCTGCTTGTCCTCTGCGGTCGATGCCATGATCCGTCGCCTTCCCGTCGGCGGTTTTCCTGCAATGCACGGGACATCCCATGCCCTCGTGCGCTGTAACCTTACAGCATATCGGAACGGTGCGTCCGCCTTGGAGTGGACGGACGATCATCAACCTTTGTTTGTCACTGCCGTGACCGGCTAGCATGAAAAGCGGGTGGCGGACTCTTCTATCCGATGACGTAGGACTCGACACGCGGCGCCAGACGCTCGGCAAAGGCAGCGCGCGTTGCCGCAAGGTCATCGCCACCCGTAAGCGCCCGTGCCCCAACAGGACAGTCCACGATACAGCGCATGCAGGTGATGCACGCATCGGCGTCGGTGTGCGCGGGGGCCGCGGGGTCGATGGCACCTGCCGGACACGAACGTGCGCAAAGGCCGCAGCTGGTGCATGCATCGGCGTCCGCCTGCGCTCGGAACGGAGAGCCGGCAAAGTCGCGGTACGGGCGGTTGCCGGGGATGTCGACCAGCTCGGCATCGCGGGGGTTGGAGGCACGGGCGAGCCTGTCGAGCGCCGTGCGGGCCAACACATCGACCGCGTCAAGGTCCGCCGCATCGGGGCGCCCCTGCGCCACATCGATCATCAGGGAATGGTGCGCGACGATCGCGCCCAGCGCGATGGGGATAAAGCCCTGCCCGCGCACGGTGTCCGCCAGCTCGAGGAAGGTGTCGTCCACCGCGCGGTTGCCAAAGGTGACGATGAGCACGGCGGGCGTATCGTGACCCTGGCAGCGCGCAAACTGCGCAAGCGCCGGCGCCGGCACGCGCCCGCCGAAAGACGGCACCGCGAAAACGGCAAGATCATTGGCGCCGAAGGCGGGGACATCGGAACCGTGCGGCGTGATATCGACCGCGCGGGCGGGAATGCCCGCGGCCTCGATCGCGGCGATGAAGCGATCGATGATGGCACGGGTCGTCCCCACTCCGGTGAAGTATGCGGCGGTGCAGGCGGTAGTGTTCATGTTGTCTCCCCATCCCTTGCTCATCGGCAGTCGCTGGCAAGCCATTCGAGCGCGATAAAGCCCGAGCGAAGCGCCCTCTATGCATAACCATAATAGGGCGAAGCAGCGCCGAAAAACCGATATCGCCGACGCACTACGACAGCACAGTTTTCATCCTATTGGAAGCCCGGATGCGGAATCCGGCGCTCAGCGAACGACGCTTATCGTTGCGCCCATTCCCATTACCATATAATCTAACTTACTTGGTATTGTTCTTTATTGTTTATTTACTTTTTTAATTTTTGGTCTATTATTTAATATTGTGTATGCCATGTTTCGAAAGGGGCTCGCCATGCCTGCAGGTTTCTTGTTTTCCATCAACAGCGATACCGAAAAGGCAGTCGTCGATACCGTCCGGCGCTACATCGATAAAGGAATGTATTCCACACTCATCAGTACCCAATGGAACTTACCCGCGATGTCGACCCTAGGCGACTACATCAACATGAGCGTCGGGGATAACGTTTACTTCTTTGGCAAGCGGATGATATTCGGTATTGGAGAAATCGTTGACGTCTTAGGCACAGGCGATGCCGCTTTTGAGGTTTATAAGGGCGCATCATCCCCGCAGTTCAATCCTCCCAAAGATGCGATAGTGACTCTGAAGGAACGAGAGAGGACGGAACGGTGGGGCATTGTATTCAAACCTTCACCCCATTTTTTCTTGCAGCCCATCGACATGGACGACCTCCTGAATTCCAAGCCCTCGGCTTTTCGCTCACTTCGCACGTTCCAAAAACGCTCTTTCATACAGCTTGACGACGAGGAGAATGCAGCATTTAAAGCAGCTCTAATCAGAAAGAACGAAGAGGTGCTTAACGGTACGAAACCAATAGAAGACTCGGTTTTTCCCTGCCGTTACCTAGAAACTATTCGGATGATTCACCAGCGCATGGCATCGCAAGAAGAACCACGGCCCATCAAGCTGAATGATGCGATATCGGAAGCGAGAGTCGACACCGCTGTCAAAAAGGAAATGCTTGTAGAAATCGCTCTCCTGCATGCCATTAAGCACAATGAGCCAACCGCTGTCGAAGCTTTCGGCAAATGGGATTACATCGCGCATCAAGTCGCCGCATCGCCATTCAAGCCAATCGACTATATGGATAAGATTGATGTGTTCGCCTATCGATGGATTACCGGCTATAGAGGCGAGATAATATCGAAATATGCTGTTATAGAAATCAAGAAGGGAGAGGCGGACTTATCGGAAACCTCATCTAGCACGGATTACGATCAACTTATGAAGTACGTCGACTGGGTCTGCGACCAATATGCCCATGGCGACTATTCGATGATTGAAGCTTATCTGGTAGCAAATTCGTTCTCCATAGACAATCATTCCCGCATGAAAGATACAGTTGCTCGTTCATACGTTACTGGCCATAATGCGACAACGCATTATTGGGATCAATTCCACTTGGTGGAGTATCGAGCACACCCTGATGGAACGATAACGTTCCATCAGGGATAATCAAACGCAGGAACTATTCGCTGGCAAAATCGACCAGTGCGCGACCGATTCTATGAGGAATACCTGTCACCAGAGCGTTCCCCATACAAAAGGCACGCTGCCCATCCGTCATGCCGGTATTCGTCCAACCGGCAGGAAAGCACTGAAGCTGATCGAGTTCATCCGGGACCAATCGCCTCAAACGGCCATCGGGCGTTTCGATAACGTGTTTGAACCGCGACGGCGTTGTCCCGCCCTCACCCGTCAAAATCGTTCGCGACGGTTTATCGAGAGCATCGGGGAAAGACATCGCGCCCTCGGTGTACATGTACTCATAACCGGTTTTTTTGTTTTTGCGGGGCTCCCGCTTGGCACCCTTCAGGTACTTCCAGTCTCCGAGCTTCTCTTCCCTCACGTAATACTCTTCCGGCACCTCCGACTCAGAAACAAGGACATCGCCCAAGGTCTTTCGATCTCCATGGAAATCTTCCAGGACATCCGCCGTAACAACCCGGCAGCCCTGCATCACACCCGCAGCGCGGAAAGGCGACGTCTTCATGCCCACGCCGAACTTATCGGAATTGTCTGCGGGATTCTCAAACAGTTGCAACTCAAACGACGATTCCACCGGAAGAATTGGAAACGCCTTGGCCATCACGCCGTTTGCAAGTCTTCCCTCAAGATTCCACGACTCAGGGGTCTTCTCGGCAAAGATATAAACGCGCTTCCTCCGCTGAGGAAACCCATATTCGGCGCTGTTAATCACCCTCCACTCAACAGCATAGCCCAGCGATGCCAAACACGAGAGGATGATAGCGAAATCGCGGCCGCGCTGTGATGCAGGGCTTTTGAGCAGACGATCGACGTTTTCGAAAAGACAATAGCGAGGCGCCTTTCGTCCGGGAAGATGCTTCAGCCGCAGAAACCGATAGATGTCCCACCAGAGAACGCCTTTTTTGCCCTCGATACCACTCGCCTGAGAGAGAGTGCGAGCGACCGAGTAATCTTGGCAGGGAAAACCACCGACTACCATATCCACATCGGGAATATCAATCGTGCCCGCCTCATACTCATCCAAAACGGCATGGATATCTTCATTAACAACCGAGTTTTCCCCGAAGTGAGCTTTATAGCAACGCGCAGCGAACTGGCGTCGATCTGATCCCGGTTCCCATTGATTCGCCCAAACCGTTTTGAATGGTCCCGCGGACGGCATATAAAAATCCGGATGCTCCGGATCGTCGTAGCCATCTAGCCCCAGCCTAAACCCGCCGACTCCGGCAAAGAGTTCGGCGATCTTGATTTCAGAGGACACGTTTCTCCAATCGCTACTGTGCCTTCTTACCTGTTTGCGTCCATTGTAAAAGATCGCAGGGACATTGGGAAGATCCCACATCCGATCTCCGCATGCTGCTCGTGTGACCAACCGAATGCCAACATGCCTCATACGTATACAATCAATAACAAAGATGCTCTGAAAGGACTTTCATGAACAAGGGATTCAAATTCAAACAGCTCCTTTCGCAAACAGACCTTACTGATGGAAGAAGCATCGAGCGCTACGCAGTACAACTAAAAGGAATGACTTTTCGAGACATCCTTGATTTAGATATCACGCCCCCTGACTACAGCTCGAAAAACTACAGCGAAGCTGGCTATAAAGGAGGCATGGGCAACCTCATCGAGGAACGCTTCTTCGGCTACAAGTCCAACAGCGATGAAAGGCCCGATTTTCCCGAAGCCGGAGTTGAATTAAAAGCAACCTGCTTCGATATCAGGAAAAAGGACAAGAATCCGAGCGCCGGCGAGCGACTCGTATTAACGATGATTCCTCATAACAAGCCGATAGATATAGAATTCGAATCCTCGCATCTTTGGCAGAAGTGCTCGACTATATTGCTTGTCTACTATCGTCGAGACAAGACGGTCAACAAGTACGATCAGAAAATCGAATATGTGAAGCTTTTCACTCCTCCTGCTGAAGACCTCAAAATCATTCGGGATGATTACAACAAAATCGTTTCTTATATTCAGGCAGGGCGTGCGGACGAACTCAGCGAAGGCCTTACCGTTTACCTCGGCGCGGCAACCAAAGGAGCTACTGCGGACAGCAGCATAAAGACCCAGTACTATCCACACATCGAAGCAGATGGAACCGCCACATATCGCAAGGCAAAAAAGCGCGCCTTCTCCTTCAAGCGGCAATACATGGACTACGTGCTGCACCACTACCTTATGGGAGAAAATGACAATGCGGAAGCCGTAATTGAAAAGGATGATTTTGCCGCCGTTTCTTTTGAGGACCACATCACCGATCTCATTTCCGCGCATGTCGGTAAAACTGATCGAGAGATTGCCGCCGAATATGGCATCCCATACACCGGCAAGAAAGCACAGTGGACAACCCTCGTTTACCGAATGCTCGGAATACGGAGCAACAGGGCAGAAGAGTTCATCAAAGCAGGTATATCAGCACGTGCCGTCCGTATCGAGGAGAATGGCGAGATTAAGGAAAGCCTCTCGTTTGCGCCCTTCGAATTTACCGAGCTTCTGGACGAAAACTGGGACGAATCCGTT
Source organism: Collinsella tanakaei (assembly GCF_021531055.1). Classification (GTDB taxonomy): domain Bacteria; phylum Actinomycetota; class Coriobacteriia; order Coriobacteriales; family Coriobacteriaceae; genus Collinsella; species Collinsella tanakaei_B. The sequence continues at coordinate 118,051 of NZ_JADYTL010000008.1, forward strand.
TTCCGCTCTTACCTCGATGAGACCAAATTCTTCTTTGTTGTTTTCCGTAAGCGCAACGGACAATACTACCTGCAAGGAAGCCTCTTTTGGAATATGCCCGTCTCGGACATCGAAGGGGAGGCCAAGCAATGCTGGGTTGAAACCCAAAACACAATCAAGCGGGGCGTCGAGCTCAAAATCAAGTTCGACAGGAATGGCAAGGCCACCGTGTTCAATAATCTGCCTGGAATCTCAGATAACCGCATTGCACACGTAAGGCCGCACGCGGGAAAAGCTGCCTACAAATTTGACGGATTTTGTCGAGGAGACATCCACAAAGACGCTTCACAGTTACCGGATGGGCGTTGGATGACCAGGCAAAGTTTCTGGTTCAACAGCAGTTACGTCCTATCGATTCTTAATCAAGCCCGCTAACGTAAAGGAGCCCCGATGATCCGTCCCATCGTCACCTCTCCTATCATGCTGCGCATGCCGAGCGTCGATGCGACACCGGAGGATGCGCACATCGGTCAGGACCTGATCGATACGCTGGCCACGCACGCGCACGAATGCGTCGGCATGGCGGCAAACATGATCGGGCAGCGCAAGCGGATCATCGTGGTGCAGGATGGACCGCACGCTCTGCTCATGTACAACCCGGTCATCCTCGAACGCACCAACGAATACCAGACCGAGGAGGGCTGCCTGTCACTTCCCGGCACGCGCCCCGCAACGCGCTGGCGCCGCATCCGCGTGAGCTATCTCGACGAATCATTCCGTCCGGTCACGAAAACCTTCTCCGGCTACACCGCGCAGATCATCCAACACGAGATCGACCACTGTAACGGTGTGCTCATCTGAGACGAAAAGCCATACGGAGCCCAAACGGGAAGTCCAAGCGGACGTCGACCTTCCCGCAAAGGCAGGCTGCGCTCTACCTTTTGCAGGTTTTTCCCAGTTGTGTACCGGCGGATTTCAGACCCGCCCGAAAAGGCACTCAGCCGACGCCGTTTCCCAAGGATTTCTGCCGCACAAGCAAGCCATTTTGACCAGCGTCGGATTTCACGTGTACACAACCTGTAAAAATCTGCAGAAAAGCGGTCGCCGTCTGCCGCAAACCCCACCACGGTGCCAAAGCGCCCCTTGCGCTATCTTTTTCGCAGACGTCAATCGCCGCGCACGAAAGGAGCTGACCATGCATGACATATGGTGAGTAATCGTCCTTCTCGGTACCTGGTGTAGCGCGAATCGATACCGCCCGGCGCCCCCGCCGATATTCCCGCTCGATACCGCCGATATTCCGCATCGATACCGCCCGCGGGGGCTGCGGCGCCGG
>NZ_JADYTL010000009.1 GCF_021531055.1 Collinsella tanakaei
GCTGGGGGCCGGATCCGAGTAGAAAGCGGGTCTCCGGTACCCATTCGAGACGCCGGCGGTATCGGTTCGCGATACCGCCGGTATCATGCCGAAATAATGGGTGGTATCAAAAGAGGCAAATACTCAGATGAGGACTACATTCTCAAGAGCCCCATTCGCCGCATTAAGAAAATACGCTCAACCAGGACCGTCAAAGATACCTATTCTGATGAGTCGCTTGAAAAGATGCGTGACGGAGCGAAGACGCTTAGAGACCTCGCTATCATCGATCTTCTCGCCTCCACCGGCATGCGTGTTGGCGAGCTGGTCAAGCTTGATATAGCCGACGTAGACTTTGAGCGTCGTGAATGCGTTGTTCTTGGCAAAGGTAACAAGGAGCGACCAGTCTACTTTGATGCACGAACAAAAATCCATCTTCGGAACTACATTGCATCCAGAAATGACAGCTCCCCCGCCTTGTTCGTTTCGCTGTGTAAGCCACATCGCAGACTCCGTATCAGCGGAGTAGAGAGCAGGCTTAGAAAGCTGGGCAAGGAACTCGGAATGGACCGCGTGCACCCGCATAAGTTCAGGCGCACCTTGGCAACACGTGCCATCGACAAAGGAATGCCGATCGAGCAGGTTCAGCGATTGCTCGGTCATGCCAAGATCGACACTACACTCACTTACGCAATGGTTGACCAGAGTAACGTGCGATCATCACACAGAAGATATATTGCGTGAGCCCGCCCCATCAACTTCGACACCCAGCTAGCTAAAAGATCTCGTTATCGGATATCCACCGCTTGATGAGACAGGATCTCTCAACAACGCCAGCCACCTCCGCTCCTCTGCAGCTTTGGACTCCAGATGAGATTCGATAGCCCCTTTTCACATAGCCTTTCGCTGTCAGCATTGCCAATTTGCCATGTTTTATTTTATTCTTTGCGTACCAGACGTAGTGAGATGGCCTCCGCAATGACCGATCACGATAAGCCTGTGCTCACGGTCAACATAATAATGAACCCTGAACGCATATTTAGGATTCTTGCTCCTCCCCTTAATGTGAGGACGTACATCGATCTCCTGACCTCGATACCGCCTCACACGCTCCCTCATAAGAGCGTTGTTCACTTTGGTCAGCTTGGTTTCCGTCAAAGCAAGTTCAAACCCGGTTTCCTGACGATATCGCTCACAGATATCCCCTTGGACACTTTCGCCAAAGTAGATATCCCACAACGTCGTCGGAATGCTCGAAAGAATCTGCCATTGCTCGTCAAAATCCCCGGTAAAGTTGCCGGCAGATTTCCTCGCCTCGTCAAGCACGATAACCTTCGATGGCCACAGTTTTTCAACAAGGTCCAGCTCTTCGACAAGCGTAGTCGGTAAATGTTTGATGGAGGTAATCACATGGACGCTTTGGCGCAAACCGTTGCACTCTTTCCTCAACTGGTTGCAATCCGTTTGAAGCGCATCGATGCGGTAATCCTTTTCCGCAATACGATCCTCGGCTTCCCGCAACCCAGCCTCTGCCTCAATTTTTGCAGCATTGATTGCTTCCACAGAAGCGCTGGAATCCTGCTCCGAGTATTCGACCGCAAGTTTATACCACTCATCACGATCCTGTCGCACCGCTTCAAGCTGTTCCCTGAGGTAACTGATCTCGTCCCCCGCATCCCTTGCCGGAGTATGGTCACGTTGCTCCTCACGCGCGCGCTCCATGCGCTGCTGGAGATGCTCCATCCTCGTGTTGAGGCTTTTGAGACGTTGCTCGTACCCTTTTCGTTTTACATCTTGGACATCGACGACATCATCCTCATCTGTTACGAAGCTTCTACTGAGGCTTCTGCTGAGCGTCTCGACAAACCCGTCCTTGTCTCCATAACGCTGCTCGTCGATCCAATCTTTTTTAAAAAACCTGTGTCGAACGCTCGCATCGCCATCCTCTAGATTGACCCCGGGCTGATAGATGCGAAGCGTTGCAGTTGCACAGCCATAACGATACGCTGGCGTCCCTTTCCTAAACAGTTGAAAAACAGTCTGCTTCTTTAGGGCTTCATTACGCCAATCGAAAACATAAACGTTGGCCATACCGAGAACCTTTTGAGCGAGCTCGCTAGCATCCCAAACGGCAGTAGCACCCTTGTAATCCGTAGTAATGAGCACCAAAGGCAAAATGCGAGAGGTGCTAAGCAGGCTCTGCTTGAACTGACCGAAGTTATTCGCGTCAAGATAGCACTCTTCGTGCAATACCTCGGTATCTCCCACACAAACAGCCCAACCAGACGCCTCGATGATGCTCCGCACGAAACGAGGGGTCGTGCTCGGGGGCGTCGAAGGAGGCTTGCCGATAAAGCCGGGCATCATGTAATAAGTAATTCTTATATTGACAACGCAGCGCTTTTCGCCAGTTTTTCTGGAAACGCCTACGCTGGTGTGCCAATGACGAAACCGCTCTCGAACATCCGGCTCATCATATTCAAAGGCCCAGCACTTCAGCTCTCCTTGCTCGTCGATCATCGATTTGGTGCAAATCGATGATCTTCCTACCCGACCAACTCCGCCATCGTAGCCGTCGGGAAGTTCAAGCCTTCCCTCAGAAAAAAGCGTTCGAACCATCTTGGCATTCAGCTGATGCGATTTCGAGAAAACATCCGCATCGCGCTTAGCGAGATTCTTTTCCTTCCGTGCAAACCATTCGAGCATGATGGACGCGACACCGCCCAAGATGTCGACACCATCCCGCTTAGGGTAAATCTCAAACCGGGCACGATAATGAATAGTCTCGTTTTCTGACCTCATCGCTCCCCCAAAATACAATCCGTTGAGCTCGAATGCTGCGCCAGACGTTTTGCAATTTACCGATATCATACGCACAAGCGGCATATCAAATCGGCAATCAGTATACGCCTCGACACGGAGTGCCCCACGGTGTACCCGCACGAGCATCGGAAAGACTATTCACGCATCCGACCAATAGATGCAGTGGTTTACAACGTTCGCGAGTTCTTCTGCTGACTTTTTGGAACTCGCTCTTACTCGCGTCCATCGCTCTCAGCAATACTTTCACTAAACGCGGATAGCAACTTCTCCAACAGAAAGGACAACCCATGGCAACCATCGACATCGACAAGCTACGCGACTACCTGACCGACTACACCGGCACGGCAGCGTTCAACGGCTTCCCCGCCGCATTGCTTGACACCATGGACATCGAGGACATGGATGGGTTCGAGATCTGCCAAAAGGCCGAGGGCATGGGTATCGATCTACACGATTTCGAAGTCTAACAACGGCGAGCGAAGCGGATCGTTGGGGACGTGTTCGCTCCAACCCATCCCGCGACAAGATGGTGCCAGGTACAAACTTGTCGCGCGGGGCGCGGATGGTCGCCCGCCGTCCCTACAGCGCGCGGCGGGCCTCGATGGCGCGGCCGAGCGTCAGCTCGTCGGCGTATTCCAGGTCGCCGCCCACCGGCAGGCCGCTTGCCAGGCGGCTCACGGTCACGCCGAGCGGCTTGATGGTTCGCGCCAGGTAGCTCGCCGTCGTCTCGCCCTCGATGTTGGGGTTCGTGGCGATGATGACCTCCTGGATATCCTCGGCGCCCAGGCGCGCCAGCAGCTCGCGCACGTGGAGCTGCTCCGGACCGATCTTGTCGATCGGGCTGATCACGCCGCCGAGCACATGGTAGAGCCCGCGGTAGCTGCCGGTCCGCTCGATGGCCGAGACGTCGCGCGGCTCAGACACCACGCAGATGCGCGTATGGTCGCGCGAGGCATCCTGGCAGATGGCGCACTCGTCCTCGGTCGCATAGTTAAAGCACCGGCTGCAAAAATGCACCTGCTCCTTGACGGCGACGATGGCGTCGGCCAGCCGATGCGCCTCCTCAGCGTCGGCCTCGAGCAGGTAGTAGGCGATGCGCTGCGCCGACTTGGGCCCGATGCCCGGCAGACGCCCCAGCTCGTCCAACAGAATCTGCAAACTGCGATCCGCGCTCATACCCTCACCTGCGAATCCGCCGGCGGCCGCATTCGCGCCGCCAACACCGTCCCGTCATCCAAAAAACCGGGCGACCGGCACGCGCCGACCGCCCGCATCACACCTCTCTGTCGACAGCCTAGAACGGCATGCCGGGGATGTTCAGCCCGCCGGTGATGGCGCCCATCTGCTTGTTGGCGAGCTCGGTCACCTGACGGATACCGTCGTTGACCGCGGCGACGATCATATCCTGCAGCATCTCGATGTCCTCGGGATCGAGCGCATCGGGATCGATGGTGATGGACTCGAGCTGCATGCCGCCGTTGACGGTAACCTTGACCATGCCGCCGCCGGCGCTGGAGTCGACCGTGGTCTGCGCGAGGTTCTCCTGCGCCACCGCGAGCTGCTCCTGCATCTTGCGAGCCTGCTTCATCATCTGCTGCATATTCATTCCGGCCATGGGGCACTCCTTCACGTTGCCGCATCGCCAGCGCGACGCGGGGCGTCCGTTTTCCACACGGCATCGTACCATGACGGGCGTCGTCGACGCGCATCGCCTGGCGCGCTCCCACGGAAAAGCCAGCAGGTTCGGCGAACATTCGACATGAAAAAGGGAGCCAGCTGCAACTAGCTCCCTAACACCTTAGCGTCGCCCGCAGTGCCGTGCGGGCTTTGCCGCTGATTCGAGTATACCCCAGCGCAACCGCCTTCAAGCCATCGGTCGAAATCTCAAGAAACGGCGTGCAGCCGCCCTCTATGAACCAGCCGGTCGCCTACGCATCCTTGAAGACGACGTTGCCGAAAATGCTGTTGAGCATCGCCTTGGCCTCTTCCTCGCTTTGCGGAACCTGCGTCTCGTCGGCTGCGGGCGTGGGCGCGCCCACCCACGGGGCGGCGCCGGCAGGAGTCGCCGCAGCGGACTTCGACGCCGCGGATGGCGATACCGAAGCGGGAGCCGCCGCCTGCGCGCTCGGCACGGGAGCGGAAGGCGATGCGGGCTTTGAAACCGAGGACGCGCCAGACGCGGCGGGCTCAGTCGGCGCGGGCGCCTGGGCAGGCATGGCGGCCTCGCGCGTTGGCGCGGGCGCGAGCGCCGGCATCGCAGACGCCATCCCCTGCGGAAGATCGAGCGGTGGCAAGTCCTCCCCCGTCAGGTCGGCGATGGTCGCATCGTCGTAGGGAACCTGCTCGTCCTCCCACGCCCGACGGTCGGCATCGATATCGGGCTCGGGCACCACGGTCGGACCGCTCGTGTGGTCGACCTGCGGATGCTCGGCAGACTCGGAATGAGGCGCCGCAGCGAGCGCCGACAGCGCGGGCGAGGAAGCAGGCGCACCCTGCACGACCTGAGGCGAGGCGGGAGACGCCACCTGCGAAGGCGCGGGCGCCGCGACCTGCGACCGAGCTTGCCTGGGAGCAGGATCGGCCTGCGAATCGTCAACGACATGGGCATCGTGCGTCGCGGGCACAGACGCCTGCGCAGGCGCCGGAGCGTCGACGGGCTCCACGGCAGGACCAGCGGACGCGACGGGCGCAGGCGGCTCGGCGGGCGCCGCAGCAGGCGACGTCGCCGGAACAGCCACGGCGGGCGCGGCGTCCGCAGCGCCGGTGCCGCCCGACCCGCTCGCAGGCCGCGGCGATCCGCCGTCCATCACGTATTCCACGACGCGCGACCCGAACACGGAGCACACGATCGGCATGATCAGCTCGTGGGAATCGGGACGGCCGAGCATCTTGATGGCGAAGTTCGACCCTTTGGGGAACCCGACGACCAAGCGGGACCCGTCGTCGGCCTGCGCGCGCGACGACTGGAGCAGCGCACCGCGCGACGCCTGCGCGGCCGTCACGCGCTTGACCACCTCGGTCCACTTGCGCTGCAGCTCACCGGCATCGGTGACGGCGGGCGTCGCCGGCGCAGCGGCAGCCGCGACCTCGGCGGCAGAAGGCGCCTCGCGACGCGCGGACGGCGAGGCCGCCGGAACATCGGCATGCTCAGCACCAGCCTCCGAGCGATCCTCGGCAGAACGGGCCGCACCGCCATCGGCGTGCACGGCATCTGCCGAGGTGGGCGCCGAAGCGGATTCCCTCGCAGCTTCAGGCGCCGCAGCGCGAGGCCTCGCCGGTGCAGCATCGGCCGTTGCGGGACGCACGCCGGCCGCAGCCGCAGGCGCCACACTCGCAGCCGCCTTCACCTCGGGCTCGGGCGCCGGACGCACCGAAGCCGCCGAGCCGCCCTGCGCCGCAGGCGACGTGGCCACACCAGGCGCGGCGGCAGACGCGGCAGCCGCCGGAGCGGCAGCCCCACCGCCGGAGCGCGCACGGGCACCCGCCGGCACGTTCCACGGCAAGTCGTCATCATGGGCAGCCGCACCGGCGCGACCGGTGGCCTCGACGCGCGACCCAGCCTGGCCTGCCACGCGCTGTCCCGCAGGCCGCGGCTTGGTCCCCGTGAGGGCCGCCACGCCCGCGGCGTCGAGCGGCGCGCTCGGCACACCGGCGGCGATCTGCGCCTCCAGGCGGTCGAGCCGCTCGGCCAGCGCCTCGAGCGTCAGATCGGACTCGGGACGTGCCAGGCGCGTGCAGGCGATCTCGAGCACCAGGCGGGGGTCGGAGGCGCCGCGCATCTCGATCACCGCATCGTCGAGCACGGTGAGCACGCGCGCCAGACGTTGCGCGCCCTCGAACGCCGAGGCTTCGTCCACCAGCGCCGCCACCTCGTCGGGCGTGCCGTCGAACAGCTCGGGGTTGCCGCCGGCCACGCAGGCCGTGTACACGTCGCGCATATGCGCCACCAGGTCGCGCGCGAGCTCGAGCAGGTCGTTGCCCTCGTCCACCTGCGTGCGGATGGCGCCGAACAGCGACACGACGTCGCGTGCGGCGATCGCGCGCGAGAACTCGCCGAGCACCGTGCCCGACACCTCGCCGAGCAGCGAACGCGCGTCGGACACGCGAATCGCGCCGTCGCCGAACACCGAGAGCTGCTCGAGCGTCGACAGGGCGTCGCGCATGCCGCCGCGGGCATGGCGAGCCACGATCTCGAGCGCCTCGTCGTCGGCGTCGAAGTGCTCCTGCTCGCAGATGTAGCGCAGCCGGCCCACGATGTCGTCGTTGGAGATGCGGTGGAAGTCGAAGCGCTGGCAGCGCGACAAGATGGTCTCGAGGATCTTCTGCGGGTCGGTGGTGCACAGGATGAAGACCACGTGGCTCGGCGGCTCCTCGAGCGTCTTGAGCAGCGCGTTGAACGCCGCGGCCGTGAGCATGTGGACCTCGTCGATGATGTAGACCTTGTAGGCGCCGCGCACCGGGGCGAAGCTCACCGAGCTGATGATCTCCTCGCGCACGTTGTCGACGCCCGTGCGCGACGCGGCGTCGAGCTCGTAGACGTCCGGATGCGTGCCCTCGGCGATCGCCTCGCACTCCGGGCAGGTCCCGTCCGGCATGCAGCCCGAGGCGCCCTGCGCCCGCGCGGCGTCGGCGTGCTCGCACAGCAGCGCCTTGGCCAAGATGCGCGCCATGGTGGTCTTGCCCGTGCCGCGCGGACCGCAGAACAGGTACGCGTGCGACAGGCGCCCCTCGGTCACGGCGTGCTCAAGGGTCGAGACGATATGCTGCTGGCCGACCACGCTGTCGAAGGTCAGCGGGCGGTACTTTCTATACAAGGACTCCATGGGCATCGTTCCTCACGTCGATTCGATAGAGCCTATGATACCCGCTGACGGCAACCGAAGCGCCCGCGGCTCCGCGCAGCGCCCCCTGCGAAAAAACGCCAGGCGCTCGTTCGCGCCGGCTACAGACCGTGGTCGGAAAGGCGCCGGTCGATGTCCTTGAGCGTGATCCGGGCGGCGAACAGCTGGCGGTAGGTCGCGGTCTTCACCTTGTTTTGAGCACGGAGCTCCTCCATCCGCGCGTTGATCTCCGCGAGTTCGGCGCGTGTATCGTCGGCGAACGCCTCGAAGGCGGCCAACCGCTCCTGATCAGTCATGCGAATCCCCTCCCCGATACGTTGGCGACAAGATCGGACCTGGCACCATCTTGTCCCATCTTGTCGGCGACAAGATTGGACCTGGCACCATCTTGTCAGATTGGGCCTGGCACCATCTTGTCGGTCCAATCTTGTCACAGCACGGCCTCGCCACAACCGAAAACCGCCAGCGTGATAAAATGCGAGGAAACGCATGGATCACACGCAGCACAAACGCACAAGGACCATCATGCCGCTCTTTCCGTCACACATGCGCACGCGGGTCATGAGCCCGCAGGAACACGCAGCGCAGCGCGCCCGCATCCCCGATGCCGGCGCCACCGCGGCGCACCTGCTCAAGCGCTATCGACCGCTGGAGACCAACACCAGCGGCGGCTTCGGCATGGTCGAGATCTGCCTGGACGCGCGGCTGCAGCGCCGCGTCGCCATCAAGCGCATCCCGCTGGTCTCCCCCGACGCCGCCGGCATCACCCCGGCCGAGACCACCGCGGCGGCGCTGGCCGAGGCGCGCACCGCGAGCCTGCTGTCGCATCCCAACATCGTCTCGGTCATCGATTTCACCTACGACGCCTCGTACGCCTACCTAGTCATGGAGTACGTGGACGGCATGAACCTCGAGGAGTTCCTCACCGGGGTCGAGGGCCACTCGCTCACGTTCGACGAGGCGGCCACCATCGCCGACGCGCTCGTCCAGGCCCTCTCCTTCGCGCACGAGAACGGCGTGCTGCACCTGGACATCAAGCCGGCCAACGTCCTCATCGACCGCAACGGCCACGTCAAGCTCGCCGACTTCGGCATGGCGACGCTCACGAGCGCCGCGGGCTTCGGCGGGGCGCGGGGCGGCACCATCGGCTACATGCCGCCCGAGCAGCTGCGGGGCGACCTGGTGGACGCGCGCACCGACGTGTTCGCGCTCGCCTGCGTCCTGTACGAGGCCCTCTGCGGCACCGCGCCCTTCCGCGCGGGCACCCCCGCCGACTCCGAGGCCCGCATCGACCAAGGCGTGCTCTACCCGAGCGACCTGTTGCCCGACATCCCGCCGAGCGCCGAGGAGGCCCTGCTCGCGGCCCTCTCGCCCGACCCGGCGATGCGCCCTGTGAGCATCGCGGCGTTCGGCGAGCTGTTCTGCGCCGAACTCGGCAACGCCCGCGAGGGCAAGCGGAGCCTGGCCGCCATCATCGCCCGGCTCACCTCCGACGACATGGACGATATCGACGCCGAGCAGCCCACGCGCGCCGAGCGCACCTGGGAGCTCGACCCGGCCGAAGGCTACCTGGGCAGCCGCACCGACTACGCCCGCGATGCGCTCGCCGCGCTCGTCGCCGCCTCCTCGGTCGCCGTCTGCTGCTGGGTGCTGCTGGGCGCCACCGGTCTTGTCACCGCCGCGGGCCGCATCGCCGCGGCGCTGGCGATCGGACTCGCCGCCGGCGTGGCCCCGCAGCTGGGAAGCGCGCTTATCTTCACCGGCTTTTTGGTGACGATCGTCGGCGCCACCCCGCTGTTGCCCATGCTTCCCGTCGGCGCACTCGCCGCTGCCGTCGGCAGCGCCTGGTGGCTCGTCTGGGGCCGCACGGACCCGCAGGCGTCGGCCTGCCTGACGCTCGCCTGCGCCCTCGAGGCCACCCTCGGCGACGCCATGCTCGCCGCCCCGCTGGCCGCCGCACTCGCCGGCTGCACGACCTGTGGCGCCGCCGCGCCCTCGTCGGTGGGTGTCGGCCTCGTGCTGGGCCAACTGCTGCGCGCGGCGTGCGCCGCCGCGGGGGCGCTGCCCTTCGAAGCCGCGGCGACAGCCCTCGCGAGCTTGGACTTTCTGATCCCCGCGATCGGCTGGTCGCTCGTCGCGTGGGGGATCTCCGCCGTCATGGCCTGGGCATGGTCGCGCTATCTCGACGGCCGGGGTGCTGGGGCCTACGCGCTCGCATACGCGCTGCCCATCGCGGCCTCGATCGCGCTGCTGTGTCTTGCACACCCTATGGAAATTGCCACGTTACCCACCCTGCTGATCGCCACCGCGGTCGGCGTGGGCATCGCTTCCTCTATAATGCTCTGCATCTATGTGTATCTGTTCGGTTATAGAAAACATACAACCGGAGTGTGATCGTTCGTGAACTTCCTGGGCACCTTCGAGGACCACGTGGCGGGTATCTTCGGCGCCGCGCGCGCCCCGTTCTCGTTCAAAAAGCTGGCCAAGCAGGCCGCGCATGAGATGGAGGACCAGACCCTCGTGGTCGATGGCGTCAACACCGCGCCGGCCCTGTACACCATCTTGATCTCCAGCGACGACGATCCGCTCATGGCCCCGTACTACCCGCAGCTCACGCGCGAGGTCAGCGAGTTCGTCCGCGCGAGCGCCGAGAAGAAGCGCTACGTGTTCGTCGGCGAGCCCCTCGTCCGCTTCATGATCGACCCGTCGCTCAAAAGCGGCAAGTTCTCGGTGTTCGCCGAGAACGTCGACGCCCCCACCCTGGGCAGGCTCTACGAGGAGGAGCGCGCCTACCAGAAGGGCCTGTCCGGCCAGATGAACGTGGTGAACCCGCGCCCCGCGCCGCAGCCGCGCATGAGCGTGCCCGCGCGCGCCGAGGCCGCGCCCGATCCGTTCGCGCCGAGCGCGGACGACTTCGCCACGCCGATCCCCGTGCCCAAGACCATCACGCGCGACGCGATGGCCGCCATGGGCGCCGCCGGGGCCGCATCGAGCGTCGCCTCCCGCATGGCCGGCACCCGCCAGCCCCAGCCCCAGCCCGCCGCTCCCCTGGCGCAGCTCGTGGACGTCGTCACCGGCGACGTGCTCGACATCGTCCAGACGCGCTGCACCGTGGGCCGCGAGCGCGCCGCCGCCGACGTGGTGCTGCGCGACCCCAACGTCTCGCGTCGCCACGCCGAGCTCACCTACACCGGCTCGGACTGGACCATCGAGGACCTCAACTCCACCAATGGAACCCTCGTCAACAACCGCCGCATCACGCGCTGCCCGCTACGCGACGGCGATCTTCTGACCTTCGGCCTTTCCACCTTCGAGTTCAGGGGCTGATCCGTACATGATCGATCTCATCCTGTTCGCAGGCCGCATCGTTCTCGTCGTCCTGCTCTACATCTTCCTGTTCGCCGTCATGAAGACCGGCGTCGGTCTCGTGCGCGGTCAGCGCCGCGACTCGGCGATCTGGACCATCGACGTGGACAAGGGTCCGCGCGGCATCCGCGGCATCCATGTGGACATGCTCGGCCCGGTCATCGTCGGCCGCTCGCCGAGCTCCGACATCTGCATCAACGAGCCGTTCGTCTCGGCCTCGCACGCGCGTTTCTCGCTGCAGGGCCCGGCGCTCGTCATCGAGGACCTCAACTCGCTCAACGGCACGCTCGTCAACGGCCGACCGCTCGCCGAGCCCGCCACGCTGCGCGAGGGTGACGAGGTCCAGATCGGCGACGTCGTCATGAAAGTGAATCGCCGATGACCGAGGAGAAGCGACCCTTCTCATATCCGTCCGAGGACGCACGCACATCGGACGCATCGTCCATCTCGGAGCTCACACCGCAACCGGTCCTGGAGCTCGAGGGGCACGATGCGCCCGATTCGCCATATACAACCGATGCGCCGGCAGCCGGCACGTCCGCCCCGGCGCACTTCGCCGAGCCCGCCCCCGGCGAGGCCTTCGAGGCCGCACACCTGGCGCAGCCGGACGCCCCTGCGGACAGCGCGCCCGAGGTGCCCGTCGCCGATGCACCGGCGCACGCCGCGCCCGACTGGCAGCTCCCCCACTACCCCGACGACGAGGGCCCGACGCCCGATGACGACTACCTGGGCAACCAGGACACCGGTCCTTTGCCCGACCCGACCGACATCGCCGCCGCCGAAGCCGCAGCCGCAACCGCGGCAGCCGCCGAGGCCGCGTCCGCCGACACGTTCGAGCCCGGCGACACCGCCGAGATCGACGTGACGCAGGTGGAAGCCAAGCTCAAGGACCCGGGCACCACGCAGAGCTTCGCGCCGATCACCGACGACCGCGTGGCGACCGATTCGACCTACGACGCAGGCACCACGACCACGCTCATGTGGGGTGCCCGCTCCGATGTGGGCTGCGTGCGCGCACACAACGAGGATTCCTACCTGGTCGCCTCGCCGCTGTTCGCCGTCTGCGACGGCATGGGCGGCCACGCCGCCGGCGAGGTGGCGAGCTCCATCGCCGTCGAGACCATCGCCAAGGCCGCCCCGGCCACGGCCGACGCCACCGCGCTCGCCGCGGCCGTCGAGGCCGCCAACGCCGCCATCATCGAGGCGGCGGCCGCAGGCATCGGACGCCCCGGCATGGGCTGCACGGCGACGGTCGCCTACATCCAGGACAACATCGTCGCCATCGCGCACGTGGGCGACTCCCGTGCCTACCTGCTGCACGACGGTGTGCTCACGCGCATCACGCGCGACCACTCCTACGTCGAGGAGCTCGTCGACGCCGGCGAGATCACCGCCGACGAGGCGCGCGTCCACCCCAACCGCTCGGTCATCACCCGCGCGCTGGGCTCGGACCCCTCCATGTACGCCGACCACTTCCAGCTCAACATCGACGAGGGCGATCGCCTCATCCTGTGCTCGGACGGTCTGTCGTCCATGATCCAGGACAACGACATCGAGCAGATCGCCGTGCAGTCGTCCACCGCCCAGATGTGCACCGACAACCTCGTCGACGCGGCGCTGGCCGCAGGCGGCGCGGACAACGTGTCGGTCGTGGTCGTCGACCTCGTGGAGGACGTGCGCCTCCGGCAGGTCGTGCGCACGCACCGTCGCAACCTCATCATCGCCCTGGCGGCCATCGCCGTCGGGCTCGCACTGTGCGCGGCGTTCCTCGCTTTCACCATCGGCAACTCCGTATACCTGGGCGTCTACGGCGACACGGTCGCCGTCTACCGCGGCATCCCCGCGCGCGTTCTGGGCATCGACCTGCACGCGGTCGAGGAGGAGACCTCCATCGAGCTTTCCGACCTGCCCGAGGACACGCGCAACCGCCTGGCGGAGGGCATCTCCCAGTCGAGCCTCGACGAGGCATGGGCGACGCTTTCGGACTACCGCAACCAGATCACCGAGGCCAAGGAGGCCCAAGCGGCCAACGCCGAGGCGATCCGCGAGAGCGCCGAGGACGTCGATGAGGCAGGCGCGGACCGCTCCGACCCGCCCGATACCGATTCGAGGCAGAGCAACCCCGAATCGTCGCAGACCCCGCAAACCCAGACCCAAGAAGGAGGCGCATGATGGGCAGTCGCCGCAATACCGAACTCTTCCTGCTCGTCGCAGCCGCGTTCCCCGTGATCTTGCTGTACGCGATGTACGTCGTCAACACCGGCGCGGAGCTGAGCTTCACCACGCTCGCCGTGCCGCTTGGCCTGTTCGCCGCGTTCACGGCGGCCCACATCGCCGCGCGCTTCTTCGCGCCGGGCGCCGACCCGGCGATCCTGCCGGTCGTGTTCCTGCTGTCGGGCATCGGCATCACGTTCGTGACGCGCTTGGCGCCCGAGCTGGCCATGAACCAGCTCATGATCCTGTTCGGCTCCATCGTGCTCATGGCGCTCACGCTCGTGTTCGTCAAGAACCTCGACGTGGTCAAACGCTACAAGTACACCTTCGGCATCCTCGGCATCCTGCTGCTCGTGCTGCCCATGTTCATCGGCACCGAGGCCTACGGCTCCAAGCTGTGGGTGACGATCCCGGGCATCGGCCGCTTCCAGCCCGGTGAGTTCGCCAAGATCTTCCTCGTGCTGTTCCTGGCGGGCTACCTGTCCGAGAACCGTGAGCTGCTCTCCATCTCCAACCACAGCATCCTGGGCCTCAAGATCCCGCGCCTGCGCCTGCTCATGCCGCTGTTCGTGGTGTGGGGCATCTGCATGGCCATCGTCGCCTTCGAACGCGACCTGGGCAGCGCGCTTCTGTTCTATACCGTCTTCCTCATGATGCTCTACGTGGCGACCGGCCGCGTGTCCTACGTGATCATCGGCATGGTCCTGCTGATACTCGGCGGCTTTGCCATGTACCAGATCATGGGCCACGTGCAAGTGCGCTTCAACATCTGGCTCGATCCGTTCGCCGACCCGCAAGGCGACGGTTACCAGCTCGTGCAATCGTTGTTCACGCTTGCCGACGGCGGTCTGGTGGGCGTGGGCATCGGCCGCGGCATGTCCACCATCATCCCGGTCGTGGAGAGCGACTTCATCTTCTCGGCGATCGGCGAGGAGCTCGGCCTGCTCGGCGGCTCCGCCGTCCTGCTCGGCTTCATGCTGTTCGCCGTGCGCGGCCTCACCGTGGCGGCGCGCGCCAAGTCCGACCTCGCTGCCTTCGTGGCGAGCGGCCTTACCGCCTCCATCTCGTTCCAGGCGTTCCTGATCGTGGGCGGTGTCACCCGCCTGATCCCGCTGACCGGCGTGACCCTACCCTTCATGAGCCAGGGCGGCTCGTCGCTGCTGTCGAGCTTCATCATCGTCGCGCTGCTCATGCGCGCCGGCGACGAGGCCACGGGCCGCACGGTGGAGCTCGTCGGCTCCGGCACGGACGGCATGGCCCCGGTCGCGCCCGAGGCGGGTGTCATCGGCCGCAGCAAGGTCGGCACGCGTATCTTCGGCGCCTCGGGCCCCCACGCCTCCCACATGGCACCGAGCCATGCCCGTCCCGGTTCCCGCGTGCGCCGTCGCCTGCTCGACACGCCCGAGTCCGGCGTCTTGGGCCGCGTGGCGCTCGCCAAACGCCTCACGCGCGAGGTCGTCCTGTTCACCGGCCTGTTCGCCGTGCTGATCGGTAACCTCACCTACATCCAGGTCATCAAGGCCAAGGATTACCAGGAGATGCCCAACAACAACCACACCATCGCCAAGGCCGCCTACGTCCAGCGCGGCTCCATCATCACCTCCGACGGCGTCACGCTCGCCGAGTCGCTGCAGCAGGAGGACGGCACCTACGTGCGCTCCTACCCCAACGGCAACCTCGCGGCGCACACGGTGGGCTACCTGTCCACGCAGTACGGCGCCACCGGCATCGAGGCCTCGCAAAACGAGACGCTCACCGGCTCGCAGGATTACTCGAGCTGGCAAAACGCGATCAACTCGCTGGCGGGCCGCACGCAGCCGGGCAACTCCGTGCAGCTCACCATCAACTCGCGCATCCAGGCGGCGGCCGAACAGGCGCTCGCGGGCAAGAAGGGCGCCATCGTGGTGCTCGACCCGCGCACCGGTGCCGTACTCGCCAAGGCCAGCGCGCCCACGTTCGACAACTCCGACATCTCCTCGCTCATGGGCGTCGAGGACGACGGCGACGCGCCGCTGCTCGATCGTGCCACGCAGGCGCTCTACACGCCGGGCTCGACGTTCAAGGTCGTCACGCTGGCGGCGGCCCTGGACTCGGGCACCGCGAGCCTGGACGACTACTACGAGTCCCCCTCGTCCGTCGAGATCGGCGGCGCGCCCATCACCAATATCGACAACACCGACTTCGGCACCCTGAGTCTCGACATGGCCTTCGCCTACTCGTCCAACGTCGTGTTCGGCGAGGTGGCAAACGAGCTGGGTGCCGACCGCCTCGTGCAGTACGCCCGCGCCTTCGGCTACGGCCAGTCGCTCGGCTTGGACTTCTCCTGCGCCGATTCGATCATGGCCGACCCATCCGAGATGACCGAATGGGAACTCGCATGGGCGGGCGCCGGCCAGCCGGTCGGCCAGGGCCACACCGCCGGTCCGCAGACGACCGTCATGGAGAACGCCGTGATGGTCGCCGCAATCGCAAACAACGGTCTGGCCATGCAGCCCTACGTGGTCTCGCAGATCCTGTCGCCCACCGGCACCGTCGTGAGCACCACGCAGTCCCACTCGCTCGGACAGGCCGTGAGCACCGACGTCGCCGAAGATGTCAAGGAGGCCATGCTCGAGGTCGTCGAGGAGGGCAGCGGCAGCTACGCGTCGGTCGACGGCGTGCAGGTCGCCGGCAAGACCGGCTCCGCCGAGGTCTCCGATTCGCAGACCAACACCGCGTTCGTGGGCTTCGCGCCCTTCGATACCCCGACCGTGGCCATCTCGGTCATGATCGAGGACTGGAGCGGCTACGAGAGCGAGTCGGCGGCGGCGGTCGCCAGCGAGGTCCTGAGCGCCGCGCTCGCCGCGCAGGGAGCGTGATGCGATGCGACCGATCCCGACGCGCCCCGCGCGAATCCGTATCGTCCGCGGACATGGTCCGGCAACGTCCGATCAACCGCGTCCGCAGACGACCGCTGAATGTGATACCGTGCACAACGTGCATATGATGTGTGAGGAGTAACGAGAGATGGCTGAGCAGCAAACGGTGTTGGGAGGACGGTACCTCCTCAAAGACAGGGTCGGAGCAGGCGGCATGGCATCGGTCTACCGCGCGACCGACCAGGTGCTCGACCGCACGGTGGCGGTCAAGATCATGCTGCCGCAGTATGCGGGCGACCCGACCTTCGCCGCGCGCTTCAAGCAGGAGGCACAGGCGGCGGCAGGCCTGCAGAGCCCCTACATCGTGGGCGTCTATGACTGGGGCAAGGACGGCGACACGTATTACATCGTCATGGAGTACCTGCGCGGCACCGATCTTAAGAGCGGCATACGCAGCCACGGCGCGCTCGACCCCAAGAAGGTCGCGCAGATCGGCGCCCAGATCTGCGGCGCCCTGTCCGTCGCCCACAAGCACGAGATCGTGCATCGCGACATCAAGCCGCAAAACATCATGGTGCAGCCCGACGGCAACATCAAGGTGATGGACTTCGGCATCGCACGCGCCAAGAACAGCCACCTCACCCAGGACAACAACGTGCTGGGCACCGCCCACTACGTCTCGCCGGAGCAGACCCGCGGCCAGGAGCTCGGACCCACCTCCGACATCTACTCGCTCGGCGTGGTCATGTACGAATGCGCCACCGGCCAGGTTCCCTTCGACGGCGACGACGCCATCTCCGTCGCCCTGAAGCAGGTCAACGAGCTGCCGGTTCCGCCTTCGCAAATCAATCCCGGCGTGGACGGCGATCTCGAGCGGATCATCCTCAAGTGCATGGAGAAGGACCCCGCCGACCGTTTCCAGACCGCCGACGAGCTGCGTCGCGTGCTCAACAGCTATCTCGCCGGCCGCACGGTCGACGTACCCGAGCCGACGCGTGTGATCGGCACGGCCGCTGCCGCCGGCACCGGTGCGACCGCCACACGCGTGATGAGCGAGCAGACGCAGGCCATGGCCCGTCCGGTCGGCGGAGCCGCGGCCGTCAACACGGCGGCGCGCACCGCCGCCGGTCAGCTCGACTCGAGCACGTACGAGAACAAGCACGACGGCATGAGCAAGGGCAAGATCGCCGGCATCGCCGTCGCGGTGATCGCCGTGGTGGCCATCGCCATCTTCGCGGTGTCCGGCCTGTTCGCCCCCGCCAAGATGATCCCGGTGCCCAACGTGGTCGGTCTCGACCAGCAGACCGCCGTCGACACCATCGAGAATGCGGGCTTCGAGGTGGGCGAGGTCACCCAGGGCTACAGCGATGAGTACCCCGAGGGCCAGGTCATGGAGCAGCATCCCACGCAGAACGAGGATGAAAGCGCCATGGCGACGGAAAACTCCAAGATCGACATCGTGATCTCACAGGGCGAGGAGCCGGCGGAGACCACCGAGGTGCCCGACCTCTCCGAGGCCACGAGCAAGGCCGAGGCCGAGCGCCTGATCCGCGCAGCAGGCCTTGAGCCCAACGCCACCGAGGAGGCCGACGATTCCGACAAGGGCACCATCCTCGATCAGAGCCCCAAGGCCGGCGAGGAGGTCGAGGTGGGCAGCACTGTCGACTTCACCGTCTCCACCGGTCCCGACACCATCGGTGTGCCCGACCTGACCGGCCTCACCGAAAGCGAGGCGCGCGATGAGCTGTCGTCCAGCTTCGGCGTGAGCGTGGAGTACGAATACAGCGACACCGTCGAAGAGGGCTACGTCATCCGCTGGGATCCGAGCGGCCAGCAGGCGCCCGGCGCGACGATCACCGTCATCGTCTCCAACGGCCCCGATCCGAGCACCCAGGAGACCGATGTGCCCGATCTGAGCGGCCTTACCAAGTCGGAAGCGCAGCATGAGCTCGAGGCGGCCGGGTTCACCCCTTCCTTCGAGTACGCCGACGGCGCAAGCGCCGGCGTGGAACCCGATTACGTGATCAGCTGGGACCCGACGTCGGCCGCCCCCGGCTCCACCGTGACCGTGACGGTCGCATGGAGCGAGGCCGACGAGGAGGAAACCACCGAACCGGAGCCATCCACGGACGACGAGGCATAAGGCCCGCCCCCGCGCCCCATCGCATGCGAAACGCGAAGCGCCCGTTCCGATCTACCGGAACGGGCGCTTTTCCATGGGTTGGCCGGAGGGGTTGGTTGGGGACGTGTTCGTTTC
Organism: Collinsella tanakaei; assembly: GCF_021531055.1. Lineage (GTDB taxonomy): Bacteria > Actinomycetota > Coriobacteriia > Coriobacteriales > Coriobacteriaceae > Collinsella > Collinsella tanakaei_B. Next base: position 18,339 of record NZ_JADYTL010000009.1, read on the forward strand.
AACCCGTTTGCAGCGCAACGTGGGTTGAGGCGAACACGTCCCCAACCAACCCGTTTGGACCTACTCGTTAGAACTCGCCGATGCGCTTGACCTCGGGCTCGAGCTCGACGCCGAACTGCTGACGAACCTCATCCTGCACGCGCTCGATCAACGCGTTCACGTCGGCCGCCGTGGCACCGCCCGTGTTGACCACGAAGCCGCAGTGCTTCTCGGAAACCTGGGCCGCGCCGACACGCGCACCGCGAAGACCGGCGTCCATGATGAGCTTGCCGGCGAAATAACCCTGCGGGCGCTTGAACGTCGAGCCCGCGCTCGCCATCTTGAGCGGCTGCTTCTCCTCACGACGACGCCGGTAGTCGTCCATCTCCGAACGGATCATGCGCTCGTTGCCGGGCGCCAGCGCAAAGGTCGCCTCGAGCACGATAAGGCCCTCGTCGTGGATACGGCTCTTGCGGTAGCCCATCGCGAGCTCGGAGACGTCCATCGTGCGGACCGTACCGCGTGCGCGCGAGCCGTCGGCGAGCTCGGCGCCGGGGACGTAGACCTTGACGGACTCCAGCACGTCGGCCGTGCAGGCGTCGTAGGCGCCCGCGTTCATGTGGCAGGCGCCACCCACGGTGGCAGGGATGCCCCACAGCGGCTCCAATCCGGTAAGCTCGGCATCCGCCGCCGCGAGCGCCACGTCGCGCAGCAGCGCGCCGGCCTCGGCATGGATGCGCGTCCCCGAGACGGTGATCGAGGCCACGTTGTCGCGCAGCAGCACCACGACGCCGCGGATACCGCGGTCGCCCACGAGCAGATCCGAGCCGTTGCCCACGACCGTCACCGGCACGCCGGCGATGGCGCAGGTGTCGAGCGCGCGCACGATGGCGTCGGGCGAAGTCGGCGTGAGCACCACGTCGGCGGGGCCGCCGATCTTGAAGGTGGTGTGTTCGCTCATGGGCTCGAACAGCTTGAGGTTGTCCTCGCCGACCGCCGCTCCCAGCGCGCAAACCACCTCGTCGGAGATGAGATCGTATTCGTGCATGCGGGCATCGCCCCTTCGCTGTCTCGGATGTATCCGTCAAGACTATACCCTACCGCAGGTGCCGACGCCGACCTTGCCCACGTCCTTCAAACCTTGTGAAAATCACCCCAGTCACCCATATGTGCGGTATCCTTAAGCACAGTCCGTTGATCGACATATACACACAACGTATTCGGAGCCCATATGTCTCAACACTTCTCACATACCGGAAACGGCACCCGGCAACCCTACGTCGACCGCGCGCTTTCGCGCCGCTCCGCCGTCAAGGCGATGTTCGCCGCGGCGGGAGCCGCCGTGCTGTTCGGCATGCCCCGTCTGGCCGGCGCCGCCGAGGCCACCAAGGAGACCACCGAGGCCCTCAACAAGGCACAAGACGAGCTCGACGCCGCCCAGGCTCAGCTCGACTCCATCTCCGCCCAGTTCACCGAGCTGTCCCAGCAGCTCGACGCGACCATGGGCGAAATCGAGACGGTCCAGGAGCAGATCGACGACACGCAGGCCGAGATCGAACAGAAGCAGGTCGAGCTCGAGGGCAAGCAGGAGATGCTGTCCGACCGCGTCGCCACGAGCTACAAGTCGGGCGGCAACACCGCCATCTCCCTGCTGCTGTCCTCCACCTCGTTCGATGAGCTCATCTCAAATGTGTACTACATCGACAAGGTCAACGAGAGCGACCAGCAGGCCATCGAGGACATCCACACCATCCAGGCCGAGCTGACGCAGAAGAAGGCCGATCTCGAGGAGCATCAGGCCGAGCTCGAGGAGCTCAAGGCGAGCCAGGTCGAGCAGCTCGACGCCATGAAGGCCAAGAAGGACGAGGTCCAGACCCTGCTCGACGGCCTGAGCGACGACGTCAAGGAGCTCATGGAAAAGCGCGACGCCGAGATCCTCGAGGCCGCACGCCAAGAGGAGCTCGCGCGCAAGGCAGCCGAGGAGGCCGCGGCGGCGGAGGCCGAAAGCGCCGCCCAGTCCGGTGGCGACAACAGCGGTGGCGGTACGACGTCCATCCCCGGCAGCGGCCAAGTATCCGCCGGTGCCGGTGCGCAGCAGCGCATCGTGGACTCCGCCTACTCCACCCCCTCGCCCGGCGCAGGCCTGTGCGCGTGGTGGGTCTCCGACGTGTTCACCAACGCCGGCTTCGGTACGGTATGGGGCAACGCCGACGACATGTACGCCGCCTACTGCACGAGCTCCAACAAGGCCAACCTCAAGGTGGGCATGATCATCGCCGTGCCGTCCCACCCGCACACCTCGGCGGGCGCCATCTACGGCCACGTCGGCATCTACGTGGGCAACAACACGGTTCGCGACAACATCGGCTACATCCGCGACATCGATGTGGACGAGTGGATCGCCTTCTACGGTCCCACGACCACCCCGCGCTGGGGCTGGGCTCTCGGCATCAACCTCGAGGGCTAAACGCGACACCACCTCGCTTCACCCGACAACCGAACGACCGGGCCCGCCGGCGACGACGCGCAGGCGGGCTTTTTGGTGAACAAACGTCTGGCGTTATCGCACGCCGACGGCTGAAACTCTGTACCAGCCGTCGGAACTCTGTACTGACAGCCGGAACTCTGTATTGACACAAACGGGACGTTTCGACCAAGTACTGTCAATAGAGAGTTCCGGCTGTCAGTACAGAGTTCCGGCTGTCAATGCAGAGTCCCGGTTGTCAGGAGCGAGTCCCGCGTGTCAGTACCGAGTTGCAGTTGTCGGTAGCGTGCCCGGACCGTCGGCATGAAAAAAGCGCCCCCGTGCGAGCGAGCACAGGGGCGCTTGGAAGGAGAGGGCGGTATCGGACCGCGATTACTCCATCATGTCGAGCACGGACGGACGCAGCTCCTCCTCGGCGGCCTCCGGATCGGTGGCGCGCAGGCGGTTGATGTAGCGCTGGTACCACAGCAGCGCGGCGCCGATGAAGACGACCACGCCGCCGACGTTGTACACGAGGGTGAGCCACAGCTCCTGGCCCAGCGGGAAGGTGCCGGCGACGAACACGAAGGCGAAGACGCACAGCAGGAACACGGAGATCGCGACGCCGAAGGTGCGATGGCCCATGCGGAAGGAGCGCGGGGCGTTGTCGTACTTGACGCGCAGCACGAAGTAGGCCAGCAGGATCAGCAGCGGCGGGAGCAGCGCGGTGGCGGCGGTCATGTTGATGACGATGTTCAGCAGGTCGTTGAGGCCGCTGGCGCCCATAGCCGGGATGATCACGATGGGGAGCACGATGAGGAACTGCACCCACGCGGCGCGCCAGGGGATGCCCTGGTCGTTCATCTCGACGATCTTGCCGCCGAAGACGCCCTTGGGGATCTCGGTGAAGAAGACCTTGATGGGCGCGGAGGTCCACATCATGAGGCCGCCGACCTGAGCGGCGAGCAGGATGAGGCCGAGGATGCGGGTCGAGACCTCCATCGGGATGCCGAAGTGCGCGAACAGGGCGCCGTACACGTCGAAGATACCGGTGGACAGGCTGACCTCGCCCATGGGGATGAACAGATTGACGAGCAGCGAAGAGCCGGCGTACAGCAGACCGATGACCAGGCCGGCAGCGACGACGGTGCGCACGAAGGCGGTGACGCCGCCCTTGAGGTCGTTCAGGAACACGCCGACGGACTCAGCGCCACCCACGCCCTGGATGATCCAGGCGAGCGTACCGCAGAAGCCCCAGATGGTCGCGAAGCTCGTGGTATCCGGAGCCATGGTCTGGGCGGTCGGAGCGGTCGCGAACTCGACGCCGCCGAAGATGGCGCCGACGGACAGCAGCACGAAGATGGCGGCCATGCCCATGGCGGCGGCGGAGCCGATGGACGAGATGTTGCCGATCCACTTGGCGCCCTTGGTGGAGGCCCAGGTGCCGATGGCGAAGATGACGATCTCGATCGTCGTGGTCAGGAACGGGGACATTTCGACGTTCATGCCGAAGAACACATAGCTGGCGTAGATGATGATGTTCGGCAGGATCGACGCGAAGTAGAACAGGTTGACGAACCAGTAGCAAAACGCCGTCATGAAGGCCCAGCGGCCGCCCATCGACGTCTTGACCCAAGCGTACACGCCGGACTCGGAGTCCTTGTTGAGGGCTACGAACTCAGCCGTGACCAGGGTGTAGGGCACGAAGTACAGAATGGTGGCGATGAAGAACGCCGGCGCCGCCGCAAGACCGATCTCCGCGTTGTTGTTGATGATGTTCTTCAAACCGAACACCGCGGAAATGGTCATGCCGAGCAGGGCAAGCGAACCGATCTTCGCTCGTTTCTCTGAACTCATGACTCTCCTCCTTCTAAAACCGTGCCGGATGCGTTATCCGACATCCACCAACGCCTGCGCCCCGCGTGGGTTCGACGCGACGCGCAGGCGTCGAATTACCTTATTTGTTGGGGAAGCTGTATCCCTCGATGGTGACGCGCACCATGACGGCGGCGACGTCCTGATCGGGCAGGATGCGGAAGGCCTCCTGCTCGTCCACGACGAGGATGCCGCCCGCCGGCACGACGACCGGCTTGACATCGGCGGCCTCGAAGCGCTCGCGGTCGTCGAGATCGCTGTAGGCGCGGGTGGGCGCCAGATCGGCCTTGGGCGCAACCACGACGTGCGCCTCGCCGTCGATGGGGGCGACCACGCTCAGGTAGCGGCGGGTTCCCACCATGTCGGGCGTGGACAGCGCGGATGTGCGGTCCCACCAGTAGGTCAGCGAATCGCCGATCGAGTAGGCCACGTCCTGCAGCAGCGTCGGCGCGATGTCGAGCGCCTGGCCCACGCGCATCCACTTCTTCACGGAGCTCAGCTCGGCGTCGAACTGGGCACGGGTCTCATACACGTGCATGCTTAAACCTCCTTGATCGGGGCGAGGCCGGCCACGATATCGGCGGACGCCAGCGGACGCAGCGAGAACGCGAAGCTGAAGCGCTCGAAGCGGATGCGATAGGAATCGAGCACCTCGGAGCCCCACGAGTTGGAGCCCAGGCCGAGCACCTGGTCGTTGATGTTCACCGTGACGGTGTCGCGCGGCTCCAGGTCGCACACGTGGCGTGCGGCGTCGATGTCCTCGCAGGTGTAAGGCCACGCCGAGAACGAGAACGGATCGGTCGCGGCGTCGACGCCCACCGGACGGGTGACGAGCAGGCCGTCGCCGTGGGACGAGCGCAGGGCGACCCAGCGCACGCCCTCGCGGTTCGCGCAGTCCTGCGGGAACACGTAGGGGGTGAACATGTCGTCGACCTTGGCGCGGTAGTGGCCGACGGGGTTGGCCTTGAGCGAGTCGGGATAGTTCTCGCCCGGGCCGTGGCCGTACCACTCGACGGCGCGATCCTCGCCGGGGACCTCGAAGGAGATGCCGATGCGCGGGATGATGTCGCAGAAGTCGCCGTAGGGCTCGCCGCTCACCGCGAGGTCGACGCGACCGGACGGCCAGATGGTGTACACGAGCGTGCAGCGCATGCCGAAGGCGTGCACGGGCGGGGCGATGCGCTGGGCGACCTCGACCACCACGGCCGGACCCTCGCGATGCCACGTGACCGAGCGCGTGGACGTCTGCATGACGTTGATGAAGTTCTCCTGCCAGATGGAGTCGAACTCCTGCTGGTGGTTGTCGACCAGCGGATGCCAGAAGCCGACCTTGATGGGCGCGGCGACGACCGTGCGGCCGCAGGAGCGCCAGTCGCGGATCTCGCCGGAGGCGAGGTCGAAGGCGATGGAGGCGTCGCGGGTGGTCACGGTGAGCAGGCACTCGGCCTCATCGACCGTCGGCGCGGCGGCCGCGGGGACCTCGATCACCGCATGGCCGGTGTTGGCGACGGCGAACTGGTACACGCCGATCTGGTACATGGGCTCGCACCAGGGCTTGGCCTGCGTGGTGAACACGCGCGCCGTGAGCAGGGTCTCGCCGCAGGCGGCGGCGTCCACCGTCACGGGGATGGCCACGCTCTCGCCCGGGGCGACCTCGCCGGGGACGACCTCGCGGCTGGCGACCGGGTCGCCGTCGACGAGCGTCTCGAGCACGATGCGGATGTCGGCGAGCGTGGTGAACCAGCGCTTGTTGGTCACGGTGAGCTCACCGGTCGCGGCGTCGAAGGCGACGCGGACCGGGCAGATGACGTGCTTGTACTCGGTCAGGCCCGGGCTCGGCTCCTGCCAGGGGAACACCATACCGTCGATGCAGAAGTTGCCGTTGTTGGGGTAGTCGCCGTTGTCGCCACCGTACATATGGTAGGCGCGACCGTTCTCGTCGACCGCGGCGATGCCGTGGTCGCACCACTCCCAGATGAACTGGCCCTGCAGGTTGTCCCAGCGATCGAAGATCTGCTGGTACTCGGACAGGCCTCCGGGACCGTTGCCCATGGAGTGGCCGTACTCGCAGTTGATGCGCGGCTTGGGACCGGGGTGCTCGCCGAAGTCGTTCATCTGCGAGACGCGCGAGTACATGGTCGAGATGATGTCGACGGTGTCGGCGTTGCGGTCCTCCTCGTAGTGGACCGGGCGGCTGTCGAGCTCCTTGGCCTTGGCGTACATCGCGCGGATGTTGCAGCCGTAGCCGCTCTCGTTGCCGAGCGACCAGGCCACGATGGCGGCGTGGTTGCGCTCCTGCATGACGAGGCGCTCGATGCGGTCGACGTAGGCCGGCTCCCATGCGGGGTCGTCGGTGACGGTGGCGATGTTGCCGATGTTCTCGAAGCCGTGGCTCTCCATGTCGGTCTCGGCGAGCACCATGATGCCGTACTCGTCGCACAGCTCGTAGAAGCGCGGGTCGTTGGCGTAGTGCGAGGTGCGCACGGCGTTGATGTTGTGGCGCTTCATGAGCTCGAGGTCGCGGCGCATGCGCTCGAGACCCACGGCGCGGCACTTGTGGTCATCGCCGTCGTGGCGGTTCACGCCGTGCATCTTGAAGTAGGTGCCGTTGAGCAGGATGCGGCCGTTCTCGATGGTCACCTCGGCGAGGCCCTGGCGACGCGGCACGACCTCGGACAGGCCGTCGGCGCCGTAGACCTCGATGGTCATGTCGTAAAGGAAGGGGTCCTCGGGATTCCAGAAGCGCGCGTCGTCGATGGTCAGCGCGGCGTGACCGGTCGCGGGGTCGATCTCGGTCTCGGCGACCGTCGCGCCCGCGGTGGCGAAGCGCCACACGATGCGCTCGGCGGCCGTCGTCTTGACGTCGATCGTCAGCTCGGCGGCATCTCCGGCGCGATGGGTGCGCACGTAGAAGTCGTCCAGACGCGCGGCAGGGCGTTCCATGAGGTAGACGTCACGGAAAATGCCCGAGGCCCACCACATGTCCTGGTCCTCGATGTAGGTGCCGTCGCTGTACTGGAGCACCTTCACCACGAACAGGTTGTCGCCTGCGTGGATGAAATCCGTGATGTCGAACTCCGCCGACAGGCGCGAGCCCTTGGTCATGCCCACGTACGCGCCGTTGACGTAGAGCTCGGCATAGCTCTCCACGCCGTCGAAGCGGATGATCTCGCGGCTGCCCGCAGCGAGCTCGGGCAGCGTGACGATGCGCTGGTAGACGCCCGTGGGGTCGTCGCCCGGCACGAAGGGCTGGTCCACCGGGAAGGGGAAGCCCTCATCGGTGTAGGCGAGCTTGCCGTAGCCGTCCACCTGCCACATATGCGGCACCTCGACCTCGTCCCACTCGTCCGCGTAGGTCGCCATCGTGGCGGCCGGCACGCTGCGGGGGCTGTCGAACAGGCGGAAGCGCCACGGACCGCTCAGCTGGACGAATCCGCGCGAGAGCTCACGGCTGTACGTGGCAGCGAGCTCGGGCGACGCGTACCCCATGAAGTACGCGCGCGCAGCGAGTCGGTTCCGGTTGGTCAGCGCTTGGTTCTCCCAATCGTTGATGACATCCATTACCCGTCTCCTTTCCTTTTGCTCCTCGACCCCACCGTTCACATGGATGACGACGCTCGCCAGCCGCCCGCGTCCGCGCCTGCCGAGCCGATCGACCCCGTCATGCAACGGTTGAGGTCGTTGTGTGCATTCAGTGTGCAACCGGTTGTCCTAAAAATGGCCCCCTCTCGACCGCTCGCCCGCCGAATCGAACCGCTTGCCCCCGACGGCGGCCAGAACGGCCTGCACGAGCATGCCGACACGGCGCGCCCATGCGGCCAACAAAACCGGACACAACCGCACAGCGCCTACGGCGGAGACGCACTCCTTGCACTTGTAGTAGAGTGAGAACGGTAACAAGTTCGCACAAAAGGTAACGGGAAGCGCTATGACCATGTCCAAACGTACGGCATCGACGCTGGCGGATGTCGCCGCGGCGGCGGGTGTCTCGCGCTCGACCGCATCGCGCGCCCTGAACGATTCCCCCCGCATCAGCGAGGCGACCAAGCAGCGCATCCGCGACATCGCGCACCAGATCAACTTCGTGCCCAACGCACGCGGGCGGGCGCTCGCCGTCGGACGCTCCGAGACCATCGCCGTGCTCGTCACCGAGCCGCTGAGCGAGCTGTTCTCCGACCCGACCTACGGTGCGTTTCTGAGCGGTATCACCGAGCAGCTTTCCGAATCCGAGTACCTCCCCGTCCTGCTGCAGGCTTCGACGCCGCACGAGCGCGAGCGCGTGGTGCGCCACTTCGAGCGCCGCTCGTTCGACGCGGTCATCGACATCTCGCCCTACCGCGGCAGCGAGCTACTCGACGTCCTGCGCGACCTCGAGGTTCCCACGGTCCTGTGCGGCCAGCTGGAGGGCCATCCCTACCGCGACGTGTTCTCGACCGTCTACTCAGACGACGTCGAGGGTGCCGCGCTCGCCGCCCGCGCCATGGTCAACCGCGGTCGCACGAACTGCGTGGCGATCCTCGGCCCCAAGGACAACCCCGCCGTCATCGACCGCGTGCGCGGCTACACGCGCGTGCTCGGCGAGGCGCTGCCCGAGGACCTGATCCTCTACACGGGATGGAGCGCCAGCGACGGTTTCCTCGCCATGCGGCACCTGCTCGAGCGCGGGGTGCGCCCCGACGGCGTGCTCGCGGGCTCCGACCGTATCGCCTCGGGAGTCATCGAGGCGCTGCGCGACTACGACCTGCTCGTGCCCCGCGACGTGTCCGTCATCGGCTTCGACGACCATCCCATCGCGACCAAGGTCACCCCGCGCCTGACCACCATCCGCCAGCCGCTGCACCTTGAGGGTTCCATGGCCGCGGACATGGCGCTCGAACTCATCGACGGCGCGGAGCCGACCACCACGGTCCTGCACATGGAACTGATCGAGCGCGAATCGCTGTAGCGCGCCGCCGAAGGGACGCTTTGGGCCACGCTGCGCGCCCCTGGAAGGTTCATGGCGGCCGAGCGTTACAAAAATGGGCAGTTTCTAGTTGTTTTGGACGTCGACGACATCGCTCGCAGGACTATGCAGAGCCGCTGATGTGCGGCATCTAAACTTTTTTAATACTAAATACTGCTATGGCCCTGATAGGACCCTGGTGGAGTCATGCTGTCGACCCGCATCGCACCCGAATCGGCCCTCAGAACCCTCCAATAAAACTAGAAAGTGTCGAGTTTTGTAACTCATCGCGACGATGAACGATTTTCAGCGACCCGAAATGAAGATCCGGCCAAAGCGGCCGCATATTATCGGCCCTATCGAACGCGTTCTTGCATACGACCGTTTTTCACAACCGCGGGCGCGGCACCTGTGCATGTGTGCATGTCTTTTGGTATATCGCGCACGCGTCCGAGCTCCCTGGCGCGTTCGCGGCGTGAGCTATACTTGACCCCGAAACGCCCATCGGACCCCACGGCCGAAAGGAGATACTCCATGTCCGTCAAGCTCTCCCCCGCCGATACCTGCGTTCTTGTGACCGGCGGTGCCGGCTTCATCGGCTCGCACACCGTCGTCGAGCTGCTCGAGCGCAACTACCAGGTCGTCGTCGTGGACGACCTCTCCAACTCGAGCCCCGTCGCCATCGACCGCATCAAGCAGATCGTCGGCGACGACGCGGCCGAGAACCTCACCTTCTACGAGGCCGACGTGCTCGACCGCGATGCGCTGAACCGCATCTTCAACGCCCATAAGATCGACCGCGTGATCCACTTCGCCGGCTACAAGGCCGTCGGCGAGTCGGTCCACAAGCCGCTCGAGTACTACCACAACAACATCGGGAACACGCTGACGCTGTGCGAGGTCATGCGCGCGCACGGCTGCAAGTCCATCATCTTCTCCAGCTCCTCCACGGTCTACGGCGATCCGGACAACCCGCCCGTGACCGAGGCCGACCCCAAGAAACCGGCCACCAACCCCTACGGCTGGACCAAATGGATGATCGAGCAGATCCTCATGGACCTGCATACCGCCGACCCCGAGTGGGACGTCGTGCTGCTGCGCTACTTCAACCCCATCGGCGCGCACCCGAGCGGCCTGATCGGCGAGGACCCCAAGGGCATTCCCAACAACCTCGTACCCTACGTGGCGCAGGTCGCCGTGGGCAAGCGCGAGTGCATCAACGTCTTCGGCGACGACTACCCCACGCCCGACGGCACCGGCGTGCGCGACTACATCCATGTGGTCGACCTCGCCCGCGGCCATGTGGCGGCGCTCGAGTGGATGAACGGCCGCGCCGAGGTCGGCATCTTCAACCTGGGCACCGGCACCGGCTCCTCGGTGCTCGACGTGATCCACGCCTTCGAGAAGGCGTGCGGCAAGGAGCTGCCCTACAAGATCTGCCCGCGTCGCGACGGCGATATCGCCGCCAACTGGTGCGACGCCACCCGTGCTCGCGAGGAGATGGGCTGGACCGCCGAGTTCAACATCGACGACATGTGCCGCGACTCCTGGAACTGGCAGTCGCACAACCCCGACGGATTCGCCACGAAATAGCCGTCTCGGCAACGTACAATGGACGGTGTCCGCGCGCTGCGCGGGCACCGTTTTTTGTTGGCGACTTCCCTGCGAGGTTCAACCATGTCCAGCGCGTTCACCGATTTCCTCACCCGCAACGTCGGCGAGGTCAACGAGTTTCTCTCCACGTTCTTTTACGACAAGACCGACCGCGCGGATATCGAACGGTACCTGTACGCACCGCTGGGAGCGTTTTCGGCCAACGCCGGGAAGCGCCACCGACCGCTCATCTGCATGCTCGCCTGCGCCGCGGTGGGCGGCGACTTCCACGCCGCGCTGAGCGCCGCGGCGGCGATCGAGCACTTCCAGTCCGCCGCGCTCATCCACGACGACATCGCCGACAACGGGCACCTGCGCCGCGGCAAGCCGTGCGTGCATGTCACCGAGGGTGTCGGTATCGCCATCAACTGCGGCGACTACGCGCTCACACTCGTCACCGACGCCATCCTACGCGATAGCGCCCTTGCCGACGACGTCAAGCTGCGCGTGCTGCGCGAGCTCACGGACATGATGCAGCGCACCGTCGAGGGCCAGGCGCTCGATCTGGGCTGGGTGCGCGACGAGCGCTTTGACCTGACCGTCGACGACTACCTGACCATGGCAACGCTCAAGACCGCCCACTACAGCGGCGCCGTGCCCCTGGCCTGCGGCGCGATCATCGGTGGCGGCACGGAGGAGCAGATCGAGGCCCTGCGCTCCTTCGGCTTGGACACGGGGCTCGCGTTCCAGATCCAAGACGACCTGCTCAACCTGATCGGCGAGCGCGAGGCGCGCGAGAAGGACTTCCGCAGCGACATCACCGAGGGCAAGCGCACGCTCGTCGCGGTCCACGCGCTCGAGCACGCCGATGAGCGCGACGAGCTGGAGTGCATCCTGGCCTCCGGCACGACCGATCCGGCGGCGCTCGACCGCGCGGTGGAGATCTTCGAGCAGACGGGCTCGATCGAATTCGCACGCGCCCACGCCATCGAGCTCATCGAGCGCGCCAAGCATACGCTCGCCGGCATCGAGCTCGACGCGAAGTGCCGCGAACTGCTGCTCGCCATGGCCGACTTCTTCGTGGAGCGCCTACATTAGGCGCGCAGATGAGGCATGTGGGCGCGTCGTCCCTGCCGCGCGGCAGGGACGACACCGACGTTTTAGAACCCCAACGCGACGAACACGACCACCACGAACGCCGACAGCGCAAGCGAGGCGAGTGCGGCACGGTCCTCGCGCAGAGGGACGATCGGCGCCTCGGTACCGTCTTCCATGACCATGGTCTCGCCGAACACGTTGAGCATCCCTACCACCCCTTCTTGCGTGCGGGCATCGGCGCACGCCGCGCCTTTCGTCCATGCTAGCGACGCTTTGACAAGACTCGGTAAGCGAACGCACAGCATCGTGAAAGGCGCTGCGTCGGATTGTCGTCGTGCGTCAGGATTCGGCGTCCTGCTCTGCCCCCATCCCGAAGGTCACCGTCACGCAGGCGCCGCCGGCGGGGTCGTTTGACAGGCGGACATCGCCGCCATGCAGGCGGGCGAGCGTCTGCACGATGTTCAGGCCGAGCCCGAAATGCTTGGCGCTCTTGGCTTCCCCGTAAAACGGCTCGCAGCCCCGATGCAGCGCCTCGGGCGTGAAGCCGGGTCCGTCATCGGTCACGCGCACGCACAGGCGCCCGCCCTCCTCGTCGCACGACAGCGCGACCGCGATGCGCGAGCGCGCGTGCTCGCAGGCGTTGCCAAGCAGGTTGCCGAGCACCTCCTCGACCAGGGCGCGATCGACGTCGACCTCCTCGACCTGCGACATGCCCGCCGCATCGATGGCAAGGACGAGTTCGGGGCGTTTCGCGCCGACGTAATCCTGCATGGAGCGCACCGTCTCGCGCGAGAAGTCGCCGGCGGACATCCGCGCGTGCACGACCGGTCGGTCGTCGAGCTTGGCGATCCCGCTCATGGCCATCGTGTACGACTCGAGCCGCTCCACCTGGTCCGCGATCGTTTCGATCGCCTGCCCGTCGATGGGCTCGCCATGCTCCTCGCGCAGCCGGGCCATCTCGACCGTACCCTTGAGCACCGTGATGGGCGTGCGCAGATCGTGCGCGAACGCCGCGTTCAGGCGACGGCGATCCTCCACGGTGCGCCACAGCTCGCGCTGGGACGCCTCCAGCGAGGCGCGCATCTTCTCGAACGCGTCGCCGAGCCGGGTGAACTCGCGTCCCGGCACCTCCGGCGTCACGAAATCCAGATCCTGCCGGCCCACACGGTCCGCACATCCGCAGATCACATCGAGGGGGCCCGCCAAGCGCTTGCGGTAGAAGCGGCGGAAGAACAGATACGCGGTGATGCCGAGCACCGCGAAGGGCGCGAGCCCCGCGGCGACGCGCAGGGCGACCATGAAGGGCGTCTCGTAGGCCATGGAATCCTGCGAAACGAAATAGCCGATGTTGGACACCACGAACGCGTCGTCGCCTTCGCCGAGTCGGGCGACCGGACCCGTGACCTGCATGCGTCCCGCCCGTTCGCGCGCATCGTAGGCTGCCAGATTTGACCCGTCGATCGAGACGAGATCGTACGGGGAGCCGTCGCTTTCCTCGTAATCGGCCGCGGTATAGTTGCCGCCCCAGTCGTAGACCGTGAGCGATGGATCGGTGCGGACCATCTCGAGCGTGGCGTATCCGATGGGAGCGCCGGTATCGGCGTTGATCACACCCCCGGAGCTGTTGCCCACGAGCAGGCCACCGTCCGCCTGGTCGCGCATGCCCAGAAACGCGATACGATCGGACGGCTCGCCCGCCGAGGCCAGCTCGATCGCGACAGCGGGGACGAGCTCGTCGGACTCGGCATCGTACACGTACGGCCCGCCCTCGACATCGACGCGGCCCTCCCACACGGAGCGCTGGAGCGTATCGTACACCGACATGATGCCAATCATGAGCGCGATCGACACGACGATGGACGTCAGCACACAGCCGGCCGTGTACAGGAAAAACGACCACATGAGCGGCATATCGTCCCAAAACGTCCGCACGCGCCCATCGCGCGCCGTCCGCCGCGCCTTCACCGGACGCTCCAACGATAGCCGACGCCCCACACGGTCTCGATGGGATCGACGCCACAGCCCGCCTCGGCGAATTTCTTGCGGATCCTGCGGATGTGCTCGCGCACGATCGCCGGGTCGCCCTCCGCGTTCCATCCCCATACCTGCTCGTAGATGAAGGTGCGGTCGTACACGCGCCCGGGCTTTTTGCTGAGCAACGCCGCAATGTCGAACTCGGTGCGCGTCAGATCGAGGCGCACGGGCTCCTTGGCGCGATCCTGCTCGGACTCGCGCACGCCCGAGATCTCGACGGTGCGCCGCGCGTAATCAATGGCGATGCAGTCGCCAAACCACACGTGCGCCGTGCGGTCCTCGCCGCGACGCAACTCGCGCGTCAGGTGCGCACGCACGCGACTGCCGAGCACCTGGAGCGAAAACGGCTTGAGCACGTAGTCGTCGCCACCCGACGCGAAACCGTCGAGCTGATCGGCGTCCTCCACGCGCGCCGTCAGGAAGATGATCGGGCACGTGAGGCGCTTGCGGATGAGACGGCACGCCTCGAAGCCGTCCATGCCCGGCATGTTGACGTCGAGCAGCACGAGGTCGATTCGCGGCAGCCGCCCACGCTCACTGTCCTCGGCCGCCTCGATGGCATCCGCGCCGCTGCCGGCGACGGTCGTGCGGAAACCTTCCATGCGGAAGTAATCGTCCAGCATGGAGGCGATCGCCTGCTCGTCATCGACGATCAGCAGATGGGCATCCTGGTTCACGGTGGCCTCCGTTCTTGTTTCCTGTCGTATCCCATGCTCATGGTGGCAGCACGGTGTCAACTTTCTTCCTACGCTGCTCGTAATGCTCGGTACGCCTCGACGTCGGGCACCCAAATCGAGAGGACTGTCGCGGCCCTGAAACTCGGATACCCCGCCGGCACGCGACCCATGCGGTCCATGCGGGCCGCACATCGATTCTTTGTTGAAGTCGTTGCGGGAAGGGGGCTGGTCGGCACAACGGACGGCGCGACTTGTTACACTATAGATTCGATACATTACGCGCATCCGCGCTGCATGAACGCGCGGACCTTCCATTCATGTGGAAAGAGGTTTCCATGGATCCTATCGTCAAGGGTATGCAGGGCCCCGCCGTCGAGGACGTCCAGTCCCGCCTCACCCGACTGGACTTCTCCATCGAGCCCGCGGAGCTCGAAGGCAAGCTCTTCGGCGACAGCACCGCCCAGGCAGTCAGGGCGTTTCGCGCCGACAACGACCTGATGCCGGGCGACGAAGTCGATTCGGCCTGCTGGTCGGCGCTGGTCGATGCGTCCTATCGCCTCGGCGACCGCACGCTGTACCTGCGCCTGCCCAATTTCCACGGGGCCGATGTCCACGCCCTGCAGCAGGCGCTCAACGTGCTGGGATTCGCCTGCGGCAGCGATGACGGCTACTTCGGTCCGCATACCGAGGCCGCGCTCCAGCAGTTCCAGGAGAACGTCGGCCTGTTTGCCGACGGCATGGCATTCCAGGACACCTTCGCCTACATCGAGCGCCTGCGTCATGTGTGGGAGGGCAAGCCCTCCATCGTCGAGGCCGAGGAGCGCATCGGCTTCGCCCGCGCCGCCGAGGTGCTGGAAAAGAACCGTATCGCCGTGTGCGGCGATGATCCCATCGCGCGCGCCGTCGCGTCGCGCATGTGGAACATCGCGCAAGCGACGACCGAATCGAGTGGCATGGTCCTGTGCGACGCCGAGGCGCCCGCCGACATGGACCTGGTCCTCGAACTGGCGAGCAGCAGCCTGCCCGAGGACGCCGCGCCCACGCCCACGATCGTGCTCGCCGAGTGTAACAACCTCACCAAGCGCCTGGCGACGGCGTTCGCGGCCGCAAAGCACAAGCCCGCGAAGATCCGCATCGAGCTCACGGGGATCACGGACTATAACGGCCAGTTCACCTCGAGTGACGCCCAGACGCTCGCGATTCGCCTGCTCGACGGCGTTTGCGCGGCGCTGAACGATTAGGTACACTTGTTGAGCCGACCGGGGCATATGCTCCGGCGCAGCATTTGGGGCATCGTCCAGCGGCAGGACCCCGGTTTTTGGTGCCGGTTACGGGGGTTCGAATCCCTCTGCCCCAGCCATAGGCGATAAAAGAAGGCCAGCGGTATATCCGCTGGCCTTCTTTTATCGCCTATGGCTGGGGCAGAGGGATTCGAACCGAAGGGGCCTCATGCTGTGCAAAGCGCGCGACGATTGCTCGTGATCCGCATTGTGGTCACGAGACAACGATTACTGAAAGGCAGAGGCACCGAAAACAGCCCGCCACTACTTGAGCGCACATCGATCCTGCGGAAACGTCGGCTGCCAAGACATCGCCGCCCCGGCCAATCCCTCATCGAACCTCCAATAGCGCCCAATTCGGACTCAATCTGACAGGAAACGTGCTCTCGTGACCATCAGTGCGAAAACGAACGCATCTGCCCGCCCATCGACCTCGATTCTGCACGCGGCGCGCCAAGATCGGTCCCCTCTCGCGCATACCCGACCGACATCCCATCTATGGAGCGGTCCGAACCTCCAGCTAACTGTTCAGCAGGCGATCGACGGCGCCGTGGCTCGAGCGACGGAAATCCTCGCTGGTCAGCACCTCCTGCGGGATCCTGATGTTATCGTGCAGCGCGCGGCGGAACGGAATCCGCAGCGACACGGGCAGATCCTTGACCAAGCGCGCGAAATCGCGCGGGCGCTCCTGGTTGTCGGCCGCGCTCTCGCGATCGTTGCCCTGCTGCTGCACGTGCGCACGGTTCGCCGCGAACATCGCGCGGTACATACCCGCATGCAAGCGGATCTCGATCACATTCACCTCGCGAGCCCGCTCGACGAGCCGCGCGCCCTCGCGGTCGACGTCGCCCGCGTAGTACACATACGGAAAACCGTATCCGATATCGTTCAGGTAGTCGTCCAGCGCATGCGCGATGCACACGTTGTGGCCGGCGCCGAAGATCACGCCGCCGATCCGCTTGCCGAACAGGCGCACGCTCCGGCGTCCTTTGAGCAGCGCCACGATCTCCTCGTAGGTATCGATGTTCTCCACCACGATGAACGGCTGATCGGCGCCGAGACCGTAAAAGCCCTGCAGCGGCGGCGTCTGGTTCGAGGCGATCCGCAGCACGTTGGGACTGATGCCCTTGGCGGTGAGCCGACGCATCAGGCGGTCGCCGCGCTTGCCCTCGAGCGCCTTCTCGTCGTCGAAGATCTGGTAGGCGCGCTGCCTGCGCGAAGCGTACGGGACCGTCTCGCCCTTGTGCGCCTCGAGCCACATCCGCACGCGCGCCACATCGTCGGGCTTTGCCGGCTGCTCGGCGGGCCGCTTGGCCGTGCCCACCTTGGCGGTCTTGCTCGGCACGGGAACCTTTACCACGCGCTCACGAAGCGACGCCACGGCGCCCAGGCCGCGCTTGATGACGGCAAGGCCACGCGGGCGGAACTCATCGCGGCGCATATCGGCCTTCGATGCGCGCTCGCCCGCAACGGGCTTCTGCGAAGCGCGCGTGGCCAAGGGCTCGGCGGTGCAGTGCTCACGGTCCTTGCGTGCAGGCCGATGCCTACGCTCGCGGCGCTCGCGCGTCCGGCCCTCGCGCTTGCCACGCGCAGATGCAGGCGCCGTCGAATCGGCATCTCGACGGGCATCGGCGGCCGCAGCGGTGGCGTCCGCCGCATCCTCGGCTTGCGGAGCATCCTCCACCGCATCGGCCTTCGCACGGCGCACGGAATCGTCGCCCCCATCCGCTTGGGTGCCTTTCGTTCCGGCAGTCCGGTCCGTCTCGACGGCGTCATCGGCATCCTCGTCTGCCTGCTCGGCACGAAGCGCCTCGAGCACCGCATCCGCATCGATGCCCGCCACGTCGAGGCTTATCCCGTACGGCCCGAACTCATCGCGTCCGAGCTGGACGATCAACCCCTCGCTCGCCAGGGTCTCGCGCATCTCGTCGACCCGCTCGGGCCCGCGCAGCGACTTGAGCACCCGATCGAGTGCCCCGCGCTTGATCTTGAGCTCCTTGCGCTCGAGCAGCGCGAGCGCCAGCACCGAGCACTGCTTCTCGTTGACGCCCAGCCGCTCGTTGAGCCACGACGCCAGCGCGCTCACGGTTTCGGGACTATCGGAAATCAGGACACGCCTCAACGCGGGCACCTCCATAGCAGGGCGCCCGCATCGTCGGCGGGCGCCTCGAACGTTCATTCAGCGCCTTGCATCGTAGCACACACGACGTCACGGCAGCCGAGGCATCGGACCACGAGGCCCGCGCCGCACACCCGCTGCGAAAAATCGTCGGACGCGATTTCTCATGGCGCCGCACCGAGAGACGATGCTTTACGCCCTCATATTATTAGTTTCACTTATGTCTATATATGTTATTTAAAATTGAGTTTATATACTCCGAAATCTAGTCTTGAATCGACGAAGCGAATGCCTGGATGGCGAAACGGAAAGAGGTGCTTGAGACGATTCATCTATCGGGCAGTTCGCATTTTCAGTACGGTAAAGACTAGGGGAGGTTCAACAATGCTTGCGTTCATAAAGAAGATCCCGTTGTTCCACAAGATCATGATCGGCTTCGCCCTCGGTATCATCGTGGGCATGATCATGGGGCCGGCCGCTTCGATGTTCGAGTTCCTCGGCACCATCATGATCAACCTGCTTCAGGTGGTCGTCGCACCGCTGATCATGTGCCTGATGATCTCGACCATCGGCAGCGTGACCGACATGCGGTCGTTCGGCGGCATCGCCATCAAGACGATCATCAACTACACCGTGATGATGCTCATCGCCATTGCACTCGGTCTAGGCATGGCGCTGCTGCTCAACGTCGGCGAAGGTGCCAACATCGACGTCGGGGCCCTCACCGCGGCGGAAGAGACCGAGGTTTCGTTCGTCGACACGATCGTCAACATGGTCCCGAGCAATATCTTCAACGCACTCGCCACCGACCAGCTCATCCAGGTGATCGTCTTCTCGCTCATCTTCGCCTACTGCTGCACCAAGATCGGCGAGCCCGGCCAGAAGATCATCAACGTGTTCACCACGCTCGCGGACATCATGAAGAACTTCGTGAACGTCGTGCTGAGCGTCACCCCCATCGGCGTGTTCGGCCTCATGGCCAACGTCATCGGCAACAACGGCATCTCGATCATCATCCCCTACGCCAAGGTGCTCGCAGCCGTCTACATCGCCTGCTTCATCCAGACGGTCGTGGTCCACACCGGCATCATCGGGTTCCTCATCTGCAAAATCAATCCCAAGAAGTTCCTGCTGTCCTGCAAGGAATCCATGACCTTCGCGTTCGCCACGTGCTCCAGCGTCGCCACCATCCCGCTCGCCCTTCAGGCCACCCGTCGACTGGGCGTGCCCGAGCGCATCGGTAACTTCATCATCACCATCGGATCGAATATGAGCATGGACGGCATCTGCATCTATCAGGGCGTCGCCGTCGTATTCGCCTCGCAGGTCTTCGGCATCGACCTTACCATCCCCCAGTACATCATGGTCATGCTCACCTCGACGCTCGCGTCCCTCGGTGTCGCCGGCGTTCCCGGCTCCGGCCTGATCGTCCTGACCATCGTGCTGCGTACCGTCGGCCTTCCGCTCGAAGCCGTCGGCATCCTCGCGGGCGTCGACCGCCTGCTCAACATGGGCCGAATCATCCCCAACGTGACGGCGGATATCGCAACCTCCTGCATCGTCTCCAAGTTCGAAGGTGGCTTGGAACCGGTCTCCGAAACCGACTAGCACGAACTCGGTAACAACCAGCTCCCTTTTCCCGAAGGGTCGCCTAAGCACGCATCGTGTTCATGGCGACCCTTCGCCATTACAGGCCCCACTCGAGGACGTGGTCCACAAGCTTACGAACCGACACGGGCACGTAGGCGTCTTTCGGAAGCAGAATGTAAAACGTCCTTTTGGCCAGCGCGCTCGCAAGCGGATAGAACAGCAGCGAATCGCTATGGACATCCACGATCCGATCGCTGACGAATGTCGCGCCCATACCGGCCTCCGCCAGATGGAACGCGGTGACCAGCTGGTTGAGCTCCATCTTTATGACAGGCTCGACCTGGACCTCCTTGAACATCCCCCATGCTCGATCATGCAGGTTGTTGCCTCGACGAAGCAAGATGATCGGCAGCTCGGCGAATGCATCGAGACCGATTCTTTTCAGCCATGGATCGAGATGCTCGCCGCGGACAACCTGCTCGGCCGTCAAGGCGAAAGATCCGTATCGCTCGTTTATCGGATCGCTTGCCGGCACGGCGAGCAACACGTGGTCGACGAACATCTCATAGCGCGGAAAATCGCGCACCAGTTCCGGGTCGCAATTGAACGTCACGTCGATGCTGCGATCGGCGAGCATCTGCGCGACGGAGCGAGCGCTGCTCTCCTTGATCTGAAGCTCGATACCGGGATATCGACGGCTGAAGTCCGCGAGGACTTCGGGCAGGATGTAGGCGTTCAGGTAATGGGTTCCGCCGATACACACGGAACCGGTCGATAGGTTCTTGATATCGTCGAATTTCTGCTGCTGCTCTCGTTCGAGCTGCAGCTCCTTTTGCGCCGTCTCGATATAGATCTCTCCCGCGTCGGTCAAGCACAGCGGTTTGCGCTTGCGATCGAACAACGGCATGCCGATACGCTCCTCGAGCTTGCGGACGGCGATGCTCAAAGCGGGCTGCGTCAGGTACAGCTTCTTCGCAGCCTTCGAGAAGCTGCCTTCCTGCCAGATGGTGTAGACGTAGAGCATCTCCGGACTCATGGCCATCCCCCATACTATAAGCTCGAATTATGACTCCATTGAATACATAAATTAGATTATATACCAGAGCGATGCTACGGTGAAGTCACCAGATGGCAGCACCCATCACGGGGTGCAGGAAAGGACGGAGGTCGCCTCATGGAAGTCAATGCGCTGATGATGGATCCCACCGATAACGTCGTGACATGCGTCAAGGATATCGCCGCCGGCGAAACGGTCGTCTATCGTCGTGAGGACGAGATGCGGACGCTCGTCGCGGTGCAGGACATCCCGTCGTGTCATAAGGTCGCGCTTGCAGATCTCGACGAGGGATCCGATGTGCTCAAGTACGGAGAACTGATCGGCCGCACCACATGCAAGATCGCGCAGGGCGGCCTCGTGAACCACGAGAACATCTACAGCGTTCCGCGCGACTACGACAGCGAGCTGGTCGAAGAGACCGACGAGGAGCTGCCCGAATTCAAGGCGACGAAGAGCGGCCTGAAGTTCTGGGGATATCGTCGCTCCGAAGGGCGTCCCGGCATCCGCAACCATGTGCTCATCCTTCCCACCTGCGCATGCGGCAGCGAGAGCTCGCGTATCGTGGCAAGCCAGGTTCGCGGCGCCGTCAACATCGTCTTCAACACAGGCTGCTCGGATGTTGCCGCCAACACCGCCATGTCGCAGAAGGTCCTGACCGGCTTCGCCTGCAACCCCAACGTATACGGTGTGGTTATCATCGGACTCGGCTGCGAGACGGTCGGCCACAAGCAGCTGCGCGAGAAGATTCAGGGTATGACCTCCAAGCCCGTCGTATCCTTCGGTATCCAGGAGGAGGGCGGCACCCTCAAGACGATCGAGAAGGCGGTCCGCGCCGCGCGCGAAATGGCTGCCGAAGCAGGCGAACAGCAAAAGGAGCTATTCGACATCTCCGAGCTGTTCTTGGGCATCGAGTGCGGTGGCTCCGACGCGACCTCCGGCATCGGCAGCAACCCGGCGGTCGGCGAGCTGAGCGATCTTTTGGTCGATTACGGTGCCACCAGCATGATGAGCGAGTCGATCGAGTGGATCGGCGCCGAGCATGTCGTGGCGAAGCGCGGCGCCACGCCCAAGATCCATAACCAGATCATCGAGGTGTGCCGTGCCTACGAGGAGCATCTTGCCGCTGCGGGCCAGGACTGCCGCGCCGGCCAGCCCACGCCCGGCAACAAGGCAGGCGGCCTGTCGACCATCGACGAGAAGAGCCTCGGCTGCATTCGCAAGGGCGGTGTGCGCCCCATCCGCGAGGTGCTCGAACAGGCCGAGCGCCCCACGCAGCAGGGTGCCCTGGTGATGGACACCGCCGGCTACGACATCTCGTCCGTGACGTCGATGGTTGCCGGCGGCTGCCAGGCGGTCATCTTCACCACCGGCCGTGGAACACCCACCGGCAATGCCATCGTCCCGGTCGTCAAGGTCACGGCGAACGAGTGGACCTACCAGCACATGGAAGACAATATGGACGTCGACCTCTCCGCGGTGGTGCGTGGCGAGAAGACCGCGCATGAGATGGGCGCCGAGCTGCTCGACGAGATCGTCGCGATCAGCAACGGCAAGCTTACCAAGGCCGAAGCCTACGGTTTCTCCGATATCGCCGTCGATCATGTCTGCCGCTTCGTGTAATCCGAGATTCCGATAGACGAAACGCGGCGCGAGCTATATACCGGGCCCGCGCCGCACACCCGATGTGAAAACGTCAGACACGTTTTCACATCAAACGGGGCGCCCCGCCATGGGGACGCCCCGTTTCGCACATGGGGTTATGTGAAAAACGCCTGACGCGCTATCACGCAGCTACGCATTGACGCTCGCGTGGTCGGCGGACGCCTCGGCAGCCTGCTCGCGCACGTGGGCACGACCCATCTCGGTCCACTCGGGCTCCTCGTCGGGAAGCGAGCCGGCCTCCTTGGTGAAGAGCTCCTTCAGGCAGTTGTAGGCCACGATGACACCGAGCACCATGAGCAGGATCGCAAAGACGAGCTGCAGGCCGGAGGTGGCGATGACCGCGACGCCGGAGGCGGCCAGCGCGTTCACGCAGCCGATCGTGCTCTGCACGAGCGAGGTGAAGGTGCAGCACAGCAGGAAGGCGACGGGCACGTAGAGCATGAAGCCCTTACGGCCGGTGCACTTGCAGAAGACGGCCAGCGTGATCATGGTCATGCCGCCGAGCAGCTGGTTGGAGGCACCGAACAGCGGCCAGATGTTGCTGTAGCCGCCAAAGGCGAGCGCAAAGCCCAGGATGAGCGTGAGCACCGTGGCGACCCAGGTGTTGGATGCGACCTTGGCGGCACCGGTGAGCTCGGCCTGCTCGTTCTCGAGCGCGTCGTTGGTCTGGGCGAAGAACTCCTGGAACGACAGGCGGCCGATGCGCGCGACGGCGTCGACGGAGGTGAGCGCGAGCGCCGAGACGCACATGGTCATGAACACGGTCGCCAGCGTCTGGTCGACACCGAACGCGGTCATACCGCGGGCGATACCCTGCGAGAAGATCGAGAACGGCGTGGCGGCGACGCCGTTGTTGAGCGCACCGGTACCGGCGGTATTGAGGTCGGAGAACATGATGGCGGCGAACACGATGGCCAGCACGCCCACGAAGGACTCGACGACCATGGCGCCGTAGCCCACGGGGAGCATATCCTGTTCCTTCTCGACCTGCTTGGACGAGGTGTTGGTGGACACGAGGCTGTGGAAGCCGGACAGGGCGCCGCAGGCGACCGACACGAACAGCAGCGGGAACACGAAGCTGCCGTTGGCGGCCATCTCGCCGAAGTCCACGACCATGGGCGCGGTCATCGTTGCTTGGCCGTTGGCGCCGAGCACGAAGATGCCCACCACGGCGCAGGCGATCATGACGAGCATCATGATGCTCGTGAGGTAATCGCGCGGCTGCTTGAGCGTCTGGATGGGCATGGCGGCAGCAAACAGCAGGTACACGGCGATGACGGCGAACCAGCCGAGCTTGGGCAGGTAGACCGGGAACTGCATACCCACGGCGAACATGGCGACGAACAGCACCACGGCGAGCGCCAGCTCGCGTACACCGGAAAGCTGGAAGCGACGGTTGAGCCAACCGAAGGCGATGGCCACGAAGGTGAACAGGATCGAGATCGTGCCCGCCGTGCCGCCAGCATACGAGGCGGCAGCATCGACCGCACCGGACGCGCCATAGGTCGCCTGGAACGTGCCCGCGACCATGTCGACGAACGCGGCGATGACGATGATGGTGAACAGCCAGCTGAACAGCAGGAACAGACGACGGCCCGTGCGACCGATATACTTCTCGATCAGCTGGGCGAGCGATTTGCCGTTGTTCTTGACGCTCGCGTACAGCGCACCGAAGTCGTGCACGGCGCCGAAGAAGATGCCACCCACGAGCACCCACAGCAGCACGGGCAGCCAGCCGAACATCATGGCGGCGATCGTGCCCGTCACGGGGCCGGCACCGCAGATGGAGCTGAACTGGTGCGAGAACGCGGTGAAGCACGACGCGGGCGAGAAGTTCTTCCCGTCCTCCATGCGGCGCGCGGGCGTGAGCGCATCGCGGTCGACGCCCCACTTGGCGGCGAGCCACCTACCGTACCCGAGGTAGCCCGCGGCCAGCACGACCGCGGCGACCACCACGACGACGATTCCGTTCATAGTCGATCCTTTCCCCCGGAAGCGCTATCGAGACAAACAAAAACGAGGGCCGTCGTATCCGTTCCGACGGCCCTCGTCAACCAGCCGCCCGTTATCCTACGGGCCGGCTGCAACGCACACCAACCCGCATCAGATAATCTGGCGAATAATGGATAGCTGCTGGCGTGCGCGCATGTCTCGATAACCTTCTTCTTGCTTTGCGCGGACCGTGCGTCCGTGCACTCCTATGAAGCACTGACCAGTCTACGCTTTAGCAAGGCAAAGTCAACCTGCATGGAAAATGTTACGTGTCGGTTTCGTCCGACAAAAGAGGCGCCACGGGGCTATTGTCCCGCGGTGCCCGTATGCCCTAGCTGAGCAGTGCCGATGCGACCTCGTCCTCGACGCTGTCATCCTCGGACCACACGCCCTCGTCGTCGCGCTCGAACTCAAGCTCGAGGTCGACGTCGTGGAGCTCGGTCTCGTCGACCGCCTGCATGATCTCGTCGCCCAGCAGGTCGTACAGATCGTCGGTGTCCATCGTGTAGACGCTCGGATCGTTGACGAGCTCGCTCATGCGCTGCTCGAGGCGCGGCATGATGTCGGCGAACGACTTGCAGGTCATCGTGACGTAACACACCGCCTCGTCGTTGGCCTCATCGACCTCGACCGCCGTGATGTCGTAGTCGAGCCCGTCGAGCATCGAGCCGACGAACTCCTCGCCCGACACCCCGAACTGCCCGAGACCGGCCGAATCGTCCAGGTCCTCGACCATCTCGCGATAATCCTCGGAGTTCGGGTCCATCAGCATCTCGAACTGCGAGGCGACGCCCTCGCGGATGATCTCCTCGCTCGACGGACCCATGAGCGACGGCACGACAAACGCAGCGACGAGACCGATGACCACGACGACGGCAACCGCCGCGATGGCGATGATCGGGCCGCGGCCGCGCTTCTTCGCCGAGCCGGCACCGGCATATGCCGAGCTATCCGGCACGACGGGACCGGACTCGGGCTGCTGGGGCGCCGCCGCGGGCGTCGCGACGGGCTCCGGCGTGGCGGGCGGCACCGGCTCGGAGGCGGGCTCCTGCTCGGGCCCCGACGTCACGGCCTCGATCTTCTGGCCGCAGCTCGTGCAGAACTTCGAATCGTCGGAGACTTCCTTGCCGCAAAACGGACAGATCATAGCTGCTCCTTCCCTGTTATGCGAGCGAGTGACGCACTCGCCGCATGATTGCATGATACGGCCCGCTCGTCATGTCCATGACAGCATCCCGTATCCATTTCGTCATGCTTTCCCACCATATCGCACGCAGGCGCTACTCCTTGGCGCCGTACTGCTCGTAGTAGGCGTCGATAGCCGCCTTGATCGCATCGTCGATCACCACATGGCCGGCGACCTCGCGGTTGTAGAGATGTTCGACGACCTCGGCCATGCTCACGATGGACGCGACGGGGAACCCGTACTTGTCCTGGATCTCGGCCTGCGCGGTTTTGACGCCGCCCTTGCCGACTTCCATGCGGTTAAGCGACACGATCAGGCCCTTGACCTCGACATCGGCCGCAGCCTTGAGCTTAGGATAGGTCTCGTCGATCGACTTGCCCGACGTGGTGACATCCTCGACCATCACGACGCGGTCGCCGTCGGCGAGTTCGTAGCCGAGCATGCCTCCCTTGTCCGCGCCGTGGTCCTTGACCTCCTTGCGGTCGGAACAGTACTTGACCTCCTTGCCGTACAACTCGTGCAAGGCGATCGCCGTGACGACGGACAGGGGGATGCCCTTATAGGCAGGCCCGAACACGACGTCGAAGTCGAGGCCGAAGTTGTCGTGGATCGCGCGGGCGTAGTACTCGCCCAGGCGCTTGAGCTGCTCGCCGGTCACGTAGGCGCCGGCGTTCATGTAGAACGGCGAGGTGCGTCCGCTCTTGAGCGTGAACTCGCCGAATTTGAGCACGTCGGACTCGACCATGAACTCGATGAATTCCTGCTTGTATGCTTCCATGCCCATCCTTCCATCTATCGCCGCCCGCAGGCGGACGCGTTTGTGCGTGCCCTCATGATACCAGCGCTTCCGCACCGCCGACGCGCGATGATCGGACGGAGCGGGCGATAACCGCCGACAGTCGGTGAACAAACTCGTCGCACGCGGTTCGGCAATAAGAAAATTCTTTCGATTGAGTGCCTGCCGCATGGTGTGAAATGGTGTGGTTCGAGGTCGCATTTCACCATATGTGAGCAGCGGTTTCCCATTGGAAAAAAATTTTCTCCGGTTGGCGAAAAGTCCTTGCCAAGTCCGTTGGCTTTAGGCCACTATAGTGCTATACGGACGCGTCTCGCCACGGTGCCGCGTCCGAATCCTCTATCTGACATCGTCGTCATGACGAAGAAGGCTCCGCAGAGGGGAGCCACGAGGAAAGGAGTTTTCTGTGGTACGCGCAATCGACAAGCTTGAGCCCTTCCAGAGGGCGATCACCAAGGCGCACCTCGCCTCCACCGGCGTCGCCGTCGATTCCCTCGAGAATCCCGACAAGCCGCTGATCGCCATCGCGAACAGCTGGAACGAGATGTGCCCCGGCCATGAGCCGCTGCGCCAGCTCGCGTCCGAGGTCAAGAAGGGCATCCTCGAGGCCGGTGGCGAGCCCATCGAGTTCAACACCATCGCCATCTGCGACGGCATCGCCCAGGGCCACGCCGGCATGCACTACAGCCTCCCGCATCGCGAGATCATCGCCGACTCCTGCGAGGCCCAGATCCTCGGTCTGAACGTCTTCGACGGCGTCGTCTACATGGCAAGCTGCGACAAGATCGTGCCCGCTATGCTCATGGCCGCCGGCCGCATCAACCTGCCGGCCGCCCTCGTGTCCGCCGGCCCCTGCTGGGACGAGATCAAGCCGAGCGACTCCAAGGCCCTGCGCGCGTCCTTCCTGCGCGGCGAGGCCACCGAGCTCGACGTCATCGAGGGCACGCTCAAGTACTACACCGGCCCCGGCATCTGCCCGTTTTTGGGTACCGCCAACAGCATGTGCTGCCTGGCTGAGGGCCTGGGCATGATGGTGCCCGGCGGCGCGCTGCAGCCCGCCCCCACCGCCATGCGCCGCTTCCTGGCCCGCCGCACCGGCGCCGCCGTCGTCGACCTGGTCCGCAAGGGCATCAAGCCGAGCGACATCATGACCGAGGCCGCGTTCCAGAACGCCGTGACCCTGCTCGCCTCCATCGGCGGCTCCCTCAATGCCCTGCTGCACCTGCCGGCCATCGCCGCCGAGCTCGGCCTCGAGGTCACCTGGGCCCAGGTCGCCGAGACCACGAGCCGCGTGCCGCTGATCACCAACATCACGCCCAACGGCGACATGTCCTGCATCAACCTCTACAAGGCCGGCGGCATCCCGGCCGTCCTCAAGACCATCGAGAAGGACCTCGACCTGTCCGTCATGACCATCAACGGCAAGACCATGGGCGAGAACCTCGAGGGCGACATCCCCGTCGACCGTTCCGTCATCCGCACGCAGGACGACCCCGCCTCCGTCGCCAACGGCATCCAGGTCCTCTACGGCAACCTCGCTCCCGAGGGCACGCTCGTCAAGACCTCCGCGGTGCCCGCCGACCAGCACACCTTCGACGGTCCGGCCATGTGCTTCAACAGCGAGGAGGAGTGCTTCGCCGCCTACAACGCGAACAAGATCCCCGCTGGCACCGCGGTCATCATCCGCTACGAGGGCCCCAAGGGCGGCCCGGGCATGAAGGAGCTGCACCGCGTCACCGAGATCATGAAGGGCATCCCGGGTTCCGCCGTCATCACCGACGGTCGCTTCTCCGGCGCGTCCGGCGGCCTGTCCGTCGGCTACCTGTGCCCCGAGGCCGCTGAGGGTGGCCCCATCGCGCTGATCCAGGACGGCGACATGGTCCACATCAACCTGGCCGACAACGCGATCTCCTTCGACATCACCGACGAGGAGCTCGAGGCACGTCGCCAGAACTGGACGCCTGTCGTGCACGACTTCAAGGGCAAGGTCCTCGCGCGCTACCTCAAGGAGGTCGGCCCCGCCAAGGACGGCGCCCTGCTCGGCGCGTAATCCGCATCGCCGTATATAGCACAGCGACTCAGACCCGGTTGGCCTCCCGCCAGCCGGGTCTTTCTGTGCACCGCTGCCGCGGGATGTCAAATTACCCCAGGGGTTTTCCTACACGGGGCGGTGCCCGCACCGCCCCGTGTAGGAAAACCCCTGGGGTAATTTGACATCTAAAAGACGCCCCGACCGGCGTGAGGCCGATCGGGGCGTGCGCAACGCGTATGTGCGGATGGCCTACTCGCCGCAGCCGCTGTTGATGAGCTCGACGAGCGCCTTCACGGCCTCTTGCTCATCCTCGCCGTCGGCGGCGATGACGATGGTGGTGCCGCAGGCCAAGCCCTGGGTCATGAGGGCGAGCATGCTCTTGGCGTTAACGCCGTCACCCTCGGCATCGGCCTTCTTGACGGTCACGTTGGACTTGAAGCCGGCAGCCGTCTTGCAGAACAGCGACGCGGGACGGGCGTGAAGGCCGGTGGCGTTGACGATCGTGGTCTCCTCGGAATACATGGGACTCTCTCCTTTGCTCGGTGAGCCTGGGCTCAACATGTGGCGCAAACACAACGCATTCGCGCATATCAACTTTATATTTTAGGGCACAGCCGCGAAGTTCGCTACACCATCTCGCGAACGGCCTCGTGCAAGCGCTGACGGTCAGCCGGGTCGTCGCTGTTGTAGTGGCGCGAATTGACGATGTACTCCTCGATGATGTCGAGGTTCTCCTCGGTGGGCTCGATACCGAGCTCGCCCAGGGTGAGGGGGAGATCCATCTTGCGCATGAAGTCGCGCAGCTCCTCCTCCTTATCCTTCAGGCCGTTGAAGTACAGCTGGCAGAACAGGCCCACGGCGACGATCTCGCCATGGATGGCCTCGGCGGCCTCATGCGTGAAGTGCGTGCGGACGCCGTCGTAGATCACGTGCGCGAGCTCGGACTGGCGGAAGCTCTTGGTGGTGTTGGCGATCACGCCGGTGGTGATGACGTTCAGGAAAGCCATGTCGGTGAGGTTCTTGGTGACCTCGCCGGCGCGGTTGTCCTCGATGGCGGGCAGCGCGATCTTCTCGAGCACGCCGTAGACATATGCGGCCATGTTGAAGGCGGTGTACACGTCGATGGGCGTATCCTCGAGGTGCATCTCGGGCTGGCCGTTCAGCATCTCGATCTTCTTGGCCATGGCGTCCATGACACCGGCGGCGTTGTAGCGGTGCGGGCACGCGGCGATGACGTCGAGGTCCATGTACACGCCGTCGATCTCGTGGTCGAAGCGCCAGGAACGCAGCTTGCCGCCCTCGGCGGTGTACATGACGCTCATGCAGGTGAACGGTGCGCAGGTGGATGCGGACGTGGGGATGTTGATGGCGCCCAGATGCGCCACCTCGCCCACGGCCTTGGCAAGGTCGGTGATCTTTCCGCCGCCGACGCCCACGATCTCGTCGCAACCGGCCTCGTGTGCCTTGGCGGCCAACTCCTCGGCGCCCTCGTAGCAGCACCAACCCGTCCAGATCTCGAGCTGCCACTCCACGCCGGCGGCCTCCATGCTCGGGACCAGGCGGTCCTTGACCGCATCCCACGAGCGCGGACCGGCGACGATCAGCATCTTGTTACCGAAACGCTTGAGCTCATCGCCCATCTGCTCCAACAGGCCGCGCTCGCAGCGCACGCGCCCGGCGCCGAATTTGATCGCAGTATCCAGTTCCACTGCCATAGTTCCCTCTTTCTCCCTTTCCTTGATGCTCGTGAACAGGGTATCTTTCGGCGCACAGCGGGCGCGATGCCCCTGCAGCCCACCGTGCGCCGGAAAGACCGAAACGGTCCCGCGGCTAGCCGCGAATCTCGCGGACGGCAGCCGCGGCGTCAGCGGTCAGGGCCTCGACGCGCGAGAAGTCGCCATCGGCGAACAGGTTGGGCTTAACCATCCAGGTGCCGCCCGCGGCGAGAATCGCCTTGGAGCCCAAGAAGTCGCGCACATTGTCAGGGCTCACGCCACCGGTGGGCATAAAGCGATGGCCGACGAACACGGCAGCAAGGGCTTCGATGGCCTTCAGGCCGCCGTAGAGGTTGGCCGGGAAGAACTTGGTGATGTCGAAGCCAAGGTTGATGAGGGTGGTCAGCTCGGCGGGGGTCACGCCGCCGGGGATGAGGTTGACCTCATGCTCCAGACACCAATCGATGATGGCCATGTCGTAACCCGGCGACACGATGAACTTCGCGCCGGCGTCGACGGCCTTTTTGCACTGCTCGAGATTCACGACGGTACCGGCACCGACGAGGATGTCGGGGCACTTCTCGGCCATCTCGTGGATGCAGTCGGCGGCCGCCGCGGTGCGGAAGGTCACCTCGGCGGCAGGCAGACCGCCCGCGACCAGCGCGTTGGCCATGGGAACCGCGTCCTCGACCTTCTCGAGCACGACGACCGGCACGACGCCCGTCTTCTCGACCTGCTCGTAGAATCCGTTGCTCTTCATGTACTCAGTCGACATCGTTGTTCCTCTCTCTTGACGATGGTCCCTTCCTAAAGCTATGCACCACGGAGCGTGCGACGCCGCCCGCCGTCACGGCAGGCACGTGCACCACACCTCCTGATTGTGGTAGATGGCAAAATCGTCGAACCCCAGGCGCTCCGCCGCCGGCTGCTCGCCGTCGCAGACGCGCTCGAGCATGGCGAGCAGGTCGGTGCCCAGCTCGTCGATACTCGCGGTGCCCTCGATCGCACCCGAAGCGTCGAAATCCATGTTGTCGCCCATGCGGGCAAAGGTCTCGCCGTTACCCGTGACCTTGATGACGGGGATGAGCGGGTTGCCGATCGGCGTGCCGCGTCCTGTCGTGAAGATGAGCACCTGCGCCCCGCCGGCCGTCATGCCCGACACCGACTCGATATCGTAACCCGGCGTGTCCATGACCACCAGCCCGCGCCGCGCCGGAATCGCACCGTAGGGGATAACCTCGGCGATTGGCGAGGTGCCGCCTTTGGAGATGCCGCCAAGTGCCTTCTCCTCGAGCGTCGACAGACCGCCGGCCATGTTGCCGGGCGACGGGTTGGCCCCGCGCACGTCCACACCCGCTGCGGCGAAGCTCTCCTCGAGCCCATGCACGATCCGGTAGATGTCGTCGGACACCGCAGACGTGGCGCCGCGGGCCGCCAAAATGTCCTCGGTGCCGATAAGCTCGGTCGTCTCGCCGAGCATCACCGTGCCGCCCGCCGCGACGACGGCGTCGCCCACCACACCGACCGCCGGGTTGGCCGCAAGGCCGCTCGTGGCGTCCGAACCGCCGCAGTTGGTGCCCAAGACCAGGTCGGCCAAACCCATCTCACAGCGTTCGACGGTCGCCGCCTGTGCGACAAGGGCCTGCGCGAGTTCCGCACCGTGCGCCATCGCACGCTCGGAACCACCGCAGTCCTGAATCGTCATCACCTCGAGGGGCTTCTCACTCACCTCGCGGATGCGGGCGGCGAGCTCGTAGGGCTTCGTCGTCTCGCAGCCCAAGCCGACGAGCACCGTGCCGAACACGTTGGGGTTGAGCGTCAGATTCACAAGACAGCGACGCATGATCTCGATGCCCGAGCCCACCTGGCCGCAGCCCTTGGCACACGGCACCGCAACCGCGCCGGGCACCGCATCGGCGATGCGGCGCGCCACGACGTTGGCGCATCCGCAGGTGGAGAGCACGAGCACGTGGTTGCGAATGCCCACGCGACCATCAGGTCGCCGATAGCCCCTCATGCACCCACCCCCGTCCTCACGCTTTCGATGTTGTGGATATGAACGTAGCCACCGCGCTCGACATCGTCCGTCATGATGCCGATGACCTCACCGTACTTACGGGCAAGGTCCCCGGATGCCAAAGCGCGCAGGCAGATCTTGTGGAAGCGTGGGATATCCTCCCTCGCAACCAGCTCGTCGACCGTCTCGCCGGATTTGGTCCGCACCGACACGGTCTCGCCGGCGGTAACAGGGTCGATGACGGTCGCGACGTCATCCGCCGTCGCCATGATGAGCGCGCGCTTTGCCACGATGCCGATCGCCTCCCCCATCGCTACTTGCCCTCGTTCTTGCCAACCTGGGACAGCGGGTCCTTGAACTCGCCGAACCGGATATCGCCAAAGCGCTCCGCCACGTGATCGCGCACCCACTCGTAGGTCTCGCGCATGCGCGAGCTGCGCACCCACAGGCCGGAGAGCTGCAGCACGTAGTACACGCGGTCGGTACCGCTCGCATCCATCTGCGCCTGCATGTCGGGCGTGATCTCGTCGAACTGGTCGGCGGACTTGTAGCCCATGATCTCGAGCATGAGGTCGTTGTTGCTCGCCGCCTTGAGGTCGACACTCAACACCTGGCTCCAGGGCAGGGTGATGACGTCCTCGGGCTTAGTGAGGTCGGTCACCCCGTCGGCGGTGAACTCGAACAGCGGACGGCGGTCGGCCATCTTGCGCACGCAGAACACCGCGCCGGCGATGAAGCACGCGGCGACCACGACCGCGAGAATCGGCCACACCACGTTGCCGCCGCCCTGCGTGAAGCCGAGCGCGACGACGCACACGGCGATAATCGCATACGACAGGGCGATGGCGACGAGCCTTCGCGTGTCGTTATATACAACGAGTCGTTCCATCGGATAAACCTCGTATCGTTTCCAACGTTAGCGCAGGACTTCCATGAAGCCCACGACATCGGCCAGGCTGTCGAACGAGAGCACCGCCTCACTGCGGATCTTCTCGCGATTGCCCACGGGCTGGTCCAAAATCGGATAGCCCTCGGTGACCGAATCCATATTCGTCAGGTCGTCGAAAATGAACGCCGACGTGAAGCCGCCCGCATTGGCGGCGCAGATGCCCGCATAGCTGTCCTCGAGCACAAGGGTGTTGGCGGGATCGGCTCCGATGAGCCCCGCCGCCTTGAGGAAGATCTCGGGGTCGGGTTTGCCGTTTTCCACCTGCGTTCCGTCCACGATGTAGGGGAACGCATGGGTGAGGTACTCGGCCTCGAGATACTCGTCGATCAGCGAGCGGACCGACGAGCTGGCGAGCGCATAGGGGATGTTGCGCTCCTGCAGGTAGCTCAGCAGCTCCAGCAGGCCCTTCTTCTTGCCCACACGGCCGTTTTGCTCCATGCGCACGGCCGTTTTCTGCTTTTTGATGTACTCGCGCCAGGTGACGACATCCTTGTCCTCACCGAACGCATGCTTGAGGCCGGCGACGACCTCGCGCTCGATCTTGCCGCAAAGACTCATGTACAGGGCGGGGTTCATCTGGAAGCCGAACGCGCGCGCCGTGCGCAGATATGCGCGGTAGCACATGCGCTCGCTATCGAAGATGAGGCCATCCATATCGAACAGCACAGCCTGAAACGGACCCACGGGTGCTCCTTTGCGGTTGAATGTCCATAAGAAAGGCCCGCACCCTCCTGCGGGTGCCGAAGGAGTGCGGGCCTGGGGGTGGAGGCGAGCTGTTACGCCCGGATCTCGTTCACCGGCTCCTCGCCGGCGACGAAGCGCTCAACGTCTCCCACGCACTTCTCGCCCATGCCGCGCAGGCACTCCTCCGTGTAGGCGGAGATATGCGGGCACACGAGAACCTTGGGATGGTTGAAGTAGGGGTCGTCGGCCGCAGGCGGCTCGTCGTGCATGACGTCGATCGCCAGCGCCTTGACGGTGCCGTCCGCGAGCGCGTCGAGCATCGCCGGCTGGTCGATGAGGTCGGCGCGCGCGTTGTTGACCACGTAGACGCCCTTCTTCATCTTGGCGAAGCACTCGGCGTTGAGGATGTGGAACGACGTCGGGTTGAGGTCGGCGTTGAGGGTCAGGATGTCGCAGTTGGAAACCACGGTATCCAGATCGGTGTACTCGAAGTCGACACCCTGGGCGCGCAGCTTGTCGGCCCAGTCATCGTGATGCACCGGATCGCAGGCCAGGACTTTGAGGTCGTAGCCGCGGGCCAGGATCTCGACGACGCGGGAACCGATGTTGCCGCAGCCGATGATGCCGAGCGTCTTGCCCGACACGCCGTTGCCCACGAACTTGGCGCGCTCGGCCCAGCGGCCCTCGTTGGCGGCCACGTGGGAGTCGCTCACCTGACGCATGGCGTCGAGCAGGATGGCGACGGCGCCCTCGGCGACCGCGTCACGCTCGACGAGCGGCGAGACCGTGGTGAGGATGCAGCCGGTCGCGTTGCAGGCCTTGACGTCGACGTTGTTGTAGCCGATGCCGTGGCGCGAGAGCAGCAGCAGATCGGTCTTGTGCTCGAAGAACTCCGCATCGAAAAACGGGGTCACCGACGAGATGATGATGTTGTAGTCCTTGAGGGACTCGGCGAGCTCGGCGCCGTGGGCATCGCCCGCGACGCGCACGCGCTCGACCGTGCCGATCTTCTCAAGGCGCTCCATCTGGTCGGGGAAACGGGTCCCGAACGACGAGGAGTTCACGATAGCGATCTTGTAATCCATAGGTTGAAC
This sequence comes from Collinsella tanakaei, assembly GCF_021531055.1. Taxonomy (GTDB): domain Bacteria; phylum Actinomycetota; class Coriobacteriia; order Coriobacteriales; family Coriobacteriaceae; genus Collinsella; species Collinsella tanakaei_B. The sequence continues at coordinate 53,174 of NZ_JADYTL010000009.1, forward strand.
TACCCAATACCTTTCTGTGTGAACCGCGAGGGCTCGACTACTTGCCGCACTTGGCGAGGGCGGCGGCCAGGCCGACGTTCTCGGAAGACGGGATCTTCTGGAAGTACACGTTGACGCCCGCGTCGCCGATGGCCTTGGCGATGTCGGCGTCGTCGTCGGTCAGACCGACGGACTCGATGACCTTGGTGGAGCCGGGCTTGATGGCGATGCCGCCGACGTTGAGCTCCTTGATGGGCACGCCGCCGTCAACGGCGACCTTGGCGTAGGCCAGCGACTTGAAGATCAGGGCGACCTTGTCGTCGCCGAACTGGTCCTCGTTCCAACGGTCGACGAGACCCTGGGCGGAGTAGACCTTGATCTTGAGGCCGCCGGTGGACTGGGTGGACTCGTAGATCTCCTTCATGAACTCATCGTTGGCGGTGGCGTCGTCGATGACGTAGGCGGTGTTGGTGCCCTTGCCCTTGGTCCAGACCTGCATGACCTGGCCGTGGACGAGACGGTCGTCGATGCGCGCGAGGGTGATCTCAGACATGGTGTTACTCCTATCCCTAGAAGGTGACTAAAAAGGGGCACATATCCCCCATTAGGAGATATGTACCCCGTTGCGGCCGTTTACCCCTTGAGGTTGGCGCGATTGATGAGACGGGCGCCCATCTTGCCGGCCTCGAGCGCGGTGTTGGCGAGCTCATGGCCGTCCTCGGCGATCTCGAGCTGCTGGATCGTCTCGATCAGCATGGGCATGTTCACGCCCAGGATGACGTCGCAGTCGACCTTGGCGACGCAGGCGAGCGCCACGTTGGAGGGGCTGCCGCCCATGAGGTCGCACATGATGATGGTGTGCGCGCCCTCGGCGTCGTTCTTCTCGACGATCTCGAACGCCTTCTCGCGCAGGTCGTCGACGGACTGGCCGGGCACGAGGCCCAGGGCGTCGACGTTCTCCTGCTCGCCCATGATCATCTCGGCACTCTTCTTGAGCTCGATGCCGAACAGACCGTGGGTGATGATGAGGACCTTGTTCATGCGTATCGCTCCTTACAGCTCAAATCCGATTAGAGGATGCCGATGACCGCGAGCACGATCAGGATGACCGTGAAGCCGAGCATGGCCTGGGTGACCTTCATGCCCTTCTTCTGGAAGAAGAAGAACAGGGCCATAACGGCGATCAGGGGCAGGATGCCGGGGATGATGCCGTCCAGGGTCTCCTGGAGGACGAAGGGCTTACCGGACAGGTCGGCCTGGATCGGGGTGGACAGCTTGACGTAGCTGGCCGCCATGGCGCCCATCATGAACAGACCGAGCACGCCGAGCGCGTCGATGATGGACTTGATGCGGCCGCCCTTCATGACCTCGAGCGCGGCGCGACGGCCCATGGTGTAGCCCATGCGGGTGAACAGGTAGCCGTAGATGAAGGTCGCGGTGGCGAAGCACACGAACGGCATGACGGCACCGAGCGGGTTGCCCTCCTGGCACAGGCCCAGGAACAGCGAGATGCAGATGTACTGGACGGTACCGGAGTCGATGGAGTCGCCGACGCCCGCCAGCGGGCCCATCAGGCCGATCTTGGTGTTCTGGATCATCGTGGCGTCAAGCGCCTCCTCGCCGGCGTTGAGCGCCTTGGCGCGCTCCTCCTCGAGCGAGACGGTGATACCGGAGATGATGCCGCCGCCCCAGACAGCCTGGGTGTTGAAGAACTGCAGGTGGCGCTGAAGGGCCTCGGCCAGGAAGACCTTGTTCTTGTAGAGCTTCTTGAGCACGGGGATCAGGCCGAAGCAGAACGCGGGGGCGATCATGCGGTCGAAGGTGTGGGGCACCTCGTTGGCCCACCAGAAGCGGAACCAGGTCTTGAGGATGTCCTTGTTGGTGATCTCGTCGGGCTTGTTGGCCTCGCCGAGCATCAAACGGGGATCGGCGTGGATCATGCCGTCTTCGTCTAGATAATCGTTGATATCCTGGGAAAGCTTCTCGACAGCTTCACTCATCGTAAAATCCCTTCCTTTCTATGGATAGCAGGGGTCGGGCGCGATTAGGCGTCGGCCTTCGTGGTGAACATGTTGTAGCAGAAGGCGATGATGACGCCGAAGACGGCCCAGGTGATCATCGTGATGCTCATGCCGGCCTGGGTGGTGAGCACGACCAGGAAGTAGGCCAGGAAGAAGAACACGAGCAGCTTGCGGGAGCCGATGACGTGCATGGTGATGGCGATACCGAGGGCGGCAAGACCACCGGAGACGACGTCGAGCGCGTGCAGCACGGGGCCGTCGCTGATCATGTTCATGAAGTCGGAGATGACCGGGGCGCCCAGGTACAGGGCGATGGTGATGGTCGGGACGAACAGCGCGAAGCCGATGAGGGAGGGCACGAGGCCGATCCACAGCTGCAGGTTACGGGTGTCGGCCTTGAGGGCGCAGGCATCCATGCGGCTCACGCAGATCGTGTTCAGGAAGAAGCGGAGCTGGTAGAGGTAGCTGCCCATGAGGCCGACGGGCACGGCGATGGCGACAGCGGCCTCGGGGTCCAGGTCACCGATGCAGGCGACGGACACGGCGATGGCGGAAGCCACCGCGGGCTCGGAGGGCATAGCGCCACCGGGGGCGACGACGCCCATGTAGATCAGCTGGATGGTCGCGGTGACGATCATGGCCTGGTGCATGTCGCCGAGGATCAGACCAACCCAGAAGCCCGCCATAAGCGGCGAGAAACGCATGGTGAGGGTTGCATAACCGAGTGCGCGCGATTCGATTGCCGCGACGAACAGGGCAATCAGCAATGCTTGCAATAGTGTCATTATGCCTTTCCTTTCTCTCCTCTTTTCCGGAAGACGACGGAGTGCGTCCGCTCCATTCCTCCCCCTCGTCCCGACGCGGGCCCTCCACGCCGAGACACTCCTTGGGCATATAGCCCCTATGACGAAGATTCTATGTGTTTTTCTATTGTTCCGAAAGAAATAATTTTTCTTTTTGGTGAACGGTGTGTGAGTTATCGTCTACCGAATTTTGAGTAGTGCTCTGATGGAAATGTGGTAGGGCTGTTACTTGTCGTTCTTAGATGATTGATTCTGTTGTTCTCGCCGGTAATCTGCTATTTATGAACAGCAGCTCATATGATGTTCGTTTTCTTGCAATTCTAAATGCAGCTGGTTAGCAAGATTCCTTTTTGGCCTTTTTAGCCGTTTACGGAACAAGTTGTACCGCTCGACGGGTTGGAACGGCGTACCCGTACCAGAAAATATTTTTTTTCCTTTCCGCGGGTGCCTCTTTCTTTATATTAGAAGCAGCGACATGTCGCATCAGGCTATACCTGCGGCGATGCTCGCATGACGTTACCGCCGGACCCGAAAAGTGATCACGATGGCACGCAACACCGTTCTGCTCAAGATCAAGTCGCTCTCGCCCGCGCTCTCCGCCAAGGAGCAGCGCATCGCCGACTTCATCCTCAACGACCCGCGCTTCGCCTCGCGCATGACCATCAACGAGATGGCCTCCGAACTTGGCGTGGCCGACTCGACGGTGTTCAAGTTCACCAAGAAGCTCGGCTATCGCGGCTTCCGCGATTTCCGCACCGACCTGCTCGCCGAGGAGTTCGACCCGCAGATCTCGATCCACGAGAACGTCGCTCCCGACGACGACCCGCTCACCGTGGCGCACAAGATCATCCATTCGAGCGCAAAGTCGCTCAACGACACGCTGGCGCTGCTCAAGGCCGAGGATCTGGAGCGCGCCCTCGACTTCTTACTCGGCTGCGCGCGCATCTCGTTTTACGGCTGCGGCGAGTCGGGCGTCATCGCGATGGACGCCTACCAGAAGTTCCTGCGCTCCCCCATCCCCTGCCATGCCGTCATGGACTCGCACATGCAGCTCATGCAGGCGGCGATGCTCACGCCGGACGACTGCGCGGTGGTCATCACCCACACCGGCGCCACGCGCGAGATGTACGCCGTCGCGCAGCTCGCGCACAAGGCGGGCGCCCGCGTGATCCTCATCACGAGCTATCCCTCGCAAAGAATCTCCGAGTTCGCCGACATCACGTTCGTCTCCACCTCGGACGAGACGCGCTACCGCCCCGAATCGCTTTCGTGCCGCTATGCGCAGCTCGCGATCATCGACTCGCTGTATACGGCGATGATGTTCCGCCTGAACGACGGCGCCGAATCGCTCCACAAGATCCGCGAGGCGATCAACCTCATCAAGGACGAGAACTAAACCGTGGAAGCGCGTGGGGCGAAATCACGTCCGTCGTTTTCCCACGCGACGTTTTCCCACGCGGTCGCCTAACCGCTGTAGCGGGCCAGGAAGGCGCGGGTGCGCTCCTGCTGCGGTGCACCGAGCACCTGCTCGGGCGTGCCCTGCTCCACGATGGCGCCGCCGTCCATGAACACGACGCGGTCGGCCACGTCGCGTGCGAATGCCATTTCGTGCGTGACGATGATCATGGTGATGTCCTCGGCCGCAAGTTGGCGGATGACCTTCAGCACCTCGCCGGTAAGCTCGGGATCGAGCGCGCTGGTCGGTTCGTCGAAAAACAGAATGTCGGGATTCAAGGCGAGCGCCCGGGCGATACTCGCCCGCTGCTGCTGGCCGCCCGAAAGCTGGCAGGGCACCTTGTCCTCGTTGCCCGCCAGACCCATCTTCTCGATGAGCGAGCGCGCCTCGCGTTCGACCTCCGCCCGGTCGCGTTTTTGCACCGCGATCGGTGCGTCCATGATGTTGCGCAGCACCGTCATATGCGGAAAGAGGTTGTAGCTCTGGAACACCAGCCCGAAGCGGCTCTTTGCTTGGCGGAGCTGATCGCCCTTGACGTAGGTCACGCGCCCGTCGGACGCGGTGCTCGCGACTGTCAGGTCCCCATAGCGCAACGAGCCCGCATCGATCTGCTCGAGCGTGGTCGCGCAGCGCAGCAGGGTCGACTTACCGCCGCCCGACGGGCCGATGATCGCCACGACCTCACCCGGATAGACGTCGAGCGAGATGTCGCGCAGCACCGTGTGCTCGCCGAACGCCTTGCCCACGTGCTCCATCGAAAAGACCGGCTCTGCCATGTGCCTCTCCTTGCTTCGTATCAGGTCGAACCCGGCTCGATGCGCGCCTCGCGCCCGAAGGCGAGGATGCGCGGGCGCATCAGTCGTGGTAGTAGTCCAAGCGCTTTTCGGCCACACCGATCAGCACCTCGACCAGGAAGTTGAACACCCAGTAGAACGCCGCCGAGATCGCGAACGGCACCATGCTCACCTGCGATGCCACGAGCGCCTTAGCGGTCGAGAACATCTCGGCCACGCCTATCGCGAAGGCGAGCGAAGTGTCCTTGACCAGCGTGATGATCTCGTTGCCCATCGCCGGCAGGATGCGCTTGACCACCTGCGGCAACACGATGCGCGCAAACGTCTGCGCGCGCGAGTAGCCGAGCACCTCGGCCGCCTCGTACTGACCGCGCGGGATGGACTGGATACCGCTGCGGTAGATCTCGGCGAAGTACGCCGCGTAGTTGACGATGAACGCGACGATGCACGCCTGCCACTTGGAATCGGGCGTGAGCTCGATGCCGAAAACGTAGTACGGCGCGAAGTAGATCGCGAACATCTGCAGCATGAGCGGAGTGCCGCGCATGATGGATATATAGACGCGCGCAAGCGCCCGCAGCGGGACGAAACGGCTCATGCGCGCAAGCGCCACCGGCACCGCAAGCGGGATGGAGCCCACGAGCGTGAGCACGAAGATCTGCACCGTGGTGCTGAACCCCTCGAGCAGCATGCCCGTCATCGTCGTGATATCCATACGCATCCCTTCAGCGAAACAGTGGGAAAATAGGGACAGTCCCTATTTTCCCACCGGGTAGTCCGTATGTGCGAGGTGCGTTACTCGAGCACCCAGTTCTCGTAGGACAGGCCGTACTCGGCGTACTTGTCGCACAGCTCGGCGATGGTGCCGTCCTCGTCCATCTCGCGCAGGGTCTCGGTGACCTGCTCGGCGAGCGCCTCGCTACCCTGCTTGAAGCCCACGGCGTAGTGCTCCTCGGACAGCATCTCGGGCAGCTGCACGTAGGCGTCGGGCTTGGCGGACATCTGGTACTCGGCGATCGACAGGTCGCAGGCCACCGCGTCGACCGCGCCGGACTCGAGCTGCATGAAGGCCGTGTTGTACTCACCGATCTGGTCGAGCGAGGCGAACGTGGCGGCGAGGCTCGCCTGGTCGCCCTCGAGCACGTCGAGCGCCGCGGAATCGACCTGCGTGATCACCGTCTTGCCGGCAAGATCGTCGAAGCTCTCGATACCGCTATCGGCCTTGACCACGATGACCTGGCCGTTGAGCATGTAGGGCTCGGAGAAGGTGTAGTCGTCCTCGCGGCCCTCCATGGTGAAGCCGTTCCAGATGCAGGTGATGGCGCCCGAGTCGAGCAGCGTGTCCTTGGCGTCCCAGTCGATGGGCTCGTACTGGACCTCCCAACCGTTGCGCTCGGCGACCTCGGCGGCCAGGTCGAGATCGAAGCCGGTGAACTCGCCGTCGTCGCCGACGAAGCCGTACGGCGGATAGGACTGGTCGAAGCCCACAATGAGCGTCGTGATGTCGGCGGAGGTGTCCTCCGCCGCCGTATCTGCCGAGCCGGTGTCGGTATCGTTTGCCTGCGGGGACCCGCCGCACGCGGCGAGCGCGAACGCGAGCGCAAGCGTCGCGATGGCCGTGACCAGCATGAACAGCCTGTTGTTTTTCATGATGAAACCTTCCCATATGCACGCCGGACATCGACCGCAGCCCCTCCGGCACTCCATTGCAACGGCAACCACTTTACTATGGTGGAGTGTTTCACGCAAGAACTATCTTTTTGCGTCAGCGTCCATGCAGCGGACCCCGTGATGGCTACCGAGATGGCCGCCGCGATCCGTGCCCGCGTCAACGGCAAACCCCGCCGTTCGCCGATGCGAAAGGCGGGGTTTTGCAGCACATGGGCAATCGAGGCGCATTCGCACATCCTACCCGCGGAAACCGTCCTCGAACGGATCGCGCGAACGACGGGCCCTGCCACCCGCGACGATCGCCCCACCGCCGATGGCGGACAGGCCGGCCGAGGCGATCAGGCCGATGGTCGCGGCATCCGCGGTGGCGGGCAGTGTCTCAGGCTCCGCGGTGGCGCGAGCCTTTTCGGAGGTCTTCTTCGCTGCGGTGCCCGCATCGGCGTCGCGCTGGGTCGACTCGCCGTCGGCGTCGTCTTTCACCTGCTCCGACGTGTCGTCAGTCCTGTCTTCGGAGGACGCGCCGTTCTTATCCTCGGAGGACGCGCCGGTCTTGTCGTCGTCTTCGCTCGCGGCATCCTTATCAGAAACGGATCCATCGTCCTTCGAAGAATCATCCGTCGCGGTATCGTTGGACGATCCGCCGGCGGCGATGTTGTTCGCGGGCGGGCGCGGCGTGGGCTTCACGCTCGTGGCACCATCGTCGGTCGGACCCTCGGACTCATCGGACTGCCCGTCGTCGTCCGAGGACTGATCGCCGTCGGCCTCGCCCTCGTCGTCAGACTCGGTGGAGCCATCGCCCTTGTCGCCGGAATCGGGATCCTTCTCCTCGTCGTCGGTGACGGAATCCCCCTCGACCTCCTCGCCGGGCACGGGATCCTTGTCGCCCTCGTCGCCGGGCGCGGGTTCCTTGTCACCCTCGTCACTAGACTCGGGGTCCTTGTCGCCCTCGTCGCCGGACTCGGGGTCCTTCTCCCCCTCTTCCTCGCTCGGCGTAGAGGGCTCGCTGCCGGTCTCCCCCTCTTCCTCGTCGGAACCCGGCGTCTCGCCGCCCTCACCAGGCTGCGGGTTATCCGCATCCTGCTCATCCTCGGAAATGTATTCCAGGCAGGTCGCACGTTCGCGCTCGTAGCGGCTTGCGTAGCTGTCCGCGTAGGTGTAGTCATAGGTGTAGACACCCTCGACCACGGCGTCGCACAGCGCGTTCACGAACTCGCGATCGGTCATGTCGTCGGAAAGCTCGGCGTCGTCGAAGAACTTCTGGCACCCGCCCGAACCGAACAGGTTGCACAGGCCCCACGCCAGGCCCTTGACGCAATCGGCGCGCTCGGAGATGTCCACGCCCTTCTTGCGCAGGATGCGCTCGACCGGCAGGTAGTACTCCTGATAGGCGAAGTTGTCCTGCAGCGCTGAGAACTCGCTCGGGTTGGCGGCGTACGCCGCATGCCAGGCATCCTGAGCGAGCTGGCCGATCTTGGTCAGACGCTTGGTGCTCGAGTCGTAGATATCGCCCGACACGAACTCGTCGCCGCGCTCGATGACCGGCTCGAACATCGCGTACGTATCGGGATCGTACGCGTAGCAAGCCTCCATGAAATCGAGCAACGAGTAACGCCGATCGAACTGATAGAAGCCCATGGCATTGTAGCCGTCATAGTAGCTGAAGCCCTGATCGTAGTTGCTGCCGCTTTCGTTTTCGGCGAAGTACCTCATCTCGCTCGACAGCGACGTGGGCGTGATACTCATGGCACGGCTCGCCATGAGCGAGTTGACCGACAGCATCATGATGGAAGGCATAGCCTCGGACTCCGTCTCGACGGCAGGATCGACCTCGTAGTCCAAGGCGCGGTCGTAGCCGCCCGGCTCGGGCAGCGCTTCGCCGGTGCTCTCGTCGGTCGCCGCGTCGTCGCCGGCGTCCGAGGTCGAGCCGTCGGACGCACCGTCGGCGGCCTGCGCGCCCTCGGTTTCGGATTCGGTATTCGCGTAGATGGTAGACGGTGTGGTCGCCGAACCGAACGCCAAGGTCAAGGCGAGGCCGGCAGCGATAGCCTGATGCTGGGGCTTCATGGTTCCTCCCTGGTTCTGCGTCTCCTGCTGGAGAAAGCTGCGTATAAGGTGTGGTTGCGACAGAGCGCGTAAGAGGTGAGGCCATTATGCCCATTTTCCGCTGGTCGCACAACGTGGGTCAATCGGCACTCACATGCGCGGCACAAAACGGCGGCCCGCCGACGCACATGCGCCGACGGGCCGCCGGGGCCACTCGAATGTATTGGAAACCCGCCGTTAGCAGACCTCGACGACCCAGCCCTCGGGACCGGCGATCTCGCCGGCCTGGATGGCGGTCAGGGTCTCGCGCAGCTTGGCCATGACGGGACCGACCTGCTCCATGCCGCTTTCGAACACGATCTCCTCGTCGCCGTTGACGACCTTGCCGACCGGGCTGATGACCGCCGCGGTGCCGCACATGCCGCACTCGACGAACGCGCCGCTCGCGACCTCCTCGAACTTGACCGGACGCTCCACCACGGTCATGTCGAGCATATCGGTTGCCACCTGCACGAGGCTGCGACGGGTGATCGACGGGAGGATGGAGTCGGTCGCGGACTGCGGCACCACGAGCGTGCCCTCGCGGTCCACGAACAGGAAGTTAGCGCCGCCGGACTCCTCCACGAAGGTGTGGGTCTGCGGGTCGAGGAACATGTTATCCGCAAAACCCTCGGCATGCGCCTGGACGCTCGGGTACAGGCTCATGGCGTAGTTGAGGCCCGCCTTGATGGCGCCGGTGCCATGGGGCGCGGCGCGGTCGTACTCGGGGACCTTGACGGCCACGGGCTTGACGCCGCCGGAGTAGTACGGACCGACCGGGGTCACGAGGATGCGGAACTGGTACTCGTCGGCCGGGGCGACGCCGATGACCTCGCCGGTCGCGACCATGAACGGACGGATGTAGAGCGTGGCACCCGAGCCGAACGGCGGCACCCAAGCCTCGTTGGCCTTGACGACCATCTTGACCGCCTCGAGGAACTTATCCTCGGGGAACGGCGGCATCACGATGCGGCGCGCGGAGTCGGCCATACGCGCGGCGTTGAGGTCGGGACGGAAGCACACGATTCGGCCGTCCTCGGTGGTATAGGCCTTGAGGCCCTCGAAGACCTCCTGGCAATAGTGGAAGATGCCCGCGCATTCGGAGAGCGTGAGGGTGTGATCGGTGGTGAGGCCGCCTTCCTCCCATGCGCCATCCTTGTAGTTGCACACATAGCTATAGTCCGTGGGACGATAGGCGAAGCCGAGGTTGCCCCAATCGATATCCTTCTTTTCCACCGCCATGATGATCTCCTTCGTCGGTCCGTGCTGCCGGCGTCCACGGCTGCGGGCGCGCGGCGTATTGCATGATTCTACTCCCCTCGGGTGGAGTGCCGTCCAGATTTTTACATTTGGATACACGAAGCGCGGTACCCTGCGCAAAGCGCAGCGACCCGGGGCGGGGCAGGCGGGCGGCAGCACCCTGACCAGCGCGCCCCATCTCTCCCGCCGCGCGAGCCCGGCGTTACATGCCGGCAACGAAGGACATGCACGTGCGTTAAACCCTAGTGATTCGCTATACTTAATGCATTCGCCGACAGAGGGAGCGTCCGATGGGTTTCGCCACGACCATCAAAGAGGATATCGCCGCCGTCAAGGGCAACGACCCCGCCGCGCAAAACGGCCTGGTCATCTTCCTGTCCTACCCCGGCCTGCACGCCAAGTGGATGCACACGCCCGAGCATTGGCTGTGGAACCACGGCGCGCGCAGCCTCGCGCGCATCATCTCGCAGATCACGCGCTTCTTCACCGGCGTGGAGATCCATCCCGCCGCGCAGCTGGGCCGCCGTCTGTTCATCGACCACGCCATGGGTGTGGTGATCGGCGAGACGACCATCGTCGGCGACGACTGCACGCTCTACCAGGGCGTCACCCTCGGCGGCACCGGTAACGAGGTTGGCAAGCGCCACCCCACGCTCGGCAACAACGTCACCGTAGGCAGCGGCGCCAAGGTGCTCGGCAACATCACGATCGGCGACAACGTGCGCATCGGGGGCAACTCCGTCGTGGTCAAGGACGTGCCGTCCGACTCCACGGTGGTCGGCGTGCCCGGGCGCGTGGTGCGCCGCAACGGCTGCCGCGTCATGGCGGAGAGCTTTGACGCCAAGCTGCACCGCGAGAGCATGCCCGACCCCGTTGAAGAGGCGTCGCGCATGAACCGCGAGGGCATCGTGGACAACGCGCGGCGCATCCGCGAGCTCGAGCGGCAGGTCGACGAGCTGAGCGCGCTCGTGCGCGAGCTGACGGGCACCCCGTCGGAGCGATAGGCTGCCATAGCAGACACATTTAAAAGGACATAACGGACTTTTGGCTCTTTTGGCCTCCGTTCGGCTCTTCTTTCGCAGGATGGAAAACGTTCGTCCGGTGAGCGTGTGCCAAAAAAGCCCACTTTCTAGTTTTCGCTTTTTGCAAATAGACGCTTTACGGCCAGAACGGACTGATAGTCACCCCTGAATACGGACATTTCGGCCAGGTTTACCACAGATGACGATCTTCGAACCCCACTGGACGTCCAACCGTACCATTGACAGGTGTTCTACACGCCAAAACGGACAAGCTGCACGAACTCAAAACTAGTAAGTGCCCGATTTTGTAACTCGCAGCGAGAACGAATGATTATCGAAGCCCATCGAACCAGCGGGCAATCGCCAAAATCACCGGCCAAGTGTTCTACACAGCCGTGCGCGGCGCCGTACGATCGGCGAGAAGCGCTACTCCTGGCCTTTGCCCTCGCGGATCGCCGGCAGGATGCGCTTGACGACCCAAAACACCACGACGATGACCGCAGTCACGATCAGCACGATCTTGACGATGTCCGAAAAGCCCTCGACCTGCGCCGTCACGCTCTCCCACGCGCCGCCGGCGGCATACCCCAGGCTGCACAGGACGGTGTTCCACACCGCCGAACCGACAAGCGTGTACAGGCTGAAACGCACGACATTCATCTTGGCGGTGCCGGCGGGAATCGAGATGAGGCTGCGCACGACCGGGATGCAGCGGCACAGCAGCACCGTAATCTGGCCGCGGCGGTCGAACCAACCGATAGCCTTGGAGACATCGTCGGACCTAAATCCGAGCAGGCGCATGGGCCGCGTGTCGAAGAAGCTCTCGAGGCGGTCCTGCGACAGAAGGCGGCCGATGCCGTAGAGCACGAAGGCGCCGACAACCGAGCCCACGGTCGCGGACACGATCACCAGCGGCAGCTCCATATTGGTCTGGATGACGAGAAAGCCCGAGAGCGGCAGGATGAGCTCGCTGGGAATGGGCGGGAACACGTTCTCGAAAAAGATGAGGCCGAACACGGCGAGGTAGCCGAACTGGCTGATAAACGAAAAGAATGCGTCTTCCATGAGCGCCTTTCTGTGTCATTTTCGATGCCGGACCATGATACCCGCATGTCCGCAACCCAGTCCCCTTCACACCGGAAACCCACAGCTACCGGCTATCGAACGCAGGGGAAGCCCGGCAGGAACCGCAACGACGCGACCACGAATCGCCCTCCCAGCGCGACGCCCGCCCTTCGCCGCGCATCGGTATACTGGCAGGGTACGAGTTCGCAACCCGAAGGAGCCCCCATGGCCAGCATCAGTGTCGACTACTATTCCTCCTCGCTCATGCGCACGACGACGCTCGACGTCATCCTGCCCCTCGACAACCCCGACGACGCCTGGGCGGTCGACGCCAACCTACGCCGCGACCCCCACAACTGGGACGCCGCACCCTACCCACGGCAGAAGGCGCCCATGAGGACCCTCATCCTGCTGCACGGCATCAACGGCAACCACACGGACATCATCTCGGAAACCCGCATCGCCAAATGGGCCGCCGAGCGCAACATCGCCGTCGTGATGCCGTCGGGCTACAACGCTTTTTACGTCGACAACCCCGAGACGCATAACTACTTCGGCCGCTTCGTGGGCCTGGAGCTCCCCCATGTCGTGCGCAGGATGTTCCCGCTGTCCGAGCGACGCGAGGACATGTTCATCGGCGGCATCTCCATGGGCGCGTATGGCGCGCTGCGCAACGGCTTCAAGTACGCCGAGAACTTCGGCGCGATCATCGCCCTGTCCAGCGCCATGATCATCGACAACTTCGATGCGCTTATCCGCGACGAGCCGTTCTTCCTGTCGCGCCCCTTCCTCGAGTCCATCTTCGGCGATCTCGACCATGTGATCGATTCCGATAAGGACCCCGCACGCCTGGCTGCCGATGTGGTGTATTGCGACCGCCCGCGGCCGCGCGTATTCATGGCGTGGGGAAGCTCCGACCCGCTCGCGCAGCCCAACCGCGTGCTCGCGGCACGCCTGCGCGGCACCGGTATCGAGGTCGAGCAGCGCGAGTTCGCCGGCGGTCACGACTGGGACTTTTGGAATGAGGCGCTCCCGCAGGCGCTCGATTGGCTTCCGACGCGTTAATCACGCCGACAAGCGCACACGACGAGCGCGCAGCACGTATCATGGAGGGGTATAACCCCCTACGACCGAAACACGAACGCGGCTTCTCGAGGGAGAGATTCGCTATGGCATTGCTCAAGGTCGACTTTTACTCCAATTATCTCCAGCGCAACGTCATACTGACCGCTGTCGTCCCCGTCGACAAGATGGACGGCGCCAAGCGCGCCAAGCGCCGCCAGGGCCCGTACCGCACCATGTACCTGCTGCACGGCCTGTTCGGGCGCGACTACGACTGGATCGACAAGACCCACGTGGTCGAGACTGCCGAGGCGCGCGACGTCGCGGTCATCATGCCGTCGGGCGAAGACGGGCTGTACCTCGATAAGCCCGAGATCAACGAATGGCACGGCAAGTTCATCAGCGAGGAACTCGTGGACGTGACGCGCCACCTGTTCCCGCTGTCGCGCAAACGCGAGGACACCTGTCTGGCGGGTATCTCGATCGGCGCCTACACCGCGCTCATCAACGGCCTTCTGCGTCCCGACCGTTTCGGTAGCATCGTCGCGCTGTCCGGCGCGTTCATGCGCGACCGCGTGCTGGAGGCGGTCGAGTCGCACAGCCCGCGCAAGCGCCGCTCCTACGAGCGCTGGTTCGGCGACCTGGACACGGTCATCGGCAGCGAGAAGGATTACGTCGCGCTCATCGACCGCTTCAAGCAAGATCCCGACCTGCCCAAACCCAAGTTCTACGGCGCATGCGGCGAGCACGACAACCTGTGCGAGAACAACCGCGAGGTCGTGCGTCTGCTCGAGGACGCCGGCTTCGACGTGACCTACTGGGAGCCCGAGATCGGCTCCCACGAGTGGCCGTTCTGGAACGCGTGGATCGACTGCGCGCTCGACTGGTACGCGCCCGGCGAGATGAAGCCGAGCTCGGCGGAGGTCGACTACTCGGGGCTCACCACCCTGCGCCCGCCCAACGAGGGCAAGTTCGAGCTCAAGGGCGAAGAGTAACGCGAACCGACAAGATGGTGCCAGGTACAAACTTGTCGCCCAGGGCAATCTGTAACGCAAGCGCGCGGCCCCAAAGCGGGACCGCGCGCTTTTTTTGACGGATTGGGGCCGACAAGTTTGTACCTGGCACCATCTTGTCGGGCGCTCGGGCTGCATCCTCTACATGAACTGGGAGTTATACAGCGTCGCGTAGGCGCCTCCCTCGGCAAGCAGCTCCTCGTGCGTGCCCTGCTCGATGATCGTACCCGCGCTCATGACCAGAATGAGGTCGGCATCCACGATGGTCGACAGGCGATGCGCGATCACGAAGCTCGTGCGCCCTGCCATGAGATTCTCCATCGCATGCACGATGGCGTGCTCGGTGCGCGTGTCCACGCTCGAGGTCGCCTCGTCCAGGATGAGGATCTTGGGATCGGTCAGGATCACGCGCGCGATCGTGAGCAGCTGCCGCTGGCCCTGGCTGATGTTCTCGGCGTCGTTTTCGACCCGCGTATCGTAGCCGTCGGGCATCGTGCGCACGAAGAAGTCAACGTGCGCCATCTTGGCGGCGCGCACGATCTCCTCGCGCGTGGCGTCGGGTTTGCCGTACGCGATGTTCTCGGCGATCGTCCCCTCGAACAGCCAGGCATCCTGCAGCACCATACCGAAGTTCTGCCGCAGCTCGCCGCGGCTCATGGCGTGCGTGTCCACCCCGTCGAGCGCGATGCGGCCGCCGTCGATCTCGTAGAAGCGCATGAGCAGGTTGATGAGAGTCGTCTTGCCCGCACCCGTCGCGCCGACGATGGCGATCTTCTTGCCCGGCTCGGCCGTGAACGACACGTCGCGCATGAGCGGGCGCTCGGGATCGTAGCCAAAGCGGACATGCTCGAACGCCACGCGGCCGCAGACCGGCTGCTCCACGTGCGCCGCAAGCTCCGGCGCCGGATCGGGCTCGATCTCGGGCTCGTCGAGCACGTCGAACACGCGCTCCACGCTCGCCAGCGCGCTCTGCAGCGTGTTGATGGTCATGGACATCTGCGTGAGCGGCTCGGACGCCTGCATGATGTACTGGAAGAACGCCTGGAACGTGCCGACGGTCAGGCGGCCGGCGATGAGCATGCTGCAGCCGATGACCGCGATGACCACCTGGCACAGGCGACCCACGAAACGGATCGCGGGTGCCGCGGCATTGGTCAGAAAGTCCGCGCGCCGGCTCGCGTCGGCCAGCTCCTGGGACAGCCGGTGGATATCGGCCGAACTCGCGCCCTCGCGGTTGAACGCGCGGATGATCACGCGGCCGCTGTAGGCCTCCTCGACCGCACCGGTGAGGTGGCCGACCCACGACTGACGCTCGGCGGCAAGCGCGAGCGTGCGCTTGGCGGCGATCTTGGTGAGCAGGATCGCGAGCGCCGAGAACACGAGGAAGATACAGGCCAGAAGCGGGCTGTACACGAACATCATCACGATGGCGCCGCACACGCTGCCGATGGACATGAGCAGGCGGAGCAGGCCGGTCTGCAGCACTTCCGACATCTTGTCGAGGTCGTTGGTCGCGCGGCTCACCACCTCGCCGGGCTTGTGCGAGTCGAAAAACGCGAGCGGCAGGCGGTTGAGCTTGCGCGCGATGCGGTTGCGCAGCATGAGGTTCAACCGCTCGGCAAAGCTCGCCATGGTGAAGGTCTGCGCGGAGTAAAACGCGAATGCGATCGTCCAGATACCCAGATAGATGGCGATATCGCGGCCGCCATGCTCCCAGGAGACCGCGAAGTCGCGACCCTGCGCGAAGGCCGCCTGGATCTCGGTCCACAGCAGGTCGATGACGTGCGCGCTGTACGCGGGCGCCGCGACGCTGAAGCCAGTGTAGAACACGATGGAGACGATGACGACGGCAAAGCGCCAATGCTGACCGCGCGACTCCGCCCACAGGCGGCGCACGGTGCCCCAGGTGTCGCGCGGAACCTCGGGGGCGTCCTCGTCGGATGCCGCGACGGTGGTGGCGAGCTGCTCGTCGAGCGGGGCGCTACCCTGCTCGCGCTCGTCTTGCTTGAGCTCGTCCTTACGCGCCATGGCGCTCACCTCCCTTCATCTGCGATTCCGCGATGGCGCGGTACACCTCGCAGCTCTCCATGAGCTCCTCGTGCGTGCCCTTGCCGGCAACCGTGCCGTCCTTGAGCACGATGATCTGGTCGGCGTGCAGAATCGTCGAGATGCGCTGCGCGATGATGAGCACCGCCGCGTGGCGCGTCTCGGGCTTGAGCGCGCGGCGCAAGGCCGCGTCGGTCTTGAAGTCGAGCGCCGAGAAGCTATCGTCGAAGATGTACAGATCGGCGCGCTTCATGAGGGCGCGCGCGATGGACAGGCGCTGGCGCTGGCCGCCCGAGAAGTTCGTGCCACCTTGGGCCACGCGCGCCTCGAGGCGTCCGGGTTGCTCGTAGACGAACTCGGCCTGCGCGACCTCGATCGCATGACGCATCTGGGCGTCGGAGGCCTCCTCGTTGCCAAAGCGCAGGTTGCTCGCCACGGTGCCGCTGAACAGCCATGCCTTCTGCGGCACGTAGGCGATGCGCTCGTGCAGCTCGCTTTGGGCCATGTCGCGGATATCGCGCCCGCAAAAGCTCACCGAGCCCTCCGTCACGTCGTGGAAGCGCAGCAGCAGCTTGGCTACGGTCGACTTGCCCGACCCCGTCGAGCCGATGATCGCGGTCGTCTGCCCGCGACGGCACGCGAAGTCGAGGTCGTGCAGGGTGTCCTCGTCCGCGTCGGAAAAACGGAACGTCGCGTGGTCGAACGCCGCCACGATGTCGGACTCCGTAGCGTCGCCATCATCCGCCGCCGTATCCGTGGCAGTCGCGCCGTCCTGGATCTCGGGCATCAGGTCGATGACCTCGCCGGCACGGTTCAGGCAGGCGATGGCACGCGGCAGCGTGAGCGCGACCATCTGCGCGGCCATGATGTAGAACAGGATGAGCATCGCGTACTCGAGCACCGCCGAGATGCTCGCGATCTCCATAGCGTGCACGCCGACGCGGTCGCCGCCCAGCCATAGCACGGCGACCTCGGTGATATTCATGAGGAAGAAGCTCGCCGCGTCAACACCGGCGAACATCATGTTCACCTTGATGGCCGACGACGCGTAGTCCGAGAACACCTCGTCCAGACGGCGCTCCTCGTGGCGCTCCTTGGTGAAGGCGCGGATGACGCGCACGCCGATGATGCTCTCGCGCAGCACGATGTTCATGCGGTCGATGAGCTTTTGCAGGCGCATGAAGATCGGCGCGGCGTTGGCGATGGTCACCGCCGCGATCACGAGCACGACCGCCGTGACCACCGCGAGCAACAGGCCCATCTGCCAGTCGATCATGCACGCCATGGTGATGCCGACCACGCACAGAAACGGCAGCGGCAGCACCATCTGGATCGTCGCGATGATGGACTGCTGGATCACGTTGATGTCGTTTAAGGTGCGCGTGATCATCGAGCCGGTGCCGAACCGCTCGAAGTCGCTGCTCGAAAACGCCAGCGAGCTGTCGTAGATGGCGTTGCGGATGTCGCGTCCGACGTTGGAGGACAGGCGTGCCGCCAGATACGCGCCGGTAAGCGCGCCGCCGCTCGCGAGCATCGAGGCGCCGAGCATGAGCAGGCCGCCGCTCACGATGTGGTCCAGATCTCCGCTGGCGATACCCGTGTTGACCATGTTGGCGAGCATCGTCGGCACGAGCAGCGTGCCGGTGTTGTCGAGCAGCAGCACCACGAGTGTGATCGCCACGAGCTTCTTATAGGGCTTCAAGAATCGCATGAGCAGCTTCATGCGGCGGTTCCTTTCCGTTCGTATCGTTCCCGTCCGTCGCGCGCCTTCGTACGCGGCGCGCCCGCCGCGCTCACGCGTCCGTCGTGAACTCGGTGCGCTCGAACTCCTCGGCAAGCGCCTGGGTGTACTCGCGCGCGAGAGCGAGCAGGGCGATCCGGTCCTGCGCCGGCAGCGCACAAAACGCCCGGCGCTCCGCCTGCTGGGCCGGCGCGATGTAGCGCGCGGCGAACGCCTGGCCCTCGCCGGTGAAGGACGCCACCTTGTTCTTGCGGCTCCCCTCCTCGAACGTCAGCTCGATGAGGCCCTTGGCCTCGAGCGACTTGATTGCCGAGTTGATGGTCTGCTTGCTGAACGCCCACGAATCGGTCAGGCTGCGCAGCGCCATCGCACCGCCAGCGCGCTCGATGTCGTACATCATCCAATACGCGCAGGTCGAAAGGCCGCATCGACGCGCGAACCCGTAGTAGATCCGGTCCGCTTCCTTGTACAGGTAGTCGAGTTCCCGCGGATCCGTGGGCACCGCATCACCCGGCCTCGTTATCGTTTCGTCTTCCATGCTACAACCCCTCGCATGCCGTCATTCCGTCCGATTTCGGATTTCCTCGAGGCATTGTAGTCCGATACCGGATTATCGTCAACGAGGTACGGTGCGATCTCGCTGGCAGCGGTGACGCACGTCTCGCACAGTGTGCGCAAACCGTCTTGCGCGCCGACGCCTGCCCTGCCGGCGCCCTGCCGGCACACGAAAAACGCCCGCCGATGCGAACGGAAGCATCGACGGGCGCCGGGGGAAGACCCTGGTCGGTTTGGGAAACCCTTACTTTTCCCAGCCCTCTTGGATCGACTCGTAGAACGTGGCGGAGTCGCACAGATCGTGCAGGCTCTTGCCATCGCGCCACGGGATCTCCGCCATCTCGGAGAGCGTGGTGACCAGCTCGGAGCAGTCGGTGAAACGCCCCTTGTCGTTCAGCTTCGAGCAGTCCTGAACGCGCCAATAGCCGTCGGTGTGCGTGATGTAGTACTGGTCGTCATCGACATCCATAAACACGCGGGTCTTGGAACGCAGGTAGTTGAGGAGCTCCTCGAAGCTCAAGGATATCGTCTCGTCAGCTTTCAGTCCCATAATGGTCTCCTAGCTGTCGGGCGCCTCGCGGCGCGGTGGCCTTACTCGTATTCAGTAAACCCGCAAGCGCGCGGTTCTATACGATGAAATTGGTGGGCGGCACATTACATAGGAGCAGCGGCCGTTCTGCACGTTTGGTACACATGCGTCCGAGATGCGACGGGCGGGACCACCCCACCTCGGCGACAGGATGGTGCCAGGTTCAATCTTGTCGCGGCGGCAGCGGAAACCACCGCCGCGCCCCGCGCATACCCCATTTCCCCGCCTCTTTCGGAACACGTGCACCGGTGAGGTGTACCAGACGGGCAATTCCCCGTACAAGACCGTCTACCTGCGCCTTGCACCCGACAGGCGCCTTCCGGTTGCGACGAAATCGTCCCGATTGCAGCCCTGTGGTTGGTAGAATGGGAGCCGATGCGCCCGCATACTGAAGGTGCCGGCGAACGACCCGCTCCCGACGGAAAGGCACACCATGAGCTTCCGCGACAACCTTCAGCATCTGCGCGCCACGCGTAACATGACCCAAGAGCAGCTCGCCATGCTGCTCGGCGTCTCCCGCCAGTCAGCAACAAAATGGGAAGCGCAGAAAAGCTACCCGGAGATGGACAAGCTCCTCAAGATGTGCGCGATCTTCGACTGCACCCTCGATGATCTCGTGCAGGGCGATCTTACCGAGCGCGAACCCGACATCCCCGCCGCAACCGTTCCCGCGGGGCCGCCGACGGATATCTGCGGCTACGACGAGCACCAGCGCATGATGGCCTGGAAGGTGCCCACGGGCATCTCGGCGATCCTGCTCGCAATCGCAATCGCGCTGTTCTTCGACGGCATGCCCGAGTTCGCGTCGACCTCCTGGCACGACGGCGCCTTTGTCCTTATCATCTTGCTGGGTGTCCTGGCAGGGCTGGCGTTTCTCATCCCCGCGGGCATGGAGCACGCCGCGTTCCAGAAGGCGCACCCTTACGTCGAGGATTTCTACACCGACGACGACAAGGCGCAGGCGCGCAAGGCATTTTCCGGCGGACTCATCGCCGGCATCGCGCTCATATTCGTCGGCATCGGATGCTGTCTCATGCTCGAGCAGGCCGTCGAGCATATCGGCCTGTTCTTCCTGCTGTTCTTCATAGCTCTCGGTGCGTGGAACATCGTGCACTACGGCATGCTGCTCGGCCGCACGGACGTCGCCGAGTACAACAAGAGCACGGCTGAGGAGCTCGAGGTCGAGGACATCATGAGCGCGCAGGTCGACGACGCACGTCGCGAGGCGATGCTCGCGCACAAGCGAAAGGACGAGAAGCTGGGTGCCGTCTGCGCGACCATCATGATGGTGGCGACGATAATCGGCCTGGGGCTCCTGTTTGGCCCGGCACTTACCGCGCCCGAACCCGACGCCTTCGAGCCCGCGGGCACCACGGCCATGTGGTTTTGGGTCGCGTGGCCGGTGGGCGGCATGATCTGCGGCATCGTCGCAGTGTTGTGGGAAGCCTTCGGCAAGCGGGAGTAGCGCCCCCGCCGCATGTCCCGATTGCGACAAGATGGGGCCGGGTTCAATCTTGCCATGGCGACAAGATTGAACCCGGCCCCATCCTGTCGGAACCCGGCCCATCTTGTCGGTTCCGCGCGCAAGCGCCGACTACCAGATGCCGAGCGCGTGCTGCATGCCGAGACTGACGCAGGCGATCGCGATCCAGCAGGCGAGGCCCATAAGGATCGGCTTTCCGCCGGTGCGCACGAGCTTGACGATGTTGGTGTTGAAGCCAATCGCCGCCATCGCCATGATGATGAAGAACTTGGAGAGCTCCTTGATGGGAGCGGTGACGTCCGTCGGCAGCGCGAACACGGTGGTGATCACACTCGCGAGCACGAAGAAGACGATGAAGAACGGGAAGATCTTCTTGAGGTCGAAGGTGCCGGCTGCCTGACCGCCCCCCTCGCCCGCCGCTGCGGCACGCTTTGCCTGGCGCACCTGCCAAAACGCCAGCGCAAGCGTGATGGGGATGATGGCGAGCGTGCGCGTGAGCTTGACGATGGTGGCTGCATCCAGCGTATTCGCGCCCGGATGCATGCCGTCCCATGCGGCCGCTGCAGCCGTCACCGACGACGTGTCGTTTACCGCCGTGCCGGCAAAGAGGCCGAAACCCTCGTTGGTCAGGCCGAGCATGCCGCCGAGCGTGGGGAACACGAGCGCCGCGATGACGTTGAACAGGAAGATCACGCTGATAGCCTGAGCGATCTCCTCGTCGTCGGCGTCGATCACCGGCGCTGTCGCCGCGATGGCCGAACCGCCGCAGATGGACGAGCCCACACCGATGAGCGTCGAGATCTTGCTCGGGATCTTGAGCGCACGGCACAGGACGAAGGCCACGATGAGCGACGTGGCGATAGTTGACACGATGATGGGCAGCGACGTGGCGCCGACCTGCGCGATCTGCGCCAGGTTCAGGCCGAAGCCGAGCAGGATCACCGCGTACTGCAGGATCTTCTTCGATGTGAACTTGACGCCCTTCTGCAGCGGTGCGCCGGCAGCCTCGGGCACCACGAGCGCGAGCACCATGCCGATGAGAATGGCGAACACCGGGCCGCCGATCACCTCGAACTGTTTGCCGAGCAGCCATGCCGGTACCGCGATGACCAGCGCGAACAACACGCCGCGCCACATACCCTTGAAATCCTTCAGGAGCTCCATGCGCACACCTTTCATTCGTATCGATTTCGTCGATACCATGCTATGACCTGTGCCTATAATGAATACTGTCCTTTTACTTATCTTCTTATAAGAGTTCGTGATGACTACAGGAGGACGCGACACGCGAGGGGAGGCGCGATGCTGGATTACCGGGCCCGCACATTTCTTGAGGTGTATCGCCTGCGCAGCTACACACACGCCGCGACCGCGCTCCATATCACGCAGCCGGCGGTCTCGCAGCACATCCGGCAGCTCGAGCAGCACTACGGCTGCGTCCTGTTCGCCAAAGCCGGCCGCGGCATCGAGCCCACAGAAGCCGGCGAGCTGCTCTATCGCGCGCTCGACGTGATGGAAAACGACGATGCGCGCCTGCGAACCGAACTCGACGCGCTCGCCGCCGCCGATACCGCGCGCCCGCCGCTGCGCTTCGGCTGCACGCGCACCGTAGCCGACTACGTCGCCCCGCGCCTGCTCGCCGGACATCTCGCTCGCCATCCCGAGGAGCGCATCCTCATGCGCACGGGCAATACGACCGAGCTCGTCGCCCTCATCGACCAAGGCGACATCGATTTCGCACTGGTCGAGGGATCGTTTGACCGGAAGGCGTTCGATAGCGCTGTCTTCTCCCGTGAGCCCTACATCGCCGTCGCGGGCGAGGCGCTCGCGCCGACGCGGCTCGAGGACCTGCTTGACCAGCGCCTCATCCTGCGCGAGCCGGGCTCAGGCACGCGCGAGATCCTGGAGCGCTACCTTGCCGTGCGCAACCTTTCGGTCGACGACTTCGCCGGCGTCATCGAGGTGGCGAGCATCCCCGCCATCAAGGCCTGCGTGCGGGCCGGCGCGGGCATCTCATTTCTGTACCGCGTCGCCGTCGAAGAGGAGCTTGCCCGCGGCGAGCTCTTCGACATCACACCTGACGACGTATCCATCGAGCACGATTTCGCCCTCATCTGGCAACGTGGCAGCCGCTATGCCGAGAGCTACCGTGCCCTGTTGCGTGTCTGGAAGGCTTAGCGCCGCGCCATCGCGCGCATCCTCTGCCGCGAACTCAACATCCCGTGACCGTTTGGGGGCAGGTCCCAAAAAACGTTCACCAGGAGTCCGGACGCGTCCGGACTCCGCATGCTATGCGACAGGATGGGGCCGGGCTCAATCTTGCATCCGCACCTGGCAGTAACGCGCACGAAGTGTGTGCTTCAAATCGGATCTCCCAAGTAGGTCCGCTCGTCTAATGTGCAAAACCGCAGGTATAGAAATTTCTATCGCTGCGGTATACAAAGCGGTTCCGAATCTAAGCACTCACTTCGCGAAAAAGGGGTCAGTGCGACAGGATGGGGCCGGGTTCAATCTTGTCGCGACAAGATTGAACCCGGCCCCATCTTGTCGGCCGCGCGTCAAAAATGAACCCCGCGCAGAGGCGGGGTTCCAGCATGCAGATGATGCGAGCGCACGCGCTAGTGCGCACCGCCCTGGCCGTAGTAGGCGTTGGGACCATGCTTGCGCATATAGTGCTTGTCCTGCAGATACTGCGGAGCAGGACCGACGCCGGCCTGCAGCATCTCGGTGCGGGCCGCCATCTTGCAGACCTCGTCGAGCACCACGGCATGGTAAACGGCCTGCGCGGCATCCTTGCCCCAGCTGAAGGGGCCATGGTTGCGCACGAGCACCGCCGGCACGGCGACCGGATCGATATCACGCTCGGTGAAGCCCTCGACGATGACCTTGCCGGTGTTGAGCTCGTAGGCCTCCTCGATCTCGGCCTCGGTCAGGCCGCGCATGCACGGAATCGGGCCGTAGAAGTAGTCGGCGTGCGTCGTGCCGTAGGCGGGCACGTCGCGGCCGGCCTGCGCCCAGGACACCGCCCAAGCGGAGTGCGTGTGCACCACGCCGCCGACCTTGTCGCCCCACTCGCGATAGATGTACGCATGCGTCGCGGTATCGGAGGACGGATTGAGGTCGCCCTCGACCACCTTGCCGTCCAGGTCGCACACGACCATGGACTCAGGCGACAGGTCCTCGTAATCCACGCCGGAGGGCTTGATCACGAACAGGCCGCTCTCGCGGTCGAGCTCAGAGGCATTGCCCCAGGTGAATACGACCAATCCGTGCTTGGGAAGGTCCATGTTGGCCTCGTAGACCTTCTCGCGCAATTCTTTGAGCATCATGAGCTAGATCCCTTCTCGCGATCGTTGGCGATACGGAGCCCCGCGTTGGAGCCCCACTACCAAAGATACCCCACGGCACGCCACAAGGGCCGAGTTATTTGAGCTCGGCCCTTGCGGCGAAGGGGTATCGGGTTTCGGCAGCCGGCGTCACTCGACTTGCTTCTTACGCGCCAGAACGACGCTCTGGATAACCAGGAACAGGCAGATCATCGCGGCGACGGTGATCTTGGACCACCAGGCCTCGTCGAAGCCGGCGGAGGAGACGATGTTCTGGATCGTGGACAGCGAGAGCACGCCGAAGAACGTGCCCGCGATGTTACCCACGCCACCGGTGAGCATGGTACCGCCGATGATGGAGGCCGCGATCGCGTTCATCTCCATGCCGCTCGCGTTGGTGACGGCGCCGGAGCCGGAGTGCATGATGTACACGAAGCCGGCGATACCAGCGAGCAGGCCGCTGATGAGGTGCGCCAAGAACAGCGAGCGCTTGGTGTTGATGCCGAGCATGAGGGCGCTCTGGCGGTTGCCGCCCAGCGCGTAGAAGCTACGGCCCAGGCTCGTCCAGCGCAGGCCGACGAACAGCAGCACGACGATGATGAGAGCGACGGCCACGCCGATCTCCATGTAGGCGGGCATGAACACGCCGGAGTTGTTGGGAGAACCCAAGAACGGGATGTAGATGCGCGTGCGCATGAGGGCGCCGAACGCCTCGTTCTCGACGTTGAAGGGCTCGGTGTGCACGATGGTGGTCATGCCACGCGCGAAGAACATGCCAGCGAGCGTCACGATGAACGGCTGGATGTCCAAATACGCCACGAGGAATCCTTGGATCAGACCGAAGGCGAGACCGATGCCAAGCGCGATGAGCAGCGCGGTCAGCGGGCTTCCGCCTTGGTAGTCAAGGTTCACGGCACAGCACATGGTAACGAGACCGACGACGCCGCCGACGGAGATGTCGATGCTGCCGCAGATCATGACGATCGTAAGGCCGCATGCGGTGATGAGCAGCGGGGCGTTGGCGTTCAGGATGTTGAAGAACGTCTGCCACTTGAGGAAGCCCTTGCCTAGGACGACCATGGCAAACAGGTACATGAGGATAAAGACGACAACCGTGATGATCAGCAACAGGTTGGTGTCGGTGAGGCTGCGCTTACCCTCTTTGGAGCCGCCTTTGGCGAGCTTTGCGAGAAGAGCCATTTATGCCGCCTCCACTTCAGTCTGCTTGGGGCTGCGCATCTTGTTCCACAGCGCCGACAGCTTCTGACGCACCACGGGGGCGCTGAGCACGACGAGCAGGATGACGACGATGGCCTTGTACGCAGGCAGAGCCGCGGAGGCCACGTTGAACTTGTACAGCGTCGTGGTCAGGAACTGGATGATGTAGGCGCCCATGATCGAAGCGCCCATGTTGAACTTACCACCGGACAGCGCGTTGCCGCCGAGAGCGACCGCCAGGATGGCGTCCATCTCGATGTCGGCAGCGATGTTGTTGTAGTTGATGGTGGAGATGCGGCTCACCTTGATCAGCGCGGCGACCGCGACGCACAGGCCCAGGATCACGAACGTGATGAACTTGATGAACACCGGGTTCAGGCCGTTCAGACGGGCGGCCTTCTCGTTGATGCCGACCGACTGGACGTACAGACCGAGGTTCGTGAACTTGAGCACCAAAAACGTCACGACGATGCAGATGATCGCGATGAAGCAGGGCGTCGGGATGGGGATACCCGGGATGAAGCCGCCGAAGTACGAGAAGGTCTCGTCGGAGATGATCGGCAGCTGGTTGTTGTTGATCCACGCGGCGATGGAGCGGCCGGCGGTGTACAGGATCAGGGTCGCAACCATCGGCTGCACCTTGAAGCCGGCGACCATGATGCCGTTGAACGCGCCGCACAGCATGCCGGCAGCGCATCCGACCAAAAAGGCGACGATGATGGGCGCCGCCAGGGTGTCGGGACGCATGTTGCCACCGCACAGCACGGCGAGCATGGCGGAGCCCGCCACGGCGATCGTCGCGCCGACGGAGATGTCCTGTCCGCCCGTGGCCGCAGTGACCAGCGTCATGCCGATGGCGAGAATCGCCAGCTCGGAGCCGTTGTTAAGGATGGAAATGATGTAGCCGGAAAGAACCGGGTTGCCCGCGTTGTCCGTGCCCATCGAAATCTCGAAGAAGGACGGGTCGGCGATCAGGTTGAACACAACCAGCAGCAAAAGCGCAGCGATCGGGATAACGATCTGGCTGTGCAGGATATGCGCGAGGGCGCCTCCCTTGCTTTTCGTCTCAGCCACTATTCCTCACCTCCTGCGATGGTGCTCATGATGGTGTCCTGGTTCAGGTCGTCACCCGTGAGCTCGCCGACCTTCTTGCGGTCGCGCATGACGGCGAGGCGCGAGCAGGTGCGCAGCATCTCGTCGAGCTCCGAGGAGATGAACGTGCAGCTCATGCCCTCGCTCGCCAGCTGCAGCACGAGCTTCTGGATGTCGACCTTGGTGCCGATGTCGATACCGCGGGTCGGCTCGTCGAGGATCAGGTAGTCCGGATGGGTGAACAGCCAGCGCGCCAGGATGACCTTCTGCTGGTTGCCGCCGGACAGCGACTCGATCGGCGTGTCGGCCGAAGCCGTCTTGATGTCGAGCAGCTTGATGTACTCGTCGGCGATCTTGTAGGTCTCGGCCTTGCTGTAGGGCTTGAAGAAGCCGCGCAGCACCTGGTTGGCCAGGATGATGTTCTCGCGCACGGACAGCGCGCCGATGATGCCGTCGCCCTTGCGGTCCTCAGGCAGGTAGGCGATGCCGTTCTTCATGGCGTCGAGCGGCTTGGAGATCTTGATGGTCTCGCCGTTCTTCTTCACGGTGCCGCCCGTCACGTGGTCGGCACCGAAGATGGCGCGGACGCTCTCGGAGCGGCCCGAACCGAGCAGGCCGGTGAAGCCGTTGACCTCGCCCTTGCGGGTCTCGAAGTCAAACGGCGCGATGCCGGTGTTGCTGGACAGGCCCTCGACCGAGAACACAGCGGAGCCGGCGCCCTCGCCCGCGTACTCGGGGTAGTCGCCCTTGATGTCGTCCATGTCGTTCATCTGCTTGCCGAGCATGGCGGCAACCAGCTTCACGCGCGGCAGGTCCTCGATCTCGTACTCGCCGACGAGCTTGCCGTCGCGCATGACCGTGATCTTGTCGCAGACCTCGTAGACCTGGTCCAGGAAGTGGGTGACGAAGATGATTCCGACGCCGCGCTCCTTGAGCTGGCGCATCATCTGGAACAGCTTCTCGACCTCCTGCTCATCGAGCGACGAGGTCGGCTCGTCGAGGATCAGGACCTTGCAGTCCATGTCGACCGCGCGCGCGATGGCGACCATCTGCTGCATAGCGATCGAGCAGCTGCCGAGCTGCTGCTTGGCGCGCACCGGGATGCCCAGATTCTGGAGGATCTTGTCGGCATCGGCGTTCATCTTGCGCCAGTTCTCGATCTTGGTGTGACCGCGGCCGATGTAGATGTTCTCGGCGACGGTCAGATTGGGGCAGAGGGTGATCTCCTGGTACACCGTAGCGATGCCCACGTCCTGGGCGTCCTGCGGAGAACGGATGATGACGGGTTTGTCGTTGCCCTCCAGGAAGATATCGCCCCCGTCTTTCTCGTATACACCGGTCAGTACCTTGATCAGGGTGGACTTGCCTGCGCCGTTCTCACCCATCAGCGCGTGGATCTCGCCCTTGTTGAGGTTGAAGTCAACGTTTTGCAGGGCGCGCACGCCAGGGAAGTTCTTGCAGATACCCCTCATGCGAAGCAAGGTGGAATCGCTCACCGGTATATCACCTCCTCGGTAGATGGAAGGAAGGGCGCGACGCTTATGGGTTGACGCCGCGCCCCTTCCCCTCAGTTCTTAAGCGACTGGCAGACGGGAATTAGATGCCGTTCTCGTCGATGTACTCCTGCGTGCAGTTCGTAGCGTCGGCGTAGCCCTCTTCCATGATGACGGTCTTCTCGCCGGGCTCCTCGCCAGCCTCGAGCTGCTCGATGATCTCGAGGATCGTGGAGGCCTGGTAGGGGTTGCACTGGCCGTCGTAGTTCCAGTTGCCGTTCATGACCTCCTCGAGCGCCCACTTGTTGTGGTCGAAGCCCATGATGATGACGTCGCCGTCAACGCCGTGGGTGATGTTGGAGGCGTCGAGGGCGGCCACGGCGCCACGGGCCATGTCGTCGTTCTCGGCGTAGATGACGTTGAAGGACTCACCGGAATCGATGACGGACTGGGTGATCTGCTGAGCGGTCTCGGCGTCCCAGTCAGCGGTCTGCTGAACGACGAGATTCCAGCCCTTGCTCTCGACGGCCTTGTCGAGCGCGCCGGTGCGGCCGACCTGGGCAGCGGAGCCCATGGCGCCCTGGATGTGGATGATGTTGTACTCATCGAGAGCCTGCGACTCGAGCCAGTCGACAGCGGTCTGGCCCTCGGCGTCCATGTCGGACACGACGGCGGCCACGTAGAGATCCTCGGGAGCGTCGACGACACGGTCGAACAGGATGACCTGGGTGCCGGCGTCCTTGGCGTCCTGCAGGGTGGTGTCCCAGCCGGCGGTGTCGGCGGCGGAGAGCAGCAGGTACTTGACACCGTTCTGGATGAACTGGTTCGCGGAGGTGATCTGCTCCTCGTTCTTCATGCTGTAGGCAAAGGACGCGTCGAAGCCGTTCTCCTCGTTGAAGGTGTTCTTCATGTCGTTGTCGTTAGCGGTGCGGTAACCGGACTCGTTCGGGTCGTTGTTGATGACACCGACCGTGATGAGCTCGGAAGAAGAGCCGCCCTCGGAGGTGCTGCCAGCGGTCTCGCCGCCGCCACCGCAACCGGCAAGGGAGAGCGCGCCCAGGCCAAGACCCGCGCCGACGCCCAGCTTGACGAAATTGCGCCTCGAAACCTCTTTCATGGAAATCCCCTTCCATACACTCCGGCGCGCTCCATCGCGCACCGGATAAACGACAGGCAGACGAACCCGGATGCCGTACGGGTCCTGTCACCCTTGGAAAAACATGCGGTCCAGCTCGGCTCGCCTAAACACATACGAACACCAGCCAAACACGCATATAGTAGTTATAAGGCGAATTATGGAGAAATGATTGTCGCATACCCTAAACGGTCAAAACTGGTTGGTGAACGGCAGGTGCCTCAAATCCGCTTCTACCAGTGATTACATTCATGCATGTAGCTGGCATTCTATTCATATAAGAAGGAATCTGACGCCCCGCGTCGCCTTCCGATCCGCTCGCGCATTCCCCGGCTCCGAACAGACCAGCTGGTAACCCGCCGTACACAAAAGGAGCTGAACGTTCACTAAACGTTCAGCTCCTTTTCGGTTTATGCATTCTCTCGTTCGCGTGAAGCGGGGCACCCGCGCCGGCGCGCAGCGATGCCCCGCTCGACAGCTCCTTAGGCGAACGCGCGCTCCGCGGCCTTCTCGGCCTCGTTGGCCTTCTTGAAGGTGGCGAGGAACGCACGGTACCCCTCGACGTCGGCCTGATCGGGCTCGATGGTCGTGCCCT
Organism: Collinsella tanakaei; assembly: GCF_021531055.1. Lineage (GTDB taxonomy): Bacteria > Actinomycetota > Coriobacteriia > Coriobacteriales > Coriobacteriaceae > Collinsella > Collinsella tanakaei_B. Next base: position 82,675 of record NZ_JADYTL010000009.1, read on the forward strand.
CCATGTCGGCGAACACCTTATTGTCGAGGTAGTCGGCGAGCGATTCGCCGTCCTCGTGCCACGCCATGTAGGCGGCGGCGACGGCCTGACCCCACGCACCGCCCTCGCCGGCGGTGGCCATGACGGTCACCGGGGCCTCGAGCGCCGCGGCGAGCAGGCTCTGGGCGACGACCGGCGTCTTGAAGATGCCGCCGTGACCGTAGAGCTTGTCGATCTTGACGTCCTCGGCACGCAGCGCCTCGTTACCGGCTGCGAGCGCGCCGAAGGCGGCCATGATGTTCATGCGCATGAAGTTGGCGATGCTGAACGTGGAGTTCTGTCCGCGCAGGACCATCGGATAGCCGGTCTGCACGCCCATGACGGTCTCGCCCGAGATGAACGGGATGGACACGAGACCGCCGGCGTCCTTGTCGCCATCGAGCGCGGCGGTGAACAGCTTGGTGAAGGCCTCACCCTTGTTCACGTCGGCGCCCATGAGCGATGCGAAGTCGCACAGCAGGTTGACCCAGCCGTTGATGTCGGAGGTGCAGTTGTTGCAGTGCACCATGGCCACCGGATCGCCGACCGGCGTGGTCACGAGGTCGATCTCGGGGCTGGTGGCGTCCTTCAGGCCGTGCTCGAGCACGATCATCGAGAACACGGAGGTACCGGCCGACACGTTACCGGTGCGCGGCGCGATGGAGTTGGTGGCGATCATGCCGGTGCCGGCGTCGCCCTCGGGCGGGCAGACGGGGCAGCCGGGCTCGAGATCGCCATCGGCGTCGAGGAGCTTGGCGCCCTCCGCGGTCAGGTGACCGGCGCACTCGCCGGCGACCATGATCTTGGGCAGCAGGTCCTCGACCTTCCAGGCAACGCCCTTGCTCGCCACGAGCTCGTCGAACTTGGCCACCATGGCGGCATCGTAGTCGTGGGTCTCGGAGTCGATGGGGAACATACCGGAGGCGTCACCGATGGACAGCACCTTCTCGCCGGTGAGCTTCCAGTGCGCATAGCCGGCGAGCGTGGTGAAGAAGTCGATCTTGTCCACATGCTCCTCGCCGTTGAGCACGGCCTGGTAAATGTGGGACACGCTCCAGCGCTCGGGGGTGTGGAACGCGAACAGGTCGGACAGCTCGTGGGCGGCCTGCGTCGTGGTGGTGTTGCGCCAGGTGCGGAACGGCACGAGCAGGTTGCCCTCGGCGTCGAACGACAGGTAGCCGTGCATCATGGCGGAGATGCCCAGCGCGCCGACCTTGGTGAGAGTAACGCCGTACTTCTCGGCGACATCGGCCTTCATGCTTGCATACGCGGCGGCGAGACCGGCGAAGATCTCCTCGTCGCTGTAGGTCCAGTAGCCGTCGACCAGCGAGTTCTCCCAGTCGAAGGCGCCGATAGCGATCGGCTCGTTGTCCGATGCCACGAGCACCGCCTTGATGCGGGTCGAGCCGTACTCGATGCCCAGCGCAGTCGCACCGGACTCGATGTCGGCGATGATCTGTTCTTTCGTCATGGCCATGAGCCTCTCCTTATAAAGAAGGAGGCCGCGCCCCGACGGGGCGGGACGCGGCCGATGATACCTGACAAGTCTGTACCTGGCACCACGTTGTCGGCCGGTACGAGCCTGCGATTAGCGGTAGTACACCTCGCCGAGCTTGAGATCGCGCTTGAAGTCGCGGATGTTGGTGTTGGCGTCGATGACCACGCTCTCGATGCCCATGGCGTCGGCCCAGTCGACCATCTGGTCGGCGGTGAGGTCATAGGAGAACGCGGTGTGGTGCGCGCCGCCCGCGTAGATCCAGGCCTCGGTGCCGACCTTGAGGTTGGGGCGCGGGGTCCAGAACACGGTGCCGGTGGGCAGCATCGGCATGGGCTTCTCGACCTTCTTGCAGTCGACGTCCTGGATGATCAGGCGGAAGCGATTGCCAAGGTCGATGAGGGAGGTGGCGATGGCCGGGCCGGTCTTGGCGGTGAAGATCAGGCGCGCCGGATCCTCGCGGTCGCCCATGGACAGCGGCGTGGCGCGGATGGCGATGGGGCCCTCGGCCACGGACGGGTCGACCTCGGACATGTGGGACTCGAGGATGCCCTCCTTGCCCGGGACCAGGTTGTAGGTGTAGTCCTCCATGAGGGCGGAACCCTTGGCGTTGGGATCGCCGGCGGTCATGACCTTCATCAGGCGCACCATGGCAGGGGTCTTCCAGTCGCCCTCGGGACCGAAGCCGTAGCCCTTCTGCATGAGGCGCTGGATGGCCAGCGACGGCAGCTGCTTGAGGCCGCCCAGATCGCCGAAGTGATCGGAGAAGGCATTGTAGTTGTGATCGGTGAGGAAGCGCTCGATGCCGATCTCCTGCTGGGCCTGGACCTCGACGTGACGACGGAACTCCTCGGGGTCACGGCCGTCGAGCACGAGCTCGTAGGTGTCGTAGTACTCGTCGGCGAGAGCCTTGACCTCGGCCGGGGTGACGGCGTCCACATAGGGCACCAGGTCGTTGATGGGCCAGGCATCGACAGTCCAGCCGAAGACCTGCTGGGCCTCGATCTTGTCGCCGTCGGTCACCGCGACGTTGCGCATGGTGTCGGCGAAGCGGCACACGCGGATGTTGCGGCTCTCGTTGATGCCGACCGCGACGCGCTGCCACTGGCCGAGCTCGGCGAGCGCCGCCTCGTCCTTCCAGTAGCCGAAGACGACCTTGTGGTCCCAGCGCATACGGGCGAAGATGTGGCCGAACTCACGCTCGCCATGGGCTGCCTGATTCTCGTTCATGAAGTCCATGTCGATGGTGTCGTACGGGATCTCCTCGTTGTACTGCGTCGCGAACTGACACAGCGGCTTGCGGAGATCGCGCAGGCCGGCGATGTAGTTCTTGGAGGGCGAGAAGGTGTGGGCCCAGGTGATGATGCCGGCGCACTCGGGATCGTTGTTGGCCTCGTTGAACGTGGCCTGGATGACGTCGGCGGTCAGCAGGTTGGGCTTGAGCACGACCTCGAACGGGATCTTGTCGGAGGCGTTGAGTGCAGCCACGACCTCGGCGGAGTGCTCGGCGACGTGCTGGAGCACCTCATCGCCGTACAGGTCCTGGGTGCACGGGCAGAAATAGAACTTGTACTTCTTGATCTCGAGCATAGCGTTGCTCTCCTTGCTCTAGAGATGAACGGGACAGGGCGCAAGACGCGCTCGCACCCCAACGGACAGTCGGGCATATACCCGGCTGCCCGCGCGCAAAGCGGGGATCGGGCGTCCGACCCCCGCGAGTCGCTATTTGATGACCTGGTTGGCCGCGCGCTCGGAGAAGACCGCAACCATGATGACGAACACGATACCGAGGATCAGCTGCTGGATCTCGGTCGTGAAGCCGAGCATGACCAGGCCGCGCTGCAACACGAGGTAGGACAGCACGCCGGTAATCACGCTGGAGAAGCGGGAGCGGGCGCCGCCGTTGATGGGCATGCCGCCGAGAACCAGGGCGATGAGGATCTGGGTCTCGAGCATGTTACCGGCCTGCGAGGTGACCGAGCCGATGCGGATCGCGTTGATGAGCGCCGCGAAACCGGTGATGGCACCGGCGACCACGTAGATGATGATCTTCGTGCGCTGGACGTTGATGCCGGCGAAGCGGGCGCCGCTCTCGGAGGCGCCGATGGCCTTGAGGTTGGAACCCAAGGCGGTGAAGTGCAGCACCAGGTAGGCGACGACGAGCACCGCGACGACGATGCCGATCAGCAGCGGCGTGTTGGTGGCGAGCGCCGTCAGGTAGGTGGCGGCGTAGACCGGGCTCGCGGTGGTGATGTAGGCGATGACGCCGCGGAGCAGGAACATCATGCACATCGTGACCACGAACGACTGGACCTGGCCCTTGACGTGGAACAGGGCGTTGATGAGGCCGATCAGCGCGCCGGTGGCCATGCCGCCCAAGATCGCGAGGATCGGGTTGTACTGCGACAGGAAGCAGACCACGGCGCAGGACAGGCCCATCATGGAACCCTGGGAGAAGTCCAGGCAGCCCATGGACATGATCATGTACACGCCGACGGTCGCGATCATGAGCGTGAAGCCACCGGAGATGATCAGGGTGATGTTGCGCGGCGTGACCAGCGCACCACCCGTCAGGATGGCGAAGATCGCCACGATCGCCACGAAGCTGATGATGGGCAAGAAGCTCTTGATCTGATGCCAGTCGAATTTCTTCTCCTGGGTCTCGGCCGCAGCCTTCGTATTAGTAGAAGCCATCTGTTTCGCCTCCTTAAATCATCTTCGCGATGATGTCTTGCTCGGTAAGGTCGGGGCTGCGGAACAGCTGCCCGTTGATCTTGCCGTCCTTCATGACCAGAATGCGGTCGCACATACCGATGAGCTCCATGATCTCCTCGGAGATGATCAGGATCGCCTTACCCTGGTTGCGCATCTCCTCGAGCAGCGCGTAGATGTCGGCCTTGACGCCGATGTCGATGCCGCGCGTCGGGGAGTCGAGCAGCAGGATGTCGGACTGCTTGCCCAGCCAGCGGGCAAGGACGACCTTCTGCTTGTTGCCGCCGGACAGGGCGGACACGTACTGGTCGACACCGACCATCTTGGTCGACATGATGTCGGCGTACTTCTGGGCGAAGGCCTTGAGATCCTTCTGCTTGAGGATGAGGCCCATGTCACGCATCGAGGGCAGCGTGATGTTGTCCTGGATGGTGTCGTTGATCAGCAGGCTCTCGTTATCGCGGTCCTTGGAGGCGTAGGCGATGGAGTGGTCGATGGCGGAGTTGATGTCGTTGATCGGCGTGCCGTCGCCCAGCTGCACGATGCCCTCGCGGTCGTAGGAGGCGCCGAACATGGCCTTGCCCACCTCGTGCATGCCGCACTCGGACAGGCCGCCGATGCCCAAGATCTCGCCTTTGTGCAACTCGAGCGACACGTTGTCGAGCGACCCGGGAACGCTCACGTTCTGCATCATGATCGCGATCTCGCCCTGTGGCTCGAGCGTGTAGTCGGGGTAGTCGGTACGATAGTAGTGATCGTCCATCTCGCGGCCGACCATGAGGGTCTTGAGCTTGTCCTCGTCGACGTCCTTGGCGTTGATGGTGGTGATGTAGTCACCGTCGCGCAGGATGGAGATGCGGTCGGACATGCGCAGGACCTCGGCCATGTCGTGGCTGATGAAGATCACGCAGTGGCCCTTGGCGCGCACGTCGAGCATGACCTCGAACAGCTTCTCGCGGCCGTCCTGGGACAGGGCCGTGGTGGTCTCGTCGACGACGAGGATCTTGGGATCGAACCACGTGGACTTCAAGATCTCGATGATCTTGCGCTCCTCGAAGTTGTAGTTCTCGATGGGCGCGGTGGCGCGGATCTTGGACAGGCCGAAGCCGTCAAGCAACTCCTGGGCCTTCTTGTTCATGGCGGCGGTGTTCTTGATGCCGTACTTCATGAAGCGGTCCTCGTCACCCAGGAAGAGGTTCTCGGCGACCGTGAGGCCGTTCAGGGTGCCCAGCTCCTGGACGATGACGGCCACGCCGTGGTGGTTGCCGTCGACCTGGTTTTTGGGAGCGATCTGCTCGCCGTCCAGGGTGAACGTGCCACTGCCGATGGGCAGGATGCCCGTGAGCATGTTGGTGAACGTGGACTTGCCGGAGCCGTTCTCGCCGATCAAGGCGTGGATCTCGCCGGCGTTGAAGTCGAGGGACACCTCTTTGACGGCGTGCGTGGGGCCGAACTTCTTATCGATCTTCTCAGCGTGAAGCAACAGCTTATCTGACATGGTGTATCCCTCCTTTACTTGACGACAGCGCCCTTGACGCGCTTGACGGTCAGGGTCACGACGATCAGCAGCGTAGCGCCGGTGACGACGTTGTTGATGGTAGTGGGCATGCCGAGGGCCACGAAGCCGGCGAACATCATGGAGATGATCAGCTCGCCGATCACGATGGCGACGACCGGGTGGCCGTACTTCTTGAAGGCCAGGCCGAAGAACGCGCCCATGAGCGGCGTGAAGTTCAGCGACTGGGAGAGCATGCCGGTCATCGGGGTCTGGGCGGTGCCGTAGCCGATGTACAGGACGGCCATGATGCCGACGAAGCCGGCGCACAGGATGAACGCGATGAACTTGTACTTGTCGACGTTCACACCCATGTTCTTGGCGGTAAGCTCGTTGGTGCCGATGGCGTTGATGTAGGTGCCGACCTTGGTGTACTTGAGGATGAACCCACACAGGAAGAACGCGATGAGCGCGAGGATCACGTTATACGGGTAGGAGCCGAACATGTTGTACTGGGCGTCCAGACGGGTACCGGCCCAGTTGGACGCGAACACGCTGAAGCTCTCGTAGATCAGCGACAGGCCGACGGTGACGATCAGCGACGGGATGCGCAGGACCGTGTAGGCCAGGCCGTTGAAGAAGCCGAGCATGATACCGCACACGATCGGGGCCACGACGAGGCCCACGACGCCGAACATCTGGCTGAAGCCGATCGACAGCAGGCACGACAGCACGAGCACCGAGCCGATCGAGAAGTCCCACAGGCCCTGGGTGACGATGAAGTACATGCCGCAGCCGCCGACCGCGTAGATCAGCGCGCTCTGCAGGTAGGTCATGATCTGCGCGGGGGAACCGAACGTCTCGGGGCGCAGCACCTTGAAGATGGCCCAGCAGATGAGCGTCAGCACGACGAGGAAGCCCACGCCGAACCACTGGCTCTGCTGGAGTTTCTTGATTGCGTCCATCCACCTCTCCTTCCAATGGTGATGGATACCGATGGGAACGGGGGCAAGCCCCGGCAAGGGTACTTGCCCCCGTCTCCAGGATGGCTAAACGAGGATTTACGCGTGACGCTCCATAACGTCCTCGATGGACAGGGAGGTCGCGGCCTCATTGAGCTCGTCGTAGCTCAGCTCGGCCAGAGCGGCGATCTCGTCGTCGTTGTACGGGTCGTCGTCGACGAAGTACTTCTCGTAGTTCTCGTACTCCTCGACGGAGGACACGAACACGTACGGGAACTGGATGTCCTTGCCGAACTCGCCCTGGACGGGGACGTAGCCCTCCTTGCCGCGGACGGCGTTGTAGACGAGCAGCAGCGCGTACAGCGGGTCGCAGAAGTGACCGCCGGACTCGCAGTACATACCACCGGTCTCGAGCTGCTCCTTGAGGTCCTCGAGGAAGTCGGTGGAGGCGACGCGGATGGTGCCGGTGAGGCCCATGTTGGCGAGCTGGCCGATGGAGCCGACCAGCGGGTCGCCGCCGCCGCCGGCGACGATCAGGGCGTCCATGTCGGGGTTGTTGTTCACGAACTGCTGCGTGACCTTGGCGCCCTCGGAGGAGGAGGTGTTGGCGTAGACCGGCTCGGTCATGGTCACCGGGTCGTCAGCGTGCTCCTTGTTCCACTTCTCGACACCGTTCTGGTAGCCGATCCAGCGCTGCTGGAACGTGGCGTCGCCGACCGTCCAACCCTCGAGGCAGATGTTGCGGGCGCCCTTCTGGATGCCCTCGTAGGCGTCGGGGTTGTCCATGGTGAGCAGCTCGATGAGCTTCTCGCCGTTGCCGACCTCGTCCTCGTGGACGGCGCCGACGTAGTACTGGGAGTTCTGAGCGGTGGCGTAGACCTCGGGGCTGTTCTCCTCGCTGATGATGCGGTAGAACTGGGCCAGGTAGACCTGGTTCTGATCGCAGGTGGAGATAGCGGCCTGCATCTCGGAGTCGGCGGAGTTGCAGACGACGATACCCTGGCAGCCAGCGGCGCACAGGGTCTCGATGGAAGCGGTGACCTGCTCGGAGACGTGGCCCTGGTCGACGTAGGACAGCTCGATGCCCAGGATGCCGGCGGCCTTGTCCAGGATGTTCTTGGACAGGGAGCCGAGCGCGTCGGTGGAGCTCCAGATGGAGACGCCGATCTTGATGGTCTCGCCCGAACCACCGCCGTTGCCGCCAGCGGAGCCGGAACCGCTCTCGCCGCCGCTGCAGCCGGCAAGCGCACCGGCCGTCAGGCCGAGACCGGCCGTGGCAGCGCTGAGCTTGACGAAGTTGCGCCTCGAAACCTCTTTCATGGAATACCCCTTCCATTCCTCCCGGAACGCTCTCCCGCATCCCGGAACTTTGCAGGCCGACTGGCCCGTGTGCCTTGCGAGCGCCGAAGCGCCCTCGATAACACGTTTGGCGTCCGTTTGGGCTGTGTGCTAAACACTAACTAAACGCTTCGCCAAACATCGACAAAACATTTATATGCCGACGCCACGCAATTGTGCATGCGCAACCTGCGAACGGTAATAAAACGTTGGTGAGCGGTAAGGGATATTCCTAGCACGGCAGTGGCATTTACCTTGCCATATCTTGACGCCTTTGAGCAAGCACTTTGTTTCAATGAACGCTTCAAGCGTTTCGCATCTGTTCACCTACCGTTCACGGGATGTTTTGCCGCTCACAACTTCTTTTAAGGAAAACAGGAGTACGGTGTCTTTGTTTAGCAAATGTTTAGTTACGGGAGGACACCATGCCTACCGGAAAAGTCAGCGTCCGCGAGATCAGCCGCCTAACGGGTTACTCCCCCGCCACGGTCTCCAACGCACTCAACAACAAGCGCGGCGTGAGCGACGAGACCGCCGTGCACATCCGCCGCGTCGCCGCCGACCTCGGCTACCGCCGCAGCGGCAAGCTCCGCCAAGTCCAGTTCGTCATGGGCCGCAACTCCGGCCGCATGCTCGACGAGGGCTCGTTCCGCCTCGCCGTGGTCAACGGCATCGAGGAGGAGGCACGCGTCCGCGGCCTCACCGTGTCCTACACGACCGTCGAGCTCTCCGACAGCGAGACCCGCGAGCGCGAGCTCGGCGCCATCATGTCCGATCCCACCGCCGGCATCATCCTGCTCGGCACCGAGATGACGCAGCGCGACTACGACCTGTTCGCCAACGCCCCGGTGCCGCTCGTGCTCGTCGACGGCCAGAGCGACAACCACTTCTTCGAATCCATCCTGTTCTCCAACGAGGGGTCAGCCTATCGCGCGGTGCGCTACCTCGTGCAAAAGGGCCATCGGCAGATCGGCTACCTCGCCGGCAGACTGCGCATCCGCAACTTCCCGCTGCGCGAACGCGGCTACGAGCGCGCGCTGGCCGAAGCCGGCACCACGCCGCAGGCCAAATTCCGCGTGTCGCTCGGCACCGACAAGATGGACAGCGCCTATCGCGACATGCTCGCGTGGCTCAAGACCGATCCCGAGATTCCCACGGCGTTTTTCGCCGAGAACGACGCGCTGGCCGTCGGTGCCATGAAGGCGCTCACCGAGTGCGGCTACGACATCCCCGGCGACGTCTCGCTCGTCGGCTTCGACGACGTCGAGTTCGCCGGCATCGTGCACCCCGGGCTCACCACCGTGCACGTGCCCCGCACCGATCTGGGCCGCATCGCCGTGCGCCGCCTCATCGAGCAGGTCGACCATCCCACCAAGTACACCTGCGTCACGCACATGAGCACCACCTTCGTCGAACGCGACAGCGTCCGCGCCCTCATCTAGTCCGGCTAGGACACGGCGGCGTAGCCGTTTCCGCCACAGCCCCGCATCATTCCCGTCGTCGGCGCGCATGCGATGCGGCGCGGCCGATCGCGCCGTGCTTCATCCCTCGACCGGCAGAATGTCCCAATTTTCTCCTGGCCCCTTTTGGGACATGGGACGGTTTCTCCCGGCCCCTTTTGGGACACACCCCGTACGCAAAGCGCGGGCGCGGGAGGGGTTGCAATCCTCCCGCGCCCTTATGCACATGCCAGGAAGCTCCTGGTTAGCAACTATGTTACGGCGGCCCGAGCCACGTGGCCGCCGTGATCCGCGCCTACTCCACCGTCACGCTCTTGGCGAGGTTGCGTGGCTGGTCGACATCGCATCCGCGCATGACGGCGACGTCGCGCGCGAGCAGCTGCAGCGGCACGCTCGCCGTGATCGCCGAGAACGCATCGCGCACCGGCGGGATGTAAATCACGTGGTCGGCGATCTGCTTGATATCCTCGTCGCCTTCCGTCGCCAGCGCGATGATCTTGGCACCGCGCGCCTCGCACTCCTTGAGGTTCGACACGACCTTGTCGTAGACCGGACTCTTAGTCGTCACGGCGATAACCGGGAAGCCCGGATCGATCAGCGCGATCGGCCCGTGCTTCATCTCACCTGCGGCATAGGCCTCGGCATGCAGGTAGCTGACCTCCTTGAGCTTGAGCGCGCCCTCGTAGCTGATGGCCGCACCCATGCCGCGCCCCACGAACAGCGCCGACGGCGCGTCCTTGCAGGCGAGCGCCGCCTCGTGCACGGCCTCGCGCTGCGAATCCAAGATATATTGGATCTGCGCCGCCGTATCGCCCAGCTCGCGGAACAGCATGCGGACCTGCCCGGTGGTGAGCTTGCCCTTGACCTGACCGAGCAGCATCGCCAGCAGCGTCAGACTCACGATCTGGCCGATGAAGCTCTTCGTCGAGGCGACGGCGATCTCCTTGTTGGCCTTGGTGTAGATCACACCGTCGGACTCGCGCGCCACGGGGCTGCCCACCACGTTGGTGATGCCGAACACCTTGGCGCCCTTGATGCGCGCGTCGCGGATGGCGGCCAGCGTATCGGCCGTCTCGCCCGACTGCGACACCGCCACCACGAGCGTGGACGGGGTGATGATGGGGTTGCGGTAGCGAAACTCGCTCGCCGCCTCCACCTCGCACGGGATGCGGGCCCAGCCCTCGATCAGGTTCTTGGCGACCAGGCCGGCATGGTAGCTCGTGCCGCAGGCGATCACGTACACGCGGTCGATCAGGTCGAGCTCCTCGAACGTCAGACCCAGCTCGTCGATGTCGAGCTCGCCGCTGGGGGCGAGGCGTCCCACGAGCGTGTCGCGCACCACGCGCGGCTGCTCGCAGATCTCCTTGAGCATGAAGTCGGGATAACCGCCCTTCTCCGCCATATCGATATCCCAGTCGATATGCGTGACCTCGGGCTCGATCAGCTCGCCCTGCGCATCGGTGTAGGTGATGCCCTCCGGTGCCAGGCGCGCGAACTGCCCATCCTCGAGCACCACGACGTCGCGCGTCGCATCGATGAGCGCGATGATGTCGGAAGCGACGTAGCTGCCGTGCTCGCCTCGCCCGATGACGATCGGGCTGTCCTTACGCGCGACCGCGATGACGCCGGGTTCGTCGGCGCACACCGCCGCGAGCCCGTACGCGCCGACGACGCACTCGCAGGCCTTGCGGACCGCGGCCACGAGCTCATGGGTCTGCGCGTAGGCTTCCTCGACCAGGTGCGCGAGGACCTCGGTGTCGGTCTCGCTACCGAACACATGACCGCGCGCGGTCAGCTCGTCGCGCAGCTCCGCGAAATTCTCGATGATGCCGTTATGCACGACGGCGATGTTGCCGCCGCAGCACGCATGGGGATGCGCATTGGCGACCGACGGCCTGCCGTGCGTCGCCCACCGCGTGTGTCCGATGCCGCACGTGCTCTCGTCGTCCACGTGCTCGAGCTCGGACTCAAGCCCGGCGACCTTACCCACGCGACGGATCACGTCGAGGTGGGTTTCGCCTGCGGGGTCCGTGCGCTCGAGGGCGACACCCGCGGAGTCGTACCCACGGTATTCCAGTCGTTTTAGCCCTGCTAGCAGGATGTCCTTCGCTGTATCCGTTCCGGTATATCCAACAATACCGCACATATGGGTTTATCCTCTCGAACGCCGACCTCAGGCGAAACTCACGTGTTGAATGCTCATTGTACTTGAGACGACCCCCTTTCACGACCTCACTGGTATTTGAATTGAGATACCACATGATGCCCACAGCGACGCAACACGACCGAAACAGGATGTCCCAAAAAGGGCCAGGAGGAAAATGGGACATCGCGGGCTCCTCGCGCGCGTTGATGTCCCAAAAAGGGCCAGGAGAAAATTGGGACATGTCGTCCGCCCCATGCGCATTGAAGCGCTCTAATCGGGCGGTGCGCGATGGTACAATCTGTCGCAAAACACACGACGACAGGAGCTCCGTATGGCAAAGGTGACGATCGGCGACGTCGCGCGCGAGGCCGGCGTCGCGCTCGGCACGGTCTCGAACGCACTCAACCATCCCGAAAAGGTTCGGCCCGAGACCCTCGCCCTCGTCAACGACGCCATACAGCGCCTGGGCTACGCGCCCAACCAGAGCGCACGTCTGCTCGCCGGCGGCAGCAACCGGACATTCGGTCTCGTGCTCCCCCAGCTCAACCACGGCCTCAGCCTGCAGATCGCCAGCGGCGCGAGCACCGAGGCGCAGCGACAGGGCTACGGCCTGCTCATCGCCACCGCGAACGGCGATGCGACCCTCGAGTCCAACTACACCCGCTACTTCGCCGGCACGCAGATGTCGGGCGTGCTCGTCCAAGCGTCCTCGGCCGACGTCTCCAACATCACCCTGCAATCGTCGCGCATCCCCCTGGCGGTGCTCGACGTCCAAAGCGACCGGCCGGGCTACTTCGTGTCGGTCGACTGCACGGCGCAGGGTTCCCTCATCGCCGAGCACGCCGTCTCGCTCGGCCCGCGTCGTATCGCCGTCATCGGACGGACCATGACGCCGCAGACCGTGCGACGCCTGCAGGGCATCCGAACCATCATGGAGCGCTACCCCGAGATCGAGCTCGACATCCTCGACCACGGCGAGATCACGCAGGCCCCCGACGGCTTCATGATCGGCCGCCACCTGGCGCAAAAGGGCGCCGACGAGCGCCCCGACGTCGTCATCGGCCTCACCGACGTGCTCGCGACCGGCGCGATCGAGGGCATCCGCGCCGCCGGTTTGCGCGTTCCCGACGACATCGCCGTCGCCGGCTGCGACGGCAACCCGCTCGCCTGGAGCGGTTCGGTCGGCCTCACCACCTGCTCCCCCACCGGCTACGAGCTGGGACGCCGCGGCGTCCGGCAACTGATCGAGCAGATCGAGGCGGCGCGCGCCGGCACCGATCGCGCCGAGCTGCTCGCCGAAAACCATCAGGAGCTCGTGCGCCCCTTCATCCTCACCCGCGGCAGCACGACCGGGCAGGTAACGGTGCAGGCCTCCGACGCCACCGGCCTCAACCTGGGTACATTCCTGTAACCACCATGCGGCTCGCGGCGCACGTCGTCATCGGGCGCCGACCGCGCGCCGGCGTCACATCGAGGGAGGCCATCGTGGACGATAAACTCGCAGCGTTGCAGGAGCTACTCGGCTCCTATGGCCGCGTTGCCATCGGGTATTCCGGCGGCGTGGACAGCACCTTTTTGGCCGCTGTCTGCGCGCGGACCATCCCCGACGACACCCTGCTCGTACATCTGTCCAGTGCGTTTATCGCCTCGCCGGAGCGGCGCTCGTTCGCACGCGACGCCGGGCGCTTCGGACTGCCCGTCGCCGTCCTCGACACGGACCCGCTTGCCGACCCCACCGTTGCCGCCAACCCCATCGACCGCTGTTACCACTGCAAACTGCACGGGTTTGCGCGCATCGCCGAGGAAGCGCGGCGGCGCGGCTATCCGACGGTGCTCGAGGGCAGCAACGCCGACGACGCCGATGACTACCGCCCCGGTATGCGCGCCATCCGTGAGCTGGGCGTCCGTTCCCCGCTCATGGAAACCGGCTGGCGCAAGGACGAGGAGCGCGAGCTGCTGCGCGCGTGGGGCTACGCCGTGTGGGACATGCCCGCCGGCGCCTGCCTGGCGACCCGCGTCCCTTGCGGCGAGCCGCTCACCGCGTCCAAGCTCGAGCTCATCCGAACCTGCGAGGATCATCTGCACGAGCTCGGGCTGCGCCAGGTCCGCGCGCGCCTGATCGGCGACTCGCTGCAGGTCGAAGCCGCTCACGAAGATCTCGCCCGGCTCCGCGACGGCAAGCTGCCGGAACACATGATCGCGCTATTCTGCGCCGCGGGTGCCGAACACGTCGATCCGACCGTGCGCCCTTATCGTCACGGCAGCATGAACGGGTAGCGCCTGCGCATATCGAACTATCGGTTCAACCAAACTCCCGGTGACGATTTCGAGTGAGACCTGCAGTACGGGCACCCGATCCATGACTCACGCCGTCCCGACGTGCGCTCCCTGTGGAGGACCCGTAAGGAGTTACTGATACTCGCCCGCCCGCGCCCGGCCGCGCCGCTGCATGCGGTATCGTGAGCGCGGCCGCACCCCGGGCGGCTTCATCTCAAACGCGATATTTCGGACGCGAAAGGGGGCACCATGGTCGAATGCTTCATGACCACAGCCGACGGCACCGCCACCAACAGGATCGAGACGCCGGAATCCGGCTGCTGGATCAACGTCGTCAACCCGACACCCGAGGAGGCGACGTGGCTCGAACGCGAAGTCGGCATCGTGCCCGAATTCGTCCGTTCGGCCCTCGACGAGGAGGAGACCTCGCACATCGACTATGACGAGGACGTCAACCAGACCCTCGTAATCGTGGACTACCCGAGCGCCGAGGACGTTGAGGACATGCAGGACCCCTCGATGCTGCAGTACACCACGCTGCCCATCTCCATCATCTTTCTGCGCAACCGCAGCATCATCGTCACGGTGAGCCTGCAGGAGAGCCCCATCGTGCAGGACATGGCCAACGGCCGCGTGCGCCAGGTCAACACGCGCATGCGCACGCGCTTTTTGCTGCAGATGCTGCTGCGCATCTCGCAGAGCTACCTGGTTTGTCTGCGCCGCATCGACCGCCTGTCCACCAAGACCGAGCAGCGCCTCTACGGCTCCATGCGCAACGAGGAGCTGCTGCAGATGCTCTCGCTCGAAAAGTCGCTCGTGTACTTCTCTACCTCTCTCAAAAGCGCCGAGATCACGCTCAACAAGATCATGCATGGCCACATGATCACCCTCTACGAGGAGGATCAGGAGCTCATGGAGGACGTCATGATCGAAGTCCATCAGGCGCAGGAGATGTGCAACATCTACAACAACATCCTGTCGGGCACCATGGATGCCTACGCGAGCGTCATCTCCAACAACCTGAATATCGTCATGAAGGTGCTGACGGTCATCACGATCGTCATGGCGATCCCCAACATCGTATTCGGCTTCTACGGCATGAACGTCGGGCTGCCGTTCGAAGGCGTGCCGTTCGTTGACAGCTGGCTGTTCCCCACGCTGCTCGCCGCCGCCGCGTGCCTTATCGCGGCGTGGATCTTCAAGCGCAAGGGGCTGTGGCGGTAGCCGCGCGCTTCATGGCAGTGCCGTCGCGCCCGTCCGATGTTACGTCCGCCCGGTTCTGCGGCATTCGCCGCAGAACCGGGCGGACGCGCCGCTCAGGCGGCGGCACCGTGCGGGTTTGAAGGCGCGCTCGGAACGCCCAAGACGTTCGTTTTAGCACGGAGTTACAAAAACGCGCACTTTCTAGTTTTCACTCGACTAGGCAGACCTTATACAACGGCCATATTGGCCATTATAAGTAGCTATAATCTGACAACTCTGCCATATCGGTCATATCGGATGACATCAAAGTGGCCATG
The DNA here is from genome assembly GCF_021531055.1 of Collinsella tanakaei. GTDB lineage: Bacteria > Actinomycetota > Coriobacteriia > Coriobacteriales > Coriobacteriaceae > Collinsella > Collinsella tanakaei_B. The sequence continues at coordinate 98,098 of NZ_JADYTL010000009.1, forward strand.
CGAGGGTATTCAGGGCCTTCAGCACCCCGAAGCGTCCCCGTCACAGCCGTCAAACAACTAGAAATAGCCCCATTTTGTAACTCCGCGAGCAAACGAACGAACGGGACATAACCGGCAGCTCCATTCGTTGTATAAAATGAGCTCTTTTGCATTGAGATTCGTATATCTTCGTTCGCGGGAACCACGCCACCCGCAGGCAGCGCACCGAGCCTCGCCACGGTGCATTCGCGCGGCGCGCCGTGGCCGCGGCGCGGCGCGTCGCGAACGGCAAAGCAAGCCGCAAACACGCAACAAACGGGCCGGCGGATCGTCCACGATCCGCCGGCCCGCCTCAAGCTAGAACATCACGTCCACCGCATCGCATGCGACTGCGACGCAAACGCGCCGCCGCTACGCGTTCACCTTCTTGTTCTCGGCGAACTCGTCCTTGACCGCCTGCATGAGCGCCGCGTCGCAGATCAAGTCGCACGCTGCACCGGCGAGCGTCTTCGCGCCGTACACCACGGCGTTGTGCGCATCCTCGCTCTTGCCGGCGTCCACGAACTCCTGCGAATGCGACGAAGTTCCCACCGGCACGAACGCCACGCGGATGCACGAACCGGGGACCTCGTACATGACGTTACCGAAGTCGGTCGATCCGGTCTTCTCGCGCGGGGCGGACAGGCGCGGAGCGCCCGCGAGCTCGGCGTTCTTCATGAGCAGCTCGTTGAGCTTGAGCACGGGGATCTTGTTGTAGAAGTCGTGCTTGAGCTCGATGTCGTAATCGACGCCCGCGATGAGCGCGGCGCCCTTGATGATGTCCTTGAACCGCGCGACGACGCCCTCGAGGTTCTCCTTGGAGAACGAACGGAGCGAGAACACGCCCTCCGCCTCGGCGGGCACGACGTTGGACGGACCGGGCAGGGCGCTCACGGTGTAGTGCATGCGCGTGTCGTCGGTCACGTGCTCGCGCAGAAACTCGATGCCGTTGAACGCCACGAGCAGGGCGTCGAACGCGCTGCGCCCCTGGTCGGGCGCGAGGGCGGCGTGGGCGCGATGCCCGTGGAAATGCACCTTGAACGTCTGGTCGGCAAGGCAGCGGACATCGGTGCAGGTCGTCGGCGACCCGTGCATCATGAGCGCCACATCGATATCGTGGAAGCAGCCGTTTTTGATCATGGACGCCTTGGCGCCCTGGGTCTCCTCGGCGGGCGTTCCGTACACCACAAGCTTGTAGGGCTGCGCGGGGTCGGTGAGCGCGCGCTGGACGGCAAATGCCGCACCCAGGATCGCCGGACCCTGCATATGGTGGCCGCATCCGTGGCCCAAGCCGACGAGCGCGTCGTACTCGCACAAAAGGCCGATGGAGGGACCGCCCTCGCCGACCTCGTGCACCGCGCGGAACGACGTCTCATAGCCGCCCACGCCGCGCTCCACCGCGAATCCGTGAGCTTCGAGCTCGGCGGTGAGCAGAGCCTGCGCGTCGTACTCCTTGCCATCGTATTCGGGGTCGTCGAAGATGCGGTCGGCCATGCCCGTCAGATCGGCGCGCTGGTCATCCACATACGAGAACAGGGTTTCCTTGTCGATTGCCATGATGTACTCCTTCGCATCCGGTCATCGTGCAAAACGGCAGGCGGCCGCGAGCTACACCCCGCGACCGCCCGAATCCGTGCATCTTACATGTAGCCGATCGCCTGCGCGATGCCCATCATCACGCAGCACGCGAGCATGATGATGAGGAAGAGCTTCCACATGAAGCTCATCCAGCGGTCGTACGGGATGTTGACCGCACCGAGCATGCCCATGAGCGCTGTGGAATGGGGCTGCACGTAGTTGGAGAAGCCGTCGGCGAAGTTGAACGCCAAGACGGTCGACTGACGGGTGAGGCCCAGCAGGTCGCCCAGCGGGGCGGTGATCGGGATGATGGCCGACGCCATGCCGGAACCGGACACGATGACGAAGCTCACCAACACGTTGGCGAGATACATGACCGGGCCGATCAGGAACGCCGGCGTGCCGGCCATGAGCGTCGCCATGGCATGGATGACCGTGTCGACGATGTTGCCGGCGGTCATGATGTCGGAGATGGAGGTCGCAAGGCCGATGACCATGGCGGCGGACAGCATGCCCTTGCAGCCGGTCAAAAACTCGGTGGACATCGACGAGGGGGTCTCGCCGGACAGGAAGCCCTCGACGATGGCGAGCGCCAGGAAGACGGCTGCGAGCTCGGGGGTATCCCAACCGAAGTTCACGCTGCCGATGACCATCGCCGCGAGCGCCGCGACGAGCGCCAGGATGATGAGGGCCTTGCGCGCATCCATCGGCCCGAAGGAATCGATGTCGAGGTTCTTATACTCGTTGGTCTTATCGAGCTCGTACATGGGGCTCTTGGTGGGATCCTTGCGGATCTTGTTGGCGTAGTGCACGAGGTACACGTTGACGATGACGAGGAACACCACGAGGTTGATCACGCGGAACGCGAGGCCCGAGTACGGCGCCAGCTCGGCGATGCCCTGCGCGATGAGCGTCGTGGACGGGTTGAACGTACCGGTGGAGAAACCGACCGAGCCGCCGAGCAGGATGATGGCGACGCCCGTGATGGAATCCAGACCCATGGCCATCGAGATCATGACGAGGATCGGCGCGAAGGCGATGAACTGGTTGACGCCCTGCGTGGTGCAGATGAGCGCGAACACCGTGGTCATGATGGGGATGAACAGGTACAGGCGGTTCTGGAACACCTTGGCGATGCGCGCGACGAGCGAATGCAGCGCGCCGGACTTGGTGATGAAGATGAACGCGCCGCCCGAGAACATGATGAGCAGCATCAGGTCGATACGGCTGCACATGGCGTTGACGATGTACAGCGGGATGAGCAGCGGATTGACCGGCGTCTGCTCGACGTAGGTGAACTGCTCGGGGTCGACGACCATCTGGCCGCTCGAGTTCTCGTAGCGGACGTACTCGCCAGCCGGCACGATCCACGTGAGTGCCGTGACCGCCAAGATGATGATCATGATGATGACGAAGGTGTGCGGCACCTTGAACTTGCGCTTGGTGCCCTTGTCGCCCGAAGCCGCATGCGCAGTCGCAGGCGCAGCGTTGGCTGCTGTCATAAGCCCCTCCCCTTTCCATCGAGATGCCGCGCGACGTTGCCGCCATGACATCCGTAGGCGCGCGAACGCGCCGCTTTACTATGTTAAAGAGGAATTGTAGTACAGTTTTTCTGCATACCATAGCGGGGGTTCCGTATTCTTGAGGCTGTTTCGGATTTTTAATAATGCCTGCTAGGTGATACAGTTTAGGCGGCAAGATACCTTCTGCTCGCTTGGAACACCACACATTGATGCATATTGGAGGCACGAATCGATGCATGATACCGCCCCTTCGCCGGCCATCCACCCCACCGTGCGCATCGCCGAGGGCGCCGTGGTGCGCGGGCGCGTGACGCTCGACGAGAACGTCAGCATCTGGTACAACGCCGTCCTGCGCGGCGACGTCGACGCCATCGAGGTGGGCACCGACACCAATATCCAAGACGGCTGCATCGTGCATGAGGATTTCGGGTGCCCGGTGCGCATCGGATGCCGGGTGACCGTCGGCCATGGCGCGATCCTCCACGGCTGCACGGTCGGCGACGACACGCTGATCGGCATGGGCGCCATCGTGCTCAACGGCGCGCGCATCGGCACGGGATGCATCGTGGGCGCCGGCGCGCTCGTGACACAGGGGATGGCCGTACCCGACGGATCGGTTGTGCTGGGCAGCCCCGCGCGCGTCGTGCGGCAGGTCACGGCAGAGGAACTCGAGCACAACCGCGCCAATGCGCGGCTCTATGTCGAGGGGGCGCGCTCGCAGCTGCCGGCGGCGAACGCGTAGGGGCTCGGTCCCCGCGCCCGCAAGACCGTATCCGCCTTGCGGACGGCAGGCACCCGGTCGCCGCGGCGCTACACGGCGACGACGCTGCCGGTATGCAGGTATTGGATTCGATCGCCCAGCTCATCGCGAAGCAGGCTGAACGTCTCGAGCCCCGTGCAGTGGCAGGTGTAGTAACGTGCCCGCCGTGCGACAAGCTCGCACGCCAAATCGCGCACGGCCTGCTCGGACTCGACATCGCCGGCCGAGGGGCTCGTCGTGTGGAACCCGCCCACGACCGCATCGAGCGGTGCGCCCGCCAGCTGCTCCGCGGTATCCATGATGTTCAGGATTCCCGCATGCGAGCAGCCCGACACCAAAATGTGCCGATCGCCCTCGGTCACCAACAGGCTCTGCTCGTGGGCGAAGGCGTCGGGCACGAACTCGCCGTCGCGCTCTTCCAGCAGGCGTCCGTTGCCTTCTGGCTGCGGATGCGAGCGTTCCATCGTGGAAAACAGGAGCAGGCCCCGGCCGAGCGCCCACGTTCCCTCCACGTTCACGATGCGCTCCTCGTCGGCCAGCGTCTGATCGAGGCTGATATCGCGATGCTGCTCGGCCGTTCCGGAGACATGCCGGTCGAACGCGTGCGCGTGGACGTATACGGAAGCCTCGTCGCGCACGCCGCGCGTCATATCCAGGTAGGCGCGCAAGCCGCCGCCGTGATCGTCGTGTCCGTGCGAGATGATCGCCGCGTCCGCCGACACGACGTTCACGCCGAGCGCGCGGGCGTTGGCTATGAAGTTGGCGTCGGGACCCAGGTCGAACAGCAGGCGCGTTCCGGCCGCCTCGAGAAAGAGGCTCAGACCGTGCTTGGCGACGAGCCTACTCGATGGCGTCGAGTTTTCGAGCAATACCGTGACGTTCATAGCTAGATACCGCCTCTCGCACGCTCAACTCGGATATGGCATCCTCCCGCCAAACCGGCTCAGCTAATCACGAAAACGTAGGCCGAACATACGTGTGATACGAAAAAAGCCCGGATAAACCGGGCTTTAAAAGTCTTGGTCGCGGGGGCAGGATTTGAACCTACGACCTCCGGGTTATGAGCCCGGCGAGCTACCAGACTGCTCCACCCCGCAATGTCTGGTGCGCCTTTGCGCAAGAAAATATATTACGAACCGCATGCGCCAAACGCAAGCCCGACAACGATCCGACAAGCATTTCCACATTTGAGACACAATCGACCGTCTGCCCGCATGTTTACAATGGTAGGCAGGCCGGTATCGACACCGGCGTTCGATTTAAACCCGCCGCACCAAGGAGCGCGATCATGATCCTCGCAGTTGATATGGGCAACACGCAGACCGCCCTCGGCCTGTTCGACGGCGACGAGCTCGTGCGCTCCTGGCGCATGCCGACCGACGGCACCTTTACCAAAGACGAGATCAACGTCCGCCTGCAGGGGTATTTCCGCATGTACGGGCTGGACCTCACCTGCGTGGACGCCATCGTGTTCGCCGGCGTCGTCCCGCAGCTCACGCGCGAATGGACCGGCGTCGCCGAGCAGCTCGATGCCGAGCTGATCGTCGTCGGGCGCGATACGGCGGATGTCACCCCCGTCCGGGCACAGAATCCCGCCGAGGTCGGCGCGGACCGCATCGCCAACGCCGTCGCCGCGGCGACGTTCTACGGCTCGCCCTCCATCGTGGTCGATTTCGGCACCGCCACCAACATCGACGTCGTCGACGCAGATGGCTACTACATCGGAGGCGCCATCGCGCCGGGTATCCGCATCTCCATGGACGCGCTCATCGCCCGCGCCGCACGCCTTGCCAGCGTGCCGCTCGAGGCGCCGGCGCACGCCATCGGCCGCAACACGGTCGAGGCGGTCCAAAACGGCATGGTCACGGGAACCGCGGCTATGGCGGAAGGCCTGGTCGCGCGCATCAGGGCCGAACTGGAGGCACCCGACGCGCGTGTGATCGCCACGGGCGGCCTTGCCGGCATCGTGGCCGAATCGACCGATGTCTTCGATGTGATCGACGGACAGCTCACCCTGCGCGGCATCAACGAGATCTACCGTCGGATCCAACGCCGCGCGCAGTAACGGGGAAAATGGGGACAGGCACTTTTTTCCCCACGCGGGAAAAGCACCTGTTCCCATTGTCCCTTCCGCGTGGGAAAAAAGTGCCTGTCCCCATTTTCCCGCCTGTCCCTATTTTCCCGCGGGCGGCTACAGCTCGCGCAGACTCACGGCCTCCGAAGGATAGGTCTGTTCGCCCGCGGGCGTCATGACGCACGCGCGACCCCACATATCCAGACCGGCGAACACACCCGTGTTCATGAGATGCCCGGTCGGCGACAGTACCGCGACCTGATGTCCCAACATCGGAACCATATCGAAATACTCCGCCAGAATCGGCGCCAGCGGCCCTGCGGCGGCGCCACCGGCGCGCACGGCCTCGGCCCACACGTCGACACGGGCGACGACCGCATCGCGCAGACGCGCGGCAAGATCCTGCAGACAGGGCACCTCGGCGCCCTCGCCCACCAGCTCGGCAAGCGAGATGGGGCCCAGTGCCTGCGGCGACATGGATTCGGCGGACACATGCTGCTCGACGTGCACGGGCTGCACGTTCACACCCATGCCGACCACGGCGAACGGACCCTCGGCACTGGATTTGGCCTCGACGAGGATGCCCGCGAGCTTTCGGCTGAACGCTCCGTCCCCAGCCTCGGTGCGCGCGACGATGTCATTCGGCCACTTGATGCCCACGCGACCCGTCAGCCCCATCGCATGCAGCGCGTCCATGGCGCCCATGGCGCACACGGCGGGCACGGCGATCAGGTTCTGCATGGGGACGTTCGGCCGCAGGACGACCGACAGGTAGAGGCTCCCCTCGGGCGACGCCCACGCGTGGCCGCGGCGACCGCGCCCCGCCGTCTGGATTCCGGCGCTCACCGCCCAGCCGTGCGGCGCGCCCTCGCGCGCGGCGTCCACCGCGATGTCGTTGGTCGAGGTGACCTCGGACATGAACGTCATCGGCGCATCGGCGCCCGCGGCGGCAGCGCCCATCGCAACGTCTTCGCCCATGGCTACAGCGCCCCCAGCTCGCCGGTCACATGCCCCACGCGCTCCTCCGGCTCGCGCACGTCCACGCCCTCGTAGCGGAAGAAACGCGCCGGATCGTGCATCAGGTCCTCGAGCGGCACGAGCACGAAGTCGCGCTCACCCAGCTTGGGATGGGGAAGCCGCAGCTTGTTGCCGCCGTGAACCTCGCCTTCCATCCACAGCAGGTCGCAGTCGAGCGTTCGCGGCCCGTTGGGGCGGGCGCTCTTGGTGCGATTGCGGCCGAGCTTGTCCTCGATCTTCATAAGCTCGTCGAGCAGGATGAGCGGGGCGAGCTCGGTGCGGACCTCGATCACCGCGTTGGCGAACGGCTCCTGGCGCTCCTCGTAGGCCGGCTCGGTCTCGTAGATGCGCGAGCAATTGGATACACAGGTGAGCGGGATCTCGGCGATCAGGTCCTTGGCGGCACGGAGATTGTCCAGACGGTTGCCCAGGTTGGAGCCGAGCGCCACGAACGCGCGGCGCGGCTGCGGGCGCGCGACGGCCCAATACCCGTTCAGGAACTGCGCGAACCCGGCAACGTCGTGCACGCGGACGATATCGGCCCCCGCCTGGATGGCGCCCAGACACACACCGAAGGTCGCCGCGTCGCGCTCGGCGGCCTCCGCAACGCCGGAGATGGTGCCCACAAAGCGCTTGCGCGACACCGCGCACATGAGGGGATAGCCCAGCGAGGCCATCTTGGCCGTCTCGCGCTGGATGACGATGTCCTCGTTGGCCGTCTTGCCAAAGCCGGCACCCGGATCGATGCAGATACGCTCGCGCGCCACGCCCGCATGGACGAGCGCACGGGCCTGGTCGGACAAAAAGCCCATGACGCGGCGCATGATGGGGGCCGAGTCGGGCAGGGTGAAGCGGCGGAGCTGCGAGGTGCTCACGTAGGCCTCCTCGCGCTTGGCGGAACGGGCCATGATGGCAGCGAGGTTGTCCTCCTGCGTGACCTCGGGAGCCGCGGCGTCGGTGGCGGGCGCGGCATCGGCGGCGACGGTGGCCGCGGACGCCTCGATGTGCGCGTCGGCCAGCTTCGCGGCGACCGCCTCCGGGGTCGCCGCCTCGTCGGCGGGCGCGGCGGCCGTGGCCGATACAGCGGCCTCGACGGCAGGCGATCCGTTGGGCAGGTCACCGAACGGAAGCTGCGGCTGTACGAGGCCTCCGCCCAAGCGCAGGCCGCCCTGCGCGCGGCCACGGCGCTTGCCGGCGGTACCGGCAGCGGCGGCTGCGGCGGCGCGGGCTTTTTCGGCCACGAATGCAGCGGCCGACGTATCGAGCTGCACCGCTTTATGGGCGCGCACGGGCTCGGTCAACTCGCCGGCATGGACGACGATCACGCCGCATTTGACGCCCTTGACGAACTCGACCATCTTGGGATCGGTGAAACCGGTCACGTCGTTGACGATGGAGGCGCCCACGCGGACCGCTGCCTTGGCCACCTCCACATGGCGCGTGTCGATGGAGACGATGGCGCCGCGCTGCGCAAGCGCGCGCACGACGGGCAGGACGCGGCGCGCCTCCTCGTCGGGGGTCACCGGGGTGAAACCCGGGCGCGTGGACTCGCCGCCCACGTCGATGATGTCCGCGCCGGCGTCGAGCATGGCCACGCCGCGCGCCACGGCGGCGTCGACGTCGAGGTTGCCCTCCGCCCCGTCGCTGAACGAATCCGGCGTGACGTTGAGCACGCCCATGATGCGCGGACGGTCGAACTTGAGCTCGTACTTTCCGCAGCGCCATATCTTGGAATCGTGAGCCATGGGGTTCCTTTCGCTCGCCGGCAAACGTCGTGCACGCACGTCGTGCAAGTCCATCTATTGTATCCACTCGCGCACGGTCGCGACGAGGTGCGGCGCCCGTTGGGCAGAAAAGACAAAAGCAGTCCGCCACCCGAGTGGGAGATTTACTCCTGCCCCTATCTTCCCATACGGAACGCCCCTTCCGCCGACTGTGCACCTGCAAGTGGGAAAAGGGGACTGTCCCTATTTTCCCGCCTAGAAGCGGAAGGCCTCGGCGATGTCGCAGGAGATCAGCACGTCGGCGCGGGAGTCCTGCGGCGTGGGATCGCGGTTGATGATCACCAAGGTATCGCCAGAGAAGTACTGCGTGAGGCCCGCCGCCGGGTACACCACGAGCGACGTACCGCCGATGACGAGCATGTCGGCCTGCGCGATATCCTCCACCGCACCCGTGATCACGCACTCGTCGAGCGGCTCCTCATAGAGCACGACGTCGGGCTTGATACGCCCACCGCAGGCAGGGCATACGGGCACGCCGCGCTCGTCCTCGTGCTCGCGCGCCAGGATCCACGCCGCGTCGTAGCTTGCCCCGCACGCTTGGCAGATGTTGCGGTGCACCGACCCGTGCAGCTCCCACACGCGCTGCGAGCCCGCCATCTGGTGCAGCCCGTCGATGTTCTGCGTGACCACCGAGCGCAGCGCGCCGGAGCGCTCGAGCTCGGCGAGCTTGATATGCGCCTGGTTGGGGCGGGCCGTCGGCGCGATCATCTTCTTGCGATAGAACTCGAAGAACTCCGCAGGATGGCTCGCGTAGAACCCATGCGAGAGCATCACCTCGGGCGGGTAGTCGAACTGTTGGTGATACAGGCCGTCGACACTGCGAAAATCCGGGATGCCGCTCGCCGTGGACACGCCGGCGCCGCCGAAGAACACCGCGCGCTTGTGGCGTGCGAACAGATTGGATAGGGCCTGCGCCGCCTCGACGGCATCGGCTATGGAATGCACGGCTGCCATGGGAATCGCCTCTTTCGCGGAACAAGATGGCTGAATAAGACCGCGCGGCCGCTTGGGCGACCGCGCGAAGGTCCATGTGCTGTTTTGAGTGTAACTTAGTGGCGGCGAAGGTGCTTGCCGAAGAAGCCGGGCTCGTCGTCCGCCTCGGCGGCAGCTGCCGGATCCGCCCCGAAGTCGACCCATTCGATCTCGTCGAGCTCGGTGTGTGGGACCGAGGCCTCGGCGGCAGCGTCCGCATCGGAGGGTTCGGCGACGACAGGCTCGGCGGGATCGGCGACATCCTCCTCGACCTGCTCTTCCGTGTCCCCATCGGACTCGACGTCGACCTCGGGCTCGCCGGTGGACTCGAACTCCATGTCGGCCTCATCCTCAGCGATGGGCCCGGGCTCGTCGGCAACTTCGGGCTCGTCCGCTTCCGCCTCGGTAGGCTCGGCCACTTCCTCGACGCCCTCGTCGGTCTCGCCGTCGGCGGACTCGTCCGCGTCGGCATCGTCCTCGGAAGCGTCCTCAGCGGTTTCCTCGCCGGCGGGCTCGGCGCCATCGGCCTCACCATCGGATGCAGCCTCGCCATCGGCGTCGTCGGCCTCGCCGGAAACGGCTGCCTGACCGGACTCATCCGCAGCGTCGGCCTCCCCCTCGGCCGCGTCGGGCCCCTCGGACGAATCAGCCGCCGCGGCATCCGCGTCGGGTCGAGAGGCCGCCGGCTTGACCTCGGGACGGATCACGAAGATGCCGATGCCCGCGCCGACCAGCGCGATCACACCGAAGAACAGGTTCAGACCGCCCACGAGGCCCGAGCCGAACGCGCTATCCGGATAGCCGAAGTTCCCCGACACGACGCCGGCGAGCACGCCGACCACCAGCACGCCGGCGGCGATGCAGAAGGGGTCGATCCGCGAGGGCTCATAACTCGCACGCAGACCGAGCAGGCTGGCGGCGAGCGCCATCGCGAACAGGACAAGCGCGTAGGCGATTGTGACGATCGTGCCCGCGTGCTCACCTTCGAAGAACACCGCGCCCAGCACGGCGTAGTTCATACCCGCGACGGCCAGGTACACCAGGCACGCGATGAGCAAGATGATCGAGATGGCCTTGACGAGCGCAAGACAGCTGTCCGACCAGCGGTCGGAACGATCTTCCAAAACCGACATACCACTATTCCTTCTTCGTGTGAAAAGCGTCGGACGGACTCTCGGCACCGTGCCGACGCGTTATCGTTTCATAGGTTCGACCATTATAAAGCCCCCGTTTGGCAATGTGTCATGCAAATCGGTCCTACATGCGAATACGTTGCAAAAGCTCGGATTATGCACCGTAACGACACCCCATCGCCCCATCCCCCTCAACTGATGCTTGACGGGTTGCGACGCGAGGATATGTCTGGCGTTTTTCCACGATCTGGACAAGAGCACACGACGGCGGGATGACCTGCCACGAAGCGCACTATAGTAGGATGGCACGAGCACATCCCGATGTGGGAAAACGTCTGACGTTGTCTCATATCGAGCAGGATGGCACGAGCACGCCCCACCAGTTCGGATGCAAGGAGAACCATGGCAGCCTCCACCGCCCCGCGCACGTATCGATTCGCCTCATGGAACGTCAACGGCCTGCGCGCCGTGCTCAAAAAGGACCCGGGCTTCGTTGAGATCGCCGAGGACCTGGACGCCGATATCCTCGCGATCCAGGAGACCAAGCTGCAGGAGGGCCAGGTCGCCCTCGAGCTGCCGGGTTATCACCAGACCTGGAGCTACGCCGAGCGCAAGGGCTACTCGGGAACCGCCGTGTTCAGCCGTGAGGAGCCGCTGTCCGTGCGCCGCGCCGACAGCCTGCTGCCCTTTGCGGGGGCCGGTGACACCGCCGACATGGTCGCCACCGCAGCGAGCGAGGGCCGCGTGTGCGCGCTTGAATTCGAGCGCTTCTGGTTCGTCGACGTGTACACGCCCAACGCGCAGGACGGTTTGGCGCGCATCGACGTGCGCATGGCCTGGGACGACGCCTACCGCGCGTTTTTGCGCGGCCTTGAGGACGAGACCGGCAAGCCGGTCGTCACCTGCGGCGACTTCAACGTCGCGCACGAGGAGATCGACCTCAAGAACCCCCGCAGCAACCGCGGCAACGCCGGATTCTCGGATGAGGAGCGCGGCAAGTTCTCCGAGCTGCTGGACGCGGGCTACACCGACACGTTCCGCCTGCTGCATCCGGACGAGACGGGCGCCTACAGCTGGTGGAGCTACCGCTTCAACGCCCGCAAGAACAACGCGGGCTGGCGCATCGACTACTTCCTGGTGAGCGATACCGTGGCGGATCGCGTGCGCGAAGCGGGCATCCGCAGTGACATCTTCGGCTCCGACCACTGCCCTGTGGAGCTCTCCATCGACCTCTAGCGGGGCACGCCGCGCCGGCAGCCGGAGGCGCCTCCCCGCAGGTGGGCAGGCTGGCGCATCGCGGTCCTACTGCCCGCCGAGCAGGGCCTCCGCCGCCTCGAGCTGCTCGGCGGTGCCCATGAGGCCCACGGCGTCGCCGGCATGCAGCACGGTCGTCGCATCGAGGAACACCTCGAGCTCGCCGGCGCGCCGCAGCGCCACCGCGTTGGCACCGGTCCGCGCGCGCAGGTCGAGGCCCGCCAGCGTGCAGCCGGCCATCGGGCAGCGCTCGCCCACCGTCACCCAGTGCAGCTCGAGTTCCGACAGCGACGCGATCAGGTGCCCGAAGGCACGCTGGCGTTCCGCGCGACCGTCGTCGCCCAGCGCCGCGTAGCCGCTTTCGCGCAGGTCATTCGCATAGTTCTGGATCTGACGCGGACGATAGCCCAAATCGACCAGCGTATGGCGCATAAGCTCGATACCGCCCTCGAGCTCGGGTCGCACCAGATCGTCCACACCCGCAGCCACGAGCGCCTCGACGCCGTCCTGGGTGTCCGCACGCGCGACGATGCGCAGGCCGGGCGCGATCTCGCGCGCCTCGCGGGCGATCATCTCCGCCGACCCTTCCGCCGCCAACGCTATGACCAGCACCCGCGCGGCCTCAAGATGCGCATGGGCCAAGATCTCGGAGTTCGCCGCGTCGCCCACGAGCACCGGCAGCCCCGCCTCCTCGGCCTCCTCGGCGATCGGCAGGTCGCGCTCGACCACCAGGCACGGCACGTCCAGATCCTTGAGCACCTCGGCCACGTACGTGCCGGCGTGCCCGTAGCCCACCACGACCACATGGTCGCGCAGCCCCTCCTCGGCAGGCGGCTCGATCGTACGCGCATGCCGCTCATACAGGCGCTTGAGCGCCGAGCTCCCCTCGATGCCGCGCGTCATGGGGTCCACCAGCTTGAACACGAAGGAGTTGAGCGCGATCGACACCACCGCGCCGCCCAGGATCAGACTGTACTGGTCGGCGGAGAGCACGCCGAGCGCCATGCCCGCCTGCCCGATGATGAACGAGAACTCGCCGATCTGCGACAGGCCCGCCGCGATGGTGAGCGACGTGCGCACACCCGCCGAGAACAGCGCACCGAGCGCCATGTTGATGAGCCATTTGCCGACCATGATAAGGGCGACCAGCGCTATAAGCTGCCCGATATGGGCAGTGAGCGTCGCCGGATTCACCATCATGCCCACCGAGGCGAAGAAGATGATCGAGAACAGGTCCTGGAACGGAATGGCCTCCGCGGCGATGCGATGCGAGAGCTTGGAGGTGCCCACGACCACGCCGGCCAAAAACGCGCCGAGCGCGAAGGACAGGTCGAACAGCACGGATGCCGCGAGCGCCGTGCCGAGCGCGATGACCACCACCGCGAGCTGGAACAGCTCGCGCGGGCAGAAGCGGGCGATGCGCGCGAGCAGCCACGGCAGCGCGCGCGACCCCACCACGAGCATCAGCGCCACGAACGCCACGGTCTTGAGTAGGGCGATCGCCAGCTGGGCGGCGATATCGGCCGCGGAGGTCTCGCCCGGGCCGAACACCACCGGCAGCACCACGAGGATCACCACCGTGGCGAGGTCCTCGACGATGAGCCAGCCGGTGGCGATGCGTCCGCCGCGGCTCTGGTACAGGCCGGCGTCGGTGAGGTTCTTGATCAGCACGACCGTGGAGGCGATGCTCACCGAAAGGCCGAGCATGATGCCGGCGGCGGGCTCCCAGCCAAAGACGGTCGCCAGCGCGTAGCCCGCCACCGTGCCGAGGGCGATCTGCACGATCGCACCGGGCACGGCGATGTTCTTGACCTCGAGCAGGTCCTTGAACGAGAAGTGCAGGCCGGTGCCGAACATCATGAACATGACGCCGACCTCGGCGAGCTGGTTCATGGCGTGCGAGTCACCCGAGAACCCGGGCGTGAAGGGGCCGACGACCAAGCCGCCGACCAGATAGCCCACGATAGGCGGCAGACGCAGGGCGCGCGCCACCATGCCGCCGGCGAACGCGGCGACGAGGGCGAGGACGAACGTCATGAGCAGGATGGTGTCTCCGTGCATGGCACCTCCGATGGGGTTGGGACGGGCCGCCGGGAACGCGGCGGCCAAGCGGCCGCACCCTGTGGCGGGCGACCGCGCGGGCATGAAAAAGCGGGCTGCCGTGCAGCGGCCCGCCGAAGCGAACAAATGTGCAGTTCAACCCTACCGCACCCGACGGGCCCCACACTATGCGGGCAGGCGGGTCACCACAAATTCCGCAGGGGAACGGCGCCTGCGCCGCGCGGGGCGCAGCGTGCGGATCGGCAGCCCTCGCGTCATCTCATCCCGCCCTGCAACGTGGCGACGGCCCGCCTCCATCGCTTTAGGACAAGACGGACAGTCCGCCGTGCGCCGCGGCCCACCTCCGCTGGCTGCCGCGTGGTTTGTATTTGATGAACAGCGCCGACCCCCGTCGCTGCGGTATCATCGGGGTACGTGCGCCGCGGCCGACGCCGCGCCACGCGAACATGCACCGCAACCGGAGGAGATTCCGATGGATGTCACCGCAATCATCATGGCTGCCGGCGAGGGCACGCGCATGAAGTCCAACCATGCCAAGGTCTCGCACAAGATTCTCGGCAAGCCGATGATCTGCTGGGTCACCGACGCCGCACTCGCCGCCGGCGTCAGCCGCGTCGTCGTGGTCATCGGTAGCCACGCCGACGAGGTGCGCGCCCTGCTGGACACCACCTACACAGGCGACGATGCCTCCCGCATCGAGTGCGTCGAGCAGACCGAGCGCTTGGGCACCGCCCACGCCGTACGCGTCGCCCTCGAGGCCACAGGTATCGACGAGGGTCCGGTCGTGGTCCTGAACGGCGATCTTCCCCTGATCCAGGCCGACACCATCCGCACCTTCGCCGCGACCGTCGCCGACGGCAGCCACGCCGCCGCCGTGCTCACCATGACGCCGCCCGATCCGTTCGGCTATGGCCGCATCGAGCTCGACGAGTCCGGCTCCATCGCCCGCATCATCGAGCAGAAGGACTGCACGCCCGAGCAGGCCGCGACGCTGCTCGAGTGCAACGCCGGCTGCTACGCCTTCGACGGCGCGCTGCTCGCCGCCCACATCGGCGACGTCACCAACGACAACGCGCAGGGCGAGTACTACCTGCCCGACATGCTCGAGATCCTCAAGGCCGCCGGACACGCCAACACCATCTATCACTGCGAGGACTACCGCGACGGCCTGGGCGTCAACAGCCGCGCTCAGCTCGCCGAGCTCACCGCCATCGCGCGCGACCGCATCAACGCGCGCCTCATGGCCGAGGGCGTCACGTTCATCGATCCCGCGCAGGCCTGGATCGGCCCCGACGCCACCATCGGCCGCGATACCGTCGTGTGGCCGCAGACGCACCTGATCGGCCACAGCACCGTGGGCGAGGATTGCCAGCTCGGTCCCAACACGCGCCTGACCGACACGCGCGTGGGCGACGGCTGCTCGCTCGACGAGACCGTGGCGATCGAGGCCGTCGTCGATAACGGCGTCACCTGCGGCCCGCGCTGCTACCTGCGTCCTGGCACGCACCTGCTCGACGGCGCGCACGTGGGCACGCACGTCGAGATCAAGAAATCCACCATCGGCGAGGGCTCCAAGGTCCCGCACCTCTCCTACATCGGCGACACGCAGATGGGCGCCGGCGTCAACATCGGCGCGGGATCCATCACCTGCAATTACGACGGCAAGAACAAGCATGCGACCACGATTGGCGACCGCACGTTCATCGGTTCCGACACCATGATGGTCGCGCCCGTGAATATCGGCTCCGACGCCATCACCGGCGCCGGCGGCACCATCACCAAGGATGTTCCTGACGGAGCGCTCGCTCTCGAGCGCTGCGAGCAGCGCATCATAGAAGGCTACACCGAGCGCAGGCGCGCGCGGCTGTAACCACCGGTAAGGGCATGGGAGTCCAAGAGCTAAGGAGAATCGGCAAATGCCAGCACAGGACCAAAAACTGACCCAGCAGATGTTCAAGACGCTGCGCCTGTATTCGGGCTCATGCAACCGACCGCTCGCGCAGAAGGTCGCCGACATCCTGGGTGTCGAGCTCTCGGGTCTCGCCCTTGAGAAGTTCGCGAACGGCGAGATCTACGCCCGCTTCGACGAGTCGGTCCGCGGCGCCGACGTGTTCCTGGTCCAGTCCATCGCCGGGCCGAACGTCAACGACATGCTCATGGAGCTGCTGGTGGCCACCGATGCCGCCAAGCGCGCCTCCGCCCGCACCATCACCGCCGTCATCACGCACTACGCCTACGCCCGCCAGGACCGCAAGGCCGCCCCGCGCGAGCCGATCACCGCGCGCCTGGTCGCCAACCTCATCGAGCGCGCGGGCGTCGACCGCATCATCACGCTCGACCTGCACCAGGGCCAGATCCAGGGCTTCTTCGACATCCCGGTGAACCACCTCTCCGCCCTGCCGCTGTTCGGCGACTACTACAACGCCAAGGGCTTCGACACCGAGAAGCTCGTCGTCGTGTCGCCCGACGTGGGCCGCGCCAAGGCCGCCAAGAAGCTCTCCGACATGCTCGGCTGCGATCTCGCCATCGCGCACAAGGGCCGTCCGCGCCACAACGCCGCCGAGGTCATGGGCATCATCGGCAACATCGAGGGTAAGACCTGCGTCATCAACGACGACATGATCGACACCGCGGGCACGCTGTGCGCAAGCGTGCGTGAGCTCAAGAAGATGGGTGCCGGCGACATCTACGTGTGCGCCACGCACGGCATCTTCTCCGGTCCGGCGATCGAGCGCCTGAACGACGCGCCCATCGTGGAGTGCGTCGTCACGGACTCCATCCCCGTCGAGGTCGGCGGCAAGATCAAGACCATCACCGTTGCAGACGAGTTCGCCGATGCCATCGAGGCCGTCTACGTTGAGCAGTCCGTCTCCAAGCTCGTGGGCGGCGATTTCGCGCTGTAGGGCAGCGCCGCCTTCACATAACGTCACCGAAACGGGGGCTTGCGGCAAATGCCGCAAGCCCCCGTTTCGCTTTCAGCGCCGCCCAGGCGCTCTCCACCGTGCTCACCTACGCTCCGGCATTCCAGACTACGTCCTCATACCGTTCCTTCCCGAGCGCACTCGCCCTCGTCGACTCGTTCGAAACCGCTCTTGGCATTTCCGCGTGCCCTGTCTCGGACGCGCGGTCCATGTTCGCCACCCCGGCCACCCCATCCCGGACGCGCGCCCTCCACTTTTGCCACTCCGGGCTGTCCCGTCTCGGACGCACAGCCCCATCCGGGCGCTTCCGAGCACAAAATGTCCCATCTCCAACCCCGCTGCGGACAATTTGTTCAGATATGAAGGTTGCGGCACGCGCAGATTATCGTTAGATATTATTAATAATATCGTTATGTAG